>CAZCOB010000006.1:0-80301 GCA_964500415.1 uncultured Dehalococcoidaceae bacterium | reverse complement strand
TAAAGCGCCTATCAAATAGTAACAACCCCGGCCCCATTTGCTATTGGGACTAGGCAGAACGATACAAATTGACGAGAGGTTAAGCCTGTGCCTGCGCTTGTAATGACAACAGCCACAAAGGCTGTGATGATAAAAGGAGAGCAGCATCACGAGGCCACCATCCCCACCACTGCCGATGGGCTATTTAACGATTCCCCACCGCGGAGGCGCTAAGCATACCGAAGCTCTAGCTTAACGGTCTTCCATTTTGCCGACAAACTATTTAGCACACCCCAGCACAGGGGTAAATCATATAGTGAAAAGTTTTCTTGGCACAAGAAATTTTATCAGCGGCTGAAGTCCCTTGGTTGGAATCTCACCGCTGGTAGCCCGGCAGCCAAGAAAAGACACCATTTTTGGCGACATTTTGGCGACAAACCAAAAGGGACAGGATGTCACCAAAAAGCACTTTAGCTTCAAAACGGGTTTTTGGCAACTGACACAAAGGTTCTAATTTGTATCTGACGGCACCTATCGGCATACCTGGCTTAGAATTATGAGTCCCCTGCTCTACCACTGAGCTACGCTGCCAGCATAGAAAAATATATCATCAATTCTATCTGGGTGTCAATTTCGCCTGAGAACGTGGATACTCACGGCTTTAAAGTTAGCAAAAACCTGTGTTCCCTTTTTCAGCCTCATTTCCTCAGCGGACCTTCTGGTAACCAGCGCTACCAGCGGAAATCCGCAGTCGATTTCCACACGGCAGAGCGGGCCGGTGGATACCGTCCAGGTTATGTTACCAGCCATCGAATTCCGGGCACTGCTCGATATCCTGGAAAGAGCTACGGTGATATCTTCCGGACGCATACAGACCGAGACTTCTACCCCCACATCGAAATCGGTGACAGCCTCTATTACCCTGCCATTGATGTCTATGGTCGCCATTTCACCCACATTGGATGTAACCACACCGTCGATGATGTTTTCCATACCAACTAACTCTGCCACCTGCTTGTTTCTGGGAGAAGTAAATATCTCATGCAAACCGCCAGTTTGAACCATCTCGCCATTAACGAGTACGCCAATCCTGTCGGCAAGACGCTGCCCCTGGGACATATCGTGAGTCGCCATGATAACGGTGATGGTCTCCCGTTTGATGATACCGGCTATTAAATCTTCTATTTTGGAAGCCGAAACCGGGTCGAGATTAGCGGTTGGTTCATCCAGGAGCAATACCTCCGGCTGGACGGCAATCGCTCGGGCTATTGCCACTCTCTGCACCTCTCCCCCGGAAAGCGTACGGGCATTTCTGTATTTATACGATTTTAGCTCTACCGTTTCCACAATACCGTCCACTTCTTTGTGAATATCCCGACTATTCACGCCGCGCCACCTCAATCCGCAGGCGATATTCTCATAAACACTGGCATTGAAAACCACTGGCTTCTGGAGCACGAACGCCATCTTGCGGCGTGTTTCCAGCCTGACCTTATCGGAGGAGTTAATATCAGTACCGTTAAAAAATACTTTCCCCTCCGCCGGTATATCCAGCATATCGATAAGGCGTAGTAGTGTCGTCTTACCGGCACCGGTAGGACCGATTAAGGCGAAAATTTCCCCGCGTTCGACCCTCAGGTTGATATTTTTCAGGATGTCATGTCCGTCCCTCCGCTGCCACAGGTCTCTCGTTTCTATTAAGGGCATGATTTACCTCTGCTGTATCCTGTTCATGACAATATTAACCACCAAGGCTATGAAAATGAGGATAATTCCCAGCGCCAGGGACAGTTCGATATCGCCCTTGGATGTTTCCAGCGAAATGGCCGTGGTGATAACACGCGTAAAGCCCCTGATGTTACCGCCTACCATAAGGGATATACCCACCTCGGATATAGCCCGGCCGAATCCCATGATGACCGCCGCCATGACGGCAAACCTCGCCTCTTTAATGACAAGTACCGCCATCTGCCAGCCACTGGCTCCCAGGGAACGGGCTGTATCCAGAATCGCCCGGTCCACACTATTGAGAGCGGAAATAGTTAAACCCAGCAATATCGGTGTAATCAGAATCACCTGCCCCACGACGATTGCCGTAGGGGTAAAAAGTATACCGAGTCCACCCAGCGGTCCCGCCCGGGAAATGAAAACGAAGACAAAGAGTCCGATAGCGACAGTCGGGACGCTGTAGAATGTCTGAATCAGACTGACTAGGAACCTCTTACCGTGGAACCGGTTGAAGTGAATTAAACAGGCGACTGGTATACAGATAACAGACCCGATGACAGCCGAGGATACGGATATCATCAAAGACCTCCCGGCTATCTGCATAACCTCCGGGTCAAGGGTAACGATGAGCTCTACGGCTTTTACCAGGCCGTTCCATAATTCTGTCAATTGATTAAAACTCCGTCATGAGTATTCTATTTACTGTATACCGGAACAGGCGTGGTATAGTCCTCAACCGGCGGACACCCGGGCATATCACAGGTGGCAATTGGGTAGAATAAAGAGCGCCCGTATTCCGCTGTCCCGTAAGTGCCGATTATCTCCTGAACCTCATCAGAGATAAGCCAGTTGATGAACCGATTAGCGATATCGATTTTGGTCTTGGGGTAGCTCTCCGGATTTATGGCTATGGCGGCATAGACATTGAGAAATATAGGGTCTTTTTCTACCAGCGACACTATATCCAGGTCAGCCTTTAAGTTATAAGCCAGGAAAGTCGAAATATCCGCCAGGACGTATGCCTGCATCTCGTTAGCCATCAGCAGGGTAGGCCCCATTCCCTTTCCGGCTTCAACATACCCATCGCCCGAACCCTGGATTTCTTCGTAGTCGAATCCGGCTTCCTTCCAGATAAGTTTTTCCTTTGCATGGGTACCAGAATCATCACCACGGGAAACGAACTTAACTGTGCCCTTCATACCTTCGTCATACAATTTCTCGAATGACTCAGCCGCTGATAAACCCGTGATTCCGGCCGGGTCACCCTCAGGCCCGGCAATCAGGAAGAAATTATAGGCAAAGTTACGGCGGTTAATGCCGTAACCATCAGCTATGAACACATCTTCTCTGGCTCTATCATGTACAATAATGGCATCGACATCGCCTCTTCTACCGTACTCAAGAGCAATTCCGGTGCCGGCATAGACGATATCCATTTCCACGTTAGCCAGCTCTTCGAATATCGGCTCCAGGTGATACCAGAGGCCCGTATCGTAAAGGCTGGTGGTGGTGGCAATTTTAAACCTCACCAGAGGGTCGTGCAGGGGATACTGTGCTTCTGCCTCTTCGGCGGTACAGCCGATTACGGTGGGAACCAGACCGGCCAGTAAAATAATGCTTAGCAAAGCACCTGCAATTTTACTTCTTTTTCTTAACGATGAATACATGGTCTATCCTCCTTTTTCTTACTAATATATCATTTTATTGTTATAATTGCAATAATACAAATACATTTATTTTAACAAAATATACCTCATCTTTTTTGACGCCGTTTCCCCCCCTGTGTTAAAATTAGAATCATAATTATCCTTCTTGAAATAAGCCACCCGATAAAGTAATATCCAGACGTAAAAAAGGGTGCTATGCTTACGGGAATCAGTAAAATCGGAGTGGCCGGCTGCGGCCAGATGGGCGGCGGTATTGCCCAGGTATGCGCCCGAGCAGGATATACGGTCGTCGTCTCCGAAGTAAGTGACGAGCTCCTGAAGAAGGGCCTGGGGGCAATCGAGTCCTCGCTGGAGAGGAGTGTACAGAAGCAGAGAATAACATCTGAGGAAAGGAATGCCATCCTGGGACGCCTCAAGGGAACCACCGATACCGGCGATTTCCGCAATTGCGACCTGGTAATCGAAGCCGCTATCGAGAACCTGGACTTGAAGAAGAAAATATTCGGCGAGCTGGACAGGGTCTGCCCGGAACGCACCATACTCGCCACCAATACTTCCTGTCTCTCTGTTACAGAAATAGCGGCGGCTACCGGAAGACCGGACAGGGTGCTGGGAATGCACTTCTTCAATCCCGTGCCGGTGATGAAACTCCTGGAAATTATCAGAACCGACGCTACCAGCGAAACGACTCTGGAGACAGCTAAGAAACTCGGGGAGTCTCTGGGCAAGACATTCGTTATAGTTCAGGATTCTCCCGGTTTTATCGTCAACCGCCTCATGACGCCGCAAATCATTAACGCTATCCGCATGGTAGAATCCGGCATTGCCACCGCCAGAGATATTGATACCGCGATGTCCCTGGGCTTGAATTACCCGATGGGACCGCTGGCACTGGCCGACCTTATCGGTCTGGATACGTTCCTCTTTATCGCCAACGGCATTTACGATAAGCTTGGGGACGAGCAATATGCCGCTCCGGCGCTCCTTAAGAATATGGTTGCCGCCGGGCAACTCGGGCGGAAAACGGGTAAGGGCTTTTACGAATATAATCCATAACTGGAAAGTCACGTTTGTCTCCGGTTATTCTAACGATAATCACTAAAGGAGAAGAACGATGGGTATCGAAGGGAAAGTGGCATTAGTCACGGGTGGCTCCGGAGGGCTGGGGAGAGTACATTGCCTCTCCCTGGCCAGGGCCGGCTGCAACGTTGCCGTCGCTTATCACAGCCACATGGAAAAAGCAGAAGAAGTGGTTAAGGAAATCAAGGCCCTGGGAAGGCAGGCGCTGGCCGTGGCAATGGATATCGCCAATATAGATGAGGTTGAAGCTGCCGTCAGTAAAGTGGAGAAGATGCTGGGACCCGTTGATATCCTCGTCAACAACGCCGCCTACGGTATTGTGCGGGCGGCAACTATCGCCAGGATGAAAATTCAAGACTGGGCAAGGGATTTAAGCATCAACCTGAATGGCCCGTTTAATACTATCAAGTGCTGTATGCCGGGTATGCTGGAGCGGGGCTGGGGGCGTATCATAAATATCTCCTCCATCGCCGGTACCATGGGTGGCGCCGGCCAGTGCAGCTACGCCACGACCAAGGCAGGACTTATCGGCCTCACCAAGACGGCCGCCCTGGAGGGAGCCCGTAAGGGCGTTACGGCCAACGCCATCGTACTCGGGGTGTTCGATGGCGGCAGCTGGCACGAAGTAGCCCCGGAATTCCAGGAGCGTATCGTCAAGCGCATGGCCATGCGCCGAACGGGCACCCCGCAGGAACTCAGTAACGTACTCGTCTTCCTGGCCTCCGAGGAATCGAGCTATATCACCGGTGAAGCCATCGAGGTTAGCGGCGGTGCCGGACTTTTCACTTTCTAGACATAACTATCATTGTTACTATAAAAATCCCACAATTAACCGAATGAAAGGAGAAAACACATGAGAGAAGCTGTCATTGTCAGCGGTGTTAGAACAGCGATAGGCAATTACGGTGGTGCCCTGCAGGACGTACCGGCGGCAAAGCTGGGTAGTATCGTTATCCAGGGGGCACTCAGGAAAGCAGGACTTAAACCGAAGGGAGACGTCAGCTACGCACCGGAGTCACTGAAAAATGAAGGACTTATCGAACTGGAGAAGAAATATTATAACTGGGACGATTCGCTCCAAGAAGTCCTCATCGACGAGGTAATCATGGGAAATGTTGTCCAAGCGGGTCAGGGGCAGAATCCCGCCCGCCAAGCAGCTATCTACGCGGGCATCCCCAAGGAAGTCAATGCCTTTACGGTAAACAAAATATGTGCCTCCGGCATGAAGGCCGTAGCCCTGGCAGCTCAGGCAATTAAAGCCGGCGAGGCCGAGGTCATCGTGGCCGGCGGTATCGAAAACATGAGCGCCGTCCCCTACTACGTCCCCAAAATGCGCTGGGGAGCCAGGATGTTTAATGCCGAGATGGTCGATGGCATGGTCTACGACGGACTGTGGGAGATATTCTACAACTACCATATGGGCGTGACTTCAGAGAACATCGCCGAAAAGTATGGCATTTTCAGGGAAGAGCAGGATGCCTTTGCCCTGGAGAGCAATAACCGCGCGCTGTCAGCCACTAAAAACGGCATCTTCAAGGAAGAAATTGTGCCGGTGGAAGTTAAAGTAAAGCGCGAGACCAAGATGTTCGATACCGATGAACACCCCAGAGAGACCTCGATGGAACTACTGGGTAAGCTGCCGACAGTGTTTAAAGCCGATGGTGCCGTCACCGCCGGTAACGCTTCGGCCATCACTGATGCCGGAGCCGCCCTGGTAATAACGTCAGCGGAGAAAGCCGAGGAACTCGGCCTGAAGCCGATGGCTACCATCCGGGCTTATGCCGCCGGCGCTGTCGACCCGGCTTACATGGGTCTGGGCGTAATACCGGCCACCAAAAAAGTACTAAAGCTGGCCGGACTTACCCTTAAAGATATCGACTACGTGGAGCTTAATGAAGCCTTCGCCTCGCAGTCGATTGGATGCATCAGAGAGATGAATTTCGATATGAGTAAAACGAATCTCCACGGCGGCGGAATATCGCTGGGTCACCCCATCGGCTGCACCGGCGCCAGGATTCTGGTAACACTCGCCTATGAGATGCAACGCCGAAACCTGCAGTTAGGTCTGGCGACGCTATGCATCGGTGGCGGTCAGGGAATGGCCACGATTATCGAGAGAAAGTAGGCCGGAGTCTTAAACCGGAGAAAAGGGAGGCGGCATCTTGAACGATGCCGCCTCATTCCTTACAGCTATAGTTAGTGACCTGCTTATTCTCTGTTTACTCACCCGGTTCCCGCGGCGACCTTATGCGGTTCGTCCAGCGTAACAGGCTGATTTTCCAGGTCCCTCCTTTTTTGACATACTCCATTTCATAATATCCCCCCATCCAGTCGGGCGCGTCCACGTCGGCGGTGGGGGAGGGGTCACGCTGGATTTTATGGGGGAGGGAAAAGTGGGTATAAAGGAGCCAACTGCCCCTGGCTTTGTCTCCCTCGACGGAGATAATGGGATGCACCACGAAGTTCCCTTCCAGGCCGACGTGAGTAATGGAAATTTTCTTTTTAAATAACCCCTCGATAGCCCCCTTGCCCCTGACCTTTCCCACGCTTAAATCCACCACGGCATCTGCCGTAAAGCAGTCTACGAGGTCGTCCCAGGCGATAGTGGTGAGGCAATCGACGTAGCGTGCCTGCAACTGCTTGATAGCCTCGATGTCCTCCAATCTCCCGAGCCTTTTTCCCAACTCTTCAAGATTCATCGAAGAATTACCCCCTCTTCTGATATTCGGGACACCAGGTAGCGTTGGGGCGTTCCGGATTGCGGCAGGCCCCGCGCCAGTTCCATTTACAGCTATCGCAGAGAATTACGTTCATTCCCAGCCACCTTTTTACACCGAGGGTGAACCTGTCTTTCCAGTTGGGGCCTGATTTTGATTTCATCCTGATATCATTCTATCAGACCGATGCCTCAAGGACAATAAAAAAGGCTGCACCTTCCTCAGATGCAGCCCTACAAATCACTAACCTGTTTATTAAAATTATGCGTATCTATTATTATTTTATCCGGCCGTAAGATACCTGCACGATATCAACCGGGTCACCGGTGACGAAGCCACCCCGCTCAAGTTTCGCGCGGATACCAGCGGCATCATACCCGTGGTTGTGCTTTTTATTCGTCCGGTATTTACCGTCTAGCCTGGCATGCAGTCCCGGGGACAGCTTCTCAAAATAAAACCTGATAGTCATCGTTCTTGACCTCCTCTCCTCGATTACCATTACAACCAACTTAAATATACTTTACCTTCCGACAGAACAATTAGGTGCTAACCCTCAATTGTATCCAAGACAACACCCAATTCCGACATAAAAGCCGCCAAGTATTACCGGAGAGCACCCCGACCAGGCAATAATCGCCCTGAGGATTGAGTACTTAATCGATGATTTATAAACGGGTTTAAATGGTACAATAAAGTATCCGATTATGTTAAAATACACTAAAGCTCCTGACTAAGGGGTAAACGGTCA
Organism: uncultured Dehalococcoidaceae bacterium; assembly: GCA_964500415.1. Taxonomy (GTDB): domain Bacteria; phylum Chloroflexota; class Dehalococcoidia; order Dehalococcoidales; family RBG-16-60-22; genus JAFGPF01. The sequence goes on along the minus strand of CAZCOB010000006.1, from coordinate 72,382 downwards.
TGGCTAGAATAACGGACAGGAAAAAGGAAACAAAAGAGGAACAGGTACCGGAAGAGCCCCTGCACATCGAGACGATTACCTGGGGAGATTTGACCTGGATAAATATCCAGCCGCCGACCCAGCGAGAGATGGAATACCTGGCCAAGAACTACTCCTTCCACCCCCTGGACCTTGACGACTGCATCAGCCGCAAGCAAATCCCCAAAGTAGACGAATACCCGGAGTATCTGTTCGTTATCTTCCACCTGCCGGTTTTCGACAAAGAAACGAGGGTTACCACCAAGCGGCAGTGGTCGGCCTTTGTCGGTGAAAAATACCTCGTCACACTTCATACCGGAGAACTGAGAACGCTTTCGGCGCTTTTCAAGGACTGCCAGGCGAATGAGGAGTCCCGCGAAGAATATTTCAGCAATGGCTCCGGCTACCTGCTCTACCGGATACTCGACCGTTCTATAGACTCGTATTTCCCCGTGCTGGATAAAATCCTCAGCCTGATGGAAGACATGGAAGATAATGTTTTCGACGAAGATATCGAGACGGCCAGAGAGCTGAGCGTTTTGCGGCGGGACATCATTGCCCAGCGACGCGTCATGTTTCCCACGCGTACGCTCTTCATGTCAATGGAAAGAAGACTGAAAAGGTTTACCAAGGTAGACCTGACCGTCTATTTCGGCGACCTTATGGACCACATGAATAAAATATGCGAGACCCTGGACGAGCTTAAAGAGGTCATCGAGGTGTTTAAAGATACGGACTATACTCTGGCGACTTATCGTATCAACCGGGTCACGCGCCTGTTGACCATCTTTTCCACTATAGTGCTGCCGTTCTTAATAGTCTCCAGCCTTTATGGAATGAACGTAACGCTGCCCGGCGGACTGGAAAGGGGAAGCCTGCAAACGTTCCTCATCCTGCTGCTGGTGATGTTGGTTATCGCTGCGGGCATGCTCTTCTTCTTCCGCCGCCGCCGCTGGATTTAGGAAATGAAAATCTCATACCGTCTGGTGATAATCATCGCCATCTTTATCACCTGCCTTATCACCGCAAACATTATTGCCGTAAAAGTAGTCAGCCTCGGCCCCTTTACACTGCCGGCGGCCATCTTTGTTTTTCCCCTGAGCTACATCTTCGGCGATGTCCTTACCGAGGTCTACGGCTACCGCGTCGCGAGGAGGGTTATCTGGCTGGGCTTCGGCTGCAACCTGATTTTCGTCTTCTTCGCCTGGTTGGGACAGATACTTCCCCCGGCTGTCTTCTGGGAGGGCCAGGGGGCTTATAAAAGTATCCTGGGCTTTGCTCCTCGGCTGCTGGCTGCCTCCTTTCTCGGTTATCTGGCCGGCGAGTTCGCCAATTCCGTCATCCTGGCCCGGATGAAAATACTCACTAAAGGCCGCTGGTTGTGGAGCAGGACCATCGGCTCGACGATAATCGGGCAGGGTCTGGACACCTCCATATTCATTACCGTGGCATTTATCGGCACGGGAGCTTCCGTGCCGGTAATGATACTGCACCACTGGCTGGCCAAGATAGTCATCGAGGCTGTGTGCACCCCGGCCACCTATGCTATCGTTAACTGGCTGAAAAATAACGAAGGTGTTGATACCTATGATTATGAAACCAGATATAATCCCTTTATAATATCGGAAAGGAGGAGGCCATAATGGAAATACGAATTCTCGGTGCGCATAATATAGAATCGCAGGATACCCGCTGCGTCAGCCTCTTAATCGACGATGTCCTGGCGATAGATGCCGGCGCCCTCACCTCCAGTCTTTCCTTTGAGGAGCAGCAGAAGCTCAAGGCCGTCCTGCTCACCCACCAGCATTACGACCATATCCGGGACATACCGGCACTTGGTATGAACTTCTACCTGCACGAGAATACCATAGATATCTACGCCATCCATCCCGTCCGTGAAGCCCTGTCGGCGCACCTGTCGAACGAAATCCTCTACCCCGATTTCATGGAGAGACCCCCGGGGAAACCGGCATTACAATTCAATGAGCTTGAGCCCGGTCGTGAGGAGTCAATCGCCGGCTACACCGTATTGCCGGTGCCCGTCAGTCATGCCGTGCCAACTGTCGGCTATCAGGTCACTTCTGCCGATGGTAAAAAGGTATTTCACACGTCAGATACCGGTCCGGGACTAACCGATTGCTGGCGGCAGGTGTCCCCCGACCTGCTCATCATCGAGGTTACCGCGCTTAACAAATTGGACGATTTCGCCCGCCAGGCGGGACACCTCACCTCTGCCCTGCTCCAGCAGGAACTGGAAAGCTTCCGAGAACTGAAAGGATATCTTCCGGAGATTGTCACGGTACATATGAACCCCCTGGATGAGAAGGAAATAAAAGCTGAAATCGACGCGGTGGCCCGTGCGTTAAATACGGATATCCAACTCGGCTACGAAGGCATGCGTATCAAGCTTTAAAATGAGTGGAAACAATACCTTCAGCGAGACACGTTTTATCGTCGACCATAATGTGGGCAAGCTGGCAAAATGGCTCAGGATGATGGGTTACGACAGCCTGTTCTTCGACGGTGATGATGACTCTTACATGGTCAGGCAGGCCCTGTCCGAGGGCAGGACAATACTGACGCGGGACACCGGAATCATGAAAAGACGCGTTGTTAACAACGGGCGACTCAGGGCAGTACTGATTGAGAGCGAGGAGCCGGAGCGGCAGATACAGCAGCTTATCACCGAGCTTGACCTGAAAGTAAATTTGCGTCCATTCACTCTTTGCATGGAGTGCAATCACCCGCTGGTCGAAAGAAGCTCCGAAGAAGTAAAAGACCGCGTGCCGCCCTACGTTTATAAAACACAGACCCAGTACATGGAGTGCCCGGCCTGCCGCCGCATCTACTGGCGCGGTACTCACTGGGAAGCGATGGTGAAAAAGCTGGAAAAGCTGGCGACAACGAATATCAGTTAGCGAAATAGAGGAGAGAGTACTATGAACGTTTACGAAGCAGCGATAAACAGGCGGTCGATAAGACGCTTTAAGAATAAGCCCGTGCCCTATGAAGTATTGGAAAAGTGCCTGGATGCCGGCCGGTTGGCCCCTTGCGGACGCAATCACCAGGTATGCGAATACGTCGTAATCAACGATGCCGAAGTGCTACCGGGGATTTTCGAGAATATTGGTGGCTCAATGAAGCTGCCCCCGGAAAAAGGAGGCCCGCGACCCGAAAATACCCCCAGAGCCTACGTTATCGTCCTGATAAACAAAATATGGGAAGGCGATGCCAACCGCCGGAGAATCTCGCTGTATGACGTTGGCATGGCGGCGGAGAACATTATACTGGTGGCCTGGGAACAGGGACTGGGAGCCTGCCCGATTCTGATGTTCAATGAAAGCAACCTGAAGCCCGTCCTGAATATACCGGATACACATGACATCGTTCTGGTAATCGCCATGGGTTACCCTGATGAAACATCGGTGGCAGAGGTGGCTACCTACTCCGTGGACGGCTGGGTAGACGCTAATCTGGTACGCCACGTCCCCAAGAGAAAGCTGGAGGATATCATACATCGGAACGGGTTTTAATATATGCCGTATTGACCGAAACTGAATATATTGCTACACTCATTGCAACGGGAGCTAACGTAATCACCTATGAAAATCGTAACCGCCGAGCAGATGAGGAAAATCGACCGGGAGTGCATCGAAGGGGGCACGCCCGCCAGCGTGCTCATGGAGAACGCCGGTAAAGCTGTAGCCGAAGAGACACGAAAAACCATAGACGCCATGGATAAACAACACGTCCTCTGCCTGATAGGCGCAGGGAACAACGGCGGCGACGGGCTGGTGGCCGCACGCTACCTTCACGAATGGGGAGCTGGGGTTATCGTTTACCTTTGCAGTCGCAGAGACCTTCAAGATGCCAACCTCAAGCTGGTACAGGAACGGGGCATTGCCTGTATCGAAGCCGCCAATGACAAAAACCTGAAAGAGTTCGACGATGCCCTGGCAACGGCCACATGCGTCATCGATGCGCTGCTGGGCATCGGGAAAATGCGCCCCCTCGAAGGCGTCTATAAACAGGTGCTGGAAAAGGTGAGCGCCGCGCGTAAGAGCCGCAAAATTACTATAGTTGCGGTGGATTTGCCTTCGGGTATGGATGCCGATACCGGCGCCATCGACCCCGCCTGCCCCCGCGCCGATACAACCGTTACGATGGCCTTCCCGAAGCCGGGGCTGTTCGGCTTCCCCGGCGCGGAGAGAGTCGGCAAGCTGAAGATAGGCGACATCGGCATCCCGGAGTCGCTGGCCGAACCTGTTAAGACCGAACTCCTCACCAAGGAATGGGCCGGAGCCGCGCTGCCGGAGCGCCCCCTTAACGCCAATAAGGGGACGTTCGGGAGGGTACTGGTTGTTGCCGGGTCAATCAACTACACCGGCTCGGCGTACCTGGCCTGCAGCGGCGCCATGCGGGTGGGGGCGGGGCTGGTAACGCTGGCCACGGCCAGAAGCCTGCACCCGATTCTGGCCTCCAAGCTCACCGAGGCTACTTTCCTGCCGCTGCCGGAGTCGCAACCCGGTGTCATCACGTCTGAGGCCGTCGATATCATCAAGCAACAATACAATCGTTACGATGTCCTTCTCATGGGCTGCGGCCTGGGGCAGGACCCCGCCACCGCGGCATTCGTCAACTCCCTGCTCTCGGAGAAAAAATTACCCCCGCTCGTACTCGACGCCGACGCCCTCAATATACTGGCAAAGACACCCCGCTGGTGGCAGCAACTAACCGGAGACGCCATACTAACCCCACACCCCGGCGAGATGTCACGACTCTGCGGGCTGTCTATTGAAGAGATACAATCCAATCGAACCGGGACAGCCAGAAAATTCGCCACAGAATGGAATAAGACTATAGTCCTGAAAGGGGCCTATAACGTAATCGCCAGTCCTGACGGCTACTGCCGGGTCAGTCCTTTCGCCAATCCCGGGCTGGCCACGGCGGGGACGGGCGATGTGCTGGCCGGAGTTATCGCGGGGATATTAGCCCAGGGGCTTACACTGGTCGACGCTGCCTGCCTGGGCGTGTATGTGGGCTGTGAAGCCGGAGAGATGATAAAAAACGTGCTGGGCGACGCCGGTATGATTGCATCCGACCTGCTGACGGCACTGCCGATGACGATAAAGCAACTGAAAAATAACACCGTTGCCGGTGAAGGGTAGAGGGACAGCCATGTTGTTAGCTATAGACATAGGTAACACCAATATCACTGTAGGCATGTTTAAAGACGACGAGCTCAAAGCTACCTGGCGTATCGCTACCGGAGTACACCGTATGCCGGATGAGTACGCCGTGACACTTCTCAATCTCTTGCGTTACAGGGGCGTGGATGTTACCGATGTTACCAAGGGAGCGGTGAGCTGTGTGGTGCCGCCCCTGCTGACCACGTTCAACGAGCTATTTCAAAATTACTTCGATATACAGCCGCTGGTAGTCAGCCCCGGTATCAAGACGGGGATACGCATTCGCTTTGACAACCCGCGGGAGCTGGGTGGCGACCGTATTGCCAACGCGGCGGGTGCGCTCAGTCTCTACAGCAGCCCGATTATCGTGGTGGCCATGGGTACGGCAACCGCATTCGATACGGTTTCCAAGGAAGGCGATTATCTCGGTGGAGCCGTCGCCCCGGGCTTGGCTATTGCCGCCGAGGCCCTGTACACCCGGACGGCAGCTCTCCCCCGGGTGGAACTGGTTTCCCCCAAGCGGGCCATTGGCGCCAATACCGTAGCAGCCATGCAGTCAGGCATCATCTTCGGGTATGCCGGGCTAATCGATGGTATCGTAACGCGGATTCAAGAAGAACTGGGCGAAAAAGCAACGGTCGTGGCTACCGGCGGTTACTCCAGCATCATCGCCAAAGAAACTAAAGTTATCGATACAGTTAACCCCAACCTGACGTTAATAGGAATAAAAACCATCCACGACCTGAACAGAACCTAGCCGACCAAGGAGATAACCATGTTGAAGGAAAAGACCATAGTACTGGGCATAACCGGGGGCATCGCCGCTTACAAGGCGGCGGATATCGCCAGCAAGCTGACACAGGCAGGAGCCAGGGTCGAAACAATAATGACCGAGGCGGCCACTAGATTCATTACCCCGCTGACCCTGCGTAATGTTACCGGTCAGCCGGTGGTGACCGACATGTTCGACCTGGCCTCCGAGTACCACGAGGAGCACATCGCCTTGGCCGAGCGAGCCGACGCGGTACTGATTGCCCCGGCAACGGCCAATACCATCGCTAAACTGGCGGCGGGTATCGCCGACAATATGCTCGGATGCATCGTGCTGGCGACCGAAGCGCCGGTTATTCTTGCCCCCGCCATGAACGACATCATGTACCAGAACTCCGTCACGCAGGAAAACCTGGCTAAGCTGAAAGCCAGGGGATTTACCGTCATCGAGCCCGAGTACGGTCGTCTGGCTTCAGGGAAAATGGGGCAGGGAAGGCTGCCCGATACCCCCAGGATAATCGAGGTTATCGAGAAGGTTTTAAGTTGACCGGGAGAGACCTGGAAGGCAAACGTATCGTGGTAACGGCCGGCGGCACGCGTGAAGCTATCGACCCGGTACGCTATATCGGCAATCGCTCATCCGGTAAAATGGGATACGCCCTGGCCGAAGCCGCGCGCGACCGCGGCGCCGAAGTAATACTTATCGCCGCCCCGACGGCCCTCCCCGACCCTGCTAACATTGAAGTCACGCATATCGAAAGCGTCAGGCAGATGAAGGATGCGGTGGTGAAAACGTGCGCCCGGGCCGACGCCCTGATTATGGCCGCCGCACCCGCCGACTACCGCCCTGAAAGTCCCGCCGGACAGAAGATAAAAAAAAGCATCGATAAACTAACGCTGGAGCTGGTCAAAGCGCCGGATATCCTGTCCGAGGTTAGGGGTAATATCCTGAAAATCGGCTTTTCCGCCGAAACGGAAAACCTCATCGAAAACACCAGAAAGAAACTTCAGAATAAAAAGTGCGACCTTTTCGTGGCGAACGATGTCACCAGAGCCGGCAGCGGCTTCGACGTGGACACCAATAAAGTGACACTGATTGATAAAAACGGCGGAGTGGAAGAACTGCCCCTGATGAGCAAGAGAGAGGTAGCGGACAGGGTGCTGGATAAAATAGTGGGCATACTTAGGTAAAGGGGCGGGGCAAACTTGCGGGCTAAGCAGAAGAAAATCCCCCTTAATCCCCCTTTACGAAAGGGGGACAAGTGAGTGGGGCAAACTTGCGGGCTAAGCCGCCGATGCTCCGAGGGCGGTAGGGTGGGAAAAGATAACCAGCGAGGGGCGGTGGGGTCTGGATTCCCGCTTTCGCGGGAATGACGGCTATTTAGAGAGATAAAATGGACACTTCCGTTCAAATATTTGAAATTTCCACTCTGAGACATGTGCCGGAACTGGTGGCCTGGGGAATCGGCATCATCCTGGCGATAATTATGGTGCGGCGGGGAGGCCGTAAAGCCGAGAAGCTGCTGCTGGCCGGGTGCAGCCTGATGTTCGTCGCCCCGCTGTCCGGCCTGCTGCTGAATAACTGGATAAGGCAGCTTCTCCTGGAACAGGATACGAGCTACATAGATATGGTGCGGAGTCCGTTATGGATTTCCGTAAGCGTCGGCGTGGGCGTGTTGAGCCTGGCAGGGTTCGTCTGCCTCATCTGGGCTTTCCTGGCAAAATTCAGGACGAAAAAGCCGGAGGTGGCATAATGGGCTTTTTTGAATACCTGTTTGTCCTTCTCGGCTCTACGCCGGCAATAGTGCTCTGGATTGCGGTGATTGTGTACGGTGCCGTAATGCTGCGGCGTGGAGGCGGCCGGGCGGAACGCTTCTTAATAGCGGGTGGCAGTATCAAGTTAATCGGCAATCTACTTATTATCCCGACGGTTTTCATCGCACCCTGGCTTTTTAATCAGGATTACAGCACGGATTATGTCAATACGGTAAGCGCCGGAATTAACATACTCCGCAACGTTGTCAGCATGGCCGGCATTATTTGCCTTATCTATGGTTTTTGGGTTAAATTCAATACAGGAAAATCTGAGCCGGAGGTTTCATTACCCGATAACTAGAAAGAGGTTCTCATGACACAAGCCCCTGATACGGAAGAAATGTCCAAGGCTTATGAGCCAGGCAGGGTCGAGAAGAAATGGTACGACTTCTGGATGGATAAAGGCTATTTCACGCCTGAAATAGACAAAGAAAAAAAGCCATTCGTTATCATCATGCCGCCGCCCAACGTCACCGGCGAGCTTCACCTCGGCCACGCCCTGGAAATGGCCATGCAGGACGCCATGATACGCTGGCACCGCATGAAGGGAGAGCCAACCCTCTGGCTGCCGGGTCTCGACCACGCCGCCATCGCCGCCCAGGTAGTGGTGGAGAGAGAGCTGGCTAAAAAGGGACTGGACCGGCACCAGCTGGGCCGGGAGAAATTCCTGGAGAGAATGCATCAATGGGTAGCCGAATGCCGCCAGACCATCACGCAGCAACTTACGAAACTGGGCAACTCCTGTGATTGGACCCGTTTACGCTTTACCATGGATGAGGTTTCGAGCCGGGCGGTGCGCACCACCTTCAAACGCCTGTATGACAAAGGGCTGATATACCGCGGCGAACGCATCATCAACTGGTGCCCCCGCTGCGGCACGGCGCTTTCCGACCTCGAGGTAGAACACCAGGACTTGAAAGGTCATCTGTGGTACGTTAAGTACCCCATCGTTGGGCATAAAGACAAGTTTATCACGGTAGCTACCACCCGCCCGGAGACAATTCTGGGCGACACGGCGGTGGCCGTCAACCCTGAAGATAGACGTTTCAAGGGAATGGTGGGTAAAAAGGTCATCCTGCCCGCCGTTAACCGTGAGATACCGATAGTCGCCGACGAAGCCGTCAGCAAGGAGTTCGGCACCGGCGCCGTGAAAATTACGCCGGGGCACGACCCGGTGGACTTCGAGGTGGCGCAGCGGCAGGGGCTTCCGCTGGTAAATATCCTTAATCCGGATGTGACAATGAACGAGAACGCGGGGCCTTATAAAGGCATGGACCGCTACGACTGCCGCAAGGCTATTGTGGAGGACCTGGAAAAAGCCGGGCAGCTCGTTAAAACAGAAGAGTACAGTCATGCCGTGGGACACTGCGAGCGCTGCCACACCATCGTCGAGCCTATCGCCAGTCGGCAATGGTTCGTGAAGATAGAATCCTTAGCCAAGCCAGCCATCGAAGTCGTAAAAGATGGTCGCGTGACGATACTGCCGGAGCGCTTCACCAAAGTATACCTCAACTGGATGGAGAACATCCGCGACTGGTGCATCAGCCGGCAGCTATGGTGGGGGCACCGCATACCGATATGGTACTGCGGCGACTGCCAGGAACTGACCGTATCCATAGAGACGCCGACAACCTGCGCCAAATGCGGTTCGAAGAAAATCGAGCAGGACCCGGATACGCTGGACACATGGTTCAGCTCCGCCCTGTGGCCCCATTCAACACTGGGCTGGCCGGACGATACCGAAGACCTCCGCTATTTTTACCCCACAACAGTCATGAACCCCGGCTACGAAATCCTGTTTTTCTGGGTGGCCAGAATGATAATGCTGGGTATCGAGAACACCGGTGAAATCCCGTTCCATACCGTCTATCTCCACGGCCTGATACGCGATGACAAGGGCGACAAGATGAGCAAGACCAGAGACAATGTAATCGACCCGCTCGACATACTTGAGGAATACGGTACGGACGCCATGCGCTTCGCCCTGTTGACGGGGACGTCGGCCGGGAACGACTCGCGGCTGAGCACAGAGAAGCTGGAAGCCGGCCGTAATTTCGCCAACAAACTCTGGAACGCCGCGCGATTCGTCCTCAGGAACGTCAAGTCGGGAGGTGTAAGCCGAAATATTGACAGAGATGTTCTCCCGGCGGAAGACCGCTGGATTCTTTCGCGACTAAACCGGACTACCGGCAGTGTTATCAGCCTCATGGATAGCTTCCAGTTCGGTGAGGCGCAGAGGCAGATACACGATTTCCTGTGGGGCGAGTACTGCGACTGGTATATCGAGCTTGCCAAGATAAGATTGCAGGCAAACGACACCTCGCCACTGCCGGTACTGGTACATGTACTGGAAAAATCGCTACGCCTTCTGCACCCGTACCTGCCGTTTCTCACCGAGGAATTGTGGCAGCACCTGAAAAAATACGCGAGGTGGATGGACGTAGATTCCATCATGATAGCCGCTTACCCGGAGTCCGATGATAAGATGCTCGATGCCGCCGCCGAGGAGGAACTTGAAGTCATTATCGAAATAATACGCTCCATCCGCAATACCCGCGCTCAGTATAGAGTAGAAAGCAGCCGCTGGATAGCGGCAACGATACACACCGACTCTTCCCGGCTCGCAGCAGTTTCTCAATATACCAACTCCATCAAGTCGCTGGCGAAAGCTAATCCCATCACCTTCCGAGAAGGCGAACCTGATAGTAAAGTGGGAGATAATACCCTGGTGTTACCGCTTTCACAGGCAACCATCGTCATACCCATGTCCAGCATGCTCGACCTTGAAGCGGAGAGGAAAAAGCTCGGGAAAGAAATAGAGTGGACACAGGCAGAAGTTCATCGACTTGAAGCCAGACTGGAAGACAAGACATTTCTAACCAGGGCACCGAAAACAGTCATTGAAAAGGAAAGACAAAAACTCTATACTTTGAAAGACAAACTGGAGAAATTGCAACAACAAAGCTCCAGATTGCAGGAGGTGAGGTAATGTTCGAGAGAGTGCTTGTTCCGCTGGATGGCTCCAAAGTAGGTGAGGCCGCTTTGCCGGTTATCAACCAACTCGTTGAGAAATGCGGACCCGGTGTCGAGGTAGGAATTACCCTCCTGGGGGTGATAACCATGCTACGACACTGGGTAGTGGTCGGAGAAGCCAGTGCCCCGGTTTCTTATTCAGAGGAAGAGCTAACGCTTATTAAACAGAGGGTTGAGAACTACCTTACCAAGACCAGCGAAGCCCTGAAACAACCCAGAGTCACTGTCAAGATGATGATTACGACCGGTAACGCTGCCGAAGAGATACTTAGAGTCACCAGTGAAATTAATGCGGATTTAATAGCTATGTCAACACATGGCAGGTCAGGGTTACGCCGTCTGGCCTTCGGCAGTATTACGGATAAGATATTGCGCGGTGCCAGCGTGCCCGTCCTCATGGTACGAGCGCCTGCGGGCACGATTAACGAGTAATTGCTAAAGCGTCATTACGGTCAGACCGAATAGCCGTGGGACATGTCAGCGGCCAGTACCTGGGAAATGCCCTTTTTCTGCCACTGCTGCCTGAGGTATCTCAGCGCTTTCTTGGTATCGCTGGCTATTTTTGCTTTTTCACATCTTTTAAGTCGGTATTTAAAGAGCCAGTAGGTAAATTCTTTCTGCTCGGTGAGGGTGATGGATTTTAATCTGGGGTAACGTTTTTCCTGCCGGAACATTTTTAACAATTCTCCCCGTATCTTATTGTAAATCCGCTGATAGGACTCATCGGTGGATTCCCCGCTGTTCTGAAAGCCCCGCACCCGCCTTTCTTTATCTATCTCCTCCTGTACCGCCAGTAGCAGGGCCTCTTCGACGGTTACACCGTAAAAGTAATTAAGGTAATGGCCGTATTTACGTTCGCCGATGAGATTCTTCACTTCCCCGGCGCTCATTTCCAGCGGGGGTATGCCGCGAAAGAGCAGCGCGTTTATTTCATCTTCCGGCAGGAGGCCGTCTACCGTCTGGCAGAGCCGTTCCGCCATGAGCAGCCAGTCGAAGGCTTCCCCGTCGATAAGGTAGCGGTAAGTGCGGTCCTGATAGTCTTCCTCGGCGCTGGTCCACAGTCCGATGGCACCGAGCAAGGCGAGATACCAGTGCCGGCCTTTGGCAATTGCCTGCTTTAAATAGTCGATGGCTTCGGCGTCTCCAGTCGAGGCGGCTTCAGGTGGGACTAAAAAATTCTTCGTCTCTGCCATGTTACCTCTTAAACCTGAGCCGAATGCGTCCGCTCCGGGAATTCCGCTTTTAGTCTTTCGTAATAGTCGAGCTTGCCGGTGGTGACCAGCTCGGTAATCTTCTTGGTTATCGCCTCACCCGCCCCGGGGATTTCATTTATTCTATTTTCGGCGACAAGCCTCTCGACGGGCACGGATAGCTCCGTAATGGCGCGGGCGACCTTCTGGTATGCCCGTATCTTGAAGATGTTATCCTTCTTGAGGATGAGCATCTCCGCGATGTCATTAAAAACGGCGGCGATTTCTGAGTTTTTCATGGGCAGTCCCCCCCTCAAATCCCCTGCCACCAGTACAGTCGCGATTTCATGAAATTATACAAAAATATGTTTTTCTCTCCGTAATCGGTCAGCAGGGTGTAGTCAATATTGGCCTTAATTTCCTGATTGAGATCGCCCTTTCCCCTGGCTTCTTTTACCCTGTCGAGTGCCTGGCGCCTGGCCTGAAGGACGAGTTTATGCTTCCTTTCTTTCCGGACCAGCGGCTTTTCGGGGTCGTCGGACAGCTGCTCAATCTGCCCCGATAGCTCCTGCGTTAGATTTTCCAGTTCTTCGTCGGTCACGATAGCTTACCTTCCGCAGCAGTGCTTGTATTTCTTACCGCTGCCGCAGGGACAGGGGTCGTTGCGGCCGATTTTTTTACCGGCCACCGCCACTTTCTTCTTGCTGCTGGTTTGAGAGCCGGCGGCCACCTTGGCCATGGGCGATTCCGGCTGCCTGGCCCCCTTTTGCTCAATCCTCACGTGGAAGATGGTACGAGCAACATCCTGCTGAATGGTATCGAGCAGGGTCTGGAACTGCCGGTGACCCATGCTCTTATAGGCATCCACGGAACGTGTCTGGCGCATGGTCTGCCAGCCCGCCTGGAGTCGCATATGCTCCATGGCCGTGAGGTGCTCCACCCAGAGCCGGTCTATTATCTGGAGCATTACCAGCCTTTCCAGCAGCCTCATTTTATCGGCACCCGTATCCTTCTCCCGCTCCTCATAGAGGGTCGCAGCGAACTCAACTAACTCCTTTTCAATTTCTTTAGATGACATCTCAGCCAGCGTTTTCTCGTTAAGTCCGGGCGGCACCGGCAGTACCTTGTTAATATCCGCCAGCAAAGCGGAGATATCCGAACCGTCATCATACTGTCCGGTAACATGTGTCCTGACGACGTTCTCTATTTCCTCGTTAACCATGTTCAGGATATTTGCCTTGAGGTCGGCGCCGCCGAGTATCTTGCGGCGTTCCTCGTAGATAAGCTCACGATGTTTGTTGACGACATCGTCGTATTCTACAAGGTGCTTGCGCATATCGAAGTGATATCCCTCGACGCGCTTCTGCACGTCGGTAATGGCGCCGGTGATTATCTTATTCTCGATGGGCGTTTCTTCGCCCATACCCGCCCAGCTCATAAAGCCCTTAATGCGGTCGCCGCCGAAACGGCGCATGATGTCATCCTCCAGCGATACGAAGAAGCGCGAGTTGCCGGGGTCTCCCTGGCGCCCGGCACGACCGCGTAGCTGGTTATCGATACGCCGGGCCTCGTGGCGCTCCGTGCCGACAATGTGGAGTCCGCCCTGAGAAATTACCTTATCGTGCTTCGCCTCCCAGTCCGCATCACTGTCGCCTTCAGGGTTGCCGCCCAGGATGATATCGACACCGCGCCCGGCCATGTTGGTGGCCACGGTAACCGCCCCCGGCTCCCCCGCTCCGGCAATAATTTCGCCCTCCCTGGTATGCTCCTTGGCGTTAAGCACTTTACAGGTAATTCCCTGCCTCTTGAGCAGGTCGCTCAAATACTCCGATTTCTCGATGGAAACGGTGCCCACCAGCACCGGAATTCCGTTCTCATTAAGCTGCTTGATTTCACGCACCACCGCCCGGAACTTGCCTTCTTCCGTCTTATAAATAAGGTCGGGGAGGTCCCCGCGAACCATGGGCTTGTTGGTGGGAATCTCCGTCACTTCCAGTTTGTATATTTTGTAAAACTCTTCGGCTTCCGTAGACGCCGTACCGGTCATGCCCGCCAGCTTTTCGTATATGCGGAAATAGTTCTGGATGGTGATGGTGGCGTAGGTCATCGATTCCCGCTGGACTTTGACATGCTCCTTAGCCTCGATAGCCTGGTGCAGACCCTCGGAATAGCGCCGACCGTACATTAAACGGCCGGTAAATTCGTCAACGATGATGACTTCGCCGTCCTTGACGACATAGTCCCGGTCCCGTTTGAAAATCACCTGGGCTTTCATGGCGTTGTCCAGATAACGGGTCAGGGCCTGGTTGTCGGGGTCATAAAGGCTGGGCGACTTCAGCAGACCCTCACGCCTGAGCATCCGCTCCATGTTGCTCATACCATCATCGGTGAGGTTAGCCGTGCGGGACTTTTCTTCGACCGTATAGTCCTCTTCCAGACGCAGGCGCGGTACCATCCGGGCAAAGATTGCATATATTTCGCCCGATTCCTCTGCCGGAGCGCTGATAATGAGCGGCGTGCGGGCTTCATCGATAAGGAGGTTGTCCACCTCGTCGACGATGGCGTAGTTCAAAGAACGCTGGACGCACCGGGATAAATCCGTCACCATATTGTCCCTGAGGTAATCAAAGCCGAACTCGCTGCTGGTGCCGTAGGTGACATCAGCCTCGTAAGCCTCTTTACGGGAAATAGGGCGGAAATGCCGCCAGCGGCTGTCCCCGGAATCGAAATCCGGGTCGTAAATACGGGAGGGGGTATACTCGTCCGGGTTCTGCATCGGGTAGATACTGGCCAGAGTTACACCCAGAGCGTGATAAATGGGCGCCATCCAGTACGGGTCGCGCCGCGCCAGGTAGTCGTTCACCGTCACCAGATGGGCTCCCTTACCGGTAAGCGAGTTGAGGTAAAGCGCCAGGGTAGCCACCAGGGTTTTACCTTCGCCGGTCTTCATCTCGGCGATTTTCCCCTGGTGCAGGGCAACACCGCCCAGCAGCTGCACATCATAGTGACGTTGACCCAGAGTGCGTACGGCAGCCTCGCGGACGGCGGCAAAAGCCTCCGGCAAGAGGTCTTCCAGATTGGTGCCGTCTTTGAGCCTGGCCCTGAACTCGTCCGTCTTGGCGCGAAGCTCGGTATCGCCCAGCTTATTAAACTCAGGCTCAAGTTCATTGACGCGGTCAACCAAAGGCTGGAGACGCTTCAGCTCTTTTTCATTGGAATCAAACAGACCGCTAAAAAATTTAACCATTATTATCACTCACAATCAATTCTCTCGCCCGTTCCGCCATGGAGTCAAGTACCAGAACCCTGACCTCGGCCATGCCATCGACCGTAAACATGTGCACCGACGGCGCGGCGTTCGATTTCAGGAAGCACGGTATGTCATAGCTCTCCAGCAAGCTCCTGATAACCTGCGCCTCCATATCATTGCGGGCTTTATATACCTCCACCAGTTTTTCTTCTCTACTCAAACATGGCTCCTACGGACTGCCCGGTATGAATACGCTTGATAGCCTCGCCCAGCAGCGGCGCTATCGGCAAAACGGTAATCTTATCAATTCTCTTACTTTCCAGTACAGGTACGGTATCGGTAACGACCACCTCTTTCACCGGGGAGGCGGCTATCCTCTCTATAGCCGGGCCGGATAATATGGGGTGTGTGCAGCAGGCGTGTATTTCCAAGGCGCCACGGTCAATCAGGGTGGAGGCGACCCCCACCAGCGAGCCGGCGGTATCTATTTCATCGTCGATGGTGATGGCTACCTTACCCTTTACATCACCGATTACGTTCAGGGTTTCCGTTTTATCCTCGTTACCGAGGCGTCTTTTTTCCATGATAGCCAGGGGAACGTTCAGCATAGCCCCCAGGTCGCGCCCCCGCTTGGTAGCGCCGATATCACTGGCAACGACCACCACGTCTTTAAAGGCTTTATCATTAAAATAATTACCCAGAATATTCAAAGCCGTAAGCTCGTCAACGGGTATATTAAAGAAACCCTGAATTTGCGCCGCGTGCAAGTCTACCGTTAGAACGCGGTTGGCACCGGCCACGGTGATCAGATCGGCCACCAGTTTGGCGGTAATGGGCACCCGGGGCTGGTCTTTCTTATCGGTGCGTCCGTAGCCATAGTACGGTATTACCGCCGTAATCCGTCCGGCCGAAGCCCGCTTGAGGGCATCGAGCATAATGAGGAGTTCCACCAGATTACTATTAACCGGAGAGGAGATTGGCTGAATAACAAAGGTATCACGCTGGCGGACATTCTCTTCAATACGAACAAAAGTATTTTCATTACTGAACTGCTTTACTTCACATTTACACAGGCTTATTCCCAGATAATCGGCAATCGCCTTAGCCAGAGCCGGATGAGCCCTGCCGCTTAATACCTTTAGTTCATCCATGAGTTAAAATCTCCTCTCATTATTCTACCTTGTTGCATCATTATTATAGCACTATTAAACAGCATCCTCACCCCCTGACCACTCTCCCGGAGGAAAGCTCTAAGCACTAAACTTGTTCAGGATTTAGATATTAGAATTTAGTACTTACTATAAAAGGGATAAGCAGTAAATGATACGGGGGGGCTGTCCTACCCTGACTCGAAGGATAAACGTGGGAATAGATAATGAGGGGGGGGGTTGGGGGGTGATATGATAAACTAAAGTAACATATCCCTCAGAGCCTTGAGATTTATGACATCTTCCTTATTATATTCAAGAAGAATGCTCAGGGCATCTAAATCAAAGGAATCGACATATTTCCACCAAAGCCTGACAGCTTCATAGCCGTTCATCTCGGTAAGTTTTCTATTTATCCCCAGCTGCCGTTCCACGGCTTTAAGTCCGCCGTAAAGATTATTCTGCCAGCAATCGTACATGAGGTCGTGATGTGAGAAGAGCTCCGTCAGGTTTATGCCTAACTGTGCGTAAATAAACGGTAAATCGAACCTGCTGCCATTATAGGTGTAAATAACATCGACGCCATTCAGGGCTTCCAGTATGCTGCGAGCCGTGACATCCCTGCCGACCAGTTGAACGAATTCGGCATCTTCACCATTACAGAGATGAATACCGATTACCGTAATTTCACAGTCGGAATATGTAAGACCGGTAGTTTCAATATCCAGATAAGCTTCAACAGTCGGCATTTGCCCCATTGCCTATGGTGTACACTTGGCCTGTATGGAACGTAACAGCAGCGGAGTATTACCGATAGCTGACAGGACACTTTTGCGAGTACTTTTCATATCTTGTTACTTTCTACACGACCACCTGATTTTGATAATAGATATAACGTCCTAAACCGGGGCGGGTCAGTCATCAATCCCGGGTATAGGGAAGCGCCGGCACATCTGCGCTATTTCCTGCTTTACTTCATCCCGGACTTCCGGGCTATCTGGATGAGTAATTACTTTAACAATCAGTGCGGCGATGAGCTTCATTTCTTCTCTTCCCAGACCGCGCGTGGTTACGGCCGGCGTACCCAGTCTGATGCCACTGGTCACCCAAGGGGGGCGGGAGTCAAAGGGAATAGCGTTTTTATTTACAATGATACCGGCGGTTTCCAGAGCCTCCTCGGCCTGGATGCCGGTGACCCCGGTTTCGGTCAGGTCTACCAGCATCAGGTGATTATCGGTACCGCCCGATACCAGACGGAGCCCCCGCCGCTGTACTTCCGAGGCCAGTACAAGGGCATTTTCCAGGATTGACCGCTGGTAATCGACAAACCCAGACTGCATGGCTTCATAGAGCGCCACCGTCTTGGCGGCGATGGCATGCATCAGGGGTTTACCCTGCGTTTCCGGGAAAACGGCAGCATCGACGGCTCTTGCCAGCTCCTTCCGGCAGAGTATCAAACCGCCGCTGGTGCCCCGCAGCGTCTTATGCGTGGTGGTAGTCACCAAATCGGCATAGGGGATGGGGGTGGGGTGCAGCCCGGCGGCTACCATACCGGCAATATGTGCCATATCAACCATGAGCCTGGCCCCGACGGAGTCGGCGACGCGGCGAAAGCGCTCGAAGTCGATAATCCTGGAATACGCCGTGGCGCCGGCGACGATTAATCTGGGTTTGTGCTCATTGGCCAGCCTTTCCACCGCCGGGTAATCGATGCGTTCCGTCTCACGGTTCACACCGTAGTGGACAAAATTATATGACCTGCCGGAAAAGGTAACCGGAGAACCGTGGGTCAGGTGCCCGCCGTGCGCCAGGTCCATCGCCATTACCGTGTCGCCGTATTCCAGTAGGGCAAAATAGGCGGACATATTAGCCGCGGAGCCGCTGTGGGGCTGGACATTGGCGTGCTCGGCGTGGAACAGCTCTTTGGCACGCTTAACGGCCAGTTCCTCGATAGCATCCATGTTTTCACAGCCGCCGTAATAGCGCCTGCCGGGGTAGCCCTCGGCGTATTTATAGGTCAAAAACGAGCCCTGGGCTTCAAGTACCGCCCGGCTGGTATAGTTTTCGGAAGCAATGAGATTTACCGTCTCCCTCTGCCGCTGTTTATCCGCATCCAGGATACGGGATATTTCCGGGTCGGTCTGACTTAAGAAACTCATCTACACTCTCTCCTGAAGGGGAAATTGAACACCGTACATAGTCTACAATGGCGGTATGAGAGTGTCAATTGGACGTGCGGACGACTATATTACCAAATAGTCGCCAACCACTTGACAAAGCAGAAACGCATTCCTATAATAAAAAGAAACCCCCACTTGTTTAACAGTCTTTTCCTGTTTCCATTGAAAATAGTGCAATAATTTATTCGCGAGGCACTGTGTACAATTCCCGTTTTAGCTCCTTAATAGACTCCCTGAGATAAGACTGGATATTTTCCAGGTATTTTGGAGTTTGGTACTCGTATATGCCGAAGTATATCTTTGTAACCGGAGGCGTGGTAAGTTCCGTAGGAAAAGGCATCACCGTCGCCTCAATCGGCACCATCCTGAAGAGCCGCCAGGTCACCGTAGCTGTCCAGAAGCTCGACCCCTACCTGAACGTTGACCCCGGCACGATGTCGCCTTATCAACACGGCGAGGTATTCGTCACCAAAGACGGGGCGGAGACTGACCTCGACCTGGGCAACTACGAGCGCTTCATCGATGCCGAGTTCACGGCGGACTCCAACGTCACCTCGGGGCAAATCTATAGCACCATCATCGCCAAAGAAAGGCACGGTGACTTCCTGGGCGGCACCATCCAGATTGTGCCTCACCTGACGACCGAGATTAAGGACAAATTCAAGCAACTGGCCGATAATTCCGCAGCCGACGTGGTTCTCATCGAAGTGGGCGGTACCGTGGGCGATATCGAGGGGCAGCCGTTCCTGGAGGCTATCCGGCAGATGCGTAACGATGTCGGCAGGAATAACGTCCTCTATATACACGTCACTTTTCTCCCCTACCTCAACTCTACCGGAGAACTAAAGACCAAGCCTACCCAGCACAGCGTCAACGAGTTGCGGCGTATCGGTATCCAGCCCGATGTTATTATCTGCCGCAGCGATTATGAAATATCGGAAGGAATCCGCGATAAGATATCGCTGTTCTGCGACGTGGAAAAGCAGGCGGTTATTCCTTTACCCACCGTGGAGACGATATATGAAATACCCCTGATGCTGGAAGAATGCGGACTGGGACAGTTGGTTGTGGAGAGGCT
Organism: uncultured Dehalococcoidaceae bacterium; assembly: GCA_964500415.1. Lineage (GTDB taxonomy): Bacteria > Chloroflexota > Dehalococcoidia > Dehalococcoidales > RBG-16-60-22 > JAFGPF01. The sequence continues at coordinate 52,710 of CAZCOB010000006.1, read as the reverse complement.
CGGCATCAAGGCACACCCTGCCGACTTGCGGGAGTGGCGGGGGCTTGTAGAACGTATCAAGATACCGCACGAGCCGGTAAATATCGCCCTGGTCGGTAAATACGTCGAACTTAACGATGCTTACTTCTCCGTACGCGAGGCACTCTACCACGCCGCCCTCCATAATGATAAAGAACTCAATCTAATCTGGGTTCACTCCGAGGAGCTTGACAGGGACGGCGCCGATAATTTGTTGCGTACCGCCCAGGGCATCATCGTCCCCGGCGGTTTCGGCGACAGGGGCATCGAGGGCAAGATAAAGGCAGCCAAATATGCCCGCGAGAACAAAATTCCTTACCTGGGATTGTGCCTGGGACTGCATGTTATGGTGATTGAGTTTGCCCGCCATGTTTTCAACTCGGCCGGGCCTAACTCAACCGAATTTAACCCATCCACCCCTTACCCGGTCATCGACCTTCTGCCTGAACAAAAGCAGATAAAAGACAAGGGAGCCACGATGCGGCTGGGTAATTACCCGTGTAAGCTCCTGGATGGCACCCTTGCCGCCAGAGCTTACGGCCGACCCCTGGTGCAGGAACGCCATCGGCACCGCTTTGAATTTAACAATGAATTCCGTGAGCCGTTGTATAAAGCCGGAATGATTTACAGCGGCGTTTCCCCCGACGATAGCCTGGTCGAGGTCTGTGAACTGGCCGAGCACCCCTGGATGGTAAGCTGCCAGTTCCACCCCGAATTCCTTTCCCGTCCCGGTCGCCCCCACCCCCTCTTCCGCGACTTTGTCGGGGTGGCTAAAGATATACTGCGTGAAGGAGCTCAACCCCCGCTACCCCTTTCAACCTAATTGAGGAGGAGAAGCGAATGCGTATCTTTCTGGATACCGCCAATGTCGAAGAAATCAGGCAGGCCGCCCGGCTGGGTATTATCAGCGGGGTAACCACCAATCCTTCATTACTATCCAAAGAGGCAACATCCGACTACGAAACCGTGACCAAAAAAATCTGCTCTATAGTTAGCGGCCCCGTTTCAGCGGAAGTACTATCGGAAGACGCCGATTCTATGATAGCCGAGGCCCGTACCAAGGCGGCGTGGGCACCCAACGTTAACATTAAGATACCAATCACGGCCGAAGGCCTCCGGGCAACTTCGGCACTGAACAAGGAGAATATCAAGGTAAATATGACCCTGTGTTTCTCGGCAAACCAGGCGCTCCTCGGGGCGGTAGCCGGGGCAACCTACGTCAGCATATTCATCGGCCGGCTGGACGATGCCGGCCATGACGGTATGCAGGTGGTCGAGGATGTCCGGGCCATACTCGATAACTACCCCGAGCTGGATACCCAGGTAATCGCCGCCAGTATCAGGCACCCGCTGCACTTTACCCGGGCCGCTCTGATAGGCGCGGATATTGCTACGGTTCCTTATAAAGTACTGATGCTGATGATACAACACCCGATGACCGATACCGGCATCAAACGCTTCCTGGCCGACTGGGAAAGCGTTGCCAATAAATAAAACAAGAAAGGTAACAATACCCCTTCCTGTCCGGGAGACGGGATGAGAGTGAGGTGGAATTATGAATATTACGGAACTTGAAAGCAAGAGCAAGGACGAACTGGTGGAAATGGCCAAGGGAAAAGGCATTTCCAGCCCGGCCACTCTGAAGAAGAATGACATCATCATGCGCCTGCTGGAAACGCACACCGAGGAGCAGGGCAATATCTTCTGTAGCGGCATACTGGAAATTATGAGTGACGGCTATGGCTTCCTCAGGCAAGAAACGATGTTGCCCAGCCAGACAGACGTATATATCTCACCATCACAAATTCGTCGCTTCGGCCTGCGTAACGGGGACATGGTTACCGGACAGGGCAGGCCTCCGAAAAGTAACGAAAAATATTTCAGTCTGCTCCAGGTAGTAGCTATCAATAATATCGACCCCGAGATTGTTAGAACCCGACAACCTTTCGGGTCGCTCACCCCCACCTTCCCGGACCGTCTCATCAACCTTGAGTACGACCCCTCCGACCTCTCTTCCCGTCTTCTTAACTTAATCGCCCCCATCGGACGCGGTCAGCGCGGCCTAGTAGTATCGCCGCCCAAGGCCGGTAAAACGCTTTTATTAAAATCGATTGCCAGTGCCATCACCAAGAGCTACGAAGATATTCACCTGATGGTATGTCTCATCGGCGAGCGCCCGGAAGAGGTTACCGATATGAGGCGCTCGGTCAGCGGCGAGGTAATCGCCGCCACTTTCGACGAAATGGTAGAGAACCAGACACGCGTGGCGGAACTGGCGCTGGAAAGAGCCAAACGATTGGTGGAAAGCGGCAAGGACGTGGTCATTCTCCTGGATGGCGTTACACGCCTGACCCGCGCCTATAACCTGGCCATGCCTTCCAGCGGCCGTACCCTGTCCGGCGGCATCGACCCCGCCGCCCTGCACCCCGCCAAGCGCTTTTTCGGCGCCGCCCGCAACACCGCCGAAGGCGGCAGCCTTACCATCATCGCCACCTGCCTCATCGATACGGGCAGTCGCATGGACGACCTTATTTATGAGGAATTCAAGGGCACCGGTAACATGGAGCTTCACCTCGACCGGAGGCTTTCGGAACGACGCATCTTCCCGGCCATGGATATCCCCCGCAGCGGCACCCGGCGCGAGGAACTGCTGCTGGGCGAAGAGACGTTAAAGCAGGTATGGCTCCTGCGACGCATGGTGGGGATAATCGCCTCCGACCCCAATAACTTCGCCGAGGCGACGGAGCGGGTGCTGGAGCGCATGCGCAAGTCCAAGAACAACGCCGAATTCCTGGTAGGTTTGAACAAGGAGATGTAAAACATGTTACAAATCAGAAAAACCTATATAGAAGTCAACCCCGAACTGCTCTATGCTGAGATAAGAGACTTTACACTTAAGCAGGGAGCCAGCCTAGGCGAGGATAAGATAGAGACCTATACCCTTCCGGACGAATCGGCGTCATTTGTTTCCCGCGGCACATTGACGTTCAACGTCAAAGATAAGCCGGGAAAAGAGTGCCTGCGCGTGCATATGGTCGGCTCTGCCAGGGGCGAGACGAAGCTCATGATAGACGTTGCCGAAAAGCTTTTCCCCAAAGAGAAACTGGCCGCATTACAGGAAGATATCGATTTTATCTTTAAATCCTACGAACCGGAGGAATAATCGTTCCCATGTATGACAAGTAGCCCGATTAGAGTACTTGCCCATAAATTTTTTGTCTATTTCCCAAAAAGCACGTCTATAGCTGCCTCATTTTCTTTGGTAATATCCTCTTGAGACCTCTCATGATATTGTTTACTACGTTGTCTCGCCTCGGTTTCATCTTTACGCTGCCATTCTCTTATACTACTGATGATTTTTTCCAGTCCTTTACGGTTCGGTGAATCTTTGACGCTATCTGGAACAGTTAACCCGGTATCAAGTACATCTTCGGCGACAAAGATAGGAACATCGTTGAGTACCGCGAGTGCGATGGCATCACTCGGGCGCGCATCAACCTCACTTGTCTTTTTACCGCAGCGCATTTTAACCACCGCATAGAAGGTGTCTTCTTTCAGCGCTACAACACGTACCTCTTCCAGCCGGGCATTGATACCCTGAAGAAGGCTGGAGAAAAAATTGTATGTCATCGGCCTCGGCATGGCAAAATCACTTAAGCCCATGGCGATACATTGTCCTTCGTGGGGACCTATCCAAATCGGCAGCAGGCGCCTACCGGCTTCATCATAAAGTACGACAACATAAGGTGTTGTAGAATAAGGTGTTATCGGCACCTGCCCTTCTTTTCGTTCTACCTTAATCACATCAGCGATAGTAACCCTGACCATTGCTTTCCTCCTTTTTTCCTTCGGAACTATTTCCGGGTAATGTTCCAACAATACTGCCTTGAGTCGCTGACGGGCGCGGTGCAGGCGTACCTTGACCGTGCCTGCCGGAATATTTATCATCGTCACAATTTCCTGTAAACTCAATTGAGCGTAATAGAATAATAGAAGGATATCCCTGTAGGCGGGAGAGAGTGAATTGACCGCCGTCAGTACGGTTTGATATTGCTCCCTTTCTTCAGCAATCTTCTCCGGTGTTAAAACCGGGCTGTAAAAAGGGGCAGGGAAAAAATGCAGACCTTCCATAATCGCTTCTAAAGAGAAAAAGGCTATCTTATGGTCGCGTAAACGACTCCGGTAAACATTCAACATAATGCCGTAGAGCCAGCTCTTGAACCGCGCCGGATTGCGTAAGTTGCCGAGGGAGAGATATGCCTGAACCATTGCCTCCTGTGCTAGCTCCTGCGCGCTTTCCTCCTCCGGGGCCAGCCGCATCGCGAACCTTTGCATCGGAATGTGATACCGCTGCGCGAGTACGCCGAAGGCGTCCTTGTCGCCCCGACGCGCCAATTCAACCAGTTCGATATCAGGTCTCTTGTCCAAAGACACTCCTGCTTTAGGTATTACACTATATAGTGGTGATTTAAGATAAAAAGGTTACATGTAACAAATCGAGATTGAATTTATCCTAATTCTTACGAGGTCAAGGAATAATATATTTCGTGTCACTACCTAGCCTTAGGATACGACCCCAAAATTCTCACGAACACCGCGTGCTCTTCCAGCGCCTTTAGAGCCTCGCCGATGTCCTTCTCTTCGCGGTGACCGGAGAAGTCCATATAGAAGTTATACTCCCAGGGCTGGTGGCGTGTCGGACGGGACTCCAGCTTGGTCAGGTTTATCTCCCGGGAAGCGAACTCACGGAGGCAGTCGTAAAGCGCCCCCGGCTTATGTTTGAGGGAAAAGACGATGGACGTCTTGTCGTTGCCCGTGGGCGGGGAATCTTCTTTAGACAGAACAAAGAACCGGGTAAAATTGTGCGGGTTGTCCTCTATTTCCCGCGCGATTATCTTCATGCCGTAAATCTCGGCGGCCCTGGCGCTGGCAACGGCGGCGCTATCCGTCAGACCATGCTCCTTTATTATTTTGACGCTGCCCGCCGTGTCCGATGCCGGAACAAGCTCGCAGTTGAGGTGGTTTAAAAAATTACGGCACTGGCCGAGCGCCTGCGGGTGGGAATAAACCGTTTTTATCGTGTCCAGAGTAGCCCCTGCGACGGCTATCAAGCAGTGGCTGATACGCAGCTCCGCCTCGCCACAGACCATCAGGGGCGAGTCCGGCAGGAGGTCGTACGCCCGGGTGATGCTTCCCTCCAGAGAGTTCTCGACGGGAACCATGGCGAAAGGCACGTCGCCGTTTTCCACCGCTTCAAATACCTCATCGAGGCTTTCGTAAGGCACGCCCTTGGTAGATTTGCCGAAGAAGCGGATGGCGGCCTCCTCCGTGTATGCGCCCGGCTCTCCCTGGTAAGCCACGGCAACGCCCTGGATTTTCCGGCAGGCATCGATGATGCTGCGGTATATATTCTCCATATCGCTGGGGCTTATTCTCTTATCCCGCGCCATGCTCCGGACATTACGCAGGACTTTAAGCTCTCTTTCCCGGTCCTCGATAAGGCGGCTATCCTCTTTCTTACCCCGGCCGATTTCCTCGGCTATTCTTATCCGCTCGCTGATAAGCTCGACGAGACGGGAGTCTATTTCATCAATCTTTTTTCGTAAATCATCAAGGCTCATTTTATCACCCTCGGAATCAGACCTGCCCTTATGGCGAAATCGCAGAGCGTTACCGCCATCATGGCTTCAACCACCGGCACCGCCCTGGGGACGATGCAGACATCATGCCTGCCTCCGATTTTCAGAGTCGCCCTTTCCATTTTTATTATTTCTACCGTCTCCTGCTCCCCGGCGATGGAGGAAGTCGGCTTTACGGCCACCCTGACGATTACAGGCATGCCGTTGCTGATTCCACCGAGAATCCCGCCGGCGTTATTGGTCGTCGTCACTATTTTATCTCCCTGGACGGAAAACGGGTCGTTATTTTGCGAACCCTTTTTACGAGCTGCCGCAAACCCGGCACCGAACTCTACTCCCTTTACAGCCGGTATAGCCAGCAACGCTTTGGCTAAATCCCCGTCAAGGTTATCGAAGACCGGCTCTCCCAGGCCGACCGGCACATTCAGGGCAATACCCTCGATAATCCCCCCGAGGCTGTCGCCTGCCTGCTTCGTTTTGCCAATAAGCTCCGCCATCTTCTTTGAGGCGGCGGGGTCGGCACAGTACAGGGGGTCGGCCCCGGCCATTTTCCTGATTTCATCAAACGATACCGGCTTTATGCCGATGCCGCCGATTTCCACCGTATGGGCAATAATTTCAACGCCAATAAGGTCGAGGAGCTTTCTGGCAACCGCTCCCGCCATGACGAAGGTGGCGGTAATCCGCCCGGAAAACCTGCCCCCGCCGCGCCAGTCGTTGAAACCGCCGTATTTCATATACGCGGTGTAGTCGGCATGGCCCGGCCGCAACCTGAACCTGATGTTCTCATAATCGGTATCGTCAATATCCTCGTTCCTTATCAGCAGGCAAACGGGGGCGCCGGTAGTGCAGCCATCACTGACCCCGGCCAGAATCTCCACTTTGTCCTTCTCCCGCCGGGTGGTTGACGCGGCGCCCTCGCCGGCGCGGCGCCTGTCCACCTCTTTCTGTATGTCCGCCCCGGTCAGGGGCAGACCGGCGGGGCAGCCATCGACGACGACTCCCATACATTTACCGTGGCTTTCGCCGAAGCTGGTTACGGAAAACAATCTGCCGATACTATTTTGCATCTATCTCCAATTCTCCACCTGCGTTTTTCAAAGTTTCCCAGAAATTCGGAAACGTCTTGGCGACACATTCGGCCCCTTCGACAATAATACCGCCAAGGGCAGCGCCGAGCACGCTGAAAGCCATGGCAATCCGGTGGTCGCTGTGACTATCAACGATAACGGGCTCTTTCTCCTCTTCAGCCTTGTCCCCGGCTTCGCCCTCTTTCTCTTTATCTTTTTCCTCTTCTTCCTCCTCATCTGTCTTCGGCTTCTGGGTCTTCAAGCCGGCAATAGCAAGCCTGTCTCTATCTTCGGTTACGGTAACGCCTATCCTCTCCAGGCCTTCTTTAATAGCGACTACCCGGTTCGACTCTTTAATGCGGGCACGCTCTATACCGGTAAATACACTGGTGCCTTCAGCCAGAGCTGCCAGCACCGCCAGAGTCGGCAAAAGGTCAATACAATCGGAAAGGTCGGCGGTTATTGCCCGCAGGCTACCCGCGCTCACGGTGATGGAATTCCCGGCTACCCTTACCTTAGCGCCCATGCTACGCAGGAAGTCCATCAACACGCGGTCGCCCTGAAGGCTAGAAGTGCTCAGATTATCTACCGTCACCTCTCCGGAAACCGCCCCCATCGCCAGATAATAAGAAGCCGATGACCAATCACCTTCGATTTCCAACCGCGTCGGCTTATAGGCCTGTCGGCGCACGACGAATTTATCGAACTCGGTCCGGACATTTATCCCGAATTTTTTCTGACACCAGAGCGTCATCAGAACGTAAGACTTTGATGTCATGGGAGTAGTCAGCCCTATTTTCGTTTCTTTTTTAGCGAAGGGAGCGATGAGGAGAAGGGCCGAGATAAATTGCGAACTAATATTACCCGGCAAATCCGTCATTCCTCCCTCGAAGTTACCGCCCTGGATGGTTACCGGAGGCGTCGTTTTGCCTTCCAGCGAGCCCTTTATCCCCAGCTTTTTTAACGCCTCGACCAGAGACTTTACCGGTCTTTTGGAAAGCGACGGGCCGCCGGTAAGCGTGTGTTTGCCGGCAATAAGCGAACATATAGCGGTCATAAACCGCAGTGTTGTCGCCGATTCGCCGCAGAACAGGGCTTCGGTCGGTACCCGTATAGTCCCCCCGGTGACCAGCCACTTATCTTTTTCTTTGCGGATATTAATGCCGATTTTACTCAGGGCATCGGCGGCAGCACTGGTATCGTCGCTGACCAGCGGATTAACAATCTCACTATTTCCCCGGCTCAGAGCAGCGCACATCAACGCCCGTATGGTCATGCTCTTTGAAGAAGGGACGACTACATTCCCTTTTATTTCACTTTTCTTAATGCTAACTCTCATTATCTTTGATTTTCCCTATGATTTTCTTGACTACCATATCGATGCTCATTCTGGTAGTATTTACCGTAATATCGGCCGACCGCTCATAGTAAGGTCTGCGGAATTTTATAAGCTCCTCGACTTGACTCGCCCGGTCAGACACATCGAGCAGCGGCCTTTCATCTTCATCTCCCGATGTACGTTTTATAATTACCTGCGGCGATGCCGTCAGGCAGATGACAATACACTCTTTCCTTAGCCGGTCAATGTTTATTTTATTAAGAACGACACCGCCACCGCAAGCGATAACGGCATTTTTTTTATTCGCGACCTCCCGGGTCGCCTCGATTTCAAGCTCCCTGAAGCTAATCTCGCCGTTTTCGCGAAAAATTTCAGGAATGGACTTCCCGGCTTTCTTCTCAATTACCGCATCCAGCTCAATGAACTCCTTACCCAGTTTTTCGGCCAGCAGCTTACCCGCCACCGTTTTCCCCGTCCCCATGAAACCTATCAGGGCGATGCTAGTCTTCATGTTTCTCCAGTATTTTTATAGCTTCTTTCCGCATCAAAGCAATTGGAGCCGTATGCCCCGTCCACTGCTCGAAAGCCAAGGCACCCTGCCAGGCAAGCATATCGATTCCACTAATCGTTTGAGCACCGGCGGCCTCAGCTTCCCTGAGTAACCTGGTGACAATGGGATTATAGACAACGTCGAAAACAACCAGATTTTGTTTAAGTAATGCGGCAGGAACCGGGCTCTCATCATCAGCGGGACTCATCCCCACGCTGGTAGCGTTAACGAGGACATCCGCTTTTTCCAGGGCTTCGGCCAGATACTTGTCACAAAGTTCCAGAACACGCACCAACCTGCCGAAATCCTCTTTAATAATCTCGGCGATGACTTCCGCCCAGTCAAGCTCCAGTTGCCGGTTGAGGATAGTCAGAGTAGCATTTTTTTCCGCAAGGAGGTAAGTAATCGCCCTCGATGCGCCGCCGGCACCCAGAACGACGATATTTTTGCCCCCCGGCTCAACCCCGCCCTCCTGCAACGCCCGGAGAAATCCTTCGGCATCGGTGTTATAACCCCTCAGTTCGCCGTCTCTATTCACCACGGTATTCACCGCGCCGATTTTCTCGGCCAGGGGGTCGAGGCCGTCCAGCAGGGGTATAATCGATACCTTGTGGGGTATCGTGACGTTAAATCCGCTTACGTTCAGTGCCCGCAGGCCGGCGACGGCCTCAGCCAGCTGTTCCGGGGCCACCCGGAACGGAATGTAGATGTAGTCCAACTTCATTTTTTTAAAGGCGGCATTGTGCATCACCGGCGACATGGTATGCTCGACGGGGTCGCCGATAAGCGCGCAAATTCTGGTTTTACCGGTAATTTCTTTTTTAGCCATCTCCAAGCATATTATAAAGTATTTTCAAGTCATCAACTGTTATCTGCCCGGCGGCGGACTCACGCCCTTGTTCAATCGAGGCATAGGTGAAATAACCGCCGATCAGCGTGCAGAGGACCCGGGATATTTGCCCCGCCGCACCCATGGCGAATGAGACCACTTTTGTCTCCGGAAAACCGGATATAAGCTGCAAAACAGCGATATTATCCGCCAGATTGCGGGCGGTAGTCACTACCTTGCAGATATCGGCGCCGGCGGCTATCTGCTTTTTAATAATCTCACGCATCTTCTCCAGAGGCGGCGTTTCCTTGATATTATGATAGGAAATCAGGCACTCGGCCCGGCCCTTAATATCCCTGACTACTCTATCAACTCCCGGCGCGGTAAGTTCAATATCTATAATACCGGCCCCCAGTTCCACAGCGTCGAGAAGCGCTGCTATTCTCTCCGACTCGCCGCCTTTCCAGCCTCCCCCCTCATCAGCCCGCCGATTGCAAGCCAACCACGGCTTTTTCAGATGTTTAGCTATATCCCGCCAGCCGCTGCCGACAAGGTCGATGCGTAACTCAAAAAGGCCAACCATCGACTCGACTCTTTTTACAGCATCGATGTCGCTGTTTATGACGGCGGCACATATCAAAGGTCTACCCCCGGCCAACCAGCACCTCCTCCACCAGAGAAGGGTCTACCTCGTCACTGACAAAGGCATTCCCGATGGCCCTCAACAGGACGAATCTTACCTTATCCTGCAACACCTTTTTATCGTGCCGCATGGCCTCCATTATTGCTCCTTTATCGGTATCCGGCACCTCGGTGGGCAACCCGGCTTTCCCGATAATACCCTCCAGTTTGGCTACCTCACTCCCGTCGAGTATGCCCATCCGGCTGGATATTTCAGCTTCCACCATCATACCGATAGCCACAGCCTGGCCGTGTTTTAGCCGGAAACCGGAGACCGCTTCCAGGGCGTGGCCTATGGTATGACCGTAATTAAGGATAACCCTCAGGCCTGCCTCTCTTTCGTCTTTCTCCACTATTCCGGCTTTAATCCTGGCCGTCTCCACAACGATAGTCTCCAGCACCGAGGGGTGGTACTCCAGGGCTTTATTCATGTTGATATCAAGAAAATTAAAAAGATTCCTGTTACCGATAGCGGCACTCTTGATGACCTCGGCCAGCCCGTTGGCCAGCTCGATTTCCGGCAATGTCGGCAACGTGTCGATATCGGCCACGACCATTATCGGCTGATAAAATACACCGATGATATTCTTCAACTGGCCGTGGTCCACGGCCGTTTTACCGCCGATGCTGCTATCCACCTGCGCCAGCAGGGTGGTCGGCACCTGTACCAGCGGCACCCCGCGCATATAGGTCGCCGCCACGAAACCGGCCAGGTCGCCAATTACCCCACCCCCCAAAGCCAAGACAGGAGTACTCCTTTCCGCGTAAGCCTCTGTCAGGTCGTCATATAGCCTGCCGGCGGTTTCCAGAGTCTTGTTCTCTTCGCCTGTCGGCACTTTCAGGATGGTAACATCGAATCCCGTATTGGCAAGACCCCGTTCGAGATCATCAACGTAAAGGCCTTCAATAGTGGTATCGGTGATAATGACTGTCTTGCCGGAAAAACCCCTCTCCTTCAGCCATAGTCCTATCCGCGCCAGTAATCCGCTCCCCACGCGTATCTCGTAGCTGTACCTGCCGAGCTCTACTTTTAATTTTTTCATTTATGTCATTTTACCTCTACTTACCCCGGCATGCAATAACACCGCCAATATCCACCAATCTGACGCAAATATCAATATAATTATTCTGATTAAAGCTAATTTATTCATAGATTCCTTTATAGGTTTTATTTGCTTTTGGTTGTTCCTATGATATAATTCGTTACAAATGAAAGCAACTATCAGGACAAGGCTACTTATTGGGCTTTGGATAGTCGTTACTGCTTTGTTAGCAATATTCACGAATACAACCATATTAGCCATATTTTCAGTCATTTTTATGCTTATTTGGGTTATTTCTCTTATTCTTGATAATGTGAAACAACAACCAAAGCATTAGAAATACTACCGCTCCTATTCCATATAAAATCCCCATCAATTGATAATTACCCATTCTCTAATCCCTCCTGCAACTAAATGCAAACAAAACCCCTTTATAAGGATGTTGACATATAGTACCATTTTATGCTAAATTTAATATTTAGTGCTCAGAATTCAGTAATAGCAGATAGCCCGGGCAATAATACCTCGGTCTAACGCTAGAATTCTAGAATGGATGGGCTACGGCTCATCCATTGTAATTGTAGGGGGATAGGAAGAAGACGATGCCAACAATAAATCAGCTGGTTCGCAAGGGGCGCAAGAAGGCCTTCAAGAAGGACAAGACGCCGGCGCTGGGGTACGCCTATAATGCCCTGAAGAACCGGGTACAGATGGGTAAGAGTTGCCCGCAGAAACGGGGCGTCTGCGTACAGGTAAAGACGACTACACCCAAGAAGCCCAATTCCGCCCTGCGTAAAATAGCCAGGGTTCGGTTGACCAACCATATGGAAGTCACCGCCTATATACCCGGTGAAGGGCACGAGTTGCAGGAACACTCGGTAGTACTGATTCGCGGCGGCCGCGTTAAAGACCTGCCCGGTGTCCGTTACCATATCATCCGGGGGGCACTGGATACTACCGGCGTCAGTAATCGCAAGCGAGGCCGTAGCAAGTACGGCGCCAAAAGAGCTAAAGAAAGGGCCGAGACTACTTAGTCCGAGGGGATACCATGCCGAGAAGAGCTAGAGCGGTAAAAAGAGAAGTCAGTCCGGATGCGAAATATCGCAGCGCCACCGTATCCCGGTTGATTACTAAAATCATGCTATGCGGTAAGAAGAGAACGGCTGAGAAAATAGTCTACGGCGCTCTCGAAAAACTCGGGCAGCAGGTCTCCAAAGACCCGGTGGAGGCACTGGAACAGGCGGTAAGAAACGCCACTCCACTTCTTCAGGTCAAGCCGAGGCGTGTCGGCGGCGCTACCTACCAGGTACCGGTGGAAGTCCAGCCCGACCGCGGACTCTTCCTGGCCCTGACATGGCTGGTGAACTCCGCCCGGTCCCGAAAAGGCAAGGCGATGATGGAGAAACTGGCCGACGAGCTCTCCGAAGCCTTCAAGGGACAGGGAGCGACAATTAAGAAACGTGAAGATACTCACAGAATGGCCGAGGCCAACCGGGCCTTTGCTCACTACAGATGGTAAGGGGATTTTTGAGTAATAGCAGTATTAAAGTGAAAAAACCAGTAAAAGCGGGGGAGGAGAGATTGCCCAGGAGTTTCCCACTAGAGGATATCCGGAATATAGGCATAATCGCCCACATCGATGCCGGTAAGACCACCGTCACCGAGAGGATACTCTATTATACCGGGCGTACCTATAAAATCGGCGAGGTGCACGAAGGCACCGCTGTCATGGACTGGATGGCGCAGGAAAGGGAACGCGGCATTACCATCACGGCGGCTGCGACGACCTGCTACTGGAGCGAGTACCGCATCAATATTATCGACACGCCGGGGCACGTGGACTTTACCGCCGAGGTAGAACGTAGCCTCAGGGTACTTGACGGAGGAGTGGTTGTGTTTGATGCTGTTGCCGGTGTCGAGGCGCAGTCGGAAACCGTCTGGCGGCAGGCTAACAGTTATAAAGTGCCCAGGATATGCTTTATCAACAAGATGGACCGCATCGGCGCCAATTTTACCCGGACTCTCTCCATGATTGAAACGCGACTTGGGGCGACGCCTCTGGCGATACAGCTCCCCCTGGGTTCTGAAGATAATTTCCGGGACGTTATCGACCTCGTCGAAAATAAGGCCTGGCGTTTCAATACCGACCCTGACAGAGGGCCCGAAGAGATACCTTTACCGGATTCTGAAAAAAGCAGAATTACCGAGTTAAGACAGACATTGATAGCCAAACTGGCCGAACATGACGATGTGATGATGATAGCCTTTATTGAGGGTGATGAGGTTAAACCCGATGAATTAAAGCAAGCTCTGAGACGGGTAACCCTGAAAAACGAAGGGGTGCCCGTTATTTGCGGTAGCGCCCTGAAGAATATGGGTATTCAGCCCCTGATGGATGCCATCGCTGATTATCTCCCCTCCCCCCTTGAAGTACCTCCCGTAGAAGGTACGAATACCAAGACGGGTGAGAAGAGCATCCGTGAGGCCAGCGACGAAGCTCCCTTCTCCGCCTTGGCTTTCAAAGTTGTCACCGACCCGTTTGTAGGCAGGCTGGTCTATTTTAGAGTCTATTCGGGTAAGGTTAAGGTGGGAGCACACGTATATAACCCCACCAGGGGACGGCCGGAACGCATCGGCCGTCTTTTATTGATGCATGCCAACCACCGTGAGGATGTCGACATCGCGGATACGGGGGCGATTGTCGCCACGCTGGGCCTGAAAAACACATTCACCGGCGATACCCTCTGCGACTCCTCCAAGGCGATAATCCTGGAATCGATAAAATTCCCCGAGCCGGTGATATCCGTCGCCATCGAGCCCAAGACCAGAATCGACCAGGACAAGCTGGGCGACGCCCTGCAGAAACTGACCGAGGAGGACCCGACTTTTAAAGTGGTTTATAACGAGGAAACGGGGCAGACCGTTATCTCGGGCATGGGCGAGCTTCACCTCGAAGTAATCGTAAGCCGTCTCATCAGCGAGTTCAGGGTGGGCGTAAAAGTAGGCCGACCGCGTGTCGCCTATAAAGAGACGATTACCGTACCGGTGAAAGTGGAAGGCAAATTCATCCGCCAGAGTGGCGGCCACGGCCAGTACGGACACGTTAATGTTGAGCTTGAACCGCTGGAACGCGGCAGAGGCTTTGAGTTCGTCGATGCCGTAAAAGGCGGTATCATACCCAGGCAGTTTATTCCGCCGGTTCAGACAGGCATTAAAGAAGCCATGGAGACTGGCGTGCTCGCCGGTTATCCGGTGGTCGATATCAAGGCCACCATCTACGACGGCAGCTACCACGAGGTTGACTCCTCGGAGCTGGCCTTCAAAATGGCCGGCTCGATAGCACTGAGAGACGGCGTTAAGAAGGCGAAGCCCGTCCTCCTGGAGCCTATTATGAGCCTGGAAGTCGTGGCGCCAGAGCAATTCCTCGGCGATATTATCAGCGACCTTAACTCCAGGAGGGGACACATCGTTAAGATAGATACGCAGGATGAAATGTACGTTATCCACTGCCTGATACCCATGGCCGAGTCTTTCGGCTACGCCACGAGGCTGCGGTCGTTGACCCAGGGTAGGGCGACGCACTCCCTGGAATTTCATAGCTACGAGCAGGTACCGGCAGAAATCAAAGACGAAATTGTGGAAAAAACTGTAGGCAGGAAATATGGCTAAACAGAAAATACGCATCAAACTCAAGGGGTTCGACCATAAAGTGGTCGACCAGTCAGCGCGGCAGATTCTGGAAGCGGTGGAAAGCACCGGTGCTGTGGCCGTCGGGCCGGTACCGTTGCCCACACGCACCCAGAAATTCAGCGTTATCCGCTCCCCTTTTATCGACAAGGACTCTCAGGAGCAGTTTGAAATTCGCACGCACAAGCGCCTCATCGATATTGTCGAGACTACCTCCAAGACGATTGATGCCCTGACCAAGCTTAACCTGCCCTCGGGAGTGGAAATAGACATCAAGCTGTAAAAACCGTGGCACTGGTGAAATTATGACTGAAGGAATTATAGGCAAGAAGCTGGGAATGACCCAGGTATTCGTAGAGGGCGACAAGGCCGAGGCGGTAACCGCCATCGAGGCAGGCCCCTGTACTGTCATGCAGGTAAAGACTGTGGAAAGAGAAGGGTACAACGGCGCCCAGCTCGGTTTCAGCGAAGTGAAAAAAGTTAAGTCCGGCAAGCGCGGCAAAGCCAAGGAAAAAGAAACGACGAAATTCAGGTATCTACGGGAATTCCGACTTGACGAGAGCCAGCCGGTTGAAGTCGGCCAGAAGGTTGACGTCAGCCTGTTTAAAGTGGGAGACATCATCGATATTACCGGCACTTCCAGGGGCAAGGGTTTCGCCGGCACGGTAAAACGCCATCACTTTAAAGGCGGCCCCAAGACTCACGGCCAATCCGACCGCCACCGTGCTCCCGGCTCAATCGGCTCTACCACCACGCCCGGGCGGGTCTATAAAGGAATGCGTATGTCCGGGCACATGGGAAACCGGCGGGTAACCGCCAGCAACCTTGAGGTAATGCAGGCAGACCCGGCCCGCAACCTGATGCTGGTCAAGGGAGCCGTACCCGGAGCGGTAAATAGCCTGTTGTTGATACGCAAATCCAGGAGGGGGAAGAAGTAAGGTGCAGGTTCCAGTTTACGACCTTTCCGGAAAAGAAATCCGGCAGATTGAAGTGAGCGACGCGGTCTTTGCCATACCGTTTAACGAAGCGGTGGTGCACCAGGTAATGGTGGGCCTGCAGGCCAACGCCCGGCAGGGAACATCTTCAACGAAGACCCGAGGCAACGTTCACGGCAGTACCCGCAAGCTGTACCGCCAGAAGGGTACCGGCTACGCCCGCGCGGGAAGTAAAAAATCGCCGTTACGCCGCGGCGGAGGCATCACCTTCGGACCGCACCCGAGGGACTACCGCCAGCAGGTGCCCCGTAAAATGCGCCGTCTTGCCATCAGGTGCGTCCTTTCCGCCAAGGCTGACGATGGCGAATTGAAAGTCCTAGACAAATTTGATTTTAACGAGCCGAAAACCAAAAAGATGGCCGAAGTTCTGACGGCTCTCGGAGTAGACTCTTCCGCTCTCATTGTCACCCATGAACCGGAGGAGAACGTGATAAAATCGGCCCGCAATTTACCGGATGTTAAAACGATGCCGGCTAACGTGCTGAATATAATAGATATTCTTTCCCATAAAACGCTGCTGATGACCGAAGCTGCGGTACACGTAGCGGAAAAATTATGGGGCAACGGGTTAAAGCAAGGGGGAGATAATGCATCTGTACGAGGTGCTTCGCCGTCCGCTGGTAACTGAAAAAAACACGGAACTCCAGGCGCTCAATAAATACGCCTTCGAGATAGCTGGCGGGGCCAACAAGCCGATGATTAAGCAGGCTGTAGAAAAGGCTTTTAAGGTAAAGGTAACCGGAGTTAACATCGTTACCATGAAGGCCAAGACGCGCCGGATAGGAAGGCGGCAGGTGCAGACGCAACCCTGGAAAAAAGCAATCGTCACCCTCCAGCCGGGCGACAAGATAGAGTTCTTTGAAGGTGTATAGCATGAAGGGGGAAGCTGAGTGCCATTAAAAAATTATCGTCCGACATCCCCGGGCCGACGGGGCATGAGCGGCTATACCTTCGACGAGATAACCAAGGACAAGCCGGAGAAATCGCTGCTCCTGCCCAAGAAAAAGCAGGCCGGCCGTAATTTCCGCGGTAAAATAACCGTGCGTCATCGGGGCGGCGGAGAGAAACGCCGACTGCGTATAATAGATTTTAAACGGGATAAATTCGATATCCCCGGCCGTGTGGCCGCCATCGAATACGACCCCAATCGCTCGGCGCGCATCGCCCTTATTTTCTACGTCGATGGGGAAAAACGCTATATACTGGCCCCCGTTGGGCTGAACGTGGGCGACACGATAATGTCCGGAACCAACGCCGAGATTAAACCGGGAAATACCCTGCCCATGAAGAACATGCCATCGGGCACGGAGATACATAATATAGAAATGGTGCCCGGCAAAGGCGGCCAGATGGTACGCAGCGCCGGTGCATCGGCCCAGCTGATGGCTAAAGAAGGAAAGTACGTCCTGCTTCGTTTGCCATCCGGCGAGCTACGCCGCGTTAGCAGCGATTGTATGGCCACCATCGGGCAGACAGGCAATATTGAGCACCAGAACATCAACCTGGGCAAGGCAGGCCGTAAGAGGCACATGGGCTGGCGACCCACGGTGAGGGGCTCCGCCATGTCCCCGCGTGACCATCCTCATGGGGGCGGCGAAGGCCGTTCGCCGGTCGGTATGCCCGGGCCGAAGACGCCTTGGGGTAAACCGGCCCTGGGTTATAAAACACGCAAGCCGAAGGCTTCCGACCGAATGATTGTCAAGCGTAGAGGAAAATAGGCGGATAGAGAGGTACTATGTCAAGGTCAACGAAAAAAGGACCGGCGGTTGACGAAAAGCTGGGAAAGAAAATAGACACCGCGATTCGCTCGGGCAAGAAAACGGTGATAAAGACCTGGGCGCGGTCATCAACGATACTACCGCAGATGGTGGGACTTACCATCGGCGTTCACGATGGCCGGAGACACGTGCCCATCTATATCAACGAGAATATGGTCGGCCACAAACTGGGCGAGTTTGCCAATACGCGTACCTTCAGAGGGCACGTCGCCAGGTCTGATAAGGTTACTCAGGTGAGAAAGAGATAACAGGTACCAAGTTACCTGAGACAGGTGTAAGATAAGGTGGAAGTTAGAGCCGTAGCGAAAGATACAGGAATACCAGCCAGCAAGGTACGTCCGCTGGTGGATATGGTGCGGGGTAAGCAAGTAGACGAAGCACTGACATTGCTCCAGTTTACACCGACGCCCAAGGCGAAGGTCGTCGCCAAACTGGTGCGGTCGGCGGCGGCGAACGCCGAGAATAATTTCCAGATAGACCCCGCCGATTTAAAGGTTATCAGAATCTATGTGGATGAAGCACGCAGCATGCGCCGGTACCGACCGAGGTCGAGAGGGCGGGTAAGCCCTATACGGAAACATTCCAGCCACATTACAGTGATAGTTGCTGAGCAGGAGGGTTAATTGGGTCATAAAGTTCACCCGATAGGTTTCAGACTGGGGGTTATTAAAGACTGGCAGTCCAAGTGGTATAGTGATACGCACTATGCCGAGTTCGTCCTGGAAGACAACAAGCTACGGGAGGAAATAAAGTCCAAATACCCGGAAGCCGCCATCTCCCTGATAGAGATTGACCGCCAGGCTAAAGATGTGACCATTACCTTGTATACCGCCCGACCCGGCATCGTTATCGGAAGAGGCGGACAGCGGGTCGATGAAATGAGGAAGCACCTCGAGGAACTGATCGGGAAGAGAATCCGGTTGAATATCCAGGAGATACGTCAGCCGGAACTGGATGCTTACCTCGTGGCCAGGTCGGTAGCCGAGCAGGTCGAACGACGCGTTGCCTATCGGCGGGCCATGAAACAGGCCATCTTCCGCACCATGCAGGCAGGTGCCAAAGGAATAAAAGTCAGCTGTGCCGGCCGATTGGGGAATTCTGAAATTGCCCGCCGCAACACCTCTCATCAGGGGCAGGTTCCCCTGCATACCCTGCGCGCGGATATCGATTATGGTTTCACCGAGGCGCATACCACCTTGGGACGCATCGGCGTAAAGGTCTGGATATACAAGGGACAGATACTACCCGAACTTAAGGTAGCGGAGGTCGAAGAGAAACCGGAGGAGGCGGCGCCTGAGGAAGCTCCCGCCGAACCAGCGGAAGTAACCACCGAAGCAGTAGCCGAAGAAGCCCCTGTTGAAAAACCTGAAGTAAAAGTGGCCGAAGCGCCACCTGAAGAAGCCGTGGCTGCCAAGCCGGAGGAAGTGACCACCGGGGCGACAGCCGAAGAAGCCCCGGTTGAAAAGCCTAAAGCAAAACCCGCCAGGGTGGCGGTTAAAGAAGCACCGGCCGAAAAGCCGGAAGCGAAGCCTGCCAGGAAAGCAGCTAAAGCAGTGCCAGCCGAAAAGCCGGAAGCGAAGCCGGCCAGGAAAGCAGCTAAAGCAACGCCGGCCGAAAAGCCGGAAGCGAAGCCAGCTACTAAGAAAGCAGCTAAAGCAGCGCCGGCTGAAAAACCGGCCAAGGCAGCCGCTAAAACAACACGCCCTGCCAAAGCCGATGAGGAAACCAAGCCAAAAGCGAAGAAGACAACCGCAGCTAAAGCAACGGAAGAAGAAAAACCAGTTAAACCCAAAGCGAAGAGGGCAACTAAGGCAAAAGCTGCCGAACCGGCGCCGGATGTAACACCAGATACAGAGCCAACCGATACAGCGGAGGAAGAGGCCAAGGATGCAGCAGCCTAAGCGTGTTAAATATAGAAAAGTACATCGGGGACACCGCCGTGGCAAAGCCAATTCGGGCAATATTATCGGCTTCGGCGATTATGGTCTTCAGGCACTGGAATCGGCCTGGTTAACCGCCGCCCAGATAGAAGCAGCCCGTCGCGCCATTACCCGTCATGTCCGCCGCGGTGGCAAGGTCTGGATACGCATCTTCCCGGACAAACCGGTCAGCAAGAAGGCGGCAGAAACACGCATGGGCAGCGGCAAAGGCGCTCCCGACCACTGGGTAGCCGTGGTCAGAGCCGGAAGAATTATGTTCGAGATGGCGGGAGTCGGTGAAAAGGTGGCCCAGGAGGCGATACGCCTGGCTGCCCATAAACTGCCGCTGAAGACCAGATTCGTGTTAAGAGAAAGCCTCACTGTGGGCGGTGAACCGGCAAAATAGGGAGTAATTATATTGAAACTTGATGAGTTCAGGGCACTCAATAACGACGATTTAAAAAAGCAACTGGAAGAAACCCACGAGGAGCTTTTTAACCTGCGCTTTCGCCTGGCCACCAAGCAACTGGTGAACCACCGCGAGGTGCGGAGGGTTAAAAAGAAGATTGCCCGCTTGAAAACCGTTATCACGGAAAGAGACCTGGGTATAAGGTAGGTTAGGGTATTATGGAAGAAAAACGCAAGACCAGATTCGGCAAGGTCGTAAACGATAAAATGAATAAGACGGTGGTCGTCGCCGTGGACACACCCAAGCGTCATCCGCTGTATAAGAAGACCATTAAAAGAGTCGTTAAATACTACGCTCATGACGAAAAGAACCAGAGCAAAATCGGCGACACGGTAAAGATTATTGAAACCCGCCCGACCTCCAAGTTAAAGAGATGGCGGGTAGCGGAAATAGTAACCAAAGGAGAAGTTACGGAAATTAAGCCCCAGGAGATAACAACTTAGGATTTTGGTGAAACAGTCATGATTCAGATGCAGAGCCGGCTCAGGGTAGCAGATAACACGGGCGCCCGTGAAATTATGTGTATCAACGTACTTGGCGGCACTAGAAGGAAGTACGCTCGTGTGGGAGATATTATCGTCGCTTCCGTAAAAAAGGCTATACCCAACGCCGGCACCAAGAAGGGCGATGTCGTGCGTGCCGTCGTCGTTCGCACCTCCCACCCCTACCGGCGCCCTGACGGCTCTTACATCAGATTCGATGAAAATGCAGCCGTCATTCTAACAGATAAAAATGAACCTAAAGGAACCCGTATCTTCGGTCCGGTAGCCAGAGAGCTGCGAGATAAAAACTATTCTAAAATTATATCCCTGGCGCCAGAGGTTTTATAAGGCAGATAATTATGAAAATAAGGAAAAACGATACGGTGCTGGTTATTGCCGGCAAGGACCGGGGCAAAAAAGGAAAGGTACGCTTTGCCTATCCCAGGAAACAGCAGGTAATAATCGAGGGTATCAACTTCATTAAAAAACATTCAAAAGCCAGGGGAGCCGTCAAACAGGCTGGTATCATCGACTTGGAGGCACCCGTCGATATCTCCAATCTCATGTTGCTCTGCGATAAATGCAACAAGCCGGGGCGTATCGGCTTCCGGAAACTTGAAGACGGCCGCAGGGTGAGAATCTGCCGGGCCTGCGGCGAGGTGATTGAATAATATGGCCAGACTGAAAGAAAAATACCGCGAAGAGGTTATACCCCGCCTGATGGAGATTTGCGGGTACAGTAATATTATGCAGGTGCCCCGCCTGGAGAAAATTGTGCTCAACATCGGCGTAGGCGAGGCTATTTCCAATGCCAAGGCACTGGAAGCGGCGGAGCAGGACCTGGTGGCCATCGCCGGACAACACGCCGTGATTACCCGCGCCAAGAAATCCATCGCCGCTTTCCGGTTAAGGACGGGGATGCCCATCGGTATGAAGGTAACACTAAGGGGCGAACGCATGTATGACTTTTTTGATAAGCTGGTCAATGCGGTGCTCCCCCGCATGCACGAATTCCAGGGAGTCTCCCCGGACTCCTTTGACGGCCGGGGTAACTATACGCTGGGAATAAGGGAACAAATACTGTTCCCGGAAATAGAATATGACAAAATCGATAAAGTAAGAGGAATAGAAATATCCGTTATCACCACGGCTGAGAATGATGAAGACGGTAAACACCTGTTGGAATTGCTGGGAATGCCCTTCGCCAAGGATGGAGTAAGTTAGTTATGGCCAAGAAGTCAATGGTAGCCAAGGCTCGGCGTACGTCCAAGTATCCGGTACGGCAGTACCACCGTTGTCAAATGTGCGGTCGACCCCGGGCTTATATACGCAAGTTCGGCATATGCCGGATATGCTTCCGGAAACTGGCGCTGGAAGCCAAACTGCCGGGCGTAAGAAAGTCCAGCTGGTAAATTTAAATAAGGGATATAAGGAATGACAGTGACAGACCCAATTGCCGATATGTTAACCCGGATAAGAAATGCCATCATGGTACGGCACGATAGTGTCATGATGCCTGCTTCCAAGATAAAACTTTCTATTGCCAGAATCCTCAAAGAGGAAGGCTTCATTACCGATTACGAGGTAGTCAAGGATAAGCCGCACCGGGTAATAAAAATACAACTGCGGTATCTGGACGATAACAAACCGGTTATTTCAGGGTTAAAACGCGTCAGCAAGCCGGGGCTCAGGGTATACGTGCAGAAGAGAGAAATCCCCCGTGTTTACGGCGGCCTGGGTATTGCTATCGTCTCCACCTCCACAGGTCTCAGAACGGGACAGCAAGCCTGGCAGCAGGGTTCCGGCGGCGAATTATTATGTTATATATGGTAAACCACTTCCGGAGTGATAGATGTCTAGAATAGGTAAAATGCCGATAACCGTACCGTCAGGAGTGACGGTCAATATCACGGGCAATAATGTTATGGTAAAGGGCCCCAAGGGTGAGCTCAGCCGCTCCATTCCCGGTGAAATGCTCGTCAACCTGGAGGGTAATACCCTGACCGTGAACCGACCGAGCGAGAGTAAGAAGCACCGCGCCTACCACGGACTGGCTCGGAGCCTCCTGGCGAACATGGTGGACGGGGTGTCCAAAGGCTTCGAGAAGACGCTGGAAATTGTCGGCGTGGGATATCGCGCCGAGAAAGTCGGCGAAAAACTGGTGCTGCGCATCGGTTTCTCTCACACGGTCGAGGTGAACCCCCTGCCGGGATTGACTCTATCGGTCGAAGGCAATAACCGGATTAAAGTCAGCGGTATTAATAAAGAAGACGTCGGCGAGATGGCGGCTGAAATCAGGGCTATCCGCCCCCCCGATGCTTATAAAGGCAAGGGCATCAGATACGCCGGAGAAGTGGTGCATCTGAAACCAGGTAAAGCCGGCAAGGTCGTTGGCAGGTAACTAACATGAGAAAATCGACAACCAGAGAGGCACGTCGCAGAAGACATTACCGGGTCAGGCAGAAGGCAAACGGCAACGACTCCCGACCGCGCCTGTGCGTTTTCCGCAGCCTGAACCATATTTACGCCCAGGTGATTGACGATTCACGGGGACATACGCTGGTCTCCGCTTCCAGTCTCGAAATGGAAGTTGTAAGCGACTCGAAAGGAAAATCGAAGACCAGCCGGGCTGAATTGGTCGGCTCGTTGCTGGCCAAACGCGCCGTTGATAAAGGTGTCAGCCAGGTAGCCTTTGACCGCGGCGGCTTCAAGTATCACGGCAGGGTAAAAGCCCTGGCGGAGGCAGCCCGGAAGGGTGGCCTTAACTTCTAAGAGAGGACGATGCAGGTCTGATGAAACAACCTATAAGTCGTATTGACCCGGTCGATCTAAATCTTAACGATAAACTTATCGACGTAAACCGCGTCGCCAAGGTGATGAAAGGCGGCAAGCGCCTCCGTTTCAGCGCCCTGGTGGTAACCGGTGATGGCGAGGGTTATGTCGGCCTGGGCATCGGCAAGGCCAATGAAGTTCCCGCCGCTATCAGTAAAGGCGGCGCTCAAGCCAGGAAAAATTTAATCAAGGTGCCGTTGGTCGGCAGTACCATCCCGCATGAAATCACGGCGGTCTTCGGAGCCGCCAGGGTTTTATTAAAACCGGCCACGCCGGGCACCGGGGTTATCGCCGGCGGCAGCGTTCGGGCGGTACTTGAGGCGGCGGGAATCAAGGACATCCTGACGAAATCGCTCGGTTCGTCCAACCACATTAACGTAGCTAAGGCGACTATTAAAGGCCTCAGCGAGTTGAAAATCCCGAAAGACGAAATAGCCAAACGCAAACCATCCGTCAGCGCCGGGGAGACAGCCCCCAGTGAGTAAAATAAGGGTTACCTGGATTAAAAGCGGCATCGGCTATGAGGAAAGCCAGAAGAGAACCCTGAAATCGCTGGGTTTTCACCGGCTTAACCAGAGCGTTGTCCATGAAGATACGAACGCCATTAGAGGCATGATTAACAAGGTAAGACACCTGGTTAAAGTGGAGGAAGAGATTGATAAGACAGAATAATATCGCCCCGGCAACCGGTTCCAGAAAAGCCGGTAAGCGGGTAGGTCGCGGTGACGGGAGTAATCGCGGCACCTATTCCGGGCGCGGCTGCAAGGGACAGAAGTCCCGTGCCGGCTATAAGATGCGTCCTGGTTTCGAGGGCGGCCAGCTGCCTTTAATCGAGCGCCTGCCCAGGAAACGCGGCTTTACGAACATCTTCCGCACGGAGTACAGCACCGTCAAGGTCGGCGCGCTTAATGCGTTCGATTCAGGTAGCGAGGTAACACCGGAGCAGATGCTGGCGGCAGGTATTATCAAATCACTGAAAAACCCCATCAAGATTCTGGCCGGCGGCGATATCGACCGTTCTCTTACCGTCAGGGCGCATAAATTCTCGGCTTCAGCTAGAGCCAGTATAGAGGCAGCCGGTGGTAAAGTTGAGGAGGTAGAGGATGCGGCAAAGGCCAAGTAGACCCAGACTGCTGCAGGCCATGATAGATGCCTTCAGCCTGCCCGACCTCCGGCGCCGGATCCTGACCACCGTTTTGATCCTGGTAATTTTCCGCTTTGTCGCCCACGTACCGCTGCCGGGCGTGAACCCTCTGGTTCTCCAGGAGCTATTCGAGAGTAATGCCCTGCTGGGCATGCTCAACCTTTTCAGCGGCGGCGCCATGAGGCAGTTCAGCGTGGCCTCGATGGGCGTTTATCCTTATATTACGGCCTCCATCATCATGATACTTCTGGTGCCGGTTATCCCGCGCCTGCAAGCCCTCTCACAGGAAGGGGAATCCGGCAGGAATAAGATTAATTTGATTACACACTGGCTTACGATACCCCTGGCCGGTCTCTCCGGTTACGGGCAACTGGTACTGCTCCAGCGTGCCGGGGCTGTCAGCGGCGCCGACCCCCTGCCCACCACCGCCATAGTGATATCGCTGATAGCCGGCACCATTTTCCTGGTCTGGCTGGGAGAGCTTATTACCGAGTACGGCATCGGCAACGGTATATCCATCATAATATTCGGCGGTATCGTCGCTGGATACCCTCAGCTGATACAGCAGGGTTTCCTGGCCAAAGGAAATCCCCTGGGGCTGTTGGTCTATATTGCTATCATTCTCGTTACCATCATTCTTATCGTTATATTTACCGAGGCGCACCGCCGTATTCCGGTACAATATGCCCGCAGCGTCTTTCGCGGCGGCCGCATGTACCGGCAGTCCGGGTCAACGCATATACCCATGCGGGTAAACAGCGCCGGTATGATACCCCTTATCTTCGCCATGTCGGTGGTGCTCTTTCCAGGCCTTGTCGCCGGCTGGTTCGCCAATCCGAACGAGCCTGGCTTCGCAAGCTCAGTCGTACGCTGGTTCAGTCCCGATACCGCCCTGCCTACAGGCGCGTTCTACTGGATTTTTTACTTTGTTTTAGCGGTAGCTTTTACTTTCTTCTACACCCTGGTAACCTATCAGCAGCAGGACCTACCGGGTACCTTGCAGAAGCAGGGAGGCTTTATTCCGGGGATAAGGCCGGGGAAAAACACCGCCACTTATCTCAGCGGAGTCATCAACCGCATCACCTGGGCAGGAGCACTCTTTCTCGCCTTCGTGGCGGTGATGCCCTTCCTGGCGAGGACGGTAACCAACGTCCAGCAGATACAGTTATCCAGCCTCGGTATGCTTATCGTGGTGGGTGTCGTGCTGGATACTATGAAGCAGCTCGAAGCGCAGCTGGTCATGCGGCGCTATGAAGGCTTTATTAAATAGGAGTAAAGGTGTATATTATACTTTTGGGAGCCCCCGGGGCGGGGAAAGGTACCCAGGCCGTAATGCTGGCCGAGAAACTGGAGCTGGTACAGGTGGCCTCCGGCGACCTGTTTCGCCAGGCGCTGGCTCAGGAGACCGAACTGGGTAAACAGGCCAGGGTGTACATGGAGAAGGGGCAACTGGTTCCCGACGAGATAACGATACAGATGGTGCTGGAGAGGCTGGGCGCTCCGGACTGTAAAAACGGGGCGGTTCTGGATGGCTTTCCCAGGAATATACGGCAGGCTAAGGCTCTGGATAAAGCCCTGGCGGAACAATCGAAAGCAATCGACAAGGTGGTTTATATAAAGGTATCGGAGGGAGAACTCTTAAAAAGGTTAAGCGGACGCTGGATTTGCCGTAACTGTCAGGCTCCCTACCATGAGGTGGACTCACCGCCGAAGGTTAAGGGCAGGTGCGACCGCTGTGGCGGCGAGCTATACCAGCGCGCCGATGATAACGTCGAGACAATTAAAAACCGCTTGAAGGTTTATTTTACGGAGACGTCCCCTCTTATTGATTATTATAAAAAGGCAGGTAAGCTACTGGAGATAAACGGCGAGGGCAGCGCGGCCGAGGTAAATGAGAGGGTAGTCGCCGCCCTGCGTTAGGAGGAATGCCACCGGATGGGAATTGTCATTAAATCTGAAAAAGAAATTTCTAAAATGCGAGAGGCCGGTAATATAGTCGCCAAAGTCTTGAAAATATTAAGCGAGCAGATTAAACCGGGTATGAAGACTAAGGAACTGGACATCATCGCCGAGAGGGAAATGAAAAGGCTGGGAGCCGAGTCTTCCTTTCATGGCTATCACGGCTTTCCGGCCAATCTCTGCGTGTCCGTAAACGACGAGATAGTGCACGGGATTCCGGGCGATAAAGCACTTAAAGACAGCGATATTGTTTCCCTCGACTTTGGCGTCGTATATAATGGTTATCACGGTGACGCTGCGGTAACCGTAGGCGTCGGCGAAATAAGCCAGGAGGCAAAACGCCTTATAGATACAACCCGGGCTTGCCTGGAAAAGGGCATTGCCGCCGCCCGTGCCGGGGCGAAACTCGGCGACGTTTCGGCGGCCATCCAGAAATACGCGGAATCGAAAGGATATTCGGTAGTGCGTGAATATACCGGTCACGGCATCGGCCGCGAAATGCACGAGGACCCTCAGATACCCAACTGCACCGAACCGCCGTACGGTCTGCAGCCGGGAACGGGCCCGGTACTTAAAAAAGGCATGGCCATCGCGCTCGAACCTATGTTGAATGTCGGCGACTGGCATACGCGGGTAGCCGACGACCACTGGACGGTGCTCACCGCCGATGGCAGCCTGTCGGCGCACTTTGAACATACCATTGCTATAGATGATAATAAACCGGAGGTGTTGACGAAGGTAATTCATGGCTAAAAAAGAGGCCATAGAGGTTGAGGGGACGGTAGTCGAGGCCCTGCCAAACGCAATGTTTCGTGTCGAACTACCCAACGGGCACGAGGTGCTGGCTCATATTTCGGGCAAGATAAGAATGCACTACATCAGGGTCCTACCCGGCGATAAGGTTTTAATAGAACTCTCACCCTACGACCTGAAACGTGGTAGAATTACCTACCGGCTCAAGTAAGATAAAGGTTAGCATCATGAAAGTTAGAGCTTCAGTAAAAGTTAGATGTGAAAAATGCAAGGTGGTGCGGCGGCGCGGAGTGGTCAGGATTATTTGCAGCAACCCGAAGCATAAACAGAGGCAAGGGTAATGTTCGGGGAGCAAGGAGGAAGTAAATGCCACGTATTTCTGGAGTAGATATACCGGTAAACAAGCAGACGTGGGTATCGTTGCAATATATATACGGTATCGGCCGTGCGCAGAGCTATAAAATTCTATCCCAGGCGCAAATCGCGCCGGAAACCAAGGTTAAAGACCTCACCGATGACGAGGTCAACAAGCTACGTGAAATCATCGATAAGCAATACCGCGTCGAAGGCGAACTCAGGAAAGAAGTTAATTTCAATATCAAGCGCCTGGTTGAAATCGGCAGCTACCGCGGTCTCAGGCACCGCTTTGGCCTGCCGGTAAGAGGCCAGCGAACACGCACCAACGCTCGCACCAAGCGCGGCGTACGCAAGACGGTAGCCGGCCGAGGCCAGAAGCGCGGCATGTCTAAGAAATAATAAGTGAGCCTGCAAGGAGGACAGGGTGGCACAGAAGAAAAAAACCAAAACAAGGAGGCGGGAACGGAAATCGGTCCCTACGGGTCGGGCATATATCCAGTCCAGCTTTAACAATACCATTGTAACCCTCACCGACCTGCAGGGGAACGCCCTGGCCTGGGGAAGCTCGGGCACGGCCGGTTTCAAGGGTTCACGTAAAGGCACGCCTTATGCGGCTCAAATGGCCGCCCGCGATGCCGCACGGAAAGCTATGATACACGGCCTGCGTCAGGTCGAAGTCTTTATCAAGGGTCCGGGCAGCGGCCGCGAAGCGGCTATCCGCTCGCTGCAGGGTTCCGGACTTTATATTACAGGAATCAGAGATGTAACACCCATTCCGCATGGTGGCTGCCGCCCTCCTAAAAGGAGAAGGGTTTAAAAGGGGAAAAACATGGCAAGATATACTGGAGCAGTATGCCGTTTATGTCGGCGCAGCGGTGAAAAACTCTTTCTAAAGGGGGCCCGCTGCTTTACACCTAAATGCGCCGTTGACAAAAGACCGAAACCGCCGGGGCAGGGGACCACGCGGCGACGGCGGAGATTCTCCGACCGCGCTCTACAGCTACGCGAAAAACAGAAAGCCCGCTATACCTATGGAACCTTGGAAAGGCAGTTCCGGAAGACCTTCTCCCTCGCGGAGAAACAGGCGGGTATTACGGGTGAGAATCTTCTGGTGCTGCTGGAGAGGCGCCTGGATAACGTGGTATACCGGCTGGGCTTTGCCGATTCACGCCCCCAGGCACGCCAGCTGGTACGGCACGGGCATATCATGCTCAACGGACGCAAGACCAATATCCCTTCCGCTCTGGTTCAAGAAGGTGATACCATCAGCTGGCGAGAGGGCAGCCAGAAGACTGAGTATTATAAACAGCTGGCTCAGGAAATCGAATCCAGAACCGTCCTGAACTGGCTGAGCCTGGACAGGCAAAACATGGTCGGGCAGGTCCTGTCTTTACCCACGCCCGAAGAGGTTGATGCCAGGTTCGACGGCAAGGCAATCGTCGAATACTACTCACGATAGCGCAACTGACAAGGAGGCAATTCATTGGCTGGACTATTAGTCCCAAAAATTGAATGTACCGAGCAAGAGGGAAATTACGGGCGGTTCGTCGCCGAACCATTGGAGAAGGGATTCGGTATCACTCTGGGCAACTCTTTGCGCCGCGTGTTGATTGGATATCTTCCTGGAGCAGCTATAACTCAGGTGAGAATCGAAGGAGTCCAGCACGAGTTCACGGTTATCCCTAATACCAAGGAAGATGTCATGGAATTTTTACTCAATGTAAAAGAGCTAAGGCTGAAACCCCTCTCCGACCGTGGTGGTACGCTGGTACTGGAATACGAAGGCGAGGGACGTGTTTGCGCGTCCGATATTAAACCATCGGCCGATTTCGAGATAACCAACCCGGAACTTTGCCTGGTCACTATCAACGACGCCAGCAGCAAATTTTACGTTGAGTTCGACGTGGAACTGGGAATGGGCTTCAGGACCGCCGAGTCTACCGATAATACCACGGTAGGAACGATTCCCGTCGACGCCATTTTCACACCGATACGCAAGATCAATTACACCGTAGAGCCGACTCACCTCGGGCGGGAGACCAGCCGCGAGCGTTTATGCCTGGATGTCTGGACGGACGGAACCACGTCGCCGATAGAAGCCGTGAGCAATGCCGCCGGCATTTTGATAGAACAGCTCACGCCCTTCGTCGAGTATGTCAAGATTTCCCAGATGAAGGCCGAAGAGCGGCTTATCCGCATGTCCATCCCCGACGAGAAATATAATATGCCCGTAGAGCAGTTGGACCTTTCTGTCCGCACTATGAACTGCCTGAGGCGCAGCAACATCACCACCGTCGGCGAGCTTATCGGCAAGGGGAGCAAGGAACTGCTCAAACTGAGGAACTTCGGGCAGAAATCCTACCAGGAGATAGAAGACCGCCTCGCTTCGATAGGGCTTTCGCTCAATCCTAAAGTTGAATCCGATGAAGCAGAGGAGGAAGAGGAAGAAGGAAGTCAGCCCGATGGCGAGAGTAAAGCATCCCAGGCTGACGTAGTTGAAGATACCGGTGAGACGCCCGCAGTTGAAGAACCCGACCAAGAAGAATCTGAACACGGAGAACCACAGATATGAGGCACAAGATAGCTGGCAGACATCTGGGCAGGCCTTCCGGTCACCGGAAGGCATTATACCGCAACCTGGTTACAGACCTGCTGAAACACGAGAAAATTGTTACCACCGAGGCCAAGGCCAAGGAAGTACGCGGCTTGGCCGAGAAGATGATTACTCTGGGTAAGAAGAGTGGACTCAACTCCTACCGCCAGGCGCTATCATTTATCATGGATAAAAAAGTAACCGAGAAGATATTCGCCGAGCTGGGACCGAGGTATAAAGAACGACCCGGCGGCTATACCCGCCTTGTTAAACTGGACTCCAGGCTGGGTGACGGCGCTCCTATGGTACAGCTGGAACTGGTCAAGTAGTGATGCATGGTGGTACTGATTGTGGAATATAACGGCACCGGCTACCACGGCTCACAGTGGCAGTCCAACGCACCGACAATACAGGGAGAAATAGAGAAAGCATTGAAAGAGCTAACCGGAGAAAGGATAAGAATTAAGGCGGCTAGCCGAACCGATGCCGGCGTACATGCCAGGGGGCAGGTAGCCAGCTTCAGGACGGACTCGGCTTTGCCTTTGAAGTCCTTTATCGATGGGCTGAACCACTACCTGCCACGGGATATTGCGGTCAAAGAGGCTTACCGGCCGGACGATTCTTTCGATGTCAGGCGCAGGGCTGTCAGCCGCGAGTATAAATACTCTATATTGAACAGCCCGACGCCCTCGCCGCTAAGGCAGGACTTCTCCTGGCGGGTTGTAGAAAATCTGGATATCGAGGCGATGAACCGGGCCTGCCGGGCGCTCGTCGGCAGGCACGACTTTGCTTCTTTCGTTTCCAGCGCCGAAACCGCCCGGAGGAAGAGAACGGTGAGGGATGTATTTGAAGCGGAATTAACAAGAGACGGTGACATGATTATTCTGGATATGGTAGCCGATTCCTTTTTACCCCACCAGGTACGCAATACGGTCGGCTCGCTGGTCAAAGTCGGCCAGGGTAAAATGACAGTTGACGAGTTTTGCAAAATGGTCGAAGCCAAAACTCCCGGCCTGGCCGGGCCAACCGCACCGGCCTGCGGGCTATGCCTGATGCACGTAAACTATCCGGGTCCGTTCGAGGGAGACGCAATATGAAAACTTATACGGCCAAACCGGCCGATATTAAACGGGACTGGCATTTGATTGACGCCGCCGACAAGACTCTGGGCAGGTTGTCCGTACGGGCAGCCCGTCTGCTAATGGGAAAACACAAGCCCGAGTACACCCCCGGCCAGGACACGGGGGATTTCGTCGTGGTAATTAATGCCGAAAAGGTACGCTTCACCGGCAAGAAGGCGGAGCAGAAGATGTATTACCGGCACTCGGGGTATCCCGGCGGATTCAGGAGCATCAGCCTGGAGAAGCTGATGGAGCAGCACCCGACACGTGCCCTGGAGCATGCCGTTAACGGTATGTTACCCCACACCCGACTGGGCGCCCGGATGAGAAAAAGACTGCGGGTCTATGCCGGCGCGGAACATCCACACGCATCGCAGATTAATGTTGATATAAAGAAGGAAACAAAATAAAGGGACAGGACCTATATGGATAAACAGAGCTATTTCTACGGGACAGGCCGCCGGAAGACGGCGGTAGCGCGGGTTAAACTTACGACGGGAAACGGCGCCATCATTGTCAACGGCACGCCCTACGAAGAACGTTTCCCCGCCCTGGAGCACCAGCATACCATTATGCAGCCGTTCATCGCTACCGAGAGCACCGATAAGTATAATGCGGTCATCAAGGTGGAAGGCGGAGGCATCGGCGGCCAGAGCGGCGCTATCGCTCACGGTATCTCCCGCGCCCTGGTACGCGCCGACGAGCGTTTCAAGCCGATACTGCGACAGAACGGCCTGCTGACGCGTGACGCCCGGGCCAAAGAGCGGAAGAAACCCGGCCTCAGGAGAGCCCGCAAGGCGCCTCAGTACACCAAGCGTTAGAAGCTCATAATTCAAAAGGGGAACTACGGACCGGGAGTGTGGTTTTTCCATGCTTCCGGTTTTTTATACCCCCCTACCCTTTCGCCAGCTGCTCCTTTAGATAATTGATGACCTCGACGGGTGACGGGTCGATGCCATAGAGAATGGCCAGGTAATAGCTGGTAAAGTCACCTATCATTACCAGGCTCATCATCTGGCTCAGCTCGCTTTTACCCTCGCTGTCCACGAACTCGTACGCCACCCCGGCCTTTTTAAGAAGCTCGCAGGTAACGTCGTAGCGGAGCTTGACGCGCTCGTTGAACAGGGGCGACCGCAGCAGGATAACCCTGATATTTTTCGCCAGTTCTCCGGGGAACGGGTAGCCGACCGTCGCATTATGGTTGAGCTCCGGGAATAACTCGTAAAACCCCCAGGCCTTGCCGTTTTCGTTAATCTGGGTCTTCCAGCGGTGGGCCGCCTCGGCGGCGATGCCCGCGCCGTAAACCACCGGCAGGGAACCATAAAGACGCTGCGCCAGTTGCTTGGCGGGATTATTGGCGAGCGGCGATTTCTCATCCAGCCTTGCCGATAGCGACTCCAGCACCTTTACCGTCTCGGTAACATCCGCCGACTTTTCTTTGAGGAAGCCTAATTTCTGTAAAACACCGAGGGTAGGCAGGAAGCTGAAACCCAAGGCGGCGCGGGGCTGCGCTCTATATTCAATCTTGAACACCGGGACATTATTGGCTATCGCCATCTCCTTTAGCTTACCGCCGGTGGTCATGGCCAGCTTTTTAGCCCTGGTCTTCAGGGCCGGCTCGAATCCTGATAGCGTTTCTTCGGTATTGCCGGAATAACTGGAGGCAATCAACAGCGTTTTTTCATCGACGAAAGCCGGCAGGCCGTAATCACGGTGGACGATTACGGGTATCTTCGACTCCGCCTGCACCAGGCTCCGGACCAGGTCGCCGCCGATAGCCGAGCCGCCCATCCCCAGGACAACCACCTTATCAACCTTTGAATAATCAGCAGGCAGCTTAAAGTCCATGGCTGCCTGCCACGCCTGCTGGCACTGCACGGGGAGTTCTTTAATGCGTGCCAGCATCCCATCAGGGTCTTGCTGCTGGTATATTTTCACGTCGTCGAGATTGATTTTGTTCATATCTACCTCTCCCCCTGTGTCCCCCTCTCCTGACAAGGAGAGGAGGAAGATTTTAAAAAAGAGGGGCTTCGCCCCTCTTTGACTCCCCGCTTAAACCCCGGCTATTTCCCGGCCGAGCTTGAGTAGTCTTTCCACGCGTTCCGGAGAATCGGTCTCGGTATAAACACGCAGCAGGGGCTCGGTGCCGGAAAACCTGATGAGCAGCCAGGTATTGTCCGCCAGATTGTAACGGAAACCGTCCGTGGTATCGATTTTCAGTACCTTCACATTATCAATAGAATCCGGAGCATAGCCACGAACACGGTCCACTACCGACTTACTCTTTTTTTCATCGAACTTTATGTCAACACGCCTGTAGTAATGAGGCCCCACCTTGCTGTAGAGGTAATCGATAAGCTCGGACGGCTTTTTGCCCGTCTTTACCATGAAATCGAGGAAATAGAGGCTTGCCAGGATGCCGTCACGCTCGGCGACATGCCCGCGGAAGCCGTAGCCGCCGCTCTCCTCCCCGCCGATAAGGGCATTTTCCGCCATCATCAGCGGCGCCACATACTTGAAGCCCACCGCCGTCTCGTACACCGGCACGTTAAAAAGCTCGCCGAGCCGGTAAGACATGCTCGTGGTGGTCAGCGTCTTGATGATGGGACCGCGTTCACCGCGCACTTCCAGCAAATAGAGGCAGAGCAGCGCAAAGACCTGAAGCTGCGTGATAAAATCGCCCTTTTCGTCGACGATACCCATGCGGTCGGCATCACCGTCGGTGGCCAGTCCGGCGTCCGCCTTTTGCTCCCTGACAACCACCGACAGTCCATCCAGATTTGGGGGAATCGGCTCCGGCCTGAGGCCGGGAAAGAGCGGATTTCTCTCACCATTTATTTCGATAAGCTGATTGTTGCCTCCCCCCAGTGCCTTCGCCAGATAGCCGGCCCCGGCGCCGTACATGGGGTCGATAACCAGCTTCAGTCCGGCGTTACGCAGTTTATCAAGGTCGATAAGCTTCGCAATCTGCTTGAAATATACCGGCTCAAGGTCGGTATCCTCCACCATCCCCCGCTTTTTAGCTTCATCCAAGGGTAGCCGGTTGACCTCCCCGGTATCGTACGCTCTGGAGAGTAATGCCACTATTTTAGAGGTAACTTCGTCCGGGGCGCTGGAACCATGCTCGTTCTTATACTTAAAGCCGTTCCAGATACCCGGATTATGGCTGGCGGTGATGATGATAGCGCCGCCGGCCTCTTTGGCCAGGACGCCGTAGCTGACGACCGGTGTGGGCGCTGGTTTCGGGCAGAGGTATACCTTGATGCCGTTGCCGGCAACGACCTCGGCGGCGGCGGCGGCGAAGTCCTCGGAGGCGAAACGCGTATCGTAGCCGATAACCAGTCCGCGTCCGGCCAGCCCGGCCTTTTTAAGGTAGTCGGCCACGCCCTGCGCGCAGTAGCGGACATTATCGAATGTGTAGTCCTCGCCGATGATTGCCCGCCAGCCGTCGGTGCCGAATTTGATGGGATTTGCTTTCTTTATCTACCTCACCCCCTGCGCTATTTTACGCCCCCGCTTCTTTTCCCGTAAGGGTGGTAGGGAGGAATAGATATGAGGGGACACCCCTATTTTCGCTTTGTTTATTATTTCCCGCTCTTCCTCAGCCTCTCCGCTTCTTTTTCTATCTCTTTTCTTTCCCATCCGGTCTCCTTATTGAACACGAAAACACCCAGGCCGTGGAACAGGATGCCGATACCCCAGCCGCAGAGGGGAAAGACGAACCAGGGAAACCCACCCGGCGTGGTGAACGCCCATATAATTATGAGAATAACGTTTACAAGAATATAGGCGACAAGGTGGGAATAAAACCCTTCTTCTCCTCGACCCTCTTTCTGGCTATCTGGTAAATCTCTTCTTCTGACATTTCATGGGATGACATATGAAACACCCCCCAAATAATATATCAGAACTCAGAGATATTTTACGCCGTTACAGGCCCCGTGTCTATCTTTTCCCACCCGGCCTCCCTCGCATCTCCTGCGGCTTAGCTCTTAAATTTTCCCCACCCATACCACCCAAAAATCCCTCTCGGTCTCCCTTTACCAAAGGGAGACGACCCATTATTCAAGAAGTATTGTCCCCCTTTGAAAAAGGGGGATTAAAGGGGGATTTTATCTCCCCACCCCCTCTTTCCTCAGTATCTCCGCCCTGTCCGTCTTTTCCCAAGGCAGGTCGAGGTCTTCGCGGCCGAAGTGCCCGTAGGTAGCTGTCTGGCGGTAGATGGGACGGCGCAGGTCGAAGTCCCGGATGATAGCCCCCGATCGGAGGTCGAAGTGCCTGTTAATCAGGTCTTTAATCACCTGGTTTTCTACTTTGTTGGTGCCAAATGCCTCAATAGATACGGAAAGCGGGTGGGCTTTGCCGATGACATAAGCTATTTGTATTTCCAGGCGGTCGGCCAGTCCGGCGGCCACCACGTTCTTGGCAATGTACCGCGCCATGTAAGACGCCGAGCGGTCCACCTTGGTGCAGTCTTTGCCGGAAAAGGCCCCGCCACCGTGCCGGGCTGCGCCCCCGTACGTATCGACGATTATCTTGCGCCCGGTAAAACCAGTATCCGATACCGGGCCGCCGACGACGAACCGGCCGGTGCCGTTCACGTAATATTTGGTATCATTGCCAGTCAAATCGGCCGGGAGCACCTCATTAATAACATTTTTTATAATATCTTTTTCAATCCGCTCCAGGCCGACATTATCGTCATGTTGAGCGCCGATAACGACATTTACGATGCGCTTCGGAACGCTCTTGTCGTATTCCACGGTCACCTGCGACTTACCGTCCGGGCGGAGGTACTTCACTATCTCTTCCTTCCTGACCTGCGCCAGGCGCCGGCAGAGCCTGTGGGCCAGCGAGATGGGCAGGGGCATCAGCTCCGGGGTCTCGTTGCAGGCGAAGCCGACCATCATGCCCTGGTCGCCGGCACCGATTTTATCAAGGTCGTTAGTGCCTTCACCTTCTTTAACCTCTAACGACTTGCTCACTCCCATGTCGATATCGGTGGACTGCTCCTTGATGGATACCATGACCCCCATGGACTGGTAGTCGAACCCGTATTCGGGCCGGGTATAACCGATATCGCGGACGACGTTCCTCACTATTTCAGGTACATCGACATAGCAACTGGTGGTAATCTCCCCCATAACGATAACCAGACCGGTGGTGGTGGCAACCTCGCAGGCCACCCTGCCGTACGGGTCTTTCTCCATGATATCATCCAGAATAGCATCCGATATCTGGTCGCACATCTTATCCGGGTGCCCTTCGGTAACCGACTCCGATGTCAACATATAATTCGTTGAAGTGGCAAAACTATTAGACATATTTACCTCCATTCTTAATATGTCATTGCGAGTAGTATAGCGACGAACCAATCTCCATAACATTAGCGGTAATTATTTCGCTCGCAATGACACTTATTCTTAAACAGCCACACAAAGCAACTCTAGTGTCCTATGTCCCTTCCTCCCAGCTGGATAGATATTTCTGCTGTTCCGCCGTCAGGGTATCGATAGCCACACCCATCGCCCTGAGCTTCAGGCGGGCTACCTCTTTATCGATTTTCTCCGGCACCGGGTGAACCTTAATCTCCAGTTTCCCTTTATTTTTCACCAGGTATTCCGCGCACAGCGCTTGGTTAGCAAAGCTCATATCCATAACGCTGGCCGGGTGTCCCTCCGCCGCCGCCAGGTTTATCAATCTCCCCTCTCCCAGCAGGTAAAGGCAGCGCCCGTCTTTTAGCGCATACTCCTCGACAAAGCTGCGGATAGTGCGCTTCTTATTGGCCATAGCTTCCAGGGCCGGGATATTAATTTCCGCATTAAAGTGCCCGCTGTTAGCCAGGATGGCGCCGTCCTTCATTACCTGGAAATGTGCCTTGTCGATGACGTTTTTATCTCCGGTAACAGTAATAAAAATATCACCCACTTTAGCCGCTTCCAGCAGGGGCATCACCTGGTAGCCTTCCATAACCGCCTCCAGAGCGCGGACCGGCTCCACCTCGACGACGATAACATGGGCGCCCAGTCCCCTGGCCCTCATGGTGACGCCGCGTCCCGTCCAGCCGTAGCCACAGACCACCACCTTTTTACCCGCCCAGAGAATATTGGTGGCGCGGGTAATACCATCGATGGTACTCTGGCCGGTACCGTAGCGATTATCAAAGAGGTGCTTGGTCTCGGCATCGTTGACGGCAATCATGGGATATTTCAACTGTCCGGCTTCATGCATGCTGCGCAGGCGGATGATACCGGTAGTGGTTTCCTCGGCACCGCCGATAACGTTGGCAATAAGGTCGCTGCGTCTGGTATGAATCGTGGTGACGAGGTCGGCTCCATCGTCGATGGTAATATGGGGTTTCTGTTCCAGGGCGGCATTAATGTGTTTATAATAAGTGGCATCATCTTCGCCCTTGATAGCATTCGTCGGGATATTAAACTCCACCAGCGCCGCCGCCACATCGTCCTGGGTGCTGAGCGGATTGGACGCACAGAGAGAGACCACCGCGCCACCCGCCTTTAGAGTAAGCGCTAGATTGGCCGTTTCCGTGGTGACGTGAAGACACCCGGAGATGCGAATACCCTTTAAAGGTTTCTCCGCCGTGAACCTTTCCCTGATTAATTTAATTACCGGCATCTCCCGGAAAGCCCATTCAATACGCTGCCGCCCGGCTTCCGCCAGTGACATTTCTTTAACATCATAGTTTTTGGTTGCAGTCATCTGTCACTCCTTTTCCAGAAGGGACTATATCTTATTTTTGCTTCCCTTCGGTCGACCGCCCTTGTGAAGACGGGGATTTTCCGCAGGACACTCCGCCAGCGGCACCGGACAATCCAGACATGTCTCTCTGCCGTACTCCTTACACCCGTCCAGCCAGGGTACATGACCGTTGAACTGCCCGGATAAAGGGTGCTTCTTCTCTTCCTCCTTCGACGGTCTGCCCGCTTTACCCATTTTCAGCTCCCGGTCTCACTCAGGTTATTACCGGCTTGATTCTATATTCTATCATAATCGTAGCGGGGAAATTCATCTGAGTAAATACCCGTGAATATTTTGCCACAATTTACACCGCGGCTCCTCTAAAGAAGCCCCTCTAATGTTCTGCGTTGATTAATCATGATACATTAAATCCGGGAGATAATTCAAACGGACACTTTGGACATATGTCATACATATTTTCTACAAAATATGCCATTCCGAGGGACCAATTGCATTCGAGTTTAGTTATATATGCTGCAATACATGATACAACAGATAGAGGGATAATACAAGTCAAATTTTGGACAATTGTCTTATTAAACCTTAAAAGCCACAGTCAGGCTATTCCCCAATCCCGGTACCCCCGGCGTACAATCTCACCGTATTCTTGCGAAGGCCGTGACTCTTCCATCTGCCCTGACTTGATATAGGTTATAGCCTGGTGCGGCTCATTGTCCTCGTCGAAGACAGTAACATTTAACCTGGTGTAGCCGGCCTCATATCTATCCATCCGCCGGAGGCACGCCTCACTCACCTCGTAGATAGCCCCGCGCACCTTCTCCCCCCGGAAAGACTTTATGGTGGCAACACCACCGAGCCACTTTCTAGACCAACCTGTAAATATAATCTTATAGTTGGGCAGGGTAGCCACAAACATGGGCTTGCTATCCGGGCAGCGTGCCTGCATCTGTTCTTTACTTAGATTACCGGCATAGGCGAAATAGTACATTATTTATACCTCGGAAAGACTTTAACCAGTTCCCCAGGCTTATTTATGATTATGCCGATGTTCCGACATCTCACTCCGACCGGCGGACGCTGCCACCGTCTGTCAGCACCCTGGCTCACCGGGGTGACCGCAGCAACTCTGCCGCTTCCATATTTTTATAAAGTAATTACGGAAAACCAGATACAGTTTCCTGTGCAGGGGCATCGGCGCCGACATATTGGTAAATACTGATTGCAGGTCTGGCATATACTCTACAGTCCCTAACCGTATTGCATTGCTACAATTATAGTACAACTAAACCACCAATGAAACTTGAGCCCGGTGATATATTTTGCGGTTGACATCCTCATACAAATACATATAACATTAGGTGAGCAGCCATATAAAAAGTTAATCTTAGAGATTAATAGGGGAAAGTTATGCACAGGTTGTTGGCTGTTATTCTGGCGGGTGGTATGGGGGAGCGCCTGAGCATCCTGGCTCAGGAACGCGCTAAACCGGCAGTCCCGTTTGCCGGGAAATACCGCATCATAGACTTCTCTCTCAGCAATTGCGTGAACTCGAGTGTTTACAATGTCATTGTTCTCACGCAGTACCAGCCGGTCTCTTTAACCGAACATATCGGCATCGGTGCGCCCTGGGGCCTGGTGCCGCCGGACCGGAACGTGCGCTTGCTTCAACCCTACCTGGCGCGCGAGGAAGGCCGGGACTGGTATAAAGGGACGGCTGATGCCGTCCACCAGAATCTCGACCGTATCGAAGCCGAAGATATCGACGAGGTTCTGGTTCTCAGCGGTGACCACGTTTACAGGATGGACTATTCCGCCATGCTTGAATTTCACCGGGATAATAATGCGGATGTTACTCTGGCTGTCACCCGCATGCCGGAAGAAGAACTGTACCGGTTCGGCACGGTAATCGCCGATGAAAAAGGACAGATAACCCGTTTCCAGGAAAAGGTAAAGACCCCCGAAAGCAACCTGGTCTCCATGGGTGTTTATTTGTTTAATATTAAAATCCTGAGACAGTACCTGGACAACCGTACCGGGCACGACTTCGGCAGAAACATATTTCCCAAGATGATAAAAAATGCCCGGATGTTCGCTTACGCTTTCGACGGCTACTGGCGCGATATCGGGACTATAGATAGTTACTGGCAGTCCAACATGGAAGTACTGGCGATGTCTCAATCTTTCCTGGCCGATGTCAATTGGCCGATATACACCAGGGAAACGGAGGTACCCCCGACCAAGGTCGGCGATAATGCCACCGTCACCAATTGCCTGTTGTCCGCCGGCTGCAAAATCGAGGGGCACGTAGAACACTCCATCATATCACCGGGTGTTGAGGTGGCCGAAGGCGCCGTTGTTAAAGACTCAATTATTATGGATAACACGCATATCGGTCGGAACAGCATTATCGACCGCTCTATAGTGGACAAGGAAGTAACCGTAGAACCCGACTGCCACATCGGTTTCGGCAACGATTACTTTACTAACCGTGATAATCCCCAGGTTTTGAATACCGGCCTGACTATTATCGGTAAGCGGTCTGTAATTCCTTCCGGCTATAAAATAGGCCGCAACTGCATTATCTATGACAGTGTTGTGGAAGGAGATTTCCCCGAACCCAGGGTAAAGAGCGGCGAGACCATCAAACCGAAACGCAAACCGATTCGTATAAAAGCTTAAGCACACCGATGGCTCGACCGTATTAACAATCAATTTACGATAGCAAAGGAGCATATGTCCGAGTTAAGGCAGGATATTACCACCAGAGAGTGGGTGATACTTGCCCCGGAAAGGGGCAAGCGCCCGCAACAAAAGCCTAAAACGAAGGCGGCAGCCGCCGACGAGTTACCCGGCTGGGATGCGGCGTGCCCTTTCTGTCCCGGCAATGAAACGCAAACACCGGAAGAAGTCCTTAGAATACCGGACCCGGACAAACCCTCCGACTGGGCGGTAAGAGTGGTCCCCAACCGGTTCGCCGCGCTGACAACCCGGGGAGACACCACCCGGATAGAGGAAGGCCCCTTTTTCCGAAAGATGGGCGGCTACGGCGTACATGAGGTAATTATCGACAGCCCTTCCCACAATACTCCCCTGGCACTGATGTCTTACGAGCAGGTTATAAGGATACTTACGGCGTACCAGCAAAGGTATAACGTTATCAAGGAAGACCGGGAAATTAGGGATATTACCATATTCAGGAATGTCGGGTGGGCAGCCGGGACATCCCTGGTACATCCCCACTCACAACTGGTGGCAACACCCATCATGGCTCCCTACTATCGCCGAAAATTCGATGTCGCTCACGATTACCACGCCGATATGGGAAGATGCCTCTATTGCGACCTGATTGCCTGGGACCTGAAGAATGGAACC
This sequence comes from uncultured Dehalococcoidaceae bacterium, assembly GCA_964500415.1. Classification (GTDB taxonomy): domain Bacteria; phylum Chloroflexota; class Dehalococcoidia; order Dehalococcoidales; family RBG-16-60-22; genus JAFGPF01. The sequence continues at coordinate 11,360 of CAZCOB010000006.1, read as the reverse complement.
AGACGGGTCGTGGCTGAGACGGATGAGTTCGCCGTTATCCACCCCTACGCTTCCCATACACCCTATGAAACCTGGATTTTACCCAAGGAACATTGCGCTTCTTTTGGCCTGTTTTCAGCCGCGCATCTTACCGAGCTGGCCCAGGTGCTGAAGGATATCACCTTCTGCCTGTACGAGGGGCTGGATAATCCTGCCTATAACCTGGTTATCGACAGCACGACCACTTATGACGAAGACGACCCGTACTATCACTGGCACATCAGGATACTCCCCAGATTGAGCACCATAGCCGGATTTGAACTAGGCTCGGGCATCTCTATCAGCACCGCATTGCCGGAAGAGACCGCCGAGTACATGAAGCAGACAGCTAAATCGTGCCCCGATGACGTATGTATTGCCTTTGCTGCCAAGTGATTGGTGCCGCCAATTTTTTAAAGAAAGGATGATAATTACTGTGAATGATACGTTAAAAGTCATCAATAATAGAAGGAGCGTCAGGAAATACCAGACCAGGCCGATAGGCGAAGCCGAATTAAGGGCGATTGTTGAAACCGCCATTTACGCGCCCAGCGCCATGAACCAGCAGAAATGGCATTTCACGGTGATACAGAACCAGGCCATGTTGGTTAAAATGAATAACGTGGTGAGGGAAAACCTGCTGAATTCCGGCGTCGAGTTCCTGGCCGAAAGAGCTAAAAACCCCGATTTCAACGTCTTTCACAATGCCCCTGCGATTATCATCGTTACGGCGGATGAGCAGGCCAGATTTACCGAGATAGAATGCGGGGCAGCGGCGGAGAATATCGCCCTGGCGGCCGAATCACTGAACATAGGCTCCTGTTTTGTCGGCATGTCCGAATTCCTGTTCGCCTCCGAAAATGCGGGCGAAATCAGGAAGGAACTGGGTATCCCGGAGGGGTACAGGCATATCATAACGGTAACGTTGGGGTATAAAGATATCAAGCCGCCGGTGCCCCCGAAAAACAAAGACGCAATCAACTATATCAAATAGACGGTCTAAAGCGGTTTACCTATCTCAATTCAAGCAGCCGGGAGAGGAATTCCTCCACTTCGGTGGTTGAACTCAGAAAATAGTCGGCGGCGGACGGCGCATTATCCTTGCCGACATATACGCTCCATCCGTCTGGACGGTGAAGCACTCTGAAGGCATCTTCATCGGTATTATCGTCGCCCATATAGATGGTCAGCAGCCGTTCCAGCTTGAGGAGCGACCTGATTTCACCGAGGATAGACTCCACGGCTTTCCCTTTATCCCATTCAATCGGCGGCCTGACTTCAAACACCTTCTTGCCCGTGGTGATTCTTATTTTCGCTTCATCGGCCAGAGGCGAAATAACGCGTTTAAAAATCCCGGCTACGGTATTCTGTTCGTCTTCCTTTACCATCCGGTAGTGAACACTCAGCCCCAGGCCCTTATCCTCAACGATAACCCCGGCGATGTTTTCCAGCTCCACCGCCAGTTGTGCGGCCAGGTCTTTAATCGGAGTCCGGGCAAACTCGGCCTGCGGACTGACCCATTTGATACCGGGGCCTTCTATCTCCAGTCCGTGGTTCCCGGCATAATAAATACCTTCGATGGCAGCCATGGACCTGATTTCCTCCATAGAGCGCCCGCTGATGATACCTACGCTAAAGCCGGGTTTACGTGCCAGGGTCGATAGTTTTTCCCTGACGCTGTCTGCCAGCACCGCGTCCTGCGGCCGCTCGACAATCGGGGTTAAAGTGCCGTCATAGTCCGAAAGGAGCAGGACGTGAGACGTCGCCCGGCAATCGACCGAAAAAGCCTGCCATTCCTGAAAAAGGTGTTCCATCAGACTCCTGCTATCGAGATGAGTCTGGAGACCATCGAACCGCCCCAGCGGTAGATGTTGTTGTCGGACACTATCTCACGCATATTCTTCATGCGGCGCCGTCTTTCGGCTTCCGGCATCTCTACGGCCTCCTTAATCTTCTCCGCAAACTCGCTGATAGCATAGGGGTTGATGAGAAGGGCTTCCTGCATCTCCACCGCCGCGCCGGTGAAACTGCTCAGGATTAAAACACCGTCGCCATCGACCCTGGCGGCGACGAATTCCTTGGCTACCAGATTCATGCCGTCGTGGAGCGAACTGACCACGCAGAAACGCGCCAGACGGCGTAAAGCACCGAGGGTATTATGGGAAAGTTGCCGCGTCATCGGAACCACCGGCTGCCAGGCATCGGTGCCGTACTTCTCATTGATTCCGTTCATTAGGTCGTCAATTCTCTGCCCTATCTCCTGGTAGGTATCAATCTGGCCGCGACTGGGCATACCCGCCTGGATGAAGACCACCTTGCCGCGGTATTCGGGGTTATCTTCAAGGAATTTATCCAGGGCCATGAGCCGCTCCGGTATGCCCTTGGTATAGTCCATGCGGTCCATGCCGACGCCGAGGTACTTGCCCTCCAGATTGAATTCTTTACTCAAACTGGCCATTTCCTTCTCGACAGCTTCTGTCCCCGCCTGCCCGGAAAGGCCATCGAAGTCCACGCTAATGGGGAAGGGTTCCACGATGGTCTTATTGCCACGGCGGACTAACGCCGAGCTCTCACGGTCGGTCATGGCTTCAAGGCTACGCTCCACCGAATCTATAAAGTTATTGCAGAACGACCGCGTGTGAAAGCCCATAAGGTCGTTGCCGAGCATTCCGGCGAGTATCTCTTCGTGCCAGGGGCAGGTGCGGAATATCTCGTAAGCAGGCCAGGGGATATGCCAGAACTGCCCGACGGTAAGGGCGGGGTTGCGCTCCTTGAGATAGCCGGAGAGCAGGGCGAAGTGGTAGTCCTGCACCAGCACCACCGCGCTGCGGTCGCCTATCTCGTCTATTACGGCATCGGCGAAAATCTGGTTGACTTTCTTATAAATATGCCACCAGTCCTCGCGGAATTCTGGCGGCGTGAAGGTAACGTGGCACAGCGGCCAGAGCGCCTGATTGGCGAATCCGAGATAGAATCCATCCACTTCCTCTTCCGTCAGCCACACCCGGCGTAGGGTATACTCCGGCTTTTCCGGCGGTACGGCTATCCTGTTATGTTCGTCGACGACTTTTTTATCGGCGTCGCCGGTGCCCTGGGCTACCCAGATACCCCCGGAGGCGCGCATAACAGGGTCGAGAGCCTCGGTAAGCCCGCCGACCGGGCGGGTGCATTTTATCTTGCCGTCAGACATAGTATGAACGTACGGTTCACGGTTGGATACAACAATGAAGAGGCTTTCGCCCAGTTTAGACTTAACAAGTTTATATAACGTGTCCTTGTTCCACTGAAGCTCCGACATCATTTACACCTCCATAATTCACAGCCTTCCGCTATTGTTAGGGTAATTCAAGCACCTCTGAGTGTCAAGCCACGCTGCTACCTCTTCGGGCGTGCGACAAAAGTCACATACAGGAACTTCACAGTAATATTATAATTAAGTTGAAACTAAATTGTTAACTTTAAAGGAGTTACTCAATGGCTGCTCTAATCAGATGGAATCCTAATGGTGGTATGGCTTTAATACCTTTTTCCCGCCCGTTCCGGCTGCTGGAAGAGGTCGAGGAAATGGCCAAATCTGCCTTCGAGACCAGTCTTACCCCCAAAATGGACATGTATGAAGAGGATAAAGAGCTGGTCGTAAAGGCGGAGATGCCCGGCATCAGGAAGAAGGACCTGGATATCAAGCTTGATGGGGATGTCCTCACCATCAAGGCCGAGAAGAAGGAAGAGAAAGAGGAAGGCAAAGAAGGCACGACTCACTATTATCGTGAGCGCAGCTTCGGCCAGTACGTCCGCTACATGACTCTTCCCGCCCGTGTCGATGCCGAGAATATCACGGCTACTTTGAAAAAGGGCTTACTGGAGATAAGGTTGCCCAAAGCGGAAGGGCCGGACACCAAACAGATTGAAATTAAAGTAAAGTAACGCGGTGGTTGCGGTGGAGGCGAAGGAGCCGGAGGCTATCCCCGGCTCCTTTTTATTTTACACTACTTTTCTTACGTCCACTCCGCAAGCGTATCGCGAGCTTCTGGAGTCGGCGGTACTTCACCAGTCGCCATTTACCAAGGTTGAAGAGCCTTGGGAACAATGCCTTACGCGTTTCTTCTATAACAAACAGGCCGCCGCCGGCCAAGATAACGATACCCCACTTTTCTATGCTCAGGGGTACTGTCCGGAACGCCGACTGGAGGAACGGCACATAAATCACGGCAATCTGCAACAGAATAGCCACCGAAACGGAAGCTACCAGCCAGCGATTACGCAGGATACCCAGCTTGAAAACAGTGCGTTCGTCCGAGCGAGCGTTAAAGGCGCGGAACCACTCGAAGGTAACCAGAGTCAAGAAGGTAAGCGTCCGCGCCTCATCAATGGGCATCCTTGACTGTGCCCAGTTAAATACCGTAAAAGCACCCACACCCATAATCAAAGCCATAAAGCATACACGCATTATCATTCCAGGGTAAATAATCCCCACCCCAGGGTGGCGCGGCGGCTGTTTGAGTTCATCCCCGGCCTTGGGTTCTACGCCCAGCGGGATAGCCACCGCCGTGTCCGTAAGCAGGTTATTCCAGATAATCTGGACCGCCAGTACCGGCGCTTTACCGAGGAAGAAAATACTCAGGATTAACGCCAGTAACTCGCCGATATTCGTACTCAGCAGGAAAAAGATGACATTTCTTAACCTGTTGAATATAGCCCTGCCCTCGTCCACCGCTGCCACCACCGAAGCGAAGTTATCGTCGGCCAGGGTAATATCGCAGGCTTCCTTGGCGACATCCGTGCCTGTTATGCCCATGGCGATGCCGATATTGGCCGTTTTCAGGGCCGGAGCATCGTTGACGCCGTCGCCGGTCATCGCCACGACATGCCCCCTGCTTTTAAGTGCGTTGACTATCCTTAACTTTTGTATAGGCTCAATTCTGGCAAAAACAGAAATACTTTCCACCTGCGCCGAGAGTTCCTCATCGCTCATCTCGCGGAGCTCGTTTCCGGTTATCGCCTTACCCCCCGGCATTTCAAGCTGGTGAGCAATGGATTCTGCCGTAACCTTATTATCACCCGTAATCATAACGACTTTGATACCGGCCTGCTTGCAGAGTCGAATCGCCTCTTTAGCCTCCTCGCGCGGTGGGTCGGCCATCCCCGACAGGCCGACGAATACCAGGTTACCCCTCAGATGCTCCTCCTCCAGGTCATCGAGGTCGGCAGGTAAATCAATACAGGCTGTGCCGATAACCCTCATGGCTTCTTTAGCCATGGCGTCGTTAGCCTGCAGTAAGACCCGGATATCTTCCGCCCCCAGAGGCAATATTTCACCCCCCTTATAGCAATACCTGCTCAGCGACAGCAGCTTCTCGGGGGCGCCCTTTACATAGGCAATACGCCCTTCCCCCTTGGGAGAAGGGTGAAGGGTAGCCATATAGAGCTTTTCACTCTGGAAAGGAATTTCGTCAATGCGGGGAAAATGTTTATCCAGTTTTTCGCGGTCCATTCCGGCCTTGGCGGCGGCCACCACCAGAGCACCTTCGGTAGGGTCGCCGAAGATGTTATAAGACCGCTCGCCTTCCTCAGTCAGCACGGCGTCATTACACAGGGCACCGATGCGGAGATGCAACTCCAGAACCGACTCATCCTCTACAGTCATCTTCTGGCTATTGCTCTGGAACTGGCCTTCCGGTATATACCCCTCTCCGGTTACATCAATCCAACGACCACCGACGAACATTCTCCGTACCATCATCTGGTTCAGGGTCAGCGTTCCGGTCTTGTCCGAGCAAATGACCGTGGCCGAACCCAGTGTCTCCACCGCTACCAGCCGGCGAATAATGGCATTGCGGTGGGCCATGAATCTCATACCCATAGCCAGCACCACGGTCACCACCGCCGGCAGTCCTTCCGGTATGGCCGAGACAGCCGCGGCAACCGCCAGTAAGAACACTTCCATCCACTCCATCCCCCGGAGCAGCCCGACGATTACCAGCAGGATGCAGATACCGAGGAAAAGACCGATGATATACCGGCTCAGCTTGCTGATGCTTTTTTGCAGGGGTGTCTTTTCCGGTATGACCTCCTGGATGCCGGTGGCTATTCTGCCCATCTCGGTAGCCATGCCGGTCCTGACGACTACCGCGGTAGCCCGGCCGTAGGTAACCACCGTCCCCATGAATACCATGTTCTTCCGCTCGGATACCGATAGCTCTCCGGAAAGCGACCGGGTGTGTTTATCCACCGGCACCGACTCCCCGGTAAGAGTAGCCTCGTTGGCTTTAAGGTTGGAGACTTCGATGAGCCTGGCATCGGCCGGTACTTTATCCCCTGTTTCAAGGAGCACGATATCGCCGGGCACGATTTCACGGGCGGGGATATTCCTGACACTACCGTTGCGTCTGACGCTGGCCTGGGGTGCCGCCAGGCGTATAAGGGCTTCCATAGCTTTTTCCGCCCTTGTTTCCTGCACGAATCCGATGACGGCATTGAGCACCAGGACGCCGAGTATTACCCAGCCGTCCATTAAATGCCCGACGATAAAGGAGATTGCCACGGCAACCAGCAGTACGTAGATAAGTGGACTGAGGAACTGCCTGAAGAATACCAGCGCTGGATGGGTCTTCTTCCTGCCTTCCAGCTGGTTGGGACCGAACTCCAGGAGCCTTGCCGCAACTTCATCGTAGGTAAGCCCGCCGCGCCGGGAACCGGACTCTTGCAGGACTTCCTCCGGGCTCAGGTTATACCACTGCTCACTCATACCACTAATATAGTAACATAACGATTTCAGGGGATACCAGTGTCCTGCGGGGCAAGGATGAATGACGTTCCCGCCCGCTACTTGATAAGTTCTTTGACTGTCTTGTCACCACTTTCGGCCGGGCAGTATTTCAGGAAGGAAGCGAAGTACGGGTCATCTCCGAAATCGGCCATCGTCACGGCGATACCCTGAGCCAGGGTCATCTCCCCGGCGCACAGCTTGCCGAGGAGGCCCAGCGTAACTTCATCCACATATTCCAGGCTTACCACGCCGCTCCAGCCTACGTACGCCGCAGCGCCTTTCTTCATAAAAGCCGCCGGCATATCATCATAGCAATAGCTCTCGCACCCCATCGCCAGGACGACGGTACTATCGAATTTACCCTTGGTATCCTCTATAAACGCGGAGTTAACCGCAAAAACCAGCGGAAAATCCTCTACCATCACGGCATTGGATACCTTATCGGTCAGCTGCTCGGTAACATACCTGGTAGTCGTATAGTCTTCCGCCGTGAACAGGTAGGTCGTCGGCAGCGGCTTGACCCCTTCTTCTTCCAGGCTCAGCAATACCCCCGAGTGGACCCGGCAAACGATGAATTTATAGCCCAGCGAGGGTAATTTCCTGTAAAAATCGACGGTAATATCATCGCCCTGCCACAGGTCGACCGTAAAGCCGTAAGACTCCAGCAGGCGGGTCGATTCTGATATAAACAAAGGATTCGGCTCGAGTATATAGAGCTGGTCGATAACGGCCGCCCTGTCCCGTCCGTCACCCGCCTGGTCGGAGCTCCGGCAGCTCACGGACACAGCCGTCGCCACCGTCACCAGAAGCAGCACCAGTAACTTAAGACGAAACCCCATAATCCTTATATGAAGTATAGGGGACTTTCGACTTTAACTCAATGGTGGGTATGTCCGTGCGCGGACTCGCCCGGTACCCACAATAGCGGAAAAACGATATCGCTGACACAGCAGGGTATCCACACCGAAAGGAAGAGAAACAGGAAAATAAAGGGAAGCAGAGGAATCCAGTCGGCAATCCCGAAAGCGGTGAAGCTGAATAGGGATGCCCAGGTACTCAGCAGCACGTGACCCAGGTGGGGGAACCTTGTATTGGGCTTCCAGATGGCAACAGCAATGCCGATAACGGCAGCAGCATTGACGATTATCCATTTCTGAATACCGATAAAGGGCATTTTCGTCGTCTCGATGAAAGGCAAATGGAACTCCATAGGGACATTCAGAATACCTCCGCCCAGATACGGGATAACGATATCGCTCAACGTGGCTATACCTATAGAGCCCGTGTAGCCGATAAGTACCGTCGCCCAGAGCTTGCGGTTTTTATTATGCAGTCGGTACATCGATGCCGTCACCAGAGCGCTCAGGACGACATGGAGCGGATGGAGGGTATAAAAAAAAGCGTTTGATATTTCTCTGGGGGCGTTGGTAAAGTAAATGATAACCATGATGACAATACCGGCCACCGCCCCCACCGCCGTAAAGGGGATATGGTGCAATAGCTCCAGGCCGATACGTTTAAGCATTACTCCCCTGCCCTGCCGTTGCTTTTTTAAGGCACTTGCGGCACTGTCCCATGAACTCAAGAAGGTGTCCGTTTATCTTAAAGCCGTTCTCTCTGGCAAGCCGGCGTTCAAGCTCCCCGAGGTCGCAATCGGTAAAATCGACCACGGTACCGCAGTCGCTGCAAATAAGGTGGTGGTGGTGTTCCACAGGCCGTCTCATCAGGTAGCTACGGCAGTTAACGCCGGCGTGCATTTCGCAGATGAGATTGAGTTTGGCAAGCACCTCAAGCGTGCGGTAGATGGTCACCAGCCCGATTCCCGGGTGCTCCCGCTGAATTTGCCCGTAAATTTCTGCCGGGGTCAGGTGTTCGTGACTGTGGATAATAGCGTTGATAATCGTACGGCGTTGGGGGGTAATTTTATAGCCGCCCTGTCTTAACGTACTTTCGATTTTCTTCTCGGTATATACCATTTTTAGGTTGCCAAATGAAAATAGTTATCAATTAGGAGTGTAGCACAATAAAAATAATCTGTCAACAGTCACCGGTAATTGTCCTGCGGCTATAATTTATGGTAGAATTGTAACATAAGATACATTATGCGTTGTTGCACAATCTTTAATTAAAAAGTTGCGCTTATCTATAATATCTTGTTATAATATTAATGGTATGCGTGAATAAAGATGGAAAAGACTTTGCAATTACTATCCGGTAACGAAGCGCTGGCGCTGGGAGCCTACCATTCCGGCGTTCAGGTGGCCTCCGCTTACCCCGGCACCCCCAGCACCGAAATACTGGAAAACCTGGCACGCTTCAAGGACATCTATGCCGAGTGGTCCACCAATGAAAAGGTGGCTATGGAAGTAGCTATGGGGGCTTCTTATACAGGAGCCCGCGCCATGGTTTCGATGAAACACGTCGGGCTGAACGTTGCCAGCGACCCCTTCATAGCAGCTTCATATACGGGTACTATCGGCGGGCTGGTAGTGGTCAGCGCCGACGACCCGCAGATACACAGCTCCCAGAACGAACAGGACAACCGCCACTATGCCAGATTGGCCAAGGTGCCGATGCTGGAGCCGACCGATAGCCAGGACGCTTACGACTTAATGGGCTATGCCTTCGATATCAGCGAGGAGTTCGACACGCCGGTCCTGCTGCGTACCACCACCCGCATCTCCCACTCAAAGTCGGTGGTCGACGCTAAAAGAAAACGTACGGTCAAGAACCCGCAGCCGACCTTCTACTTCAACATGCAGAAATATGTCATGCTGCCGGTCAATGCCCTGCCCCGACACGCCCTGATGGAGAAACGACTTCTCAGGCTGGCCGAATATACCGAGACCTTTCCCCTGAATGTTATCACCTGGGGCAGGCGCGACCTCGGTATCGTGACCAGCGGCGTCGCCTACCAGTACGCGCGTGAGGCCTTTCCGGAGGCTTCCTTCCTCAAGCTGGGAATGACCTGGCCGCTGCCGGAAAAAATGATTAAGGAGTTCGCCGGCCAGGTAAACCGGCTTATCGTTATTGAAGAACTCGACCCGTTCCTCCAGGAGAATATCCGGGCGATGGGCATCGAAGTCACCGGCAAAGAATTTATTCCACTTGTGGGAGAATTGAACACTCAAATCGTTACCGAAAGCAGTATCGGCGCCGGCCTCCTGCCAGATTCCGGGAAGCTTCTACCCCCGGCTCAGGGATTACCCAGGCGTCCGCCCCTGCTCTGTCCGGGCTGTCCCCATACCGGTATTTATTTCGTCCTGAATAGCCTCGGACAGCGCTCCAAACTGCTGGAAAAGAAAAACGGTGAGCCTCAGGAACCGAAATTAATTATTACCGGCGATATCGGCTGCTATACGCTGGGCGCTTTACCGCCGCTCAATGTCCTGGATACCACCGTCTGCATGGGCGCCGGTATTGGGCAGGCGCTGGGCATGGAAAGGGCTGGCGTCAGGAACAGGGTGGTGGCTGTTATCGGCGACTCTACCTTCATGCATTCCGGCATTACCGGGCTGGTGGATGCCGTTTATAATGAAGGGCATATTACTATTTTAATACTGGACAACCGCACCACGGCGATGACGGGTCACCAGGAACACCCCGGCACGGGCATTTCTGCCCAGGGACAGGAGACCTTTGCCGTAGATATCGAGAGCCTGGCCAGGGGTATCGGCGTTAAGGACATCAAGGTAATCAACGCCTTTGATATTAAGGCTTTAAGAAACGGCCTCAAGGACTCACTGGATAGGCCGGAGGTCTCTGTAATCATCGTGCGCGGCTCCTGCGTTATGCTTATCAGGAAACGCGCCAACCCCAGGAAGGTTGATACCGAAAAGTGCTCCCAGTGCAATTACTGCCTCAGCCTCGGCTGCCCGGCCATCCAGAGTGCTGACGGGCAGGTGTTCATCGAACCGTCGCTCTGCGCCGGAGATATCTGCACTATCTGCGAACAGTTATGCCCTCAGAAGGCGATTTCTGCATAAATAACAGGACAGGAAATGGAAAAAATGGACTTAATCGTTACCGGAGTGGGCGGCCAGGGGGTCGTCCTGGCCAGTGACATCATCAGCGAGACCGCCCTGGCGGCCGGCTTCGACGTCAAGAAGACGGATACGCTGGGGATGGCCCAGCGCGGCGGCAGTGTTGTCAGTCATGTGCGCATGGGGCCGAAAGTCTGGTCGCCGCTGATTCAGGACGGTAAAGTCGATCTTCTTCTTGCCTTCGAGAAGCTGGAGGCAGCCCGCTGGAGTCACCATCTCCGACCCGGCGGAATAGCCATCGTGAATAAATACGAACAGCCGCCGCTGTCGGTCAGCCTTGGCCAGGATAAGTACCCTGCCGACAAAGAGATTGCCGCCGCCCTGAAACGGCAGACCGACCGGTTCCACTTCGTGGACGGCACCGGCCGGGCTAAAGAGCTCGGCAATGTCAGAACGCTTAATATATTTATGCTGGGATGTTTTTCCGTATTCGCTCCCCTTGAGGTGGAAACCTGGAGGGAGATAATCTCACGACGTTTGCCGGAGAATATCCGTGAAATTAATTTGACTGCCTTCGAAATGGGCAGAAAGGA
>CAZCOB010000005.1:1263-82704 GCA_964500415.1 uncultured Dehalococcoidaceae bacterium | reverse complement strand
GCGACCAGGTGGCTTTAACTCAATTATATGAGGAGAACTTCGATAAAATTTATCGGTATATAGTTCTCAAAATAGGTAACCGTACCGAGGCGGAAGATTTGACTCAGCAGGTATTTCTCAACGCGCTCAGGTCAATCTCTTCCTACAGATTTAAGGGTATGCCGTTCTCTTCATGGCTGTACCGTATCGCCCATAACCAGGTAGTTGACTACCTGAGAAAAAAGTCGAGACGGGCCACCGTCTCCCTCGATGAGTCGATAACCTCTGGCGAAGACGACCCCCAGAAGGTGGCCGAAAGGAAATTAGATATTGAAGAACTTGCAGAGGCGGCGAAGAAGCTGACCGCGGCGCAGCAGGAAGTCATTTCGCTGCGCTTCACCAGTGAAATGTCCGTGGCCGAGGTAGCTGAAGTTATGGGCAGGAGTGTGGGAGCGGTAAAAGCTTTACAGCACAGCGCTATAGTCACCCTGCGTAAAGTGCTTTCGGCAGGGGCAGTGGCATGAGCAAAAAGAGCGAATTTGATAATATATTGAACGAATGCCTGGAGCGGCTGATCAGCGGCGAGTCTATCGAGACATGTCTGGCGGATTATCCTGCCTATGCTGACGAGCTTGAACCGCTGCTCCGGACGGTGGTAGATGCCAGAAAAGTGGCCTCCGTTGAGCCTCATCAGGAATTTAGAGAGAGAGCTGGCTACGACTTCCAGGCAGCTATCCGTGAGATGGAGCCGGAGAGGGCGTGGGGCTTCTTCGCGTGGTTTCCACGCTGGGCTGCTATTACAACTGTAGTCGTCGTTGTCATCTTACTGGCAGCCACCGGCACCGCGGTCGCATCCATTAACAGCCTGCCCGATGAGCCCCTCTACCAGGTTAAGCTGGCGACCGAGGCAGTGCGGCTGGCTTTTACTCCCTCGTCCCTGGGCAAGGCGGAGCTGTATGCCAGCTTCGCCGATGAAAGGGTGGAGGAGATAGTCAGGATGGCCGATAAGGGTGATGTCGCGCAGGTGGAGAAGGCTACGGAACGCATGAATGACCAGTTGATAGCTATGTCGAATCTGGTCGTACCCGGCAGGGGAGAGGATACACAGATGGACATGACTGCCTTCGAGGCGGCGCCGGCACCGGTTCCCGCACCGACACCGGCCCCAGCACCTGAGCCGGAGCCGGAGCCGGAAGAACCGCAGTTGCAGGTGAAAGAGCCGCCGACAGAAGCACTGCCGGACAAGGCACAACCGGCACCGGTAATAGAAATACCGCCGGAAGCCGTGGTAGAAGCGCCCGCACCGACTGCTCCCGGTGCAGCGGTAATGCGTGAAGAGGCCGGGGCGGATAAAGAACGCGACCGGGAAGACGAGGAAGTCGAAACTGATGATGAGGCGCGGCTCCGCACCATTGTGTCGGAGCAGGCTTTGAAGAACTCAAAAAAGCTGCAGGAATTGCTGGAAAACGCGCCAGAAGCCTTGAAGCCGGCGCTACGCCGGGCACTTGAGGTCGCCGACAACGGTTACGGTCAGGCCCTCCGGAACCTGAAATAGGTTTAATTTCTCGCCACTATTCTAAGTCTGATATTCCCCAAATTGTGACATAAATTACATCTTTTCCTTCTGTTTCGCTTTATTCTAAATCAAGTGATATGTGGCTTTTTCCGTCAGGAAAAAGAGCGGGTCATCATAGTAGGTAGTAGTAAGGAAGCCCGCTGCTAACTTTACGGCAGCTTTTTCGTTATATATAGTAGCAAAATAAAAAGGAGGCAAAACAATGAAAAAGACATGGTTGGTAGTAATCGGAGCGGCATTGCTTCTCGGGGTGGTGGTACTGGCCGGGTGTTCCAACGGAGTCGATGGTACTCTGGAACTCAAGGGTAACCTCAACAGCCAGCAGGAAGGAATCTGGGTCAACGGCGAGGGTAAGGTGACGGCCGTTCCCGATGTAGCTGTTCTGAGAGTAGGCGTCGAGGCACGGGAGGACACGGTTGCCGAGGCCCAGGACGAAGCGAAGGTCGCCATGGATAACGTCATAAAAGCCCTGAAAGATGAAGGCGTTGCCGATAAGGATGTACAGACTCAGTACTTCAATATCCAGAAGGTAACCCGGTGGGACAATGATAAACAGCAGGAGATATTCCTTGGCTATCGCGTGACCAACGTCGTCACGGCCAAGATAAGGGATGTGGCAAAAGCGGGAACCGTTATTGACGCCGTGGCTGTTGCCGGCGGCGACCTGACCCGCGTCGACAGCATTAGCTTTACGATTGACGACCCGACCCCTTACCGGGAGCAGGCGAGAAAGCTGGCGGTAGCCGCTGCCGCCGCCAAGGCCAAAACTCTGGCCGAGGTAGCTGATGTAAAGCTGGGTAAAGCCACCTATATCTCCGAGAGTTCCTACATACCCGGCCCCATCTACCGCGGTGATATGATAGCTATGGCGGAGTCAGCGCCCGCGATGGAGACACCCATCAGCCCCGGCGAAATGGAAATAACCACCAATGTCCAGATAGCCTATGAAATAGACTGATGAGTTAAGTAAAGTCGGGCATAGCTCGTATAATACGAAAACAAACGGGGAGCCTCGAAAAGAGGCTCCCTGTCTTTTTACTGTTTATTCTTTGATATCGGCGTAGCGTTCCCACTCGCTGTAAACACAGCCGCAGTACTGCTGGCGGTAGAGGTCCATCGGCTTGGTGATGTGCCGGCTGTCCGAGTAGCGCTTGCGGAGGTCGGCATAGAGGAATTCCGGGCCCTGTTCAGCAGCGATTTTATCGCCGATTTCCCGGATGATATCGTGTTTCTGATGGGGGCTGATGAGCAGGGTGGTGGTGAAGCCGTCGTAACCATGCTGCCGGGCGGTCTCTGCCGTTTTTGCCAGTCGCAGGTCGAAGCAATAGCGGCAGCGCTCTGCCTCGTGGCCGACTACCCGGCGGAAGTATTCCGGCATATCATAGCCTTCGGTGATAATCAACGTCAGGCCTGTCTCCTGCGCCAGTGTTTTCATGCTTTCCAGTCGGCTCTGGTGCTCGGTGTAGGGGTGGATATTGGGATTGTACCAGAACCCGCCGACTTCATACCCCTGCTGTCTCCAGTGTTTGACCGTATAAGCGGCGCAGTGGGCGCAGCAAACGTGAACCAGTAATTTTTTCATCCTTTACCACCAGACTTCCCATTTTACTCCTTTATTCCTCGTACTGAAAGACTTCTTCCAGCGTCACGCCGAAAGCCCGGGCAATCTTGAAGGCCAGCTCGATGGACGGCACGTACTTGCCCTGCTCCAGGGCAATAATGGTCTGCCGGGTACAGCCGACGCGGCCGGCCAGCTCTTCCTGCGTCATCTCGTCATGGTCGAAGCGTAGTCGCCTGATGCGATTGTCTATCCTGGTGCTACTCATGGTTCACCTTTCGGCCATACAGCAGCAGCGCCGTAACGGCCTGCGTGAGTATCAGCGTCACCCCGCCGACGATAACGATAAAGAGCGGAAAATAAACGGGGATAGTCTCGCTGCCGCCGTCCATGTAGGTGATGGCCAGGGCCAGCAGCAGGGCGGCGACGACGCTGTAGGAGACCCCCGTCGCCCAGAGTGAGGCTTTGCGGAATATCGATTTGTCCCTCTCATCGGTAACGGCTTGGAGTTTACTTTTCAGGATGCCGGCTACCACGTTCATGACAACCAGGGCGCCGAAAGCGGCGGCGCAGAGCCAGTAAAAGGTCATTTTCAGGGTCTCGTTCTGCCAGTAAAAGATTGTACCATTTATTGAGAATAGCACCACCCAGCCGATTAACAGGGCCCCGAATATTGCCAGCTGTGCCCAGGCGGTTTTCTGACTTATGGTCATTTTTCCCACCTCCTTGTTATTTTTATGGCTATCAACTTTTCCAGTAGCCGATGAGTATTCCCAGCGATTGCGAAAGCGTGCTGACCATGAGAACCGACATGAATATAACGTACATAAAGACGGCGGGTATCTGGCCGGTATCGTGGTAGACCTCGGTAAGGGCGATAGTCCAAGCTACCAGCGTGAAAACGACCGCCAGCCACTGGACGCGGGGCGCCCTTTCGACTATCTGCTTGTCGCGTTCGTCGGCCATGCCGGGTTTACGCAGGGCCAGGTTCACAATAGCTAGGTTGGCCACCAATCCACCCACCCACAACACGTCGATAATTATCCGGAATCCCTGGTCTTCATCAAAGGTCTCGATGCCTCCCATCAGGATAAAGACCAGTACAAAAGCTGCGGAAAAGATTATTCCGACCCCCAGTCCCCACCAGGCCCTCTTTTGCATCGGTGCCATTTTTTTTCCTCCAATCAATATCAGTAATCTGTACAATACATATTGTAAACCATAATATACTAAATGTCAAGCATATGTTACATCATTTTGCATAAATATTTAAAAATTATTGGATTAAAGGTGGTGTAGTTTCGCCTCCGGCGAGGTTTTTTAGAGCAACGTTCCCTGCGGGGGCTTTTTATTGTAGGGCAGGCCGAGGTGCTCGTAGGCCAGGCGGGTGGCCATCCTGCCCCGCGGCGTCCTCTCCAGGAAGCCCAGCTGCATCAGGAAAGGCTCGTAAACGTCGGTGATGGTGTCGGACTCTTCGCTGATGGAAGCGGCGATGGTGTCCAGCCCCACCGGCCCGCCGTTGAACTTCTCGATAATGGTATACAGCACCTTGTGGTCGATTTCATCCAGCCCGATGGGGTCGACCTCCAGCTTGGAGAGGGCGGCTTGAGCCACTTCATGAGTGATGACGCCGTCGACAATGACCTGGGCGTAGTCCCTGACCCGCTTGAGAAGGCGATTTGCCACGCGGGGCGTGCCCCGGGCGCGGCGGGCGATTTCTTTCAGCCCTTCCTCATCCGCTTCCACCTGGAGAATGCGGGCGGAGCGCTTTACTATTTTTTCCAGCGACGCCTGGTCGTAAAAATCGAGCCGGTACACCGAGCCGAACCGGTCCCTCAGCGGAGGGCTGAGCAGGGCGTAGCGGGTGGTGGCTCCTATCAGGGTAAAGGCGGGGAGGTTGAGTCGCAGGCTCTTGGCGCCGGGGCCCTTGCCGATGATGATATCCAGGGCGAAATCCTCCAGGGCGGGGTAGAGTATCTCTTCTACCGTCCGGTTAAGGCGGTGGATTTCATCGATGAAGAGGATATCGTGTTTTTTGAGGTTGGTCAGGATGGCGGCCAGGTCTCCGGTACGTTCGATGGCGGGACCGGATGTCGTCTTGATATTAACGCCTGCCTCGATGGCGATGATGTGGGCCAGGCAGGTCTTGCCCAGCCCGGGAGGCCCGTAAAACAGGGTATGGTCCAGAGGCTCGCCACGGCCTTTAGCGGCGGCAATAGCTATATTGAGATTTTCCTTTGTTTTATCCTGCCCGATGAAGTCCACCAGCGACCGGGGCCTGAGACTGGTATCGAGCGGTGCGTCCTCGACGCTGGGCTTACCTGAAATAATGCGAGCTATTATCTTACCCCCTCAATCCTTTATAAGAAGGGCGGCCAAAGGAGTTCTAGGCAGGTTCTTCCTTGTCTTCTTCTCCAGCGGTTGTATCTGTATCCGGCGCTTCGGCTTCTGCCTCTTCTGGTTTTAAAAGGTCGGTCGGTTCTTCTGCTTCCGCTATATCTGCGTCCGGCGCTTCGGCTTTCGTCTCTTCGTTTTCCGAAAGTTCGGTCGGTTCTTCCGTTTCCGCGGCATCTGCGTCCGGCGCTTCGGTTTTCGTCTCTTCGCTTTCCAGCAGGGCTGACGCTTCTTCTCCTAATTCTCGGCTTATCGCTTCTTCGGTGGTGAGCAGGTTGTCCATTTCCGTCATGCCCAGGCTGGCCAGTAATTTCATGGCCTCGTCTTCTTCCTCACCGGCGGTCAGCTCGGCCAGGTCTTCTTCCTTCAGGTAGCGGGCAGGAATCAGCTTACCGATGATGACGTTTTCCTTCAGGCCGACAAGTCTGTCTATTTTACCATTGGCCGAGGCTTCGGTAAGGACCCTGGTTGTCTCCTGGAAGGAGGCAGCGGCCAGCCAGCTTTCGGTGCTCAGCGATGCCCTGGTAATACCCAACAGGACGGTATGCGCCGTCGCCGGTTCGCCGCCTTCGGCCAGTACCTTGGCGTTGATATCTTCGTATGTGAACTTGTCAACGAGTTCGTCGGGCACCAGGTCGGTGTCGCCGGCGGAATCAATGCGCACTTTGGTCAGCATCTGATGTGTGATGACTTCGATATGTTTGTCATTGATGGTAACACCCTGGGAGCGGTAGACCTTCTGGACCTCATCGACCAGGTATTGCTGCACGGCTTCTTTGCCCAGTATACGCAGTATATCGTGTGGATTAATGGAACCGTCGGTCAACTGTTGCCCGGCTTTTATCTCGTCTTCGGTCTTGACCCAGATACTGGCGGTAGATGGGACGATATATTCCCGTTCCTCTTTCTCGACGTAGCTTATGACCAGTTGCTTCTTTTTAACATCGGCTTCGCCGGCAAACCGTGCCACGATGGGCTGGCTTTCCGGTGTTGTTTCCGCCTCTTCGGTTTTTTTATCTTTGGGAGGTGGGGCTGCCAATACCGTGCCGATATCCACCCACTGGCCCCTCTTGACCATCACCTGCCAGTTAGTTGGTAACGGATACTCGTCCTGGTAAATCTCGGTGCTGGTGATTTTTATTTTCCGCCCCTCCTCGTTCTGTATCACCTCGGCGATTCCGTCTATCTCCGAGATAATTGCCTGCCCTCGCGGTATCCTGGCCTCGAAAAGTTCTTCCACCCTGGGAAGACCGCTGGTAATATCGAGTCCCACCACGCCGCCGGTATGGAAGGTACGCAGTGTCAGCTGAGTGCCAGGTTCGCCGATGCTTTCGGCGGCAATAATACCCACAGCGACGTTGTACTCGATGAGGTCTCCTCGGGCAAGGTCGCGGCCGTAACAGAGGCGGCAGGTGCCGCGCCGCGACTGGCAGGTAAGGGGCGACCTGGCATACACCGAGGTCAGGCCCGCGGCAATTATTTCCTCGATTTTCTCTTCGTCGATTTCCTCGTTCTGGGCGACGATTATTTCGCCGGTTTCGGGATGGACGATATCGCTAGCTGCCATTCTGCCGATTATACGCTCGGTAAGCGGTGGTAAGATGCCTTTTTCTTTCGGCTCGGACATCCAGACGCCGTCAGTGGTGCCGCAGTCGTCCTGCGAGGTAATCACGTCCTGGGCGACATCAATGAGGCGCCGCGTGAGATAGCCGCTATCGGAGGTTCTCAGGGCCGTGTCGGCTAGGCCTTTGCGGGCGCCGTGGGTGGAGATAAAGTATTCCAGGACGCTATGGCCTTCGCGGAGGCTGGACTTGATGGGGAATTCGATGATTTTACCGGCGGGGTCGGTCATTAGCCCGCGCAAGCCGGCCATTTGCCTTATCTGGGAGATGTTACCTTTGGCGCCGGATGTCGCCATCATGTAGATACCGCCGTAGCGGTCGAGGTTATCGGAGATGGTATTGGTAATATTATCGGTGGTTTCCATCCAGACGCCGATGATTCCGTTGTACCTTTCGTCCTCGGTAATCAGACCGCGGTGATACTGGTCTTCGATGGTGGCGACCCTTTTCTCCGCTTCCTCCAGCATCTGTGTCTTGCTTGCCGGGACCTCAATGTCATTCATGGCGATGGTTATTCCCGACTTGGAGGCGTAGTGGAAGCCGAGTCGCTTGATACTATCCAGTACCTGGCCGGTCTCTTCGTCGGGCAGCAATTTACAGCAGTTGGTGGCTATATGTTTCAGGGTGGACTTATCAATTATTTTATTGAAGAAACCCAGTTCCGCGGGCAGGACCTCATTGAAGAGGATGCGGCCGACACTGGTTTTAACTCTCTCACCCGTTTCTTTGTTCCTGACGTCAATCTCTTCTCTCAGGTCGACTACCCCGAATTCATAAGCGAGCTTGGCCTCTTCGAAGCTCCCGAAGTATTTACCGTTTTCTTTACCCTCGTGACGGATGGTCGTCAGGTAATAGCAGCCGAGTACCATGTCCAGTGTCGGCGTTACCGTGGGTTCGCCGCTGCTGGGCAGCAGTATATTGTGATGGCTGAGCATCATGTCTCTCGCCTCTTTAACAGCGGCGCGTGACAGCGGCACGTGCACCGCCATCTGGTCGCCGTCGAAGTCGGCATTGAAGGCGGAGCAGACCAGCGGGTGAATCTGGATGGCGCTGCCGTCGATGAGTACCGGCTCGAAGGCCTGGATGCTGAGGCGGTGCAGGGTGGGGGCGCGGTTTAGTAATACCGGCCGTTCCTTGACGACCTCTTCTAAAATGTCATATACCTCGGACTTGGCTCTCTCCACCAGTCTTCTGGCGCTCTTGATATTGGGAGCCAGCCCCTGTGCCACCAGGCGGCGCATCACGAAGGGCTTAAACAGTTCGAGGGCCATCCGGCGGGGCAGGCCGCACTGGTGCAGGTTCAACTCGGGACCGCAGACGATTACCGAGCGTCCGCTGTAGTCTACGCGTTTGCCGAGCAGGTTCTGGCGGAACCGTCCCTGTTTACCGCGGAGCATGTCGGAGAGTGACTTTAATTTATGGTTGCCGCTGATGGAGATGGCGCGCCCTCTCCGGCCGTTATCGACGAGAGAATCGACGGCCTCCTGGAGCATGCGCTTCTCGTTTCTTATAATGATTTCCGGAGCGCCGATGTCAATGAGATGACGCAGCCGGTTGTTGCGGTTGATGACCCTGCGGTACAGGTCGTTAAGGTCGCTGGTGGCGAATCTGCCGCCATCCAGCTGAACCATCGGCCGCAGGTCGGGCGGCAGCACCGGCAGCACGGTTAAAATCATCCACTCCGGCTTGTTGCCGCTATTGCGGAAAGCCTCGACAACCCTGAGCTGCTTGCTGGCCTTCTTGCGCCGCTGCCCCGAGGAAGACTGTGTCTCCTGCAGCAGGTTATTGCGTATTTCATCGAGGTTGATGTTCTTCATAATATGCAGGATGGCCTCGGCGCCCATGCCGGCCTCGAAGGCATCCCCGTACTTGTGTTTAAGGTCGTGATATTCATTTTCGGTCAGCAATTGCTTAACCTGGAGTTCCTTGAGCTTTTCCGTGACGAGGGCGGTCTCTTCTTCCAGCTTGGTTTTTTCATTGACGAACTGGTTGCGGAGTTGATTGATTTCTTCTACCGTCGCCCCGTCCTGCTCCATCTGGGCAATCTGGGCCTCTACGGCTTGCTGGCGCTCCTCAATGTTATGGAGTGTACTTTCCTCGAGCTGCTTGATAACCTCTTCACGGGCATCTTCATTTACCTGGGTGACGATGTACTGGGAGAAGTAAAGGACATGTTCCAGGCTGCGCGGCGACAGGTCCAGCAGCAGGCCGATGCGACTCGGTATGCCCTTGGCGAACCAGATATGGCTCACCGGGCAGGCCAGATCGATATGCCCCATGCGTTCCCGGCGCACCTTGGCGCGGGCGACTTCCACGCCGCACTTATCACAGATAACGCCCTTGTAGCGTATCCTCTTATACTTTCCGCAGTAGCATTCAAAGTCCTTGGTAGGACCGAATATCCTTTCGCAGAAGAGGCCGTCCCGCTCCGGTTTCAGCGTGCGGTAGTTGATGGTCTCCGGCTTGGTTACTTCCCCGTATGACCAGCTGCGTATCTGCTCCGGTGAAGCGAGCGAGATACGGACGGCATCAAAATCGTTAATCTCGAACATCTTCGTCTACCTCTCTCCAGCGTGGTTCTTCACTTTCTTTCAGCTCTGTCTCCAGTTTGTAAGTCTGTTCCATGGTCTCTTCTGCGGAGGCTATCTTGGTTTCTTCTTCATTTATCACTTCGAGGGCGAGACCCAGGCTCTGTAGTTCCTTAACCAGGACCTTGAACGATTCCGGCACACCGGGCTGGAGGATATCATCGCCTTTGATGATGGACTCGTAGGCTTTGGCCCGGCCGGTGACGTCGTCCGATTTTATGGTCAGCATCTCCTGGAGGTTATGGGCCGCGCCGTAGGCTTCGAGCGCCCAGACTTCCATTTCGCCGAAACGCTGCCCACCGAACTGCGCCTTGCCGCCCAGCGGCTGTTGCGTAATCAGGGAGTACGGGCCCGTAGAGCGGGCATGGACTTTATCCTCCACGAGATGGATGAGTTTCATCATGTAAATATTGCCGACGGTTACCGGCTGGTCGAAAGGTTCGCCGGTGCGCCCGTCATGCAGGATGACCTTGCCGTAGGTAGGCGGTGAGAACCGTCCCTCGGCATTTACCTTTTCCACCACCTCCTCCAGGTCTTCCGGTTTGAGGTCGTGGCTGGATATATTGAGGTCTTCAAGCCAGAGACGCAGGCCGATGTCTCTCGCCTTTCCCCGCAGGGATTCATTGAAAACGGCTTCTCCGTCGTAATCGTGTTCATTGACCCATTTCTTGGCGACATCCTGGTTGTAGGGGGCTTTATCTTTCCCGGGGGTGGGGTCGATGGCGCCGGATTGCTGGACAATCCAGGCGCGGCATAGGGCGTCTTCGATGGCCAGGTCATCCGCACCGTCGAAGACCGGCGTCAGCGCCCGGAATCCCAGCACCTGGGCAGCCCAGCCCAGATGGGTTTCCAGTACCTGACCGATATTCATACGCGAAGGCACACCGATGGGGTCGAGGATAATATCTACCGGCGTCCCGTCCGGCAGGAAGGGCATGTCTTCTTTGGGCGCGATGATGGAGATAACACCCTTGTTGCCGTGTCTCCCGGCGAGCTTATCGCCGACGGATACCCGGCGTTTCTGGGCGACCCAGACCTGTACCCACTGGTTGACTCCGGCCGGCAGGTCGTCGCCGCCCTCGCGACTGTCCTTGCGTGTATAGACCTTGACATTGATTACCTTGCCCCACTCGCCGTGTGGGACTCGCAAAGAGGTATCTTTAACCTCTCTGGCTTTCTCCCCGAAGATAGCTCGGAGCAATTTTTCCTCGGCGGATAGCTCCGTCTCGCCTTTGGGGGTGATTTTACCTACCAGCGTATCGTCCGGCCTGACCTCGGCGCCGATGCGGATAATGCCGTCTTCGTCTAGTTCGCGCAGGCTTTCCTCGCTGACATTGGGTATATCCCGTGTAATTTCTTCCGGACCCAGCTTGGTATCGCGAGCTTCCACTTCGTGTTTGTTGATGTGGATGGAGGTGAACATATCCTCTTCGACCATGCGGCTGCTGAGGATAATAGCGTCCTCGAAGTTGTAGCCCTCCCAGCACATGAAAGCCACCGTTACGTTCTGTCCCAGGGCCAGCTCACCGTTCTCGGTGGCGGAGCTGTCGGACAGCAGCTGACCAACCTCAACGCGTTCGCCTTTATTCACCAGGGGCCGCTGATTGATGCAGGTTCCCTGATTGGTACGGACGAACTTCATTAACTCGTAGGTATCCTTTTCACCGTCGTCCCGCGTAATTATAATGCGATACTTGGTATTGAATTTTTCGTCGATACTGCCGGCCATCTCGGTAACCACGCCGGCGTTCAGCGCGAAAATTATCTGACGGCTGTGCTTGGCAGCCTCCATTTCCATGCCGGTCGCTACCAGCGGCGCCTCCGGACGCAGAAGGGGTACCGCCTGGCGCTGCATGTTGGCGCCCATCAGGGCGCGGTTGGCGTCGTTGTGTTCCAGAAAGGGCGTCAACGCGGTAGCGACGCTGACAACCTGCTTGGGGGTAACATCCATCAATTCCATTTTATCGGGCGTTTCCAGCAGGTAGCCGTCGGCCAGCCTGGCCTCGATTCTTTTTTCGATGAACTGGTTGTTCTCGTCGAGCGGCGCGTTGGCCTGGGCGATGACGTATTTGTCCTCCTCGTCAGCCGGAAGGTAGATAATCTGGCTGGAAACAAAGGGGACAACTTTTATTTTCCTCGACCTCATCTTGGCCAGTTTGGAGACAACCTGGGGGGTAATAACGGTACCTGCTTTTACCAGGGTGCCGCCCTTGTCATCGGGAACATCCTCCGTAACCGTCCTGCCGGCGAGGTTCTCGTCCTTGCTTTTTACCTCGCTGATAACCTTGCGATACGGCGTTTCGATAAAGCCGTACTCATTGATAATACTGTAGGTGGCCAGGGAGCCAATAAGCCCGATATTCGGCCCTTCCGGTGTCTCTATAGGGCAGATACGTCCGTAATGGGAGAAGTGGACGTCTCTGACTTCGAATCCGGCGCGTTCCCGTGATAGCCCTCCGGGGCCCATGGCCGAAAGTCGCCGCTTGTGGGTCAGTTCTGCCAGCGGATTGGTCTGGTCCATGAACTGCGATAGCTGCGAGCCGCCGAAGAATTCCCTGACGGCAGCCACGATGGGGCGGATATTGACCAGGGCGCTGGGGGTAACCGCCTCGGTGCCAATAATGCTCATGCGCTCCCTGACTACCTGTTCCAGGCGCAGGAAGCCGATGCGGAACTGGGTCTGCACCAGTTCTCCGACGGTACGTACCCGCCGGTTGCCGAGGTGGTCGATGTCATCGCCTGAGTCCTGCCGGTTGTTTATCATTATGATGTGCCGCACTATCTCGACGATGTCCTCGCGGGTCAGGGTACGCTCCTTCAAGTTTATATCGAGGTTCAATCGCTTGTTCAGCTTGTAGCGTCCTACGCTACCCAGGTCGTAGCGGGCCGCATCGAAGAACAGGTTCTTTATCAGCTTGCGGGCGTTCTCCGGTGAAGGCATTTCGCCGGGGTGTAGTTTCTTGTAAATATCAAGCAGAGCCTCTTTCTCATCCTTTATAAAAGGCTCGCGGTCCATCGTCGTACTGATGTAATTATGGTCGGACTTATCCTCATCCTTAAAAAGGCTGAGCAGCTCCTCGTCGCTGCCATAGCCTATGGCGCGCAGGAGGGTGGTGATGGGAATTTTGCGTTTGCCGTCTATTTTAGCCGATATTACGTTCCGGTTGCTGGTCTCAAACTCCAGCCAGGCCCCGCGGGTGGGGATTAATTTCGCCTGGCATAGTTCGTAGCCGGAAACCGGGTCTTCTTCGCAGGTAAAGTAAACACCCGGAGAGCGCAGCAACTGGCTGACGACTACCCTTTCGGCGCCGCTGGTAATGAAGGTGCCTTTGGCGGTCATTAAAGGTATATCGCCGAAGAACAGGTCCTGCTCTTTAATTTCTCCGGTTTCCTTAACAAGCAGTCTTACCTTGACGTACAGGGGAGCGGAGTAGGTCTGGTCACGTTCGTGACATTCCTGCTCGGAATGCCCCGGGCGCGGTTCGCGAAATTCGTAACTGATAAACCCGAGTTCCAGCCGGTTGCCGGTAAGGTCTTTGATGGGTGATATCTCCTCCAGCAGCTGTTTCAGCCCTTCTTCCTGGAACCTCTGGAAAGAATCGAGCTGTACCTTAATCAGGTTGGGTACATCCAGAACACTGGGTAGCTTGGCGTAAGATTTTCGTGAAGCAGGGTTCTTTGACTCGGGTGTGGGTGCCGGTGATGCTAAAACCATCTCAACTCCTTAGATAAATACACCAGTTCTATCGTATTAGTAATGCTATTCAAAATGAAGGCGCGCGCATATGCGGCAATACTACGGGTATCTATGTCTGGGAAGCAAAATTATACACACTTGGGGCATTATTACAAACTATAAGGATATCACTTTTATATATGGCTTGTCAAGTCCGGCGGCACTTTTTTTAGAAAAAATTCTCAAATCCTCTAGTATTTTTTTAGAGAAAGGCACACAGAATTAAAATAGGGACGTCTTCCTGCTATAATAGAATCGAGTGATATGGGCAAGTTGACCAGAGCCAGACTGGTGCTGGCTATTATCAGTACGTCGTTTGAGGAAGGGGCTATCTTCGTGATATGGCGCTGGCTTCTTCCTGAGTTCGGGGTTAATTTGCCCTTTCAGGTGCTTATCGGAGTGATGGTGGCCTGGTTAGGATTCAGCGTGTGGCTTTTTATTTTCACCACCCGGACGTTGAGAAAACAGGTGCCGGTCGGTCTGCCATCAATGGTCGGCACCAGGGGTAAAATCGCCGATAAATTGTCCCCGGAGGGCATGGTGAGAATCGGGGGCGAGCTCTGGGGGGCAATATCCGTCGAAGGTGACGATATTGATATCGGCGAGGAGGTGGTGGTGGTAAGCGAAGACAGCCTGAAATTATCCGTGCGTAGAGTCGGAGATATCAAACTTAAACATTGAAGAGAAAGGTAACGATATCCCCGTCCTGGATGATATAATCCTTGCCTTCAAGCCTGAATAGTCCCTGTTTTTTCGCCTCGGCGATACTCCCGCATTTTACTAGGTCGTTAAAGCCGATGCCCTCGGCGCGGATGAACCCTTTTTCCATGTCGGTATGTATTTTGCCGGCGGCTTTCAGGGCGGTGGTGTCTTTTCTGATGGACCAGGCCCTGACCTCGTTCGAGGCTATGCTGAAGAATGAAATAAGGTCGGAAAGCTCGTAGGACGTTTTGATAACCCGTTCGAGTCCCGGTTCTGCTATGCCGAAATCGGCGCGGAATTCCTTCGCTTCGCTTTCTTCCATCTGCGCCAGTTCCATTTCCAGCTTGCCGCAGATGGTGATAACCCGGTATTTTGCTCCCGGATACTCTTTGTTCAACTCCCCTTCCAGAGAGGCTGCTTCGGGGAGTTGTTCTTCCCCGATATTAACGGAGATGAGGAGGGGTTTGGCGGTGAGAAACTGGTAATTGGTAATGATTCTGGCCGCAGCCGGTTCCGGTGCCATTTCGCGGATGGGTTTATCGTTTTCCAGTTCGCTCTTAAACTGCATTAAGATGTCTTTTTCATGGAGGAAAGACTGGCGCTCCTGTGGTTTTGCCCCCTTTAAAGTTATCTCCAGTTTTTCCAGCCGTCTTTCTATAATAGCCAGGTCGGAGAAGACAAGCTCCATGTTAAGCGTGTTGATATCTCTCCGGAAATCAAGGCTGCCTTCGGGATGGGGGATGCTTTCATCGGTAAAGGCACGGACGACGCAGATAAGCGTGTCCACGGCGCTGAGTTGATTGAGTAGTTCGCCGCCTATTCCCTTGTCCTGTGCCAGGGTCTTGACCGAAGCCCCTACGTCGATATATCTGGCTTCGGCGGGGACGATTTTCCTGGGGTGAAGCATCTCGTCCAGAACCTTGAGGCGGGGCTCGGGTACTTTAGCCGTGCCGATATGCGGGGAGAGGCCTTCCGTGGTGTGGGTTACGGTATCCGCTTTGCCCTCGGTCAGGGCATTGAAGACGGTCGTCTTACCGCTCTGGGGCAGACCTATAATACCGATGTTGATACTCATCAGTGTGCCGCATGGTCGGCTGCGGTCGGACTATCAGCGGCCTTTCTTTACTATTTCCCTGGCTTTCTTGAGGGCCAGGTCCCTTTCGTCGATATTAAGTTTATCGTTGGCGGCCAGGTTGAGCAGGACGAGCAGCGCTTCGTGAGAGGCCAGGTCGCCGAGCTGGTTGATGGCCTGCGTCCTCATTTTACTGGCCATTTGCATATCCGTGGCTATACCTGCCAGTTTTCTTAGTTCTTCGGTCACGCCGCCTTCATCAGGTATTTCCGACATCTTTATTCACCTCTTGATTAAAGCAGTTGGGTCAGACAGCTTATCACTTGGCTCTCTGTGCGATTATTCCTTAACTGGGTTATTTTGTCAACCTTAACCATTGACCTTTAGTATGGTAAAATAGGTAAACCGCTTCCGGAGGACAAATTTGCTGCACGTACTTATCGGCGAGGATGATTTTTCCGTTCGCCAGGCGCTTAATGAGATAAAGAAAGGCATCGGCAATGCCGCCGCCCTGATGACCAATACCACCGTCCTCGACGGACGGCAGGTAACTCTGGAGCAGATGCGTAGCGCCTGCGACACGGTCCCCTTTCTATCGGAAAAACGACTCGTCATCGTCGAGGGACTCTTCGAGCGTTTTGAAATCGGAAACAGGACGGGGCGAAAGAAGTCGGCCGGTAAGCCGGAGCCATCGGAAGAGTATAAAGCAATCGCCGGCGGCATTAAAAACCTTCCGGAATTCACGGAACTGGTGCTGCTCGGGGGCGGTATAAAAGCCGGTAATACGCTGTTACGCGAGCTTTCCACCGTAACCAGGGTAAGGTATTTCCCTTCGCTGAAGCAGGCTCAATTGAGCCAGTGGATTCTCCAGCGGGTGAAAGCGGCCGGGGGAACTATATCGCCGCAGGCGGTAAACCTGCTGATTAGCTTCGTTGGTAACGACCTCTGGATTATGTCCAACGAGGTCGATAAGCTTGTTTTGTTCGCAGGAGAACGCCGCATTGAGGAAGATGACGTCAGGGTGGTGGTGAGCTATGCCCAGGAAGCCAATATCTTTGCCATGATTGATGCCGTCCTGGAGTTCAGGGCCAGCACCGCCCAGGGACTTTTACAGCAGTTACTCAAGCAGGGGGTAGCCCCGGTTCAGCTCCTGGTCATGCTCTCGCGGCAGGTCAGGATTATCTTCCAGATTAAAGAAATGAGGGGACAGGGGAAATCCCGCGCTGATATTCAGAGAAAACTGGGACTGACCTCCGACTTTGTTTTACGTAAGGCGTGGGACCAGGCGGACAGGTATTCCCCCGCGCGAATCCGCGAGGTATACCACAGATTACTGGAAACGGATGTCTCCATCAAGACGGGAAAGCTGGAAGGCGAAGTCGCCCTGGATATCCTCGTCGCTGGACTGGGCCAGAGGGGTACTATTTCAGCTTGACAAATCGGTGAAATCATATAAAGTATTAATAACATGACAGGACATCATAACGCGCCGGTACTGGCTGTAGACATCGGCGGTACCAAGATATTGACCGCCATTTTTTCTGCCGATGGTCAAATGCAGGCTAAAGACGTCTGCCCGACAATGGCTGAAGAAGGTGCCGAGCCGGTCATTGAGCGACTCTGCTCGGCAATCGGTAGTCTTTTAGAGCAGAATAATATCAAAGCCTCCCAGCTGGGCGGTATCGGCATCGCCTGCGCCGGTGGTATCGACACCGGCCGTGGTGTGGTGGTAACCCCTTCCCCCAATATGACAGGCTGGACCGATATCCCGCTGGCGGATATCATCAGGGAAAGGTTCGGAGTTGACACTTACGTGGTTAATGACGCCAGCGCGGCGGCCCTCGGGGAGCACCGTTCCGGCGCCGGGAGGGGAGTAAACAATCTCTTTTTATTGACACTGGGTACCGGCGTTGGCGGCGGCATTATCGCCAACGGAGAGCTTTATCTTGGCGCTGTCGGTGCCGCCGCGGAGATAGGTCATATGACCGTTGATGATGATGGCCCCAGGTGTGGCTGCGGCAATACCGGATGCCTGGAAATGCTCGCTTCCGGTCGTGCCGTGGAGAGGGACGCCGCCGGACGCATTGGTCGGGGTGAGAAGTCTTCTCTTTCGGGGATGGTGGGGGGAAAGACGGAGAAAATCACCGCGGAAATGGTCGGTAAGGCTGCAAGGGACGGCGACCCGCTGGCTCTGGATGTGCTCTCCCATGCCGGTTACTATCTGGGGGTTGGCATGGTAAATGTGGTCAATATTTTTAATCCGGAGATGATTGTTCTCGGCGGGAGTATGGCAGCTCTCGGCGAACTGTTCATCGGGCCGGGTAGAAAGTTGGTAGCGGAGCGTGCTTTCTCGATTTCTTCCCGTTCGGTACGTATTGTTACCGCGCAGCTCGGCAACGAGGCGGGCGTCTATGGCGCGGCGGCTTTCGCTCTCGACCGATTGCAGAGGAGGACGGCATGAAAGTCCGTAAAGCGGTTATTATTGCGGCGGGGTGGGGTACAAGGTTCCTGCCGATAACGCGGTCGATACCCAAGGAAATGCTGCCCTTGGTAGACAAGCCGTTAATTCAATATGCGGTAGAAGAAGCGCTTGATTCCGGTATTGAGCATATTATTATCGTGACGGCTCGGGGTAAGTCGTCTATGGAAGACTATTTCGACCGCAGTATTGAGCTGGAACACTTTCTGGAACAGAAGGGGAACCGCGAAAGGCTGAGGCAGGTGCAGGAGCTGTCCAGAATGGCGGATATCTGCTATGTCCGCCAGAAAGAGCAGCTCGGGTTGGGGCACGCCGTCCTGACCGCCAGGGGTGCCGTCGGCGATGAGCCTTTTGCCGTAATCCTGCCGGATGACCTCTACGATAGTAAGGTGCCTGCCCTCAAGCAGATGCTGGCGGTTTACGATAAGTATCAGGCCGGCGTAGTAGCGGTGGGGCGTGTTCCCGAGTCGGACATCTCTCGATTTGGCGTCATCGAGCCGAGGCAGATTACCGAAAGTATATCCGAGGTATTGAGCCTCGTTGAGAAACCGCCGCTCGCGCAGTCGCCGTCCAATCTGGCGGTGGTAGGCCGGTATATCTTCATGCCTCAGATATTTGATGTCCTGGCCATAACACCGCCGGGACAGGGGCAAGAGATTCAGGTGACCGATGCCATGCAGTTGCTGCTGAAACAGCAGAAGCTCTATGCCTGTGAAATCGACGGGGTATGGCATGCTCCCGGTACGCCGCTGGACTGGCTGAAGACTAACGTCGCTTATGCCCTGAAGCGTGATGATATCGGCCCGGAGCTAAGGGAATACCTGAAAAAGCTGCTTGGATAGCTGATTTATTCCTGCCGCCCCATCCCTGCTTTGATATCTTTTCTCACCCAAACCGCCCGGTGTGATTAACTGCTTATCCCGGAGTAGAAACCCTCTCCCTTGATGAATGAGGTAGATAAATGCCCCATCGTTGACAGCCAGTACCTCTTGAACTTAAAATTACGGTAAGTATATTACAATTTTTCTTTGGAGCGATTTTGTGAATAGTGACGAACTGCGTACGGCGTTTTTAAAATTCTTCGAGGATAAGGGGCATAAGGTCATCCCCGGCTCTTCCCTCGTGCCCAAAGGCGACCCCACCCTGCTGCTAACCAACGCCGGTATGGTGCAGGTCAAGCCGTATTTCACCGGTGAGCAGAAGCCCCCCGCCCTTCGCCTGGCTTCCTGCCAGAAGTGCTTCCGCACCACCGATATCGAATCGGTCGGAGATGCCACCCACCTGACCTTCTTCGAGATGCTGGGCAATTTCAGCGTCGGCGACTACTTTAAAAAAGAGGCTATCGCCTGGGGGTGGGAGTTCGTCACCGAACGCATGAAAATACCGCCCGATAAACTATGGATTACCATTTACCTCGATGACGACGAGGCGTTTAAATACTGGCGGGAAATAGGCATCCCCGAGGAAAAGATAGTGAGGTTCGGCGAGGAGGATAACTTCTGGGGTCCGGCGGGTAGTTCCGGCCCCTGCGGCCCCTGCTCCGAGATTCATTACGACTTCGGGCCGGAGAAGGGTTGCGGTAAACCCGACTGCCGACCGAACTGCGAGTGCGGGCGCTTTACCGAGCTATGGAACCTGGTCTTTACCCAGTACAACCAGGACGAGGCGGGTAACCGCACCCCGCTGCCGAAACCGAATATCGATACCGGCATGGGATTGGAAAGACTTTCGGCGGTTATGGCGGGAAAGTCCTCTGTCTATGAGACCGACCTGTTTACCCCGCTCCTGGACAAAGTGTCGAAGCTGACTGGTAAAAAATACGGCAGCAATCCCGATGATGATAATGCCATGCGGGTGGTTGCCGAGCACAGTCGTGCCATGGCCTTTCTTATCGCCGACGGCGTTATCCCCGGCAATGACGGGCGGGGGTACGTGCTGCGGCGGCTCTTGAGGCGGGCAGCGCTCTTCGGGAGACGCCTGGGACTGGACAGGCCGTTCCTGTCCACGCTGGCTGAGACAACCGTCAAACAGATGAGCGCTGTCTATCCCGAGCTAAAGCAGCGGGGCGATTTTATTAAGAAGGTGATTCAGCAGGAAGAAGCAAGGTTTGATGAAACCCTCAGTACCGGACTTGAAATTATCGATAATGTGCTGTCCAAAACAGCCACGAAAAAAGCCAAACAAATCTCCGGCGAAGATGCCTTCCGACTCTACGATACCTACGGGTTCCCCGTGGAATTGACGAAAGAAATCGTGGAAAAGTCCGGCTTTACGGTGGACATGACTGGCTTCGAGAAGGAGATGGAGAAGCAGCGGGAGAGGGCCCGCGCCAGCCACAAGTTCGATATTGACGCAGGTGGCGCCGGTCTGACGAAGCTCGATGTCGAAGGCACGGAGTTCGTCGGCTATCATACCCTGGAACAGCCGGCCAGAATAGTCAGGCTCATTAGCAACGGTAAAGAGACCGATACGATAGAAACAGGGCAGGTGGCCGGCCTGGTGATTGATACCAGCCCCTTCTATGCCGAGATGGGCGGACAGGTCGGCGATACCGGCGAAATAGTCGGAAAGGACGGAAAGTTTACTGTCATCGATACCGTCCGTGTCCAGCCCGATGTCGCCCTGCACCAGGGCAAAGTCACCGAAGGGACTTTATCCGTCGAGGAAGAGGTAACGGCGGTGGTGGATATCGAGCGGCGTATGGACATCGCCCGCAACCATACGGCCACCCACCTCCTTCAGTCGGCCCTCCGGCAGGTGCTCGGCGAGCACATTCAGCAAAGGGGCTCGCTGGTAGCCCCGGAACGCCTCAGGTTTGACTTTTCCCACCTGGCGGCCATGACGCCGGAAGAAATCAAAGCCGTGCAGCGCATCGTCAACGAGAAAATCCGCCGGAACCTGAAGGTTTACGACGAGGAAACCGATTATAAGAAAGCTGTCGCGGAGGGGGCCATTGCCCTGTTCGACGAGAAGTACGGGGATGTCGTCCGCGTGATGAAAATCGGCGAACCTGTAGTAAGCGCCGAGCTTTGCGGCGGCACCCATGTCGCCGGAACCGGAGAAATCGGCTACTTCCACATTATCAGCGAGGGCAGCATCGGCGCCGGACTGCGCCGCATCGAGGCCGTCACCGGCCGTGAGGCCGAATCATATATTGACCGGCGTTTATCCGGCCTGGAGACCGTCGCCAAAACCCTGGAGGCCTCGCCGGAGGAAGTCCCGGATAAGGTTGCGGGACTGGTCGCCGAGTTAGAAAAGGAGCGCAAGCTGGCCCTGTCCATCGAGAGGGAGCTCGCCAGAAAAGAGGCCGAGTCCCTGGTGGGTAGGGTAGAATCAGTCAGGGGCGTAAATGTGCTTTCGGCCAGGGTATCGACCGGCAACCAGCAGGTTCTGCGCGAGATGGCCGACTTTATCCGGGATAAGGTAAAAAGTGTCATCGTCGTTATGGGCGCTGTCAGCGGTGGCCGTCCGGTCTTTATCGCCGCCGTAACCCCCGACCTCGTGGAAAAGGGCTACAATGCCGGGGATATCATTAAGAAAGTCTCGCAGGTAACGGGTGGCGGGGGCGGCGGCAGGGCGAACTTCGCCCAGGCGGGCGGTCGGGATAAAAACAAGCTGGACGAAGCCCTGCGCCTGGTGAAGGACCTGATATAGTGCGGAGGTTGACATAACGCGTATCCTGGGTCTTGATGTTGGCGATATCCGTGTCGGGGTAGCCCTCAGCGACCCCCTCGGTATCCTGGCCAGTCCGCTGGCTATTGTCAATAGGTATGATGAGTTGGCGGCTGTCGAAAAAATTGTCGGTATTATTCGCCAGCATGGTGTCGGGCGGATAATTATTGGTTTGCCGTTAAATATGGATGGCACCATGGGTGAACAGGCGGGAAAGACCATTTCTTTCGTAACGGCATTGGGTCGTTATATCGATATTCCTGTAGAATACCGCGACGAGCGCTTGACGACGAGGTCCGCCAGGGAGCTTGTGCAGGGGGTCGGGAAGCCCAGGCGAAATATCAGGTACGATGCCGCGGCCGCCGCGATTATTTTACAGGGCTATCTCGATGAAGTAGCGGAGCGTCGCCCCGATGATTTATCCCCCGCCGACTGAACACCGGCGCTCGTCCACTTTTCGTGTCTTTCTTTTTTCGGGGTTAGCTTTATTGACAAGCATTTGACCCCGCTTGTATCATAGGATTGAAAGTGTGCTTTCCGCAGGACTTTCTAAGGATATATAAATCGGGTTAGCCGGACAGGACTGATTGTATGGCAGTAAAGCGTGACTACTATGAGGTGCTCGGGGTATCCCGCGACGCCTCGAATGAGGAAATAAGGAAAGCCTTTCGTAAGCTGGCCTTCCAGTATCACCCGGACCGGAATCGCGATGGCGACGCGGCGGATAAGTTCAAGGAAATCAATGAGGCTTATGAAGTCCTCTCGGACTCCAATAAACGCGCTGCTTATGACCGCTTCGGTCACAGCGGTGCCGAGGGCATCTTCGGCAGGGGCTTTGAGGGGTTCGACTTCGGGGACTACGGCGATATCTTCGAAGGCTTTTTTAACTTTTTCAGCGGCGCAGGTACGACCACCCGGCGTGCGCCCCGGCGGGGTAATGACCTGCGTTACCGGATTTCGATAACTTTCGAAGAGGCGGCCCTCGGCTGCGAAAAGGAAATCAGCATAACCCGCACCGAGGTGTGTGACACCTGTCACGGCACGCGTGCTAAGCCCGGTAGTCAGCCCGCCCGTTGCCCCGAGTGTAACGGCACCGGGCAGGTGCGGCGTGTCCAGCGGAGCCTTTTCGGCCAGTTCGTTAATACTTCTGTTTGCGGACAGTGTCACGGCGAGGGCTCCCTGATTACCGAGCCGTGCCTGGATTGCAGAGGTTCCGGCTTGCAGAAACAGAAACGGCATATCTCGGTCAAGGTGCCCGCCGGCGTTGACGATGGCAACACTATGAGGCTTACCGGCGAAGGTGATGCCGGTTCCCGCGGCGGCTCGCCGGGTAATCTCTATGTGGAAATTTCGGTAGCGAGGCACGAGTTCTTCACCCGGGAGGATGACGCCGTTCTCTACGATTTACCCGTTAATTTCGCTGAGGCGGCTCTCGGCACCGAGGTGGAAGTTCCCACCCTTTACGGAGAGAGTAAGCTTAAAATCCCCACCGGCAGCCAGAACGGTAGGATTTTCAAGCTGAAAGATAAAGGGATTCCCCACTTGCGTGGCGGCGGCCGCGGCGACCAGCTGGTTATTCTGCAGGTGGTGACGCCTGAATCGCTTAACAAGGAGCAGCGCCGCCTTTTCGAAGAGCTGGCAAAGACTCTGGGCAAGGCGAAATAAGAGGAACCCGGTTCGTGCCGTTGCCGTTACGTGTTAGAGGCCTTTTTACTCCGCCGGAAGAGTGAGAATAATCGCCACCGGCGCCCGGCCAGCTCGTGCTTGGCATTACCTCCCATAAGCTCCACCGCCGCCTGGCGTGGGTCGGCATCTTTATAGAGAACCTGATATATCTTTTCCGTAATCGGCATTTCCAGTCCGAGCTGCTCGGCCAGGTTCGTCGCGGCCAGTGTGGTATTCACCCCCTCGGCTACCTCGGTCATCGATTCCAGGATTTCCGCCAGCGGGCGTCCCTTGGCCAGTTCGGTGCCCACGTAATGGTTACGGCTCAGTGGACTGGCGCAGGTGGCGATAACGTCTCCCAGACCGGCCAGCCCGGAGAAGGTAAGGGGGTTTGCTCCCAGCGCCATGCCCAGGGCGGTTATCTCGGTCAGGCCTCGCGTCACGAAAGCAGCTTTGGCGTTATCGCCGTAACCCAGCCCGTCGGCTATGCCGGCGCCGAGCGCGATGATGTTCTTTAAAGAGCCTCCCAGTTCCACCCCGATAATATCGGAATTCGTAAAGACGCAGAAGTTGGGACATGTCAGCAATCTTTGTGCCCTTTTAACCGTGTCCCTGTTTTCGGCGGCTACCACGGCGGCAGCCGGGTGATTTTGCATGATTTCCCGGGCCAGGTTGGGGCCGGAAAGGACGCAGATATTGGCTGCAAATCGGGGGTTAATCTCTTCGGAGATGACCTCCGACATGCGTTTGTTGCTGCCTATCTCAAGGCCCTTGGCGGCGCTTATAATTATGGTCGACCTGGGAAGGTGACTCGCTGCCTGTGAAATATTCTGCCGCATCGTTGCGGATGGCACCGCCAGGATTACGGCGCTCGCGTCGTCCAGCGCCTCGGCTATCTGGCTGGTAATGACTATCTTTTCCGGCAGCGTGACATCGGGGAAGCGGGCAGGGTCGGGGCCTTTTTTCTTAAGTCTGGTAGCTTCCCGCTTTGTACGTGCCCACAGCCTGACCTCGATGCCCTTATTGGCCAGCAGTATCGCCAGCGTTGTTCCCCAGGTAGTGGTGCCGATAACGGCAATCTTTTGCATACTAAACAACCTGTATTTCTTGGTGTGGATTAAAAACGACTACTCAGGATTTGTTGGATGAGGGTGAAGTCTCGGCCTTTACATTATCGCCGATTTTGCGTTCGGTGCCGGATACCAGCCTTATGATATTATCACGGTGCATCACGTAGATAAATACGGCGCATATCATGGCATACGTGACGTATTCAATCGGGGGATAGGGTTTCAAGAAATCTATTCTCAAAAGGTTTAATGTCGTTAGCATGATAAAGGCGGTAACGGACCCGATAATGGAGCCGAGCGACATGTATCTGGTCCTGAAACCGATGCCGATTATAAGTATTCCGCCGACCACCCCCGCCGGCCAGTATAAAGCCATCAGCCCACCGATAAAAGTGGCCACTCCCCGACCCCCTTTGAACTTGAGAAACACGGACCAGCTGTGCCCGGCAATCGCCGCTAGAGCCGCTAGCACCTTGGCGCTCTCCAGCCAGGTAAAACCTCCGGTTGAACCGTTACTGTAACCGCTGAATATTATTCCGGCCAGGGTGACTGCTAGTGCTCCTTTGCCCAAATCGAGAAGGAGTGAAAGTGCCGCCGCTTTTTTCCCCGCCGCCCGCATCACGTTGGTCATGCCTATCTTGCCGCTGCCGACCTCCCTGACATCCTTTTTGGCGAACACGCGGGCTATCAACAGGCCGAAGGGTATGGACCCGATAAGATAGCCAATCACTGCGACGGCAACGTACAGACCGGCTGTCATTCCTCACCTCTCGTCTTGAAAATCAGGCGGAGCGGCGTACCGTCAAAGCCGAATGCCTCGCGTAGTTTATTCTCTAGGAAACGGCGGTAGGAGAAGTGGATTAATCTGGTGTCGTTGGTAAAGAAAACGAAAGTCGGCGGATTGACTTCCGCCTGGGTGGCGTAAAACACCTTGAGTTGCTTGTTCTTGATTCTTGGCAGGTTATGGGAAGCAATCGCCTGCTGGATGACGCTATTTACTTTTGAGGTAGGTAACCTTTTTAGCCTCTCCCGGTAGACCTGGCTGACCTGAGGCATAATTTTCTCAACTCCCTGTCCTGACTTAGCCGAAGTATATAATATTGTAGCGTAAGAGGCAAATTTCAGCTGGCTCTTGATATACTTATTCCACCCGGCTATGTCTTTATTTTCAATCAGGTCCCACTTATTAACGATAATTATAATGCCCTTGGCGGCTTCCTGTATATAACCGGCGATGTGCGTGTCCTGGGTGGTTGCCGCTTCGGTGGCATCAAGAACCAGCAGGACGACGTCGGCCCGGTCGATCGCTCTCATGGTCCGGATAACGCTGTAGCGTTCCACCCCGGCTTTCACCCTTCCGCGTCGTCTCACGCCGGCCGTATCAATAAGTAGCACATTTTGGCCGTTAAAGTCAAACAGCGTATCGACGGCATCGCGGGTGGTTCCCGGTTTATCATCGACAATCGCCCGCTTATCGCCTGCCAGGGCGTTCAGCAGCATCGACTTGCCCACGTTGGGTCGCCCGACTATCGCCACCCTGATGGCTTCTATTTCGGTCTCGGCGGGTGGTTGTGGCGGCAGCAGTGAGACTATCCTGTCCAGCAGCTCGGCAACGCCCCGGCCGTGATGCGTGCTGATGGCTATGGGTTCCCCCAGCCCCAGCTCGTAAAACTCCAGGGCTTCCATTTCCATCTGTTCGTTGTCCGCTTTATTGACGGCGATGAGTACTGGTTTGTTGGCCCGGCGGAGCATATCGGCAATCTCGAAGTCGGACCGCGTCAGGCCGTCTTTAACGTCAACCATATCGATGATAACGTCGGCGTCGCTGATGGCTGTCTCTATCTGTACCCTGATACCCTGGGCAATGGTAGTATCATCGGGTTCTATTTCCAGTCCGCCGGTATCGACGAGGGTAAATTCGACTCCCTGCCAGGTGACATCAGCCATATTACGGTCGCGGGTTGTCCCCGGTATATCTTCGATGATAGCCAAGGGCTTGCCCACCACCCGGTTGAGGAAAGTGGACTTGCCGGCATTGGGTCGGCCGGCGATAGCGACAATTGGTTTGGTCATGGTTTTTTCACCCGAAAATTCAGTCAAGCCGGGCCAGGTTATCTCTTGCCGGGCAGCTCGCGGGCCAGCTTCACGCTGGGGGCTTCAATCTGCGTCCGGGCGATATTTTTCAACTCCATGATAGCGTTCCGGAAGTTCTCTACGAATGCATTATACTCCGTAACGAACCGGTTGTACTGTTCTACCACGTTTCTGGGCACTTCGAATTTGTCTGCTATCTCGCAGAACTGGTCGGTGAAGTCGTAATAATGATTGTTGATTGCCCACAGCTCATTGAGGTGATTGTGTAAAAAGACGGAATATCTCCGGTTCCTCAGGTCGGTTTCCACCCTGGTGGTAAAGTGGCCCGTCCAGGAGTCGAAAATATTATGTGCCATTTCACAGCCCCTGGCCCATTCCCATATCTGAGGATTTTCGATGCTGAACAGGTTATCGATGACGGCAAAGATGGAAAGCGACGAGTTACCCATGAAACGTCGGTTGAAATAAGTAGCCAGCTGTGTCAACCTCACTGATTGCAGTTCGAGTTGATTTTTCCTGGCATTAATAACGGTAATTATCAGCCCGATGAACAGGACCACCACCAGCACCGGTATCATGATATTGATTGATATATCGTCATAAAAGATAAGGCTGACGACGGCTATGGCGGTTATTAAAGCCGGATACCAGCCCCGACTTATAATATGCTTAACCACTTTACCTCCATTGTTAACGGTAATCGGGCAGCGGTATCTCCAGTCCGCCCAGCATCTCCGCCAGGAGCGCCTTCTGGGCGTGCAATCTGTTTTCGGCCTGGTCAAAGGCCACCGACTGCGGGCAGTACAGGATGTTCTCGGCCAATTCCTCGCCGTGGTGGGCAGGCAGGGGATGCATCAATATGGCATCATCTTTCGCCAGGGAGAGAAGTTTCTCGTCTATCTGGTAAGGGGCGAATGCCTTGCGGCGCTTTTTGGCTTCCGCTTCCTGCCCCATGCTGGCCCAGACATCGGTATAAACAACGTCGGCATCGTTAACCGCCTGTCGCGGCTCTTCCGTACAGAATATCACCGCGCCGCTTTCGGCAGCATATTGCCGGGCCGGATTCAGTATATTGTCGCTAATCCCGTAGCCGGCCGGTGAGGCGATGCGGAAGTTCATGCCGGTAAGCGCTGCCCCCAGGAGCAGGCTATTGGCGACATTGTTGCCGTCGCCGATAAAGGCCAGGGTTAAGCTCCCGAGCTCACCTTTCTTTTCGTAGATAGTCAGAAGGTCGGCCAGCGCCTGGCAGGGGTGTTCCAGGTCGGACAGGGCGTTGATTACGGGTATGTCGGCGTATCTGGCCAATGTCACCACGGTCTGGTGCGAAAAGGTGCGGGCGGCAATGGCATTGGCATAACGACTGAGCACGCGCGCTACGTCGGCTGCCGACTCCCGTTTTCCCAGCCCGACCTCCTCCGGGGATAAATACAGGCAGTATCCTCCCAGCTGTCGCATTCCCACATCGAAACTCACCCGTGTTCTCGTCGAAGGTTCTTCAAACATCAGTACCAGCACCTTCTCGCTGAGCAGGGTGCTCCAGCCCGTGGTTTTCAAGTCCAGCGCCCCGGATATCAGCCGCCGGATGTCCTCGGGAGTGAGGTCGGATATGGAAAGGAAATCCTTGCTGTTCAATTTAATCTCCTGTATTTCACCAGTATATCACGAAATCCGGTTTATTCAATAGTGGCAAACTTGACACCTGGCTGAGCACTTATTTAACATTCAGTTAGTGGGGAGGTGATTATGGTAGAGAAAGAGAGATTTACCGTTTCGGGCAGCCATGTTCTGGAAAAGGTTAAGCAGCTCATACATGAAGGGAACATCAGGAGGGTGCGACTGCTCCACGACGGCAGGACGGTCTTTGATATCCCTCTTACCGTCGGTGCGCCGGTGGCTGTAGCCGGAATCCTGGCCGCCCCGGTGCTGGCGGCCATCGGCGCTTTCGCGGCCCTGGTGACCGAGTGCACCATCGAGGTGGAGAAGGAAGAAGAGAAAAAGAAGTAGCGCGGAGTTATCAAGAATTATATGGTAGAAATTATTTTAGCGCGGCACGGCGAGACCGAGTGGAACACGGAGGAAATTTTCCGCGGTCGGGTCGACATGGCATTAAGTAACCGTGGGCTGCGGCAGGCGGAGTTGCTGGGGAATTGTCTGAGTAATGAGAAAATCGACCTTATTTATTCCAGTCCCCTGAAGCGTGCTGTGCAGACCGCCGAAGCTATCGCCCGGCCCCACACGCTGGACGTAAATATCGTCGAGAACCTCACCGATTTTGATTTCGGGGAGTGGCAGGGCCTTTCGCAGCTTTTGGTCGAAGAAAAGTACCCGGAACTTTGCCGGGACTGGCTGGATACCCCGGAGCAAGTAAGAATCCCCGGCGGCGAAAGCCTGGAGGATGTCAGAAGCCGCGCTATGCCTTTCCTGGAGGATGCGGTAATGAGGTGTGGGGAGGGCAGGATTGTCTTTGTATCGCATCGTGTGGTGAATAAGGTGCTTATCTGCGCTCTATTGGGGCTGGGAAACGCTCATTTCTGGAACGTCAAACTGGATACGTGCGGGATCACCCGCTTTAATATCGGGGATGGTAGAATTGTCCTCATCGGTCACAATGATACCTCTCATCTGAAACCTCTTCAGGGTATTGTTCCGAAAGATTTTTAATATTTTTAACGTACTCCCTTTACAGCGCAGGCCGGGGGAGTTACAATGCTTATAGCAATTCGTAGAAACGGGGGTAATTACCGTGAGCATTGAATGGTTTCGTGACCTGGTGGTGTGTATTTTCGGCCTGGGGGCGACGGTTGCCGTAATCATATTGGCGGTACTGGCGTTTATCCTTTTTGTTAAAATCCAGCCTGTAATCAATTCTTTAAAGACCACCACCAAGACCGTGGAAAATATCTCTTCCTGTGTTGAAAATGAAGTGGTCCGGCCCCTGTCCCAGTTAGCCGCTTTCGTTCAGGGTATTCGGCAGGCGGTCGGAATGGTCGGTAGATTTACCAAAAAGAAGGAGGAAGACTAGGATGAGCGATAAAGATTCGGGAACCAGCTTTGCCATTGGTTTTCTCATTGGTGCTATTGCCGGTGTGGCTATAGGCTTTCTCTACGCTCCTAAATCCGGTAAAGAAACACGGACGCTTTTAAAAGAGAAAGCGGAAGAATTTAAGGAAACAGCCGGTGAAGTAACCGAAAAAGCGAAGGAAGCGGCTGTAGAGGCCGGAAAGAGGGTGCGGGATAAGTTCGGGCAGAAGGAAGAATAAGATAAAATTAGCCGGCTTTCTCCGTATACCGAAGATATATTATTAGTTGACGAATGCATTAGTTAAACACTGGCGCCTGGTAGCTTTGTTACTGGGTATTA
This sequence comes from uncultured Dehalococcoidaceae bacterium, assembly GCA_964500415.1. Classification (GTDB taxonomy): domain Bacteria; phylum Chloroflexota; class Dehalococcoidia; order Dehalococcoidales; family RBG-16-60-22; genus JAFGPF01. The sequence goes on along the minus strand of CAZCOB010000005.1, from coordinate 53,136 downwards.
TTGTATTTCTCTGGGTTCTTTTCCTCTTGAGAACCTTTGTGCTGCCTTTTGCCGTAGGACTGGTTCTTGCTTACCTTATGATGCCCCTGGTCGCCTGGCTGGAAAAGAAGCTGCCTCCCCGTAGTAAATGGCCGGGTTTCAGGCGAGTCTTTTCCGTCGTAGTCGCTTTCATAATACTATTTGCCATCATCGGTGGTTTTATCTATATCGTGGTTTCGGCGGTTATCGATGCTTCGGTGGCTCTGGTGGAGAGCGCTCCTTACTTCATCGGTCGGAGTGTCCTGCAAATACAGGAGTGGGTTGCAGGCATTGTCGCCAATTTGCCCGTAGAAATGCAGGAAGAGGTTAGCCGTGAGGTCATTCAGGGGGGTGTTGACCTCGGCAAATCGATTCGTGATGCATTACTTGGTTCGGTTTCGAATATTTCCGGCACCTTCAACTTAATTCTCGGTTTCGCCGTGCTGCCCTTTTTCCTTTTCTATATACTCAAGGACTCGGAAAAGCTAAAGAATGGATTGTCTTCGGCATTACCCGCGAATATTTCCTGGCATGGCCGTAACGTGGTCACCATTATCGAGAGGGTGCTGGGGAGGTATATCAGGGCGCAGTTGATGCTGGGCCTGATAGTGGGGTATTTTTCTTTCATCGGGTTGCTGTTGCTTGGAGTTCCTTTCCCGCTGGCATTGGCCCTTTTGGCCGGCGTCACCGAGCTTATCCCCACCCTGGGCCCCTGGATTGGCGGCGCCGTGGCGGTGATTGTCGCTCTGGCCATGGCCCCGGACAAAGCGATTTGGGTAGCGGTTCTCTACGTGGGTATCCAGCTGGTAGAGAATAATCTGCTGGTACCCAAAATTCAGAGTGCTTACCTCCGCATCCACCCCGCCGTGATGATTGTCCTGCTGGTCTTCGGCGCTTACGTGGCCGGTTTCTGGGGGATATTGCTGATAGGGCCGCTGACGGCCCTGCTGGTGGAAGTCTTTAAGTACATCCGCGATTGTTACCGCTTCCAGAATCCCCCCGAAATGTTGGAGCCCCCTCCGCCCCCCGAACCTGTGGAGTCCCCTTAACCCCGCCCCCATCGCCTGTTATCTTTTCCCACCCATGCCGCCCTCGTATCACCTTCGGCTTAGCCCTTAAAATATTCCCTTCCCAGTTTCCCCCTTTGAAAAAGGGGGACTAAAGGGGGATTTTAGTTCACCGTTACCGCCCTCGCACCATCTGTGGCTTAGCCCGTAGTTTTAAGCCCTCTCCCTTGATGGGAGAGGGCAGGGTGAGGGTGACATATAACCTCCCCCTTTGAAAAAGGAAAGACGGTTTTAGATAGCATGGAGGGCTACTTTAGCTGTGATCTAAATTAACGATTACTCAAAATCAAGTCTTTATACTTTTTCTCGATTGTCTTAGATTTAGCTACAGCCGATTTGATGTCTGCCTTTGTTTTATCATTGACAAGTTCTAAGCCAACCACCAATTCAGCATCTTCAAAAGCGAATATTCGTCCACAATCTATATATGAGTCATGAAATAAAAAGCCATAATCTGAGTTACTTAGCATTACTTGGCATTTTAGAAGATATGGCCTTTTCAAGATAAATGGGTGGATTGTAGAGTTTAATAGAAAACCCATACACTCTATGTCTCTACATACAATGACAACGAATTTATCTTTAGGAGGATGAGTATAACGACATTTCTTGATACGGTAGACACGCCATATGTCAGGCATGGTATCTACCCCGTATCCGAGTTAGAAAGGTAATTGATTAGATTTTCCGAGTCATCAAACAGTTCCGCGATACTTTCAACTGGTATTTTAACGCTTCTCTTTCCCCCTCTTTTCTCCCACGCTTTTTTCCAAGCATCATCATGTGCAGCATCTCTTCTAGACCAGTTAGGTACTTTACCCCATATATTAATAATCTGGTCTAAACATTCTATATCTGATTCGCTTAAATATTCTACGTTAGCATCACGCTTGGCAATAACCTGGTTCCCTTCAACCTGTAACTCACTTATGGGTGTTTGAGAAGCCTCTTTGAGTAAATCATATGCATTTGATGGTGTAGAGCCTTCCTTCATCGCACAATATGTTTCACCGAATATAAAGCGCCCATATTTTTCAAGGCAAGTCTTATCAACTAAATAAAGCAATTTACAAATACCATAAATATCCGAATCAGATATTCTCTTTGCAAGGTAGAGTATTGCTTCAATAGCTTTTCTTCGGTTAAACTGAAAACTGATGCCAGCCATCCTTATTCCTTTATTTGTTATTTGTGTAAATTTTAACACTCATGCATAAAAAGTCAAGGGTGTTAACATTTATTTCGTTGTTATTATAGAACATGGGTTCTCTTTTAGTATATCACATTTTGTCATTTTAAAAAAAACCAAAATAAATTAATGTATACCTTATCATATATTTACCGTTATTATATTTATCCCAATATCTGGTTTTTCCCCTTTCCTTCCCCACTCTGTTATAATTAGGCCATGGAAAAACCTCTCTTGGTCCTCTTTGACGGCAACGCTATCGTCCACCGCGCCTTTCATGCCTTCGGCGCCGCCCGCTACCGCCAGGAAAAACCCCTCACCGTCTCCAAGACTGGCGAGGTCGTCAGCGCCGTCTACGGCTTCGCCTCCATGCTCCTCAAGGTCCTCAACGACCTCAAGCCCACCCACTATGCCATCGCCTTCGATAAGAAAGGCCCCACCTTCCGCCACGAGCTCTTCGACGACTATAAAGCCCAGCGCCCCCCCACTCCCGTTGAGCTTGTCGACCAGCTCGGCCGCGTCAAAGACCTGGTAAAAGCCTTCAGCATCCCCCTCTTTGAAATCGATAAATATGAAGCCGACGACGTTATTGGCACGCTGAGCGACCAGGCAGGCAAGCAGGGCGTCGACACTATCATCGTCACCGGCGACGCCGACACCATGCAGCTTGTCTCCCCTCATGTCAGGGTCCTCTATCCCCGTGCCGGCCGCACCTTCAGCGATACCACCCTCTTCGACGCAACCGCCGTCAAGGAAAAATACGGCGTCGGCCCGGAGCACATCGCCGACCTTAAAGCTATGGCCGGAGACCCCTCCGATAATATTCCCGGCGTCCCCGGCATCGGCGAAAAGACCGCCGTCAAGCTCATTCAGCAGTTCGGCTCCCTGGAAGACATTTATAAACACATCGACGACGTCACCCCGCCCAGGACCCGGGAGCTTTTGCGAAATAACGAGGACATCGCCCGGCAGAGCAAAACTCTGGCTATTATCGTCACGCAGACCCCGGTTAAGTTGAACCTCGACGAATGTCGGGCCAGCCGCTACGACCGTCAGCAGGCCGCCGCTCTCTTCCGCGAGCTTGAGTTCTACAGCCTCCTCTCCAAGCTCCCCGACGCTGAAGGTGAAGCCGAATCCGTAAAGGTCGAGACATCCCCCGCTGCCGGGGATTATCGTGTCATTGCCTCCGCCCTTGACCTCGACGAGCTTATCGGCCGCCTCTCGGAATCAAAGTCATTCGCCTTCGACACGGAGACCACCGGCCTCAACCCCATGACCGCCCGGCTTGTCGGCATATCTTTAGCCGCCGAGCCTGGCAAAGCCTGTTACATACCCGTCGGCCACGTTATCCTCGACGAGGTAACCCAGTTACCCCTCGAACAGGTCGTTAACCGACTCAAGCCCATCTTCGAGGACGCCGCTAAACCCAAGCTGGCCCACAACGGCAAGTACGACATGATGGTGCTGGCCGAGCAGGGCATAGCCGTCGCCGGCCTGTCCTTCGATTCCATGATTGCCGCCCACCTCCTCGGGGAAAAGGCCCTGGGGCTTAAAGCTTTAGCCTTCAGCAAACTCGGCATCGAGATGACAGCTATCAGTTCGCTAATCGGCACCGGCTCCAAACAGATATCGATGGCGCAGGTTGACATAAAGCAGGCCGCCGAATATGCCAGCGCTGACGCCGATATGACCTTCAGGCTTTCGGAGATGTTTGAAAAAGAGCTGGATAAGCAAGGCCTCATGAAACTCTTTACAGAAGTCGAGATGCCCCTCGTGCCGGTCCTGCTGCTCATGGAGAGAAACGGCGTGGCCGTGGATACGGAAATTCTGCAGGAAATGTCTAAGAGTCTCGGTACGCAGGTCGCAGCGCTGGAGGCGAAAATTTACGACCGCGTCGGCCACGAGTTCAATATCAACTCCCCCCAGCAGCTCGGCCGCGTCCTCTTCGAGGAGCTTAAGCTCCCCACCACCCGCCGCGGCAAGAGTAAATACTCCACCGAGGCATCCGTCCTGGAGGAGTTTCGCCAGGACTACCCCATCGCCGGCGATGTCCTCGAATACCGTCAGCTTACCAAGATAAAGTCCACCTATATCGATACCATCCCCGGACTGGTGAATCACGGAACCGGGCGAATTCATACCAGCTTCAACCAGACCCGCACCACTACCGGGCGGCTTTCCTCCAGCGACCCCAACATGCAGAATATCCCGGTGAGGGGAGAGCTGGGGGGACAGGTCAGGCAGGCCTTTATCGCCCCGCCGGGTTTCCGCCTCCTGGGAGGTGACTACTCCCAGATAGACCTGCGGGTTCTGGCCCATTTTTCGCAGGACGACGACCTCGTAAAAGCCTTCCGGCATGATGAGGATATTCACGCGGCTACCGCCGCCCGGCTCTTCGGCGTGGAGGCCTCGCAGATAACGCCGGACATGCGGCGCTTTGCCAAGACGGTTAATTTCGGCGTTATCTACGGCATGAGCGACTACGGCCTAGAGCAGGCCACCGAGCTTTCCCGCGAGGAAGCCGGTAAGTTCATCAAGGCTTACTTCGAGAAGTATCCGGGCGTGCGGAAATACCTGGACGATACCAAGGAACAGGCGCGGCGGGAAGGCTATGTGCAGACGTTGCTGGGTCGGCGTCGCTATATTCCCGATATCAACTCAGCCAACCGTCAGGTGCGGGAAGCCGCCGAGCGTATGGCCATCAATATGCCGGTGCAGGGAACGTCTGCCGATATCATCAAGGTGGCGATGATTAACCTCTACCGCGAGATGGAGAAGCTAAAGCTGCAGAGCAGGATGCTTCTACAGGTGCATGACGAGCTTGTCTTCGAGGTGCCCGACGAGGAAATGGATACTATACGCAAGCTCGTGCCGGAGGTGATGGACTCGGCAGTGAAGCTTACCGTACCTTTGAAGGTGGATACCAAGGCCGGTCGTAACTGGGGAGAGATGAAGTAAAAAAGTGTTTGGTTCTTATTGAGTGTCATTCCAGCGCAGGCTGGAATCCAGCCTCCGCCCCTCACTATTATCTATTCCCACCCATGCCGCCCTCGTGCCATCCAGGGCTTATCCCGCAGTTATTCCCCCTCTCCAAACAGATTGCCTATGGCCTCATTTCTTGTTGCTGTTTGGAGAGGGGGTCAGGGGGTAAGGTAACGCACCAAGCAAAGAGCTAACAGATATAAATAGCTTTTCATTCATTCAGTAAGTACCCTATACTATAAACGGGGCGTTGAGAAAGGTGAAGTTATTCAGAATGTCATTACGAACTGAGGAGATTTAGTAAGATGCCTGAACTCCCTGAAGTAGAAACCATCAGGAACGAGCTACTCCCATATGTCCTCGGGTGCACTATTACCGGGGTAGATTTGTTCTGGGAACGCATCGTGCGTAAGCCTTCGTTAGAGGAGTTTCGCTCCCGCATCGTCGGGCAGAGAATTGACGGCATCTCCCGGCGCGGCAAGTACCTTTTCTTTAACCTAGGCGGTGGTGGGGTGCTGGTTATGCACATGAAGATGACCGGTTCGCTGCTGGTTGACCCATCCGACACCCGCTTTACCCGTGCTATATTATACCTGGATAATGGGGCGGCGCTACATTTCTGGGACCCGCGAAAGTTCGGGGTGATGTGGCTGGATAGTAACGATAGCGCCGTGTCCGCTAAACTGGGACCTGAGCCGCTGGATGATGGCTTTACGCCGGAAGTCCTGGCGGATATTTTTAGGAATCGTACCGCGCCGGTAAAGCCGGTCATCCTCGACCAGTCGGTTATTGCCGGTATCGGTAATATGTATGCCGATGAAGCTTTGTTCGACGCTCAAATCCACCCTTCGAGGCCGGCGGGGGGTATCTCCCGGAATGAGGTTGAGCGACTTTTCGACTCTATCAGGAAGGTGTTGCGGAGAGGACTCGACAGCAAGGGCGCCAGCATACGTAATTATATTCGACCCAACGGTACGCCGGGCACCGCCCACGATGAGTTTGCGGTCGCCCACGGCGTCGGCAAGAACTGCCCCCGCTGCGGCACCCCCATCAAGCGTATTGTCCTGCGCGGACGCGGCACCTACTTCTGCCCCCGATGCCAGCGTATTTAATCGGTTCCCCAGCCCCCTCGCTGATATCTATTCCCACCCTGACAGCCCCGTATCGTCCGCTGCTTATCCCGCAGGCTATACCCTGCCTCAGCCCAACCGGGTGTCTAAGAGGGGCGCAGCCCCTCTTTCTAAAAATCCCCCTTCCCTTCACAGATACTCAAGGGAAGGGGGATACAGGGGGATAGGTTACAAATTAAAAACGTGGAGGTGGTTGTTGTTCAAAGGTACTGTTTCAGACGCTCTATCTCTTTCATCAGCTCGGCGAACTGCTGTGGATACAACGACTGCATACCGTCGGATAGGGCGCGGGAGGGGTCGTGGTGAACCTCCACGAGCAGGCCGTCAGCCCCGATGGCTATAGCCCCCCTGGAGAGAGGAATAACGTAGTCGCGACGTCCTGCAGCGTGACTGGGGTCAACGATAATAGGCAGGTGGCTGGCTTCCTTGATGGAGGGAATAGCACTCAAATCGAGGGTATTACGCGTGTTATCGGAAAAGGTGCGGATTCCCCTTTCGCACAGGATAACCCTGTTGTTTCCCTCCGATATGATATATTCGGCGGCCATGAGCCACTCGTCGATCGTAGCGGCGAAGCCGCGCTTTAAGAGGATGGGCTTCGATACCTGGCCGGCAAGCCGGAGCAGGGAATAGTTCTGCATATTCCTGGCTCCGATTTGAATAATATCGGCGTATTTTTCCACAATAGCCAGGTTTTCATTATCAGTAGCCTCGGTGACAATCAGCAGGCCGGTTTCCTGACGCACCTTTTGAAGTATCTTAAGCCCCTTTTCTCCCAGCCCCTGGAAGCTGTAAGGAGATGTCCTCGGCTTGAAAGCACCACCCCGGAAGACCTTGGCGCCGTGCTCCTTCACCAAACCAGCGATGGTAAGCGCCTGTTCATCGCTCTCTACGGCACAGGGGCCGGCCATAATTACCGGCTCCCCGGCGCCGATTTTTATATCGCCGATGGATATAACAGAAGATTCGGGGTGTGTTTCCCGGCTGACAAGCTTGTATGGCTTGGTGACCGGGATAGCTTCCTTGACGCCCTCCATCGCCAACAATTGAGCAGCTTCGACCGGTCCCTTGTTACCGATGATGCAGACGGCCGTTCTCTGGGCACCGGGCATGGGAACGCCACGGTAGCCCATTTTCTCAATCTCCTGAATGATGGCGCGCACCTGCTCTTCAGTGGCGTCGTTTTTCATGACAACTAACATCTAATCATTTCTCCTCAGTTGAGAGAGTAATATATTATTTTACCCCTTTTCTCCCATGATATCCCAGAGGGTGTCTTGATATGCTTCAAAGGTACGCGAATCAAAAAGTACGAAAATCACCTCTTTGATAGAAGTGGCCTTATCGAGGAAAGAAATTACCGTCTTCAGGGCTATCCGCGAGGCCTTATCTACGGGATAGCCGTAAGCCCCGGTGCTAATGGAAGGGAAGGAGACGGAGGACAGTTTGTTTTCAGCCGCCAGTTTCAGGCTTTCGCGGTAGGCGCTGGCCAGCCGTTCGGGTTCTCTCTGGCTGCCGCCATGCCAGATTGGCCCGACAGTATGAATGACATGTCTGGTTTTCATGTTACCAGCCATGGTGATGACGGCCTGACCGGTCGGCAGACGACCCTGCCGGGCGACGATTTTTTTACATTCTTCCAGTATAGCCGGTCCACCGGCTCGGTGAATGGCACCATCTACTCCACCACCGCCCATGAGACCGGAGTTGGCGGCATTGACGATAGCGTCGGTAGCCTGTGTGGTAATGTCGCCTTGGATTATGGAGAGCTTAGCCTGGTTTACGGTATAAGCAAGGCTATCGCTCATGTTATTCGCCTCCTTTACCATTACTCGCTGCCGTTCAGGTAGTCTATTGCCCACTGTACGGCATCTTCTCCGGTGAGTTCCAGGTTAATATCAGGTTCGATTCCATGGCCTTCGATAAGGCGTCCGTTGGGAGTTAGCCAGCGAGCGGTGGTGATATACAACCCGGAGCCATCGCTGAGCTGATGCAGTATATTTACGCTGCCTTTGCCAAAAGTGGTATTACCGGTAACAAGGGCGCGACCGTGGTCCTGGAGGGCACCGGCAAGTACTTCGCTGCCGCTGGCACTGGCATTGTCCACCAGAACGACCATTGGCAGGTTGGTAGTCACAGGGCTGTTAGTTGCTTCCAGCGTTTCTATCTTTCCCCGGTTACTCATTACTTCCACCAGAGTGCCTTCGGTAATGAAGTGGCTGGCCACTTCAATAACGATATCGAGGATTCCTCCCGGATTGCCACGCAGGTCAAGGATGATACCTTTGGCATTTTCTTCTTTAAGGTCCTGGATGACCGGCGCCAGTTCATCATCCGTTCGTTCGGAGAATTGAGTAATGGTAATATAAGCGATATTCCCGCGCATCTCAAAGATAACGCTAGGTACTTCTATTGTGGCCCGTATTATCTCAATCTCCACCGGCACGGTCTCACCTTCATGAAGGATAAGAAGTCTTACCGCCGTGCCTTTGGGGCCGCGTATTTTAATAATTGCCTCAGCCAGGCTCATATCCAGGACTGGCTCTCCATCTATTTCCATGATTATATCGCCCGCCCTGATGCCGGCCTTGTCCGCCGGAGAACTGGCGATAGGAGCAATAATTTTAAGCTGCTTATCTTCAACGGTTACGTAGGCGCCGATGCCATCAAATTCCCCTTCAAGGCTACTCAGCCCCAGCTCAAGGTGTTCGGCTTCCAGATAAGAAGTATACGGGTCATCCAGTGCTTCAACGATGCCTTCTATGGCGCCATGGCTTAAATTTTCGGAGTTCAGTTTAGATTTGTCTACGTATTCGGAGAAAATGATGTTCCAGACCTGCTCCACAACATCCAGACCTTCCTCGGGGCCGGAAGAATTACTGAAACCAAAGAAGAACCCGGCTCCAAAGGAGAGGGCGACAACGACTAGAATCAAAAGGCCTATGATGAGTTTCGTTATCTTTGACATGGTATTGTTTCTCCGCTTATATGCCCGGCAGGAATGGTTACGTAATCAAGCCGTAAAAACGAGCCAAGTAAACCTGTAAGCCGAGTTCTGTTTCCTTCACAAAGTGAAGGATGGTGACCATCTATCTAGCCCTTCCGTTACCGGAAGGGTCAAGCGACCAACCCGGGGATGGGCCGGGCGTCCCTTAATCCCTCTATTCGGTCTTGCTCCGGATGGGGTTTGCCCAGCCGGCCGGTCACCCGGCCGCTGGTGAGCTCTTACCTCACCATTTCACCCTTGTCCTTCACAAAGTGAAGGACGGTATGTTTCTGTGGCACTATCCGTAGGGTCACCCCTCCTGGGTGTTACCCAGCATCCTGCCCGGTGGAGCTCGGACTTTCCTCCCCTTCCTTGGAAGGAGCGGTCACCCGGTTTACTTGACCCGGTTATAGTGTAGTGGAGAGATGAAGGTTAGTCAATAAGGGAAGGCAGAGGAAGGCTAAATCCCGTCCAGAGCCATATTCGCTAGGGCGTCCGCCTCAGCGTTCTGGGCGCGGGGAATATGAGACGCCGTGATACTTTCCAGTGAACCGGTGAGTTTAACCACTTGCTGGTAGAGGGGCCGCAGGGCGGAGTTTTTAATCTTGTAGTGGCCGTTGATTTGCTTTACCACGAGTTCCGAGTCCGACTTTAATATGACGCATTTCGCACCCAGGCTGATGGCTTTCTCCAGGGCGGTAATGATAGCGCGGTATTCTGCCTGGTTGTTGGTGGTGGTGCCGATGCGACGGGAAATACGTGCGATGACGCTGCCGTTTTCGTCTTTGATGGTGGCACCGATAGCCGCGGGGCCTGGGTTGCCCCGCGAAGCGCCATCGGCATTAATTATAACTTTGTTTTTGTTCAATCTGTCCTTCAGGGAATAAAGAGGATTCTTCCGCAGGTGCCGCATTGCACGGGTTGGCCGCTTCTGGCTCTCTGTAAGGCGCTGGCCGATAGTGATATGCGGCAGGCACGACAAATCCCCTGTTCCACCTTGGTGACGGCTTGTTTTTTTTGCTGTCTGATTCTTTCATAAAGCGCGACGGCATGTGTATCTATCTGCCCGGCCAGCTGCCGGCGTTTCTCCTTGAGGTCCTCAAGGCTGGTCTTAAGCCGTTCTATCTCGTCGGCAAGCTCTTTTTGCTGGTGCTGCCACTCTTCTTCAAGTTTCCCGTATTCATTGGTAGCAGCAGAAAGGCTCGCTTCGGCGGTCTCTACGCGGTCGATTACTTCCAGGGCTTTATTCTCCAGTTCCTCACTCCTGGCTTTCATCGTGATTACTTCATGCTGGAGGCCGGACAGTTCCTTGGGATTGGTTATCTTGCCGCCGTAAAGTTTCTCCTCAGCGGTGGATATTTTACTGAGAAGGTCGTCCACCTTAGCTTCGGCGTCACGTTGCTGGTGCCTTAGCTCATCCAGGAACTTTTGTTCGGAGTCGATATGGCTTTTAGCAGCGTCCAGTATGTCTCTAACTCCCAGCTGACCGACTTTCTGGGCCAGGGAATGTTCTTCCTGTTCAATCTCTAAATCGAATTCCTGCAGCTGATAGAGTTGCCTGGTGATAGCCATATTTGTCTCCGTTGCATATTCTATAACGGGGGCGGGATAATATCAAACCGCCCGGGTGATAACGACAAAAAAGGGTAGCTAAAAGAGAACATATGAGCTAATATTATCGATAGGCTTTTAAGATTAGGAGGAAGTATGAGGCTATTAAGATTAGCCGTGAAAGAAAAAAGGTGGGACCTGGCAGCTCACACTATCGTCCTGGCTACTGTCAGGATATTAAACAAAGGAGAGCCGTATGCCGGAAAAAACAGGCAGAAAAAGTACCTCAAGACGCAGCCGAAGCCCTAAGAAGCCGGGTTTCTATGACCGTGTGCTGGACGAGGCGGAGAAGCTCGACATGGAGGCGGCGGCAGATGTGAACGGGATAGATAACGAGATTGCTTTGCTGCGGGTGAAAATAAAGTCGGTGCTGGAGAAGGATCCGGAGAATATCAAGCTCATCATGCAGGCGACGAACACGCTGGCGGGTCTGGTGAGGACGAGGTACAAAATGACGGCACAGCAGCGGAAGGGGCTGAGAGAGGCGATAGGGAACGTTTTGAGGGACGTGGCACTGCCGCTGGGGATAAGTGTAGGGTCGAAAATGCTGAGTAAGTAGAAGTGAGGATTTTATGTACCTCACCCCCTTGGTCCCCCTCAAGGGGAAGCTATAAGCACGAAATTCTAAACACTAAGCTTGTTTAGGATTTAGATATTAGAGTTTAGTATTTGCTTAAAGCGGGTAAGCTAGGGATGATGCGAGGGTGGCTGTCCTACCCTGACGGGAAGGATAAAGGTGGAAATAGATAACATAGAGGGAGGCTGGGTTCCAGCCTGCGCTGGAATTACAATGTAAAAAGGGTTAAATGGCGATAGATTGAGATTGCCACGCTGCGCTCGCAATAACAGGGAAGGCTCAGGGTGAGGGGAGTGTACGAGATTCTTTGACAGATTACCCTTCGACACACTCAGGGTGAGCGGGGGAAGAACGTGTTTTTCGCTGTGCTCAGGGCTTCGGCTCAGAATGACAGGGGGGATGTTGAGAAATGGATGAACATGTGTTGAATCAACTGAGGCCATACCAGCGGGAGGTGGCAGCGGCGGTACTCGACAGCGTTTTCGGCGGGAAAGGGTTGACTTTCTCGGTGGAGATAGCGCGGCAGGGGGGCAAGAACGAGCTTTCGGCGCAGCTGGAGTTGCTGCTCCTGACCCTCAGCATGGGGGGGAGCAAAAACCTGATAAAATGCTCGCCGACATTCAAACCGCAGTCGGTGATATCGATGCGGCGGCTCAAGGACAGGCTCAACGACGCAGGGTTCAGCCACATATGGAAATCGGAACTTGGGTACATCGTCAGGCTCGGCGACGCCCGGGCGATATTCCTCTCGGCGGAGGAAACGGCCAACGTGGTCGGCAACACGGCCCACCTGCTCCTGGAAATCGACGAGAGCCAGGACGTGGGCAAAGAAAAATACAGCAAAGATTTTCGCCCGATGTGTTCGACGAACAATACCACTACCGTGCATTACGGCATGACCTGGGACGACAGCACACTGCTCGAGGAGGTCAAGCAGGCGAACCTGGAACTGGAGCAGAGGGACGGCGTGAGGCGACACTTCCGCTACGACTGGGAGGAGGTGGCCAAGTACGTCCCGGACTACCGCGCCTACGTAGAGAGCGAACGGGAAAGACTCGGGGAGAACCACCCGCTTTTCCTGACGCAGTACCGGTTGCTACCGCTACGCGGTGGGGGAGGGTTCCTCAGCGAGCAGCAGCGGGCGCAGATGCAGGGTGAGCATTCAAGAAAACGACGGGGGGAGCCGGGGAAGGTCTACGTGGCGGGAATCGACCTCGCGGGAGAAGCGGAGGAAATCGAAGGCGGTTACGGAAAGTCGGCAAAACCAAGACATGACTCCACGGTGGTAACCATCGGCGAACTGGATTTTTCGTCGGTCGATGAAATCGTCAGGGAGCCGGTCGTCAGAATCGTCGAGCATTACTGCTTCACGGGGGTAAAGCACAGCGGGTTGTACGCGCGGCTGGTGGACATCATCATGAGGGTGTGGCGGTGCCGGAGGGTGGCCGTCGACGCCACGGGAGTAGGGGAGCCGGTGGCATCGTTCCTGCGAAAAAAGCTCGGGAGGCGGGTGAAACCGTTCAAGTTCACGCAGAGAAGCAAGAGCGAGCTGGGGTTCAACCTGCTGGCGGCGGTCAACGCGGGGCGGGTCAAGGCGTACCAGGGGGACGGCTCCGGGGATTTTTGTAAATTCTGGCGGGAAATGGAAATAGCAAAGAGTAATTACCGGGCGAACCAGACGATGAACTTCTACGTGGACGCGGCGCAGGGCCACGACGACTTTCTGATGAGCCTGGCGCTGACGGTGGAAGCGGCAAGATTATACGAGCTGAGAGAGGCGAGGGGGGAAGAGAGGGAGTGAGGGAGGTGGTGAGTTATTATGTATAATAAAAAGACATTTGTTGAACGGTAATATTAGAAAAAATAGGAATCACCAATTTAAAATAAGTTTGCCTTCATTATCTTTGAATTTTCCTGCTACCGCTAATATGAAATCGACGAGATTCCAAATCCATACTACCGCGAGGGGAATAAAGCCGAATGCCAGCCAAATAGTAGCGTATCCTACAATAGTTAAAATAAGCATTACAATGCCGGTTCCAATTTTACCAGCGTAGAATCTATGTATACCCAATTCTCCTAAAAAGAAAGCCAGCAAGGTCAGAGCTAATCTGGATTTAGGAGATGTTCCTGCTACAGCACCAGGTTTACCTAATTTCGCTCCGCATTTTACGCATATTTCTGCTAATGAATTAGTTTCGGTGCCACAGGCATTACAATAACTATTTCCTGCCAGAGGTTTCGCACCACAGTTCATACATAACTCGGGGGTGCCAATCAATTCCTTGCCGCAATTTCGACAATACATAGTCACCTCCCTTAATTGGAGAGAAAGCGATAGCATATTTTATCTCTGGTATAATAATATGTCAATTATTCTATAAGTTAAGGCCATCATATTGGTTAAGGAGGTAACTTACGGGATAAGCCGCAGATGGTGGGGAGAAAATCCCCCTTAATCCCCCTTTTTCAAAGGGGGACACAGGAATGGGGAAACTGCGGGATAAGCAGTTGATGATACTGGGCGGTACGGGTGGGAATTCTTCGACAGGCTCAGAATGAGCGGAGGCGGTGGGGGGAAAAGGGGAGGCGTTAGTGTTCCCCTCTTTTTTTATGCTATTATTAGGCAACTATTTCAGAAGGAGAGAAAGTAATGGCGGATAAAAATCTGGAGGCTAAAGTGGCGGGGCTGGAAAAAGAAGTCCAGCGACTGAAAGATATCGAGGCGATACGCAAGCTGGAGCACGCCTACTGCTTTTACCTGGTGATGTGGATGCCGGACGAGATAATCGATTTGTTTGCCTGGAGGGAGGACACGACGCTGGAATGGCCGGAGGGGACTTTCTACGGAAAGGACGGGTTGAAAAGGTTCTTCGGGAATATCAACCCGAATAAAGACCCGGAGTTCATGCACCAGATGATGCACCTGTCGGACGTGATAGACATAGCGGAGGACGGCAAGACCGGCAAGGGGCGGTGGTGGGGATTCGGGGCAATGGCTTTGCCCATAGGCGACGCGGGCATAAACCAGGCGCTGGCATGCGGCATCTACGAAAACGACTTCATTAAAGAGGACGGGGTCTGGAAGCTGTGGAAGATAAAGTGGGTGCCGGTATACTCGGGGACGCCGGCGCGGGGGTGGGTTAAAGAGGAGAGGGTCGCTCAGACGGGGCTGCCAAGGGAGGGGGAGGAAATGAGATTGCCGGAGTGGTGGCGGCCGGATAAGCCGGACAAGGGAATCCCTTACGGGTATCCATCCGGGTACATACTACCGTTCCACTTCAAGCACCCGGTGACGGGGAAGGCGACCAGCGAAGGGGAGAGAAACAGGCGCGTGAAGGGGGTGGAGTAGGGGTTGCTTCGCTTCACTCGAAATGACGGGGGGGGGCAGAAATGCCCCCCTCTTTTTACGTTTGGACGATTTTCATGACGCGGCGGGTGGCGTCGGGCATGATGACGATGGTCATGACGGGGCGTTTGACGTTTCGCCATATCTGGGGGAAGTGGGCAACGCCGGGCGGGACGAAAACACTGGATGAGGTGGTGAAGGTAAGTTTTTCCCGTGCTTCGCCCTCGCCGAGCCAGAAGTCGACCTCGGCACCGAGGTCGGCGGTGTTTTCGGGGTCCGTACCCAGGAACATGAAAATCTCCTCGTAGTCGTGCTTGTGGGGCCGGGTGATAAAGCCGTCGCCAACAGTGACATCGCCCGTAATGATACCGTATTCAATGATAGAGTGGCCTTCTTTGACGCGGTCGGGTGAGAAGATAACGCGGGGGCCGGTATCCACGGGACTTCTGACGGGGATTTTATCCGTTTCCGGGATTTTGTCCTTGTAATCGGCGGTGACGATGGCGGGCTTGCGGACAACGTATTTTTCGTACCTGGATGGTGACATGGGCGTGCCTCCTTTAAGGTTATGGTACAGGTCATGATAGCTGAGTTTGCGGGGGGAGTCAAGGGGGGAGGGGTAAGCTGAAAAGTTAAAAGTCAAAGGTCAAAGCTAAAGGTTAAAGGTTAAAAAGGGAGTGGGGGGGTGAGGGCATACTTACAGAGTTAAAATTATTATTGACAAAAATAACAGATAAGTATTAAATTTACATAAAATTGAATACTTATATATATATGAGGTGATATTATGATATTTTTTGATGATAGTAGTCCCAAGCGCACGCTTGGTATACGAGATAGACAAATTTTATACAGAAACGCAAAGGGAAGATGCGAAAATCCAGCTTGTGGCAGGAAATTAGAATTCGATGAGATGCAGGTAGGGCATAAAACGGCGTGGTCAAAAGGTGGCTCAACCACATTAAAAAGCTGTGTTTGTCTATGTTATAGATGTAATAAATTACAAGGAACTGACAGTTGGGCTACTTTTTTAAAGAAACAAGGAGTAGTAGACCCAAAAACGAAGTTAAAAAATTCTTTACAAACTCTGAGTACTAAACAGCTGAAGTTTCTAGCAGATAAGCATAAAATAAAGGTGAAGGGACAAATTGTAGAAACATTTTTTGATTCTTATAGGAAGGCGCCAACTAAAAGTCAATATATTAATAAACTCGCTGGTATTGTGACCGAAAAGGAAGTAAATGCTATACCGAAGGAAAAACCGAAACCAGCAAAGAAGAAGAAACGAAGACAGTCGGATGATTTTTGGTGGTGAGAAAATCTTCCTTAATCCCCCTTTGAAAAAGGGGGAAACTGGGGAGGGAGAACTAGCGCCCTAAGCCGCAGATGGTGCGAGGGCGGCCAGGGTGGGAAAAGATAAGAAACGATGGGGGTAAAGGTGAGGCGGCGGCTGGATTCCAGCCTGCGCTGGAATGACAGGGGGCTCACCCTGAGCCCGTCGAAGGGTGAGCGTGGGTACGAGATTCTTCGTCGTATCGATGTAATCGGGACTCATCAGAATGACAGGTTTGGGGTGGGGTATAAATGAAAACCCCCTCTCCTCCGGGAGGCAGGAGCCGGGGGAGAGGGGGCAGCAAAGGGGGTGGGGTAAGGGAATTCAGTATATATTAGTAGTAGAAAGCAGTCCTCCTGCCGAGCCAGTAACCGAGGACGAAGAGTAGCACGGCACCGATGCCGCCGAGGGTATATATTGCCCATGTGGGGAAGCTGCCAGCGCCGCCGCTGAAGTAGAATTCGCCGGAGCCGGTCCATTCACTAGGATTGGAAGCGGCATCTACCGCACGTACTCTCCAGTAATAAGCGTCTTCGCGACCAGCGAGCTTTAACTCTTCGGCTTCACAAAGGATGTAGCCGGATAATTCAATACCGGGTATATCCAGGACGATAGAGCTTTCCGCAAAGCTATAATCGGTGGCAATCTGAAGGTTATAGGTTACGGGCATACTATCGTCAGTAACATCATCCCAGTCAAAGGTTGCCGGTGATTTTACTTTAGACCCTATTTCCGGCAAAAGCGGGGGAGGCGTATCAGGGGATACCGACTCTACAGTATAGTTAATAGTATTGGTATGGGTACCGTCGCTGACGGTTATGACATGGTCGCCGTGCTGGCTGGGTGGCGCCGGAAAGATAGCCATAATAAGGCCGTCGGTATCGGCGGTTACTGCAGTTACTTCGGTATCATCGTATTTAACGGTTACCATGGTATTTGGAGTAAAGCCAGAGCCCACGATGACGATATTGGAGCCGATGGTGTCACCGCTGGTTTTTATGGACAGGGTTGGCTTGGTGGCGGTGGGAGTTTCGGGTTCAGTCGGGGTCTCGGGTTGAGTCGGGGTCTCGGCCTGTTGCGGTACCGTAAGGGTGAAACTGACAGTGGCGAGATTAGTTTGGTCGTCGGCTTCGACCAGGTAGACCCCGGCATTCAGTCCTTCGGGAACAATGAAAGAGGTAGAGAAACTGCCTTTGGTATCCGTTATCACGGGTGTTAATGTTTCTACTGGGTAGGCGTTAAAAAAGACAGTCGGCACCAACCTTCTGCCGAAACCCGTACAACTGAGAAGCACGGTTGTGCCGGCTTCTCCCGACTGTGGCGAGATAATAATATCCGGTTGAACGGTAAAGGTGCCGCTGATTTCACTGCCGCCTACGGTAACGGTGATAGTGTGGGAGCCGGCGACACTTTCCGGGGCGTAGATATAGGAGTCCATGGCACCGGTTGTCTTGGTGATAACATCTCCATCGTCAATAGCAATCGAGGTGCCGTCGTATTTAACGACGATAGTCGTGCTGGCGGCAAAACCGGTGCCGGTAATCCTTACGGCGGTATCTACCGGGCCGGCGGTGGGAGTGATGGTGACAGCGCCGGCGGTGACGGTGAACTCAGTGACGGACTTGATGGTGGTGTAACCCAAAAGAGTGACGTAAATGTAGTAAGTGCCGGAGGTTACAGATTCGTCGTCAGTACCGTCGTTGAGGGCGGAAGGCACGGTAAACGAGGTGTAGAACTCTCCTTCGTCATTATCGCCTTCATAACCAATAGGGGCGTTGGCGACAACTTCATAGGTTTGAACGTTATTATCGATGAAATTTCCCGCTATCGCCTCATCTTCGGCAAAGATGATTCTGGCCCATTTCTCGCTGGTTTCGGTACTGGGGCTGAAGTCGTCACCAACGATGGTAATAGTATCGCCGATTTTACCCGAAGTAGGGGTTAGCTCAATATCGTAGTCGTAAGCGAAAACCGGGAGAGTCGGGACGGCCATAAGCATAAGAGACAGGATAAGTATTATCCCTAACATTCTAAGAAACCTTGAGTATTTCATATCAACCTCCTGCAAGTTGTCTTATGCGGAAACTCTGTATTTATTTCGCATTTTATTAAAACAATGTTAATGTTTTATTAGGCTACTGAAAGACCTCCTAATTGTTATAACGTCTCCATCACGAAAAAGTTATTCCGGCGGCTGGTAGGCCGTGCGTCTGCCTGCCCGGAAGGCGAAGAAAACGATGATAATAACGACTATACCTATTATGGTATATATAGCCCAGCCCGGGAAAGAAAAGGACGGTTTAATATAGAATGAGCCCGGGATAGTCCAGTCACTTTCGTTGGTGGCACTATCAATAGCTTTTACTCTCCAGTAGTACGTTTTTTCGCGTTCGAGTTCCAGTTCATCCTCTTCGCTGATAAGGTATTCAGAGGCGGGCAGCCCGGTTTTTTCAAAGACGACGGACAGGAAATTAAGGTCGGTGGCGATCTGAAAATCGTAAGTAACCGGCGGCGAGAGGCTGGTAACCGTCTGCCAGTAAAATTGCACCGGCTCCTCCGCATTACTATCCGGCGCGGGCAGCAGCAGGAGGGGCACGGGTGGGGCGTTAATGTAGAATGCCCACGGGGTGGACCACTCGCTTTCATTACCGGCGCTATCGATGGCTTTTACTCTCCAGTAGTAGGGGGCCTGTTTAGCCAGGGTAAGGAGTTTTTCTACAAGTGCGAGGGTGTATTCGGATGCGAACAGCCCTTTCTTTTCCAGGACCAGAGAGGAGAAATTCTGGTTAGAGGCTATCTGCAGGTTGTAAACCACGGGCAGGGACATATCGGTGACATCATTCCAGTCGAAATAAGCCTCAGCCATGGTTTCGCAGCCATTGGTAGGCGTCAGCGTAGTGGGGGTCTGGGGAGAGTCGGATTCAACGGTGAAGTTAATGAGTTTGGTGGTGACGCCATCGCTAACGGTGATAACGTGACTGCCGCTTTTACTCGCGGGGATATCGAAAGAGGCAGCAAAGTCTCCATTGTTATCAGCGGTGTCAGCAGCGACACGCTGGTCATCGTATTCAACGGTAACCGTTACTCCGATTTTAAAGCCGCTACCCTTGACGTTAACTTTACTGCCGATGGAGCCGCTTGTCTGGCTCAGGCTGACCCCGGCGGTGACAGTAAATATATCTACGTCAATGTTGCCATCATCGTCTTCGGCACTGATATCATACTGGCCGGGCTTAACATTGGGCACGTTAAAAGTAATGTCGAAGTTACCATAGTCGTCGGTTCTGGCGATGGCGCTGGTATATATGCCGAAGTTGATAGCGACGTCCGTACGCAAGCCAAAGCCGGTTCCTCCGATACTCAGTAAGTCCCCGGGGCCAGCCGAGTTCAGATTGAGTTTAATAAAAGGAAGGACTTCGAACTCGATTTCCGCGGAGTTATCTTCATCATTGGTGGCGGTTATGGTATGTATTCCGCCGGAGCTGCCGGGGATAAGGAAGCTGTGAGTGAACCTGCCGACAGACGAGGCGGTTACGGCGCCGATTTTGTCCGTGGTAATATTGGCATAATAGAGGTTTACCGTTCTGCCGACATAAAAGCCGCTGCCGCTGATAACGACTTCGGTGCCGGTTGGGCCTTCGTAAACGTCCAGGGTTATGCCGGATTCTTCGACAATAAAGAAATTCCGGGCCAGCATGGAGGTGGAAGCCGTCTCGCTCCGAGCTTCAATCCAGTGCCGCCCGGGCGCGGTATCACCGGGGACGATGAACTGGATATTGAAAGTGCCTATTTGAGGGACGGCCGGGCTTCCATCTATCTCTTCGTCGTCGAAAAATACCAAGATATTATCACCGTTATAAGAGTCAAAGACGGTACCGGTTATGGTTATCTTGGTACCTTCGGCCCCGAAGGCAGGGTCTAAAGTGATGACGGGAGCCGCCAGGGCAGGGGAGGCGAGAAAAAGAGGAGCGAGCAGCGGTAGAATTATTAACAGCGAGAGCAGGCATTTACGGTATTTTAGGGGGTATTTTATCATTTTCATGCCGACCTCCCTATATCGGAATTTAGTCGACTCCTTTCATTCTAATAATCTTTTCCTGGCGCCGCGTCTGGGATTATAAGTCCCGGCGAAGTTATCCAGGGTATCCTTATTAATCAGCCAGGTGTTGTGAATTTTAAACGCCGGCAGGTCACCCTGACGGCAGAGCCGCTTCACCGTTTCCGGATGAATCTTAAGGCGGCGGCTGGCTTCTATTACGTTCAGATAATTATCCCAGACCGGCATAGCGTTCTCTTAAATAATATAATATTGCTTTATCAAAGCAATTCTAACACCACCGGGTACATTTGTCAAGTATCTGCGCAAAAAAGACGACAAAATTACATTGACTGAATAGAACATATGTGCTATTCTTACTCTGTTTGGTTTTTGAGGTGTGCTATGGATATGGCGCGTGAGATTGGCGATGCTAAAACGGATGAGAAGGAGAGAAACAGTGAGAACGAGCCAGATTTACCGCCGGAATACTGCCACTACCGTGACGAAGGGTGCGAGTATGCCGATTCGTGCCTCAACTGTCCGTTTCCGAGGTGTCTCTACGATGAACCACGGGGGAGGCAGCACTGGTTAAAGAAATTACGCAACAGGGAGATAAAAAGGCTTTTCACCGGAGGGTGGAGCGTCAGAGAAATGGCGGTGATGTTCGACATGAGCCAGAGGACGATACAGAGGGCCTTGAAGAGTAATCAGGAGGACGCGTTATCCAGACAGGGAGAAGAGCCCGACAGAAGCGAATAAGTCCAATAAAGGAGAGCGAGACACCAATGAATGAGACAGTACCGGCACAGTTAGCCCGTCTCGACCTGGAAAGGCTAAAAGGCTACAAAGAATTCCTCGATTTTTACAACGGTCAACAGTGGGAGGGGAGAGAAAGACGAGGCGAGAGACGCCTGATTTTCAACTATGCCAGAATCTTCGTGGAGAAAATAACATCGTATTTAATGACCAGTATTAACTTCGCCGTCGAATCTTTCGACGGCTCCGACGAGGCGAGAGCCGGGGCGGCGAAGGCCGAGGCAGCCCTCTATAAAGTATACACGGACAATTATCTGGAGCAACTCGACCTGGAGACGGAAATCGACTGCGCCGTGCTGGGCGACGCGTGCTACAAGGTAACCTGGGACGCCGCTGAGAAGAAGATCAGGGTAACGGCGCCAGATATACAGGGCATTTACGCCTGGAGCTCCGGGGACGATATCTCCCGGGTATGGCGGGTAGCTTCTAGATACAGTCTATCCTCCGAGGAGGTGGAGCTTATTTACGGGGTAAAGCCGCCGAAGAAAACGGCGGTCATCGTCGAAATGTGGACAGACCGTGACTTCGAGCTGTACCTGGACAATGCTCTGCTGGAGGTCAAGCCCAATCCCTACGGATTTATCCCGTTTATCGTCTTTCCCAACCTGCGCGAACCCAAGAAATTCTGGGGAGTTTCCGATTTGCAGCAGATAATGGAGGGCCAGCGGGAGTTGAACCGCGCCATGAGCCAGCTATCGCGGATACTGGAGCTATCCGGGAACCCCATCGCGGTGCTGGAGAACGTGGAGGAGTCCGAGGATATCGCCATCAGACCGGGGGCGGTGTGGAACATCCCGGAGGACGCCAAGGCTTACCTGCTCGACCTGCTGCAGGGGGGCGGCGTCAACTTACATATTAATTATATAGACCTGATATACCGCACCCTGCACGACCTGTCGGAGTCGCCGCGGTCGGCCTTCGGAGGTATCGAAAGGGACATGTCCGGCGTGGCGCTGGAAATAGAACTGCAACCGCTTTTACAAAAAGTCAGGAGAAAAAGAATCATCAGGACGGCGGTGTACAACCGGCGCAACGAAATGATTCTCAGGCTGCTCAAGCAATATCAGGGCGAGGACTACGGGGAGAACATCCTGAGGGTGGTGTGGGGTCCGGTGCTGCCCAAGGACATGGAGAGAAAGGTAAGCAGTGAGCAGGTCATGGTGCAGGCGGGAATACACTCACGCCGGACAGCCATGGAGGAAGTCGGCGTACGCGACACCGACCAGGAGTTCCAGCAGTGGCTGGAAGAAAGGGAGTCTATTCTCAAGATGAATAAAGAGCTTAATGCCAAATCCGGAAGGAGCGGCGCGAGAGAGGGAGATTTACCGTCCCGGGCGGAAGGCATTGAGGAGTAATCAGGAGGAGTGATGGTTACGGAAAAAGAAAAGGATAACAACGCAGCGAACGTGGCAGATGGGGGTGAACTCGACGACCTCAAAGAGGAGAATGAATCGCTTACACGCGAGCTTAAGTCCCGCGAGGAAACCATTGCGAGGCTGGAGCGGGCACTAGGGGCTAAAGACAGCGAAATAAATGACCTGAACCAGTCCCTGGACGAGGCAAAGCGGGTGCTGGACGAACTCGGCAAGGCATTGCCGCAGGCAGTAGCCGCTTACAAGGAACTGGTGGTGCAAGCGAATCCCGGCGTACTGGCCGAGCTGATTACCGGGGAGAACATCGAGGAAGTGAACGAATCACTGAAAAATGCCCGTGCACTGATGGAAAGGGTCAGGCAGGAAATAGAGGCGGAGGCGGCCAGGACGAGAGTACCGGCCGGAGCCCCGCCACGGGCACTCATCGACCTGTCGTCACTCTCGGCGCGGGAGAAGATACAGTACGCGATAGGGGGTTCTTCTTCCTGAGGTGAATGAGCCGGCTCCCCCCTCACGGCTGGATTCCGGCCTGCGCCGGAATGACAGGTGAGGGAGAAGGGCGAACGGATTGCTTCGCTTCGCTCGCAATGACAAGAGAAGAGGGAATGATAAAAAATAAATTAAATACGGGAGGAAAAAAGTAAAATGGCAATGACTTTAGAAGAGGCAGCCAAGCTATCCAACGATATGCTGCTACAGGGGGTAGTGGAGACCATCGTCAAGGACTCGCCGGTGCTCCAGAGACTACCCTTTATCGAAATCGTCGGCAACGGTCTGACGTATAATCAGGAGAAGACCCTGCCCAACATCGACTTTTACGATGTCGGCGATGAGTGGACGGAATCAACACCGGAATTCGAACAGATAACGGCTAACCTCAAAATTATGGGCGGCGACGCCGACGTGGACAACTTTCTCAAGTCCACCCGCAGTAACATCCAGGACCTGGAAGCGGCGGTCATCGAGTTGAAAGCCAAGGCACTCAGGGACAAGTTCGAGGAGAACTTTATCTACGGGGATTCCGGAACAAATTCCAAGCAGTTCGACGGCCTGAGAATGCTTGTCGACACCGAAAGCGCCGGCGACCAGGTAATCGCCATGAGTGCTACCGGCGCTACGCTGACGTTGAACAAGCTCGATGAGCTTATCGACGTCGTCAAGGGCGGTAAGCCCGACATGCTCCTGATGAGCCGACGCTCACGGCGTAAGATAAACGCCCTGGTGAGGGCGGCCGGCGGAGTTATGTCCGAGACCGACCGGGACAAGTGGGGCAACTTCGTCCAGCTCTGGGACGGCGTGCCCATAGGCACGAACGACTGGATTCTGGACACGCATGTCGTCAGCGGCAGCGTCGAGACAACCACAACCGGCGGCACCTGCTCCACGATATACGCCGTGCAGTTCGGGGAGGGGGCCCTCTGCGGGCTGACCAGCCCGGGGCACCTGCAAGCCGAACCGGTAGGGTCACTGGAGAACAAAGATGCCTCGCGGACCAGGGTCAAGTGGTACGTATCGCTGGCACTGTTCTCGAGCGTCAAGGCGGCGGCGCTAATCGGAGTGAAGGACTAAATCTTTACATAATGTAGAGAAAGAGGGGGAGGTATATCCTCCCCCTTAAGGGAGGTAAGTTATGGTAATGGCAGTCATCGAACACCTGGAACATCCTTTTGCGAGGGGTAATTTAACCTTAGACGGCGTGCAGTGGAGCGCCGAGCATACGACGACCACCGACGACTACGAAGAGGTAGAAAGCGTGACGATTGCGCCGCCGGCACTGGGCGAGGTACTGGAGTACGAGTTCGGGCTGACGTGCGCGGTAAAGTCGAGCGGCGCTACCGAAAGCGTTTTATTCAAGTGGCAGGCGCGTAACCGCGGCGGCACCTGGGTAGACCTGAACGGCGAGGTGACCTATCCTGCCGATGCTTCCGCTTACCAGGAATATACCTACAGCGGGCGGTTCAAGTCGGTAACCGATTTTGACGCGATACCCTTCGATATAAGGCTGGCGGTAAAGTCGGGGGGTGCCGGTGGGGAGAACGCCGTCGGCAAGGCTAAGAACTCCAGCTACGTCCGGGTAGTCTATTCGGCTTCGTGAGGTGAAATATGAACTCTGTTTTAAAAAATAGCCCCGCACTCGGTTTACCACTGCGTGAGCTGGACGGCGTATCTTTCATGTCGAGGGACGGCCGCGGGTACCTGAGCACGGTTACCGGGGCTTCCTGGCGGACCGGCGGGCGGTACTTCGACGGCGTTGACGATATGATTAACTTGGGGAATCCCGATTCCCTCAATTTCCACCAGCAGGATTTCACGATAGAGGCATGGGTAAAAGCGGATAGCCTTGAAGTCTCGACACCGCGTGTAATTCTATCGAAATGGTATGACAATACCCACCGCCAGGTGAGCTTCTATATCCGGGGCTCGGGCATGTCCAATCCCCGGCGCCTTGAGATGGAGACCGGTGGTGGGGCGTCCGATGGCGGGGTATATAACGCGATGCAGCTATCGGTCGGCGTGGAGTACCATGTTGCCGCCGTTTACATCGATGGGGTCGTCCCGGTTATACGGCTCTATGTCAACGGGAACATCCAGGGTGTCACCGGAACGCCCGTGAGGTTAGGGGCAACGACATCCTCCTGGAATATCGGCCGGAGGGGCGACGGCACCGGTTTTTTCCATGGACTGATAAGAGAGCTACGCATGTATGCGCGGGCGCTCACGGCACAGGAAATCCAGGATAGTTACATGGTGGAAAAAGGGAGGTAAAGATGAACCTGACAGATATGAGAGCAATCGTCAGGCGTGACCTGCGCGACGAGGACGACACGAACTACCGCTGGACGGACAACGAGCTGGACAGGCACATAACTCACGCCGTCAAAGAGTTCTCCGAGCAGGTGCCTTATGAGCAGAAGGCGACCAAAGCCACGACATCGGGCTCAAGAGAGCTGGATATATCCGCTTTAACGGGCAGGGTCATGGTGGAGGCTGTGGAATATCCGGTGGACAAGTTCCCCAAGAGATATCAGCCTTTCTCGCTGTGGGGCGATACGCTGACAATGCTCGGGGATGAAGTGCCGGACGGCTCCAATGCTTACATATACTACGGTAAGCTCCATACCCTCGATGGCGAAGGTTCCACCGTCCCGACGCAGCACGAAGACCTGATGGCAGCCGGGGCCTGCGGCTACGCCGCCGTGGAGTGGGCGGTGTATGCGGTCAACCGCGTTAATGTCGGCGGGACGGCGACGCCGAAGGAATTCATCGAATGGGGCAACCGAAAGCTTAGGTATTTCCGGCAGGAACTGAGGAGAATGGGACGGAGAAACCGGGTCAGGGCCAGCACGCTTTACCATCCGTATTATCCCGTCGTCTCAAAATCGACCGATTACGGACCGGAGTAGCCGGCGGCAACAGGGAGATGGTATGTTTGAATCCTTATATAAGGTCTTGTGGAAAAAACTCGGGGGTCGCCCCTGGACGTATATCCTGCGGGATACCTGGCACAGGCTGGAAGGTATCTGGATTATCGGGCTGGTGGCCTTCGGAGCGCTGCTGGGACGCTGGCTCTGGGAACTGATTTTCTGGCTTATCCTCGTGTTTGCGCTGGGCTATATCGCCGGGCATTTATTCTGGGGGACGAAATACGTACCAGGCCAGCGAAGCGAACCGGGGGTGAAGGAATAAAACGATGCGTGAACTGACAGCGACACTGTTAGCGGCACAACAGCAGGAAGCAGCGATACCTTACGTTAAGGTCGAGGCCGTCAATAAGATTGCCGGAGTGGTCAGGCTGGACTGGGCCAGGTTTTATGACGGCTCAGAGGACGATTACTACCACGCCATGACCATGCCCGGCGACGGCTCTCTCATCAGGGCCAAGATAACCCCGCCCGCCGATTCGCGGAAGCTCTACCGCCAGAGGGTCGGCAGTCCCGGACCGGGGAGCGATTTCAGCCAGTGGGTTTATACCGGACAGTACAATGCCGTGGTGGTTGGGGCGGCTTCGCTGGGGGTGGAGGTCTCCGTATTCTGGATAAAGACCAACCGGGAAATCAGGCGTATCAAGAGCACGGACTACGGCGTAAACTGGGGGAATCCAGAGTTAATCGACTATGCGCCTACCACGGCTAGCTACGGCCTGGCGGCGGCATATAAGCCCAACGGCGATCTGGCTATCTTCTTCGCCGACCAGGCGACGCTGTACGTCAAGAAGAATGTCGGCGGCCAGTGGCAGTCGAAAGCGGCCTGGGACAAGACCACCAGCGATTTATCCGGGGTCGCCGGTATTTACGGCAGCGATTGGAATTTATTGGTTACCGGCAAAGACACGGCGGAAAATTTCAAACTGTGGAGCTTGGTTTACGGGGACGGCGGCGATGTTGCCGCCGGAGAATGGTCGGCGCTGCAAGAACTGGCTTCGGCGTCAGCGGGCGGGGATTTCGAATACCGCCAGCCTTACCTCGATAAAACGGATGTTTACCGCTGTTTCTTCATCGAGAAATTTTCCGGTACCGAAGCGTACAGTCGGCCTTTCCGGTCGAATTCCATGCCCGATACCCATTTTATTGAAGGGCTGTGGCGTGAGCCAGGGCCTTTTAACCTGTCATCGGAGTACGGGCTGGCCATGGCGCACCATGGCGACTATGGCTGGCTAACGTGTCCCGACGGCGTCTGGAGGGCTTCGATGTCCGTACAGAGCCTGGACCTGACGGCGGACGTTATACAGGTAAAACAGGAATGCGGGGAGAATTCGGGCGGTTTGACGGTGGAGTTGAGGAATGACGACGGCAGGTACGCTGCGCCGGGTGAAGGTGACCTGGCGGTAATGGATATCGGCTGCCAGCTGGAGTTCGGCCCCGGCTACGTAACGTCCGCCGGGAACGAATGCAGCGCGGGCCAGAGCTACTGTATAGAATCCTGGGAGCATAGAAGCTCGGGCGGAAAAGCGAGCCTGACGATAAATGCCCAGGACGGGTGGGCAGCGTTGAACGACTGGCGGGCAAGGCACCAGTTCCGGTGGAATCGCACTTCCGATGAATTCAGCGTTAAAGAAATAATGGCTATAATACTGGCCAGAGCAGGTCTGAAGCTGGAAGTGATAACGCAGTCGGCGGCGATGACCGGCTTTTACCCGGATTTCACCGTAAGCCCGGACAACAGGGGCCGGGAGGTCGTACGGAAGCTGTTATCCTTCGTCCCTGATGTCCTGTTTATAGAAGGCAACACGGCGTATATCGTCAATCCGCTATCGTCAGATAGCCCGGTCTACAGCTACGGCGGCGGGCATCCCCTCCGGGAGGGGAAGTACCTTAAAAGGGCTCAACGGATAAACTGGGTACAGGTGGAGGGGGATGATGAAGGTAGTTTGATTCTGGCCGACAGCTTTGCCTGGGAGGAGATAGACCGGCTCTACAAACGCCTGGCGCAGGTCGAGGACAGGAGTATCGGTACGGTGACCGAGGCGCAGCAGCGGGGCCAGGCTTATTTAAGGCAGGCGGAGATAGAAGCGGGCGGAGGCGAAATTACCGTCCCGGCGAACTGCGGACAGCAGCTCTATGACGTTGTTGAAGTGACGGACGCACGCGCAGGGCTCGATGCCGAGAAGAAAAGGGTGCTGGGGCTCGTTTTAATTTATAACACGCTGCGGGGGGATTATAGCCAGCGGTTGAGCCTGGGAGCAGTGTAGGCAAGGGTCAAAGGAGGCACGAGAGATGAGGCTGAGGAAAGGTGAGCTAAAGAGCTTCAACTCCGGCAACTATACCGCCACGGTCAGGCTCGCCGGCAGCTACAAGGTATACCTGGAGGACGTAGCCGTAGCCAGGAATATAGCGTCGGCGGAAATGATTACCGGGCGCAGGGTGGCGATGATATTCTTCGATGAGCACAGTCCCAGGGATGCGGTGGTCGTGGCGGTGTATACCTAGCGGGACCGGCCTGGGATTTCCTCTTTGGCAGGCGGGCGTTTCCGGGCGCAACCCGGTACAGCCTTTTTCGGGGCGTCATGAGACAGTCGCGCCGGTTTTTCAATTTCGGGTTCCGGCTCAATAACCGGCGTGTCTATCTTCATCGGTTTGATTTTCTGTAAACTGCCAGGCTCGCCCATGTTTTCCATAAGCGTCGCCAGGACGCGGTTCTGCTCGGCGGCGCTCTTCTTCAGGTCCTGAGAGGCTTCGGAAAGGCCCTGAATGGCACTGGTATGGCTGGACAGGTGCTGGGCGTATTCCGCCACAGCGGCGGCGAACTTTTCCAGCGCCTGTTCCGTGCTGGTCATTTTCTCTTCCGTAGTTTCTATCTTGCGTGTCAGCACCCGGTTGACGCGTTTTTCCTCGTTGATGACGGGGGCGAATATACCCCGGTGCACCAGGCTGCCACCGCGAGCTATCTCACCGCCGTACAGGAATAAAGCGAGCAGGACGAGGGCAACAATAACGAATATCATGCCCTGCTGGCTCTGGAAGAACAGGAGCGGCAGTCCGAGGAGTGGTATCTGGCTGCCCACCGTTCCCCTGATGTCCTGCGGCCTGATGGTGAAGGGGTCTTCGCCGGTATTATCGCCCTTGGTGCGGAAGCCAAGGCTCGGTATGGTCTTAATTTCCGTTACCCTGTGGGCGACCGTGGGTGGGTAGTTATAGTAGTCGCGGACCATGGAAGGGACATTGTAAACAATAATATCGCCCACTTTAACGTCCTGGGGTTCTACAGAATCGACTATAAGCAGGCCGCCGGATTGAAGGGTGGGTTCCATGCTGGAACCGAAAATAGGTATAAACGGCAGCGTTCCTCTGATAGAGAGGAACGCTATAATACAGGCTATTACGGCGAAGGTAAGTCCTACGGCGCGTTTCATATGCGTAATACGGTTTAATACTGCAAATATAAGTTCAATGGCGCGTTTCATGGTACTATTCCGTTATGCCTTACCTCTGGCAGACCTCACAAAAGAATTCAGGTATAATGCTCCAGCCGGCACCCCATTCTTCGGGGTCGTCTGAAATCAGGCGGTAGCTGCCGCCGGTTACCTGCACGGTATAGCTTTCGGCGGAGCCGCCTATAATGTTAAATTGTACGACGCCGCTCTCGATGCTGAGAATCCGGTAATCCGGCGTCTCTCCCGCTTCCAGGGAGTCGGTGACGTAAATCTTCATATTGATGTACTTGTATGCCTTGAGCAACGCGTCGGTATTGGTCAGGTAGATTTTAACGAGCAGGTCGCCGGTATATTCCTCGTGGGGGGTGATATCGAAGAGGTCACCGTGGGGTACTTCACCCTGGGTGGTGGAGTATTCATAATTGACCACGACATAGACCTGGGTGCAGAGGGCGGGTCTTGTCCGGTGGTCGCCCCTCATGGTGATGCCGGCCTGCAAGTCGTTTATCTCTTCCCAGGTCCAGGGGTCGTCGGTGGCGGGGTTGACCGGGCACTGCCATGACTCGGTGACGAAGGTGGTGCCGGATTGAGATACAGTGGGACCTGAGAAAGCCTCATCATGTGTTTTTATCTCAGCCATGGCCCGTACCTCATAAGAGCCGCCAGCGGCATAGCGGAAATAAACGGTGACGTCGGTTATAGTCTCGTCGCCGCCGGCACCCGTGTAATCGCTTAAGTTATACAGGTCTTTTTCCCAGTGCCTTGAAGATTCGGTGGATACATAGGTATCAAAATCATCGGGGGTGGGCTGGTCATCCACTTTATCCCAGTGCTCGCCGGAAGAGGGGTGCTGGGTGGGAATCTCGGTGTCATCGCCGGGGGCATCTGGAACGATAATTTCGGAGCCGAACTCGCCCTCGGGGAGGATGCTATTCCAGTTGGGCTGGCTGGCCGACGGCTGGTAGGTAGTCATGGCGGCGTCAACGATAGTAGCACCAAGTGATAACGCACCGGTATTGGTATAGGTATAAGCGAAGGTACCGGTGGTTAACACCAGGGCGAGTATAACAATGCTACTAAAAACCAGCTTCTTTTTCATCTTTTCTTCTACCGTTTAGTTAGTCCGGGTTCAGGGTGTTAAGTGGGGTAGGGTGGCCGGAAACAGTACCGCCACCCTACCAGATTATTCGTAGTTTATTACCTCTGAGCAACTTCACAGAACAGTTCCGGGTCTTCATAGCCACCGGTGAAACCGCCGCTGGGTCTGACATGGGTGATGTAGAAGCCTCTCTTGACCCTGACGGTCATATTGCCTGTGGAGCCGTCCGGGAACATGGATACTTCACCGTTGTTCAGGGTGAGCATGACCCAGTTGTTGTTAATGTCCGAATCTTCGTTAATTTCGAGTGTCGAGTTATCGCTGGCATCAACGAGTTCGAGCTGCAGGGCCAGGATGCGGTAGACCTCGGCCAGTTCGTCGGCGTTGCCGAGGGTGACGGTTACCACCAGGTCGGCGGTGTAACCGCTGCCGGGGACAATATCAAAGACACCGTGGGGGCCGGGGATGGCGCCCTTGAAGAACCCGAAGGGAGTCCAGGTGAGATTGGCGTAATCCGGATTTTGCGAGACTTCGGCGAAGTTGGAGTTGATAGTGCCCGCATTGAGCTCGGTGGTGGCGTTAACAAAGCCGAAGGCGAAGACGCCGCCGGTTACAGCCAGGGCGAGGAGCAGAGCGCCGACGAGATAGGCACCCCTGCTTCTGGAGACGGCGAAGGTAAGTTTGTCGTCGTCATTGAGCACCGTGTCAATTTCGGCGCTTGTTTTAACCTTGCCGGCATTCAGCTTTGCTGTGGCTTTATCCGGGATGCCAAACTCAGCCTTGAATTGCTCGCGTGCCTCGCTTACGGAATGGCCAGCCAGGTCAGCTATTTCGTATTGGTCACCATATCTAATTTCGACCATTGTTCTTATTTCCTCCTTTAGTTATTGTTGGTTAGTTTGAGTTTGAACGTTTATTCTGAATTTAAAGCGGTTGGTGCTCCTGGCTGCCCGGACAGGTGGAGTTCCAACCAGCTTCTTTCTCTTCATTTACATACGCAACCTCCCTTCACACAATTCTCACTATGGTTTAAGTCAGTTCACCTATAAAGGATTTTAAGCGTTCCATTAAGGCGTCTTTAAATTCGTTAAATTCTGTCTTGGTAACATAGTCGCCGCTCTTGGCATCTCTTTTAGCCGAGCTGCGAATAATCGAGGGCAGGCTTCGCTGGGCTACTTCAATGATGGAGCGGGCCTGTTCATTGCTGACGAGCTTATTGAGCGCCAGCCTCAGGTTGCGCCTGATTGACTCTTCACTCATGTCCAGTTTGGTGGCTATCTGCTCAATGGCATTTTCAGCGGCTATCGAGGCCAGAATCTGATTCTCTTTGGGAGTGAGTTCGGCGAGAAGGTTATCGAGCTCCTCGTTTAGAGTAGTTACGTCTTCAAAATCGGCGAGAACCATTGAGGCCAGTTCCGGGAGGAGCATTTCGTCCATAATAGGCTGGCTGCCCTGGGCGACTACCCTGATAATATCGAGAAGATATTCGGGGTCGATATCCTTGGTAATACAGGCACTGGCGCCGTTCTTTATTGCGGCGAAGAGGTTGGCTTCGTCTTTTTTATCCAGAGTCAGAATTACCGATACCGAGGGAAGATTGCGTTTAATACGGCGGGTTATTTCATCGCCGCTCTCCTTGGCATCCCGCATGCTCAGGACGGCTATCTGGGGCGGATTGGCTTCAATAAGTTTAAAGGCTTCCTGGTTGCTGGTGGTCTCGCCAATAACCTCGAAGTCTTCTTCGCCCGAGAGAATGAAGTGTATGCCTTCGCGGAAGAGTACCTGCGGGTCTGAGAGAAATACTTTTACTTTTTCCATTCTTTTTGTTCTCTGACGAGTCCTAGTAATTTTTAGTTATTTCCATTTTGACACAGGTTCATAAAGATACGTCTAAGAATCATAAATATTTCATAAAGATGTCGTAAACTTTTAGTAAAAAATGAGGGGGGTTATTTTTGCGGAATTTGAGGGCAGGATGGGGGGGTGGGGGGCAGTTATTTGTTGCCGGCCGGGCGGATGAATTTGTAGCCGATGCCATGCTCGGTGACGATGATGCTGGGGGATTCGGGGTTATCTTCCAGTTTCTGCCTCAGGTGCTGAATGTGGACGCGGAGCAGGTCCCTGGCGTCAACATAGTTATCTCCCCAGACCTTGGTGAGGAGACTTTCGTGGGAGAGTATGCGTCCTTCGTTCCTTAATAGATAATAGAGGAGTTTTCTTTCGGTGGAGGTGAGCTTTATCGGCTTGCTGTTTACAGTGACTTCGTTGCGGCTGAAATCTATGGAGAGCTTACCGCTGGTGAAGGGGCGTTCCTCGTCGGTGATAGCCAGTCCCTGGGAGCGGCGCAGGACCGCCTGTACCCGGGCGATTAGCTCGATGTGGCTGAAGGGCTTGGTGATGTAATCGTCGGCGCCGAGTTCAAGTCCTTTGGCGACGTCGGTATCCTCACCCCTTACCGTGAGCATGAGCACCGGAACGTCGGCGAAGCGGCGTATTTCTCGGAGCACCTGATATCCGTCCATATCGGGGAGGCCGATATCCAGGATAACGACGTCGGGGCTTTCGCTCTCGACTAGTTCAATGCCTTTATGGCCGTTGGCGGCGGATACCACCGTGGTGCCGCTCCAGCGGAGCTGGAAGCAGAGCGAAACGACCTCGATAATCCCGGGGTCGTCTTCTATTACCAGAACCTTCATGCTACTCCTAAAACCTTTATACGGGGTGTTTTGCAGCCTGCCGCGGGATAAAGAAGGAGAAGGTGCTGCCTTTGCCCTGTTCGCTGTCCACCCAGATTCTACCTCCGTGAAGCTCGACTACCTGCTTGGAAAGGGCGAGTCCCAGTCCCAGTCCCGGGTGGTGCTGCCGGTCGGCACTGAGGCGGCTATACGGTTTGAACAACCTGTCCTGTTCTTCTTTGGGAATGCCGATGCCGTTATCACGGACGCTTATTACCAGGCCGGTATCTTCTTTACGAACCCGTATGGTGATGTTGCCTTCTTCCGGGGTAAATTTTACAGCGTTGGTCATCAGGTTGAGCATTACCTGCTCCAGCCTCTGTCCGTCGCCGCGGATGATGGGAATGGAATCGGGTAGGTCGGTATTAAGTTTTTGCTGCTTATTACGGAGCAGGGGGCTGATTTGCAGGCATGTCCCGAGAATGAGCGATTTCATGTCGACCGGCTCAAGCTCAAGCTTTAGCTTGCCGCTGCCCGTCTTGACGATATCCAGTAGTTCGGCCAGTCTCGTCTCCAGGTTACTGGCATTCTGGATGATGGTCTGAATTAGCTTCTGGGAGGACTGGTCGGCGGTGTTCTCAAGTTCCTCGGCCAGCAGGCCGCTGGCAGCAATAATCGATGTCAGGGGTGTTCTAAGTTCGTGACTGAGTGTATCGATGAACCTCAGCCATTCTTCTTCTTTGGTTTCCATAGGGTTAATGCTTCCTATGCCTCTACCCGGACGTGATGGATTTACTTAAATGTATCACGTTTTCCGCCGAGTATCAAGTAGCCGTCAACCAGAGAGCGGCGCTTTTTTATAAAAGAGCGAAGCTGCGACCGGACCAGGATGATTCTATTTTGCCATTCCCTTGGCGATGCTTTTCAGGAGGCTCAGGATGCCGATGATAGAACGTTGAATCTCCGGGGTCTCTTCCGCCAGTATCCTGGCGACATAAGGGTCCAGTTGCCGGTTGCTGTAGCGTGTGCCAGTTTCTTCGGCTACACCGGGGGTCTGGGGTGAGAGAAATCCGGCCAGTGTAAACAACTCGTCCTCGTCAAAGCCAAGTGGCCTGGCGATTTTGCGCAAAATCCGTGCCGACGGAAAACGCTCGCCCCTTTCTATGCGGCCCAGGTGAGAAGAAGACACACTCGATTCCGCGGCAAGTTCCTGAAGGGTTAGCGGTATGGTTATTCTCTGCTGTTTGAGTATTCTGCCTAAGTCATTACTTGCGTAGTCCATGGGTATATTATAATTTGCCAACTGGCAAATGTCAACCCTCAAGGATACTTTATTTGGGCAACCTGTCCATAATTTGGCTTTCTGGTGTTTGAAATGTAATGCCTTGACGGGCTGATGTACTGAATATATAATTATGAAGGATATCAAGATATAGTAAGAGCAGTATAAAGCTGAGAGGCGTTTCGCATTGGATAGTCCGTCTCGGCTTTTTCGTGTGTGTGGGGGTTAACACAGGCATAATGACGAAAAGTTATGATGTTATCATCATCGGCGGCGGCCCGGCCGGCATTTTTGCAGCCCTGGAGCTTACCCAGACCGAGGGACTGAATATTCTCCTTATAGAAAAGGGCAAGGATATCAGCCAGCGCCGGTGTCCGGTACGGGATACAGGCGGTTCCTGCGTGGAGTGTCAGCCGTGTAATCTGGTCTGCGGCCTGGGTGGGGCGGGCGCTTTTAGCGACGGCAAGCTGGTGCTATCTTCGAGGGTGGGGGGGCACCTGAGTGAATATATTGGTGAGGAACACGCGGATGGCCTGATTAAATACGTGGACGAGTTGTACCTGAGGTTCGGGGCTTCAAAGAGGGTTTTCGGCGGGGGAAGTGCCGTGGGAAAAATCAGCCGGAAGGCCAGGAAGGCCGGGCTGCGTCTGATACCGACGCCGGTACGCCACATGGGGACCGAAAACGGCTTTGACGTGCTCAAGAACATGCAGGACTATCTCATGCCGCGCCTGGAGTTCAGACTCAACTCAATGGCGACAAAGGTGCTGGTGGACGAGGGCGTCGTTAAAGGGGTGGAAACAGAGGACGGGGAGGAGTTACTCTGCAAGTACCTGATACTGGCACCGGGCAGGGAGGGGGCCGACTGGTTATATCACGAGGCCGAAAGGCTTAAACTGACCATGCGGCATAATCCCATAGACGTCGGCGTCAGGGTGGAGGTGCCGGTTAAGGTGATGAAGGAACTAACGGATATACTTTATGAAATAAAGCTGGAGTACGTATCGCAGAGCTTTGAGGACCGTATCCGGACGTTCTGCATGTGCCCCGCGGGCGAGGTTATCATGGAGTCTACTGGTGGCTCCGAGCCGGTGGTGACGGTCAACGGGCACAGCTACGCCAGCCGGAAGAGTAAAAATACCAATTTCGCGCTGCTGGTGAGCACCGATTTTACCAGGCCGTTTCACGAGCCGATTGCCTACGGCAAATACCTGGCCAGGCTGGCTAATATTCTCGGCGGCGGGGTGCTGGTGCAGCGTTTCGGCGACCTGCTGGAAGGCCGGCGCTCCACACCTGAGCGTATCGAAAAGGGTGGGGTAAAGCCGACGCTGAAGAGCGCCACCCCGGGGGATTTGAGTTTCGCGCTGCCTTTTCGCCACCTTACCGGCCTTATAGAGATGCTGATGGCCATGGATAAGCTGACGCCGGGTGTAGCTTCTCCGGACACCCTCCTCTACGGAATAGAGGTGAAGTTTTATTCGTTCCGTCCTCAGCTCAGCTCCTGCCTGGAGACGGAAGTCCGCAACATGTTCGCCATCGGCGACGGCACCGGGGTCAGCCGGGGTCTGGTGCAGGCATCGGCTTCCGGGCTGGTGGCGGCCGTCGAGATAATGGGGAGAATGGAGCAGGGTTAATATTAGAAATATACGGGTTGACCTCCTTGACAGTATGGCCTGAGCGGATTAGAATATTATGGTGTGTTTCATTGACTTAGTGGAACGCACGCGCTTGATTGATTTGAGGGTAGAGCCGTAATGACCGGCGAACCCTATAATATTGGGATATTGAATTCTGAAGGGATGTGATGCTACTTGGCTGAAGTAACAGCTGGAGATGAAGAGAGCTTTGACAGTTTACTCAAGCGTTTCAGTAGGAAGGTGCAGCAGGATGGCATCTTGGCAGAACTGCGCCGCCGGGAGCATTATGAGAAACCCAGTATCAAGCGCAAGCGGAAGAAGGCGGCCAAGAAACGCGGCGCTGCCAAGAGCGCCAGAATATACCGGCGTTAACAGGCTCAAGGTTTTAGACAGCCTATCTGGAGCGGTAGCAATCAGGTAAACGGGGGATTATGGAGCAGGAAGCAGACCTTAAAAGTAGAATATCCGATGATATCAAGCAGGCGATGAAGAGCGGGGATACGACCAGACGCTCAACCCTTCGCCTGCTTATTTCGTCGATAAATAATGCCGAAATCGCCAAGCAGGATAAGCTGGACACCTCCGATATCCTGGGCATCATCGCCAAGGACGTTAAGCGACACCAGGAGAGCATCGACGCTTTCAAGCAGGGGAACCGGCCGGACCTGGTCTCCAAAGAAGAAGCGGAGATGGCGATTCTGGAGGCGTATTTACCCGAGCAGATGAGCCGCGAAGAGATAGCAGCGGCGGCGCGGGAGGTGATAGGGGCAGTGGGAGCGCAGGGCCCCGGCGACAAGGGCAAGGTGATGAAAGAACTGATGCCCAGGCTCAAGGGGAAGGCGGACGGGAAAGAGATTAACGAAGTGGTGACGGAGCTGTTGGGGAAGTAGACGGTTAGCGACGTAACCTAGCCACGCCGTCGCGAATTATAAGCCGTGGGTGCTTGTCAATCTTATAGAGTGGTTTGTCGCTGCCCTTTTCCGTGGATACCAGGCTCCTGAAGCGGCGCAGGTCTTTAAATTCTTTTATTGGTTCAGCGAGCCTACTAAATAGAAGTTTATGAAATTTTTCGCGTTTAGCAAAAGGCTCCCAATCTACCTCGATGGCACCGACAGGACAGAGCTGCTCACAGAACCAGAGCTGGCAGGGCTCACAGGTCTGATGAGAAATCGGTGGTGATTGGGATGGGTTGATGCTATGTGTGGGGCAGTTGTCCATGCATATAGTGCATTTGGGATATCTACATTTTTCAACATTCAACCTGGGCTTGAGCCTTTCCCAATCCTCTTGGGTAAGTCTTTCATATCCGGGGAAGTCCTTGAGAACAGGTGACACTCCATAGAGTCTGTCGTATTTTTCCTTTCTCGGTAACTTTGGGATGAATCGAGACTCGCCCTTGGATATCCTCCAACTGCGCTCCATAATTTCCCTGCCGAAATCCTCGGCCTCTTTAAGGTCGATTTCATCAGGGTGACCGTCGGTATAGTATGGTTTGGGTATATACGGAATGAAAACGCTGCCGTACCAGTCGTTCCACCCGGTTACTGTCAGGTCTTTCCTTCTTAATGCTCTTACCGTCCTGGCTATGTATTTACCAGGGCAAGTACCATGAGTGCAGAAAGAAAAACTGTACCTGCCTTTCAAAGAAGGCAGGTCATTAATGAAATCTGTAATAATAGCAGGCTCTTGAAAATCTATTACGGGAGAGCCCAGACCGATTAAATCGTAGTTGAGCAGTTCCCGGGTAGCCACTTCTCTAAGTGGGGCAATATCGCATTTCCCGGCCAGCTGGCTCATCCCGGAGTGTATTGCTTCGGCTATTTGTTTGGTATTTCCCGTCTGCGAATAGTAAATAACGATACTTTTCACTGGATTGTTACCTCCTAATCACTTTAGTGGTGACTGAGCTTCTGCAGAAGTAGGGGTGGGGGACTTTTCTACAGTCCACGATAAATATCCCGGCGATGGCCGATGCGGACAACGGTTACAATTTTTTCTTCATCGTTGATGTGATATACCAGCCTGTAATCACCCTCTCGAATACGCCAGAGTTCTGTTGCCCTGATTTTTTCAACGCCTCTCGGTCGGGGATTTTGCTCTGACATCTGTAGTGCGGAGATTATTCTGGAACGTTCTATCTCTTGAAGTCTATATAATGACTTTACAACGTTACGACGAAGCTCGACGACATACACACTAACTTTCCTTTGGTAAAGAAAGGTAATCCTTTAATTTAATCGTACCTTCTACCTCGCCAAGGGCGGCCAAGCCTTCCCGGGCATCGATATCGTCTTCCAGCTTTTCAATGATGGCTTCGGTTAACCACTCCTTGATGGTCTTTCCCTGTAAAGCAGCCACAGCTTTGACGCGGTTGCGAAGCTCCGGGTCGATGTCAAGAAAATATCTTGACCTCTTAGCCAGATTTACCATTTTATCTCTCCATATACTATTTATATAGCCATTATAGCCGATATAACCGTGAATGTCAAGGTGCTATCTGTTATTATTTAATCCCCCAGTGCCTTCTCCAACTCCCCACAGAGTCTTTCAGGGTTTATTCCGGTATCGATTACAGACCAGGGCAGTTTCTGTCCAGTATCCCATCGATGATTGGCGTAATAATCAATATCTAGGTTATTTGCTTCTACGGCGTTACGCCAGCCGGCCAGCGATATTTCTTCCATATTAGCTAAAACTTCGGCTACTTTCTCGTCGCCGCGTGCCAGAACTCCCTGAATCTGGCTCCAGGCGGGGCTTTCCTCGTTGAGCTTGATGCCCTTCAGAGGCAGGGTGCTGCTCAGCATAGCCAGACGCTGGTTCAGCATGTCCAACGATGCCATGGGCAGCCACTGGAAGGGCGTGCCGGCCTTGGGGACGAAAGGGGCAACGTTCAAGGTGATGCGTATGCCGCTCTGTTTACGGTCGAGCCTGTCTTTGATGGCCAGAGACAGTTTGACGATGTCTTCGATGTCGTCGTCGGTCTCGGTAGGCAGGCCGACGATGAAGTAGAGCTTGAGCTGAGTAAAGTGGTGCCCGGCAATCATGTCGGCCACCTCTAAAATATCACTCTCGGAGGTGTCCTTGTTGATTATATCGCGGAGTCGCTGGGAGCCGGCCTCGGGGGCGATGGCGATGGACTGTGTTTTGCCCTTGTCCAGTGAATCCAGGATGTCCGGGGAAAGGGACCCTATACGCAGGGAGCTGATGGAAATTTCGGCCCTTAGCTGGTTAAGTCCGGCCAGCAGTTCTTTGATGTGGGGGTGGTCGGTAACGGCCGGTCCCACCAGTCCGATGCGCCGTCGCCGGCTCAGTCCGTCCCTTGCCTGCTTGAGGAGATTCTCCACGGAGCGAGGGCGCATAGGGGCGAAGGCGGTGTTTACCAGGCAGAAGCGGCAGCCGCGCGGGCAGCCCCGCTCTGCCTCAATAAGGTATAAGCCACCGAGCTCGGTCTCCGGAGTGAGTATCATCGAGGTCGTGGGAGTTTCATCCAAGTCGGCGGCGTACTGACGGGATACAGGGTTTTCAGGGGGGTGGGCAGGAACAAAGATACCGGGTAGATTTGCCAGCGTTTTCAACAGTTCGTACCGCCCTACCTCCGCCGGCGGGAGAATGTTTTCCTGCATGACGGGAATCATGGAGGGAGCGATGGCTTCGGCTTCGCCGATACAGAAGCAATCAAAAAAAGGGGCGAGGGGAATAGGGTTGGCGATGATGCACGGGCCACCGGCGATAACCAGGGGGTGGGTCTCGTCGCGGTCGGCAGTGTGGAGCGGTATGCCGCTGGCTTTGAGGATATTGACAACGTTGAAGTAGTCCAGTTCATAGGAAATTGAGAAAGCGATAATGGCGAAATCTTCCAGTGGTCGCCCCGACTCCAGGGCGACAGGGGCTTTTTTATCTTGTTTATCGTAGAAGACACGCTCGCAGACGACCCTCAGGTGGCTGTTAAAGAGTTTATAGACGGCGTGAACGCCTAGGTTGGACATACCCAGGTAGTAGGAGTTCGGGTAGACGAGGGCAATCGGTAACCTCCCGCCCCAGTCCTTGATAACGGTGCCTTCCTCCTGAGAAAGACGAGGGCTGGGTCGGCCCTTTACTTCCCTGAATTTTCTGGCTCTGTCCCTCATCAGCTTCTTTCCGGAAGCCGCGAACTATTTCCAGCAGTCTCTGAGCAACCGTGAGTTAATCGTTATGACGCGGTCGGCGACATCTCTCAGTTGCTGGGATGTCCCCTGTTTGCCGAACAGGGCGACCTCGACATGCTTCCCGTTGTCCTTAACGGCCTGGACGGCGCCGGCGAAATCGTTATCTCCGGCGACGAGGATACCGACATCGTAATTACCCTTGTAACTGTGGGTTATCATATCGGTGGCCAGTTGTACGTCCGTGCCCTTTTCGTAGGGGGGGACGGTCGGCCATTGATTGGTGTAGACCAGGCGTCCCAGTCGCAGCTCGGTATAGGGTATGGCGTTGACGCTGTCAAAAAAGGCCTGTTGTTGTTTATAAAGCTCGGGTTCCTGTTTCTGTCCCACTTTAGCGTTATAATAATAAACTCTAATTAGCTGGCGCCTGTTTAAAATTCTCCGGCAGAATCTACCGAGGTCAAGGTCCGTCCTCTTGAAATGGTTTTTGAGCGAATGGTAAAGGTTACTCCCGTCGATAAATATCATCACCCTCTCCACCATATACTGCCTCCCTTCATCACGATAAATGGTTAATCCTATTTACTTTACTATATTATATAGCTTTTTATGGTAAGAATGCGACTTTAAGCCGGATGAAGTTGCCTGAGGCTG
Source organism: uncultured Dehalococcoidaceae bacterium (assembly GCA_964500415.1). Taxonomy (GTDB): domain Bacteria; phylum Chloroflexota; class Dehalococcoidia; order Dehalococcoidales; family RBG-16-60-22; genus JAFGPF01. The sequence continues at coordinate 12,306 of CAZCOB010000005.1, read as the reverse complement.
AAGGCGAATGATATAATTGGCAGGTAAAACGCCTGTGTAAAAACGTTTCCGGGAGATTCTTATGAAGCTAAGTAGAGAAGAAGTACTGCATATCGCCCGCCTGGCGCGGATTGACCTTACCGAGGAGGAGATTACCCGGTACAGCGAGCAGCTATCCAATCTGCTGGAGAATTTCGAGGTATTACAGCAGGTGGATACCACCGATGTGCCCCCCACGGCGCAGTCCGTAGACCTGCAAAGTATCATGCGGGAGGACGGGGTGGCGCCTTCCCTGCCGGCGGACGATATTCTGGCCAACGCGCCGCGGCGGGAGGGCGACTGCTTCAGAGTCAGGGCGGTGTTCGAATAATGGGTATGCAGGTAACGATACATGAAGCGAGCCGGCTGCTGAGGGAAAAGCAAATTTCCTCGGTCGAGTTAACGAAGGGATATCTGGAACGTATAAATCAGGTAGAACCAAAAGTCAGGGCGATGGTAACGGTCACCGATGAAGTAGCTCTGGAGCAGGCCCGCCGGGCTGATGAGTCTATCGCCGCCGGTAACGGCAGTCCGCTGACGGGAATACCCATAGCCATCAAGGACGTCATCTGCACGCGCGGCGTCAGGACGACATGCTCGGCGAAGATGCTGGAAAACTTCGTGCCTCCCTATGATGCCACGGTGATGGAGAAGCTGAACGCCGACGGCGCGGTAATGGTAGGCAAGGCCAACATGGACGAGTTCGCCATGGGGTCGTCAACAGAGAATTCGGCACTTTTTCCCACCCATAATCCCTGGGACCTGGGCCGCGTGCCCGGTGGGAGCAGCGGCGGTTCGGCGGTGGCGGTAGCGGCGGGGGAGGCGGTGGCAGCGCTGGGGTCGGACACGGGGGGCAGCATACGCCAGCCGGCGGGCTTTTGCAGTGTCGTCGGACTCAAGCCCACCTACGGAAGGGTAAGCCGCTACGGGCTGGTGGCTTTCGCCAGCTCACTCGACCAGATTGGACCGCTGTCACAGGATGTTACCGACTGCGCCATCATAATGAACGCCATCGCCGGACATGATAAACGGGATTCGACCTCCATCCCCGAGCCGGTGCCCGATTATACGAAGTGCTTGAAAGCCGATTTGAAAGGCATGCGGCTCGGCGTGCCGAAGGAATACTACGTCGAGGGAATGCAGCCGGAGGTGGCGGAAGCCATGAAGGCGGCGCATAAAAAGCTGGAGGAACTGGGCGCGGTGCTTGAAGAGACATCCCTGCCTTCCACCCCCTACGCCCTGGCGGTCTATTATATAATCGCTCCCTCCGAGGCCTCGGCGAACCTGGCGCGCTACGACGGCGTGAAGTACGGCTACTCCTACGCGGGCGATAGCATGTGGGAGTCCCTGGAGAAAACGCGCGGGAACGGTTTCGGGCCGGAGGTGAAGCGGAGGATTATGCTGGGCACCTATGCCCTTTCCGCCGGTTATTACGACGCGTGGTACGTCAAAGCGCAGCGGGTGCGCACCCTGATAAGGCGGGAGTTCGATGCTGCTTTCGAGAAGTACGATGCCCTGATAACTCCCACGTCGCCCACCGTGCCCTTCAAGATAGGGGAGAAGACGGACGACCCGCTGGCGATGTATTTAAGCGATGTCTGCACGCTGCCGATAAATATCGCCGGGGTGCCGGGAATCTCCGTGCCGGCGGGCTTTGCCGACGGGCTGCCCATCGGCATGCAGATAATCGGCAAGCACTTCGGGGAGGAGACTTTATTAAGAATAGCCTATGCCTACGAGCAGGCGACGGAGTGGCATAAGAGGCGGGTGGAGGTATAAGGGGTTAGGTAAAGGTAGAGTTAGTATAATGGGTGAGGATTTTGTCAGGTGCTATATAGGTGATGTTCATCTTTCTATGCTGGAGACAATTCAGCAAGAAAGCGGGATATTTAATGAATGGGAATTGATGCCAGGGTCAGATTTTGACTATAAGGAGAGTTATGGTTATAAGGAAGTTTTTGAAAAAGAAGAGATGTTGTTAGATGCAATTGCAAAGCGATCCGTTATTGCTGAAACAAGACAACCTGAAAATGTGAAAAAATCAATATTATGGAATAAGGCTTTGAATATAGCCGATGTAATCACCCTGCTATCACTTGCTCGTGCAAGGTACTATTCGACCCTGGCGATAGAGAGAAGTCTAGGAGATAGGTTTAGTATTAGTTGGGGATTGATACCTAGAGAAGACGCTGGTAATCGTGATATTGTTACAATTGCCAATTTAGGTAGATTCATATCTGAAGCACTTGCATTTATTGAAGTAAATCCTAAATGGTTGGAAGAGAGTGGTTTCAAACCAAGTATATACTGGTACACGCAGGCTCAAGTGAGTCGCTCGACCGCTCCTTCTATCCTTGAAATGGGATTATATTGGGTAAGTCTTGAGACGTTAGCTAAAACTCATAATGATAATAATGGATTGGGGATAGGGAATAAGAAAGAACGAGTTAAGTGTTTCGTAAGTGATAGAGGTTATACGGGTAGTAATTGGTATTTCTTAGATGAAGTAATTGATGATTGGTACATAGTAAGGAATGCTCTTTTCCACGAGGGAAGTGAGACATTATCTCTTGGTGTGTTATCTACACGACGCCAACAATTACGTGATTTTACAAGTTTGATTTTTGTAGAGATGTTACAAAGACAGGATGAAACAAGGGTAAAAGAACTTGCTAAAAGAATCAGTAATTATTGAATATTAAATCTAAATCAGCGTATATACTAAAGGGTTAGGCCGCCGATGGTGCGAGGGCGGCATGGGTGGGAAAAGATAACAAACGATTGGGGGTGGGGGTATAGGGAGTGGATTGCATTATATAAACAAGGGGCAGAGGGAGATAGATATGAAGTTCGGAGATTTAACCTACGAGGAAATCCGCGACTGCGCGGCGCAGGGATGGCTGGCCATAGTGCCCACCGGATGCACGGAGCAGTCAGGCCCCCACATGACGGTGGACTACGACACGTGGTCGGTAGGGCAGATATGCCTGGCTGTGTCCGAGAAACTGGAAAAAGACTACGGGATTCATTCTCTTGTCCTGCCGGTGATGCCCTTCGGTCCTACCTACGAGCATAAGAATTACGGCAGCGGTTACGTCGATATTCCGAAGGACTTACATGAAGCGCTGGTATTTGCCATCCTAAAATCGCTGGCCGAGCAGGGCTTCCGGCGTATCGTGGTCTGGCGGGGCTGCGGGGCGCACGACCTGAGAGAAACCGTAACGCAGTTCAACAAAGAATTTAGAAGAAAGTCCAGGGCTTACCTGCCCGGCTTTCCGTACCATGATATCTGGTGTCGTATCGGCGACCCCAATAACCCCGGCGGTCATGCCGATGCCTACAGTACTTCGCTGGCACTATACCTCAGGCCTGAAAACGTGCGCATCGATAAAATCACCAATCCGCATAGCCGTGAAGTAGATTGGAACGACCCGAACCTGGACTTCAGCAAATACTCATCAACGGGTGTCATCGGCGACCCTACGACGGCCAGCGCCGAACTGGGTAAGAAGCTCTGGAAAGAAGTGATTCAGGAGGTAGCCCTGATATTCAAATCAATCGCTGAAGGACAGGAAGCCTCCGGTCCCGTTAATACTGATAAACATCACTACATGCGGCGTAAATCCTGAATCGGAGGGGCAGGGGTTTTTCCTGGTTAAGCCGCCGATGATACGAGGATTGCTTGGGTGGGAAAAGATAAGGAGCGTAGGGAGTAAGAAAAATACTATGGAAATCGGCAGCCAGTGGTATAACGGAATAGCCACGGAGGTAAGCCAATATAAAATCACGCTGGGAGAGAAAGGCGCCGCGAAATACAAACTCGACTTGCTCCTGCGTATCGCCAGAAGAGTCGACGAGTTTTCCAATATCTGCGCGGAATGCCAGGCATACAAGCAGGAAATTACCAGCCTGGTTAAGGAGTTGAGCCTGCTCGTGCAGATGCCCAGCAAAGAAGGCCTGAAAAAACACAACAAGGCAGTAAGTGTCATCACCGAGCATTTGAAGAAGGTCCACAAGCTGGTGGAAAAGGGGCACTACATGGGGATAGGGATAGGTATCGGGCTGGCAATTGGCGCCGGAATAGGGGGTGCGCTGGGCTCCGTTTTCGATAATGCCGGCGCCGGCACGGGCATAGGTTTGGCTATTGGGGTGGCCGTCGGCCTGTACCTGGACAGAAAAGCGAAACAGGAAGGGAAAGTCCTTTAATTTTAAGAACCTGCAACGAGGTTATACGGAGGTAAAGCCATGAACAGCAGAGAGTCGGTGATGTCTTTCGTATTGAGGTTGATAGCGCTGGTGCTGGCCATAGCGTGTATCGTGCTGGGTCTTCTGGAAACGACATCAATCGAAACGCTGGCGGTGCTGCTCGGGGTGGGAATGGTGGCGTTAGCGCTTGCCGGGATACGCAGAAACAGGACGGCCTGAATTATCATCGGGGGGATAACGAGTCAGGTTTGAATAAGACGACTGTAAAGTGCTACTCCGGACATACCTATGCCCAGGAGCCACGCTCTTTTACATGGGAAGGTGTGGAGTACGGGGTTGATGGGATTGAAAAAACGTGGCAGGAACCGGGAGAAAAGCACTTTCTCGTAAGAACGGGGGGTAACAAATTCTTCCAACTCTGCTATAATGATGTGCAAGAAGCGTGGTCTGTAATCGAGGTCGTCAGGAGGTAAGGATATGTTGAAGGATGTATTAAAGATACTGGAAAATGACGCCCGTACCACTACCAAACAAATAGCCACGATGACCGGAACACCTGTCGGGGAGGTTACCAAGCTCATCAAGCAGGCGGAAAAGGATAAACTTATCCTGAAATACAAGACGATAGTTAACTGGGACAGGATTGAGGACGACCAGGTCTGGGCCATCATCGAGGTGAAGGTCACGCCGGAGCCGGAAGCCGGGTTCGACTCCATAGCCGGAAGAATCGCCCAGTTCGGGCAGGTGCGCTCCCTTTACCTGGCCTCGGGCACTTACGACCTGCTGCTGGTTGTCATGGGCAAGTCCGAGCGGCAGGTGGCCGATTTCGTATCGCAGAACCTGGCCCATATCGAAGGGGTGCAGGGGACGGTTACGCACTTCGTGCTGAAACGCTACAAGGTGGACGGCGAGATTTTAGAGGGTGGAGAAGGGGCTAAACGACAGCCGGTGATACTGTAAGGCTGAATTCTCAGGAGACAACATGTCGGCGGGAAAAACCGAAAAAAGTCGAAAAGAGCCCGGGCTTATCTCGGAGCGGGTGAACCGTCTTTCGCCTTCCGGGATACGCAAGTTCTTCGACCTGCTGGCGTCCATGGAAGGTGTCATTTCGCTGGGGGTCGGCGAGCCGGACTACGCCACGCCCTGGCACATCAGCGAGGCAGCCGTGCGGTCGCTGGAGAGGGGCTACACGATGTATACCTCGAACTCGGGTGTGCCGGAACTGCGCGAAGAGACGGCGCGATACCTCAAAGAGAAATACAATGTAAAATACGAGCCCTACGGGGAAATATTGATGACCGTCGGCGTCAGCGAGGCGCTGGACCTGGCGATGCGGGCGATACTGAATCCGGGGGACGAAGTCGTTATGCCCGACCCCCATTACGTGGCGTACGACTCCTGCGTTATCCTGGCCGGCGGCGAACCGGTCATGGTGCCGACCAGCCAGGAGAATAACTTCGAGGTCGAGGCGAGGGACATCGAGGCGAGGGTTACCGGCAAGACCCGGGCGATACTCATCGGGTATCCGGCCAATCCGACCGGGGCGGTGATGAGCCGTGATAAGTTGCTGGCGGTAGCCGAAGTGGCCAGGCGACATAATCTGATAGTAATTTCCGATGAGATTTACGCGCGGCTCGTTTACGGCGTGGAGCATACCTGTTTTGCCGGTCTCCGCGGCGTCAAAGAGCATACCATCCTGCTGGGAGGGTTCTCCAAGGCTTACGCCATGACCGGGTGGCGTATCGGCTACGCAGCGGCGCCTAAGGAGATTATCGCGGCGATGACCAAGATTCACCAGTACACGATAATGAGCGCCCCCACCCCGGCCCAGGTGGCCGCCCTCGAAGCCCTGAAAACGGGCGAGCCGGACGTGGTGGAAATGGTGGAGGACTACAACCGGCGGCGATTGATTATCGTCAAGGGATTGAACGAAATCGGGATGCCCTGTTTCGAGCCGAGGGGGGCTTTCTACGCCTTTCCCTCTATCAGGAACACGGGTATGAGCTCGGAGGAATTCTCCGAGAAGCTGCTCGTGGAGGAGAAGGTGGCGGTGGTGCCGGGTTCGGCTTTCGGGGAGTGCGGGGAGGGTTACGTGCGCTGCTGCTACGCTACTTCCCTGGCGGATATAGAGGAAGCCCTGACGCGGATGAGGCGGTTCGTGAAGAAGTATAAGAAGTAGGGGGTGGTTATCCCCACCCCGCCCCATTTCTGATTTTCCACCCAGCCCCACGCCCCGCGGGTCTTTCTTTTTCCCACCCGTGCCCGCCCTCGGGGCAGCCAGGGCTAAGCCCGTAATAGATATCCCACCACCCTAAAAAGACGAATTAGAGTGGCGGTTTAACAATCGTGAGAATCCGAATCCATTCAGGGATGCGTTTCTTAAACTGATTCATTCTGAGAATCTTCCTTATCAGAATTTGATATAACCTCAATAAAGACTAGACCTCCTTTATCGTCCTTTCCTAGATGATATCGTTTCGGTTCTGTAGCCTCTATTGGTGACGGGTCTGACGTTATTATTACCTCCAGGGTGCATTCATCCTCTGGGGGCTCTATGCCATGAGACATTTCTAAATAGCTATTGGGATACCTTTTTTTCAATTTGTACTCTTCGTAGGCTTCTTCTGTTAATAAGGGGAATCTCTCATTTTCTTGGCAGAGGAATATATAGCCATTGACCATTTCCGCTAATAATATTTGTGCATCGCCATTAGTGTTGATACGAGGCTCAGGGTTTAAGCATAAGCCGTAAAAAAGCCCCTGCCGAACATTATCAATAATTCTAGCTGTTGCTTTAAAAGTCGCGGGTGCTCCATCATTATGGATTTTCAAGGTAGCTTGGTCATTAAACAATTTGACTTCAAAACGAGGTATTGGTCTTGTGTTCTGTAACTCAGTCACTTTATTATAAAGGCCAAAAACTATCCATACCATAAATCCCACAAAAATCAAAAATCCAATAAGTACATGATATTGATAATTCCACTCAGGGAAAAAGCTTTGCGCATCTAATATTAGAGGAACAGCAACATTTAATCCAGATATCACTGCACCAAACACTTTGATAACAAGTTTTACCATGTCCCTATTCTACCACTTTGCATATCAAGTTCAAGATGTATTACGGGCTAAGCAGCGGATGATACTGGGTGGCTAGGGTGGGAATAGATAACACCCGAGGGGGGTGGGGTGGTCTGGATTCCAGCCTACGCTGGAATGACATGGTGTAATATCGGGATTGCTTCGCTACGCTCGCAATGACAGGGGTGTAGACTTTACCCCAGTCCCACCCTTTTCTTGACCTCAGCGAGGGTCTTCTCGGCGAGGGGACGGGCTTTGTCGGCGCCGTCCTTCAGGATAGAGTCGATAAGGCCCGGCTCGGCGGTAAGTTCGTTATAGCGTTCCTGTAACGGACGCAGGCTTTCGACGACCACCTCGGCCAGGGCTTTTTTAAAGTCGCTATAGCCCTTGCCTTCGAACCTTGCTTCTATATCTTTCTCTCTCTCACCGGTAATCGTCTGGTAAATAGTCAGCAGGTTAAAGATTCCAGGGCGTCTCTCGTCGAAGAGGATGTCGCGCTTGGAGTCGGTGGTGGCCTTTATTATCTTGGAGCGGATAACGTCCGGTGGGTCGAGGAGGTTAATGGAATGCCACGCGCCCTCTTCACTCCCGCTCATTTTCTTGCTGGGGTCGTCCAGTCCCATAATGCGGGCGCCGACATCCGGGATAACAGGCTCCGGCAGCACAAAGGTCTCGCCGTAGATATTGTTAAAACGCTGGGCTATGTCCCTGGTCAACTCCACATGCTGTTTCTGGTCTTCACCCACGGGAACGACATCGGTCTTATAGAGCAGGATATCCGCAGCCATCAGGGAGGGGTAATCGAAGAGCCCGACGCTCACCTGCTCCTTCTGTTTCTCCGCTTTTTCCTTGAACTGGGTCATGCGGTACATCCAGCCCATCGGGATAAAGCAATTGAGAATCCAGGTGAGTTCGGCATGCGCGCTGACGTGCGACTGGACGAATAAAATGGTACGTTCGGGGTCGATGCCAGTTGCCAGAAGCAGGCCGGCAAACTCGCGAATCCTGCCTTTAAGCAGCAAGGGGTCCTGCGACACGGTAATGGCGTGCAGGTCCACGACGCAAATGACATTATCGTAATTTTCCTGCATGGCCACCCAGTGACGGGTGGCTCCCAGGTAACGGCCTATGTGAATCTCTCCGGTAGGCTGAATACCGGAAAAAACACGCTTTCTCATGTATGCCTCCTGACACTGGAAAGTGTAGCATAAAGTGGAGTGTGCCGACAAGGTGAATTGACGTTGTACTCGCCGAGTTGATACCATGGATTGAGCGGGGGTGAACACATGATAAGAAGCTTTAACGGCAAAACGCCGAAAATAGCCGATTCCGCCTTTATCAGCGAAGCGGCCTACATCGTTGGGGGCGTGGAAATCGGGGAAAATTCAAGTATCTGGCCGGGGGCGGTGATAAGGGGGGATACCGGCCGGGTCGTCATCGGTAAATACACGGCAATCGAGGACAACTGTGTCGTCCACTCCAGGGAGCCGGGGAAAGGCGACCTTTTCATCGGGGACATGGTGAACGTGGGCCACGGCGCGATGATTCACGGTCGCAAAATCGGCGACAACGTGCTGGTGGGTATCAATGCCGTTATCCTGCACGGCGCGGAAATCGGCAATTTCTGTCTTATCGGAGCGGGCTGCGTGGTGAGCGAAGGCATGATTGTCCCGGACAATTCGTTCGTGGTGGGAGTCCCGGGAAAGATTAAGGGGAAGGTGCCGGAAAAACAGATGCACTGGCTGCGGGAAGTGCCGCTGGAATACGCCGAGCTGGGGAAGAAGTATAAGGCAGCGGGCTTACAGTCAAGATAACGGACTACATTCTTTCCGGGGCGGTCATACCCATCAGGTGCAACGTCCTGCCCAGCACGAGCTTGGCGGCCTTCACCAGCTTGAGCCGCGCTGCGGTCATGGCTTTATCGCCGGTGACGACGCGACAGTGCTTGTAGAAGCTGTGGAAAACGGTGGCCAGGTCCTGCGCATAGTAGGTCAGGTGGTGGGGTTCGAGGGTCCGGGCAATCATTTCCACTATTTCCGGCAGGAGCAGCATCTTGCGGATGAGAATAAGCTCCGGCTCGGTAGTCAGCCGGGAGACATCGCCACCGGTGTCATCGTCGCCTCTTTCCTGAGCCACGCGCAGGATGCTGGCAATGCGCGCGTGGGCGTACTGGACGTAGTAAACGGGGTTGTCCGCCGACTGTTTTTTAGCCAGCTCCATGTCGAAGTCCATCTGGCTGTCGGCGGTGCGGGATAAAAAGAAAAAGCGGCAGGCATCGGCGCCGACCTCTTCCACCAGCTCGCGCAGGGTAACGATATCCCCGCTGCGCTTGGAAATTTTCACGACCTCGCCGCCGCGGCGCAGGGTGACCATCTGCGATATGATAACCGTAAGCTGCTCCGGGTCGATGCCCAGCGCGCCGACTACTGCTTTCATGCGGGAGACATGCCCCATGTGGTCGGCACCCCAGATGTCGATAACCTTATCGAACCTACGTTCCAGGAATTTATTATAGTGGTAGGCAATATCGGTAGCGAAGTAGGTCGGCGTGCCGTCGGTGCGCACGACCACATTGTCCTTGTCCTCGCCGAGGGCGGTGGAAACGAACCAGGTGGCGCCCTCCTTTTCGGCGATGTAGCCGCCCTTCTTCAATGACGATATAGCCGTCTCGTATTGCTTATTGTCGTAGAGGCTCTGCTCGCTGAACCAGACATCGAAGGTAACATCCAGCAGCTCGAGGTCGGCCTTTATCTGGCCGAGTATCTTTTCCAGGCCGATTTTCCCCAGTCGCGCCACGAGTTCATCGTCGGATAGTTTGCCGAGCTTTTCACCCTCTTCGGTAATAATTTCCTTGACCATATCGACGACATAGCTGCCCAGATAGCCGTCGGCGGGCATCTCGGCTTCTTTTCCCGTGGCCTGCCGGTAGCGGGCGTACAGCGAGCGGCGGAAAGAGTCTATCTGGTTGCCGGCGTCGTTGATATAGTATTCCTTTTCCACCTGATAGCAGGCGGCAGTCAGGGCGTTGGCCAGGGTGCTGCCCAGGATAGCGCCCCGCCCGTGTCCCACGTGGAGCGGGCCGGTGGGGTTAACGCTGACGAACTCTATCTGTACCTTTTGACCCTGACCAAGTTCAATGTTGCCGTATGCGTCGCCGCTTTCCAGGACGGCGTCAACCTGCCGGGTGAGCCAGTCGTTTTTCAGGGTGAAGTTGATGAAGCCCGGCGGGGCGACGGTGACGCTTTCAATCTCGGCGGAGGGTTTGATATAACCGGCTATCTCGCCGGCGATGGCCAGGGGGCTGGTGCCGGCGGCCCGCGCCAGCTTGAGGGAGATACTCGAAGCGTAGTCGCCGTGCTCCGGATTCTGGGGTCGCTCGACGGCTATCTCCGGCAGGGTAAGTTCGGGCAGTTTGCCGGCCTGCCGGGCCTCGATAACCGCTTTTTTAATCAGTTCAGCGAGTGTTTCTTTGAGTGTCAATGTTCCGGTTCCAGTCTTAAAAGAAAAACTTACGAGGAAATTATAGCATAGTGTGGGTGGAAAGGGTAAATGTATTAAACCCCTCATCCGCCCCGTTTTACCACCCTACACCGCCCCGCCTCTTATTTTACCTACCCCACACCCCTCCCCTCGGGGTTTTTCTTTCCCACCCAGGCCCGCCCTCGTGGCAAAAATCCCCCTTAGTCCCCCTTTTTCAAAGGGGGAAACTTGAAAAGGGAGAAACATGATAGCTTCTCC
>CAZCOB010000005.1:0-1163 GCA_964500415.1 uncultured Dehalococcoidaceae bacterium | reverse complement strand
GTCCCCCTTTTTCAAAGGGGGAAACTTGAAAAGGGAGAAACATGATAGCTTCTCCCTTTGGTAAAGGGAGATAAGAGAGGGATTTTAAAGGAGGGGGAAGAAAAAGAAAGAGGGGATAAGACCCCTCTTAGACTGCTCCATAAAACCTCTTTGGTTTAAGAGTCAAGTTCTTCTAAAACAATCTCAACCTGCCAATTGTTCAGTAAACTTACAATTACGAGTAAAGGCACAAACCCAAGTGACCTTACAGTTCGATAGTCTTCTGGTATTTTCCCTTTCATAGAACCTCTGAGGTCATGACGACTTTTCCCTTGACGCTTGACCTTTACTTCAACTAAATATACCGTTCTTCGTTTTTTACCTATGTCTCTACAACTTTTAGCTATAAAATCCCATCTTCTATCTCCCTTTTCGTGCAAATTGACTAGGTAATCTAATTGTCGCTTTGTAAACCACGTTCCTTCAACAAAGCGGTCAAAGGACGATTTCACTTCTTCAGATTGTGTCTTATCAATAAACCACGGGCGTCCCAAGCCAAAGCTAACGGCGGTTATTCCTTTTCTATATAGATATTGCCAAGCTATAGTTTCACCTATAGCTTCTACCAATCCCGTGTCTCTAGAATTTAATAAATCCATCATAGTAACTCAATAATATCATTTTGCACTTGATAGTGAAAAGATTTCATTTTTTGAAATTTTGTTTAGCCCACGCTGGAAAACCCCACGGCCTAAGCCGTAGATGAACCGGGGCGGCCTGGGTGGGAAAAGATAAGCAGCGAGGGGGGTAATGGGGCTAAAGTAAAAATATATTTTGAAAATGTTTGGGCGGCTCAGCTTTTTAGCCTCGGAATAATATTGACAACGGTATAACCTTGTGCTAGACTTATATTTACATATGGTGAAGGCAGAGGCATAGCAAGCTAAACTGGTGGCAATTAACCGGACATTGAGGTCTGGTGGAAAAACCGCCAGACCTTTTCTTTTGCCTTCCGCACCTTAACAACTGAATATGGATGAGGGTCTAATATCAAACCTGAAGCAGGTCAAGTAATAAGGGCATACGGTGGATGCCTTGGCATCAAGGGCCGAAGAAGGGCGTGGCAAGACTGCGAAAAGCCCCGGCGAGCTGTCTAGCAAGCCTAACCGGGGATTCCCGAATGG
>CAZCOB010000004.1:0-87651 GCA_964500415.1 uncultured Dehalococcoidaceae bacterium | reverse complement strand
TGCTGGATATCGCCAGGGAATACGATGTGACCCTGAGCCTCGGCGACGGTATGCGCCCGGGCTCTCTGGCTGATGCCACCGACCGTACTCAGATAGAAGAACTGCTTACCCTCGGCGAACTGGTGCAAAGGGCACAGGAGGCCGGTGTACAGGTAATGGTGGAAGGACCCGGACACATACCCCTTGACCAGATTGAAACCAACGTACGACTCCAGAAGGCCGTCTGCAAGGGCGCGCCCTTCTATGTACTGGGTCCGCTGGTGACGGATATCGCCGCCGGCTACGACCATATTACCGGTGCTATCGGCGGGGCTATCGCTGCCATCTCCGGGGCTGATTTCCTCTGCTACGTGACGCCTTCGGAGCACCTTGCCATTCCTGATATTGACGATGTCAGGGAGGGAGTCATCGCCTCGCGTATCGCCGCCCACGCTGCCGATATCGTTAAGGGTGTGAAGGGTGCTGCGGAGAGAGACCGTGAGATGGCTCTGGCGCGGAAGCGACTCGACTGGGATGAGCAGGCCAGGCTTTCCCTGGACCCGGAGCGTTTCCGGCGTGTCCACCGCCAGCGGGCAACATCGGGGGAGGCCTGCAGCATGTGCGGGCGGTACTGCGCCATGGACCTGGTGGCGAACTACCTGGGGGTCGAAACTAGCCGTTGTTAGCCGGTAACGGGAACGTCAGGGTTAACTTGGTTGACAATTCCTCTGTTCGTAGTAGAATGAATATATTATGAAACTTTTTGGCTCGTCAGGCATACGTACCCTTTTCAATCTGGAACTCCTTAACATCGCGTTCAAAGTCGGCATGGTCGTGGGAAAGAATCATGCCAACGCAGTTGTGGGCACGGATACCAGGACTTCCCGGGACGCCATGAAACACGCCGTTATCTCCGGCCTGCTGGCAGCAGGTGCCCGTTGTGTTGACGCCGGGATAACACCCACGCCGACACTGGCCTTCGTTACCCGTGAGTTCGATGTCGGTGTAATGATTACCGCCTCCCACAATCCCCCGCAATACAACGGTATCAAACTCCTGAATCCGGACGGTTCTTCGTTTGACTCGCTACAGCAGATGCAGATTGAAAAAGCCATAACGGACGAAGCGTATGGGGTTGCCGGCTGGGAAGATATTAAAAACGCTGATATTTTTCAGGGGGCCATCGGGCGTCATATCGATGCCATATTACCCAACTTCCCCGACAGGTTGAATCTCAAGGTAGTGGTTGACGCCGGATGTGGTGCGGCTTCTGAGGTCACGCCACGCCTTTTCGAAAGGTTAGGTTGCGAGGTTATAACCATGAACTGCTATCCCAGCGGTTTTTTCCCTCGCGGCATCGAGCCGGTGGAAGCCAATTTGCAGGACCTGTGCCGGGCTGTTAGAGAGTCCGGTGCCGATGTCGGAATTGCCCATGACGGTGATGCCGACCGCCTCATGGTGGTTGACGAACGGGGCAGGTTCATTACCGGTGATATACTGCTGGCTATCTTTGCGAAGGGGTTGGGGGTAAAGGAAGTCGTAACAACGCTGGATGCCTCTATGGCTATCGAAGAGATGGGTTTTAATGTCAGGCGGACGAAGATAGGTGATACCTGGGTATCCGAGGAACTGAGAAACGGCGGTGGTTTCGGCGGCGAGGCATCGGGAAGCTGGATTTTCCCGGATATTTCGCTCTGCCCCGATGGAATTTACGCGGCGGCTCAGGTGGCGGCTCTGGCCGGTGAGCAGAAACTTTCGGAACTGGTCGATGCTGTGCCCGTTTACCCCCTGCTTCGCGGTAATGTCAGTAGCGAAGGCATCACTATGTCCCGTTTAGAGTCCAAACTGATGAAACTGAATCCGCTATCGGTTAATAACATCGATGGCTATAAAATTAGCTTTGAGGATGGCTGGTTGCTGATCCGCCCCTCGGGTACCGAGCCTAAGATCAGGCTGACGGCCGAGGCTAAAACCGAAGAGATTGCACAGCAGATATATGATGGTGGTCTCAGAGCAATCGAAGAATCTACAGGTACCGGGAGTGAGTGAATTGAAAGCAGTTCTTATGGCGGCCGGTGAAGGTAACCGGATGCGTCCTCTCACCAGCAACAAACCCAAGGTAATGCTTCCCATCGCCAATAAGCCCATTCTGGAACACCTGCTCGTTGAGGTTAAGGAGGCCGGTATTGAAGAGTTTATCTTCATCGTTGGCTATTGCGATGAGCAGGTACGCAGTTACTTCGGCAAGGGGGAAAAATGGGGGGTAAAGATAGCTTACTCCGACCAGAGAAAGCAGCTGGGTACGGCGGATGCCATCAGAATGGTGGGTGACATGGTAGATGGTAACTTCCTGGTCATCAATGGTGATGTCATTGTAGGCCGGAAGGATATCGGGAGATTGCTCAAAAATCGCCGTAATACCATGAGTGTTATTGAAGTGAAAGACCCCCGGGGGCTCGGGATGGTGGAACTGTCTGGAGATAGAGTCGTTAATATTTATGAGAAAACGCAGAAACCCCCGACACTGATGGCTAATACCGGGCTGTACCTCTTTACCCGGCGGGTGTTCGAAGCCATATCGCGGACGGAGAAATCGCCGCGGGGCGAGTATGAGATAACCGATTCGCTGCAACTGCTGATGAAGACGAAGGGAGGTCTCCACTATCAGGAGATTGAATCATGGCTTGACCTCAGTTACCCGTGGGACCTGCTGCGTGCCAATGAGTTTATGATGGCCAGTCTCGAGGGGCAGAACCTGGGGGAGGTGGAGAGGAACGTGACCCTGAAGGGGGCTGTAGCTATCGGCAAGAACACGGTAATAAGGTCGGGCGCCTATATCGTCGGCCCGGTTATTATCGGGGAGGACTGTGAAATCGGCCCGAACTGCTATATTCGTCCCTCAACCGCTATCGGTAACGGCTGCCACGTTGGCGCCGCGGTTGAGGTCAAGAATTCTATCATCATGAACGGCACCAAGATTCCGCACCACAACTATGTGGGTGATAGTGTTATCGGCGAAGGGTGTAACCTGGGTGCCGGTACTAAAATCGCCAATCTGAGGCTGGACAAGGCGGATATTCGCATCGGCGGCATCGATACCAGAAGGCGTAAGTTGGGGGCCATTATCGGCGACCATGTTGAAACCGGGATAAATACGTGTATTAACGTCGGCAGTATGATTGGTAATAATACTTTTATCGGGCCGGGCGTGAAGGTCAGCGGTGTGATTACGCCGGGTTCCAGAATACTTTGAGGAGCGGTCTATGAAGCAGGCAATAGTGTTAGCCGCAGGTGAGGGACAGAGACTCAGACCGTTTACCGTTACCCGGCCGAAAGCAATGCTTTCTATAGCGGATAAGCCGATACTCCAGTTCATCGTTGAGTCTCTCGCGCAGAACGGTATCCGCGATATTATCTTTGTGGTCGGCTACCGGAGAGAGCAAGTTTACGACTACATGGGCTCCGGCGAGCAGTTCGGCGTCAATATCACCTACGTGACTCAGGAGACACAGCTGGGTACGGCGCATGCCCTTTTACAGGCCCGGGATATGGCCGAAAATGAGTTCCTGGTGATGTCCGGTGACAATCTGATTGAAGCTCACACCATCGCCGATTTTATACAGGTAAAACCGGAAGCGATACTTGTAAAAAGAGTCAGTGACCCGATAAGGTACGGAGTTGTCGATACGGGAGGTAACGAGGTAAAGGGTATAACAGAAAAACCGAAAGAAGCGGCCAGTAATGTGGTCAATACCGGCATCTACGCCTTTACTAAAGATATTTTCAAGTTCGCCGAATCCGTGCTGGATATACCGGATGCCCTGAACAATATGATAGCTGAAGGCTATATCATCCGGGCTCTGGAAACCGAGGGCACCTGGCTTGATGTGGTTTATCCCTGGGATATTATCAGTCTTAACAATGCTATTCTCCGGAATATTGAAGCCAGTCTGGGTGGTACCATCGAGTCCGGAGCTTCGTTAAAGGGAAGGGTTATGGTAGGGGAAGGTACCGTGGTGCGGGCTGGCTCCTGTATCTATGGGCCGGCGGTTATCGGGTCGGGGTGTGATATCGGGCCGCATGCGTGTATTATGCCGGCGACCAGTATCGGTGACAATGTCGCTATCTCTCCTTTTACTGAGGTCAAGAACAGCGTTATCGGTAATGATGTCACCATCGGTGCCGGGTGTATCATCAGCGACTCCGTTATCGATAAAGGCTGTGTGCTCAAGGGGCGTTTTACCGCCATCGGCGGACAGAGTGAGGTCGGAATCAATGGTGAAGTACCGTCGATAAATATAGGCGCTATTATCGGTGAGGACTGTAATATAGAGAGTAACGTTACCGCCCAACCGGGGGTTATCGTCGGTAATTATTGCCAGATACAGATGTCCAAGACGGTGAGCGGTCGCTTGCCGGACAGGAGCCTGGTATATTAAGTGGTTCTGGCCGCGGCTGATGGGCGGTTTTTTCCGGTATGGAAATTATAGAATATGTGTGGCATTGTTGGTTATATTGGAGAGAAAAAGGCTCAGCCGATTCTCCTTAATTGCCTGAGCAAGCTGGAGTACCGGGGGTATGATTCCTGCGGTATTGCCGTGTCGGCAAATGGCATCGAGATTCATAAGGATATCGTCAGAGTAAAGGCCCTGTCCAGGGTATTACCGTCCATCGAAGGCACGGCAGGCATAGGACATACCCGCTGGGCTACGCATGGTGAACCGTCCCGGGTGAACGCCCACCCGCAGTCCGACTGCTCCGGCCGGGTCGCCGTGGTCCACAACGGGGTCATCAATAACTTCCAGAAGTTGAGAAAGCAATTAATAGATGAGGGGCATAATCTGGTTTCCCAGACCGATACCGAGGTAATACCTCACCTGATTGAGAAGTATTATAACGGCGATTTCGAGGAGGCTGTGAGTCTGGCGCTGCGTGATATAGAAGGTTCTTATACCATGATTGCGTTGAGGGATGGTGAATCCAGATTGATAGCCGCCAGAAAAGATAGCCCGCTGACTATCGGCATTGGCGACCGGGAAAATTTTATTGCCTCGGATGTACCTGCCCTGCTCGATTATACCAGCCGTGTTATCTATCTGGAAGACGGTGACATCGCCGTGGTTACTGCCGACGCCATAGAAGTCAAACAGAATGGTGCCCTTATCGACCGTGAAGAACATAAGATATTATGGAGTGTGGAGGATGCTCAGAAGGGTGGCTATGAGCACTTTATGCTCAAGGAAATACACGAGCAGCCCAGGGTAATACGAGATACCCTTGCCGGATATATCTCAGCGGCAGAACCGGCTGCCGACCTTACCGGGGTTGACGGCAGTGGACCGGAGGGTATGTTAATACTGGCCTGCGGCACTTCATATCACGCCGGACTTGTCGGTAAATACATAATTGAAGGGCTGGTAAATGTACCCGTAAGAGTTGAGCTGGCCGACGAGTTTAACTATAGCGGCCAGGCATCGGCCAAGAGTAAGGCGATTGTGATTACCCAGTCCGGTGAAACCACTGACGTGCTCAAGGCAATAAGGAAGCTGAATGAAGCCGGTAATCAGGTTATTGTCATCACCAATGTCGTCGGTAGTACGGCCAGTCGTATTGCCGACCGTACCGTTTATACGCGGGCAGGGCCGGAAATAAGTGTTGCTGCAACCAAGACTTTTATGGCACAGCTTATCGCTTTGTACTGGCTGGCTTTACCCTACTCAAGAGTGGATATCCGGAGATTGGATGACCTCGTTCTGGAGATGAGGCAATTGCCCGTTAAAGTCCAGCAGATACTTGACAACGAATCGATAATTGCCGATTTCGCCCGCCAGCTTGCCGGGTTCGATAATATATTCTTCATCGGCAAGGGTATTAACTACCCGGTAGCCCTGGAAGGTGCACTCAAGCTGAAGGAAATTTCATACATACATGCCGAAGGCTATGCGGCCGGGGAGCTGAAACATGGCCCCTTTGCCCTGCTGGGAAACAGCACGCCGGTGGTAGCTGTCGTTGCTCAGGATAATACCTTTGAGCCTATGGTAACCAGTATCAAAGAAATCAAGGCGAGGCAGTCCCCGGTACTGGCTCTGGTGAATGAAGAAGATGAAACCATAAAGGAATTGGCCGATTCGGTAATCAACATACCGCAAACTGACCCCC
Organism: uncultured Dehalococcoidaceae bacterium; assembly: GCA_964500415.1. Classification (GTDB taxonomy): domain Bacteria; phylum Chloroflexota; class Dehalococcoidia; order Dehalococcoidales; family RBG-16-60-22; genus JAFGPF01. The sequence goes on along the minus strand of CAZCOB010000004.1, from coordinate 81,513 downwards.
TGTTTTCCCCCGTGGTGAATTCGGTGGCGCTGCAATTACTTGCTTACTATGTAGCCAGAGAACGGGGTTGCCCGGTTGATTTTCCACGGAACTTGGCTAAGAGTGTCACTGTAGAATAGTCATCACATCGTTTCTATCGGTACGGTGTTGAATCTCATCTTGGCCAGTTTTTCGGCGGTAACCAGGATAGCTTCGGTGTCATGGTTTAGTTGCGAAACAAGCAGTATCATAGCCGGAGCCGGCACCTGCCGGGTAGCGGCTGCCAGTGCCAGGGTAGCCGGGTGGCTTTTAGCTGCTTCCTTGATAGAGCGGTGCTCAAAGTTGAGTATGTCGAGTAATCTTTGCGCAGGCTCGGAATCCGTTTGTTGAAGCTGTCTGATATTCCGCCTTATCTTGGATATGTCTATCGGTTCCAGGTAACGGTCGGTAAACTTGACCACTTCAATTTCTCTGAGCAATGAAAGGGATTGCCTGAGAATTTCCGTCGGTTCTGTGATACCGGTATTAAGGACGACACTCTGCTGGTTGTAGGCAGCCAGTGCGGTGGGTATGTTTTCCCGCGCCAGGGTTAAGGCTATGGTTAACAGGTTGAAGGCCAGGTTATCGGCTGCCTCTATATCTGTCACCGAGAGATTAACCGCAATAATTACCGCCTGTTCGTTGGCTTCCTGGTACTCTCTTACTATCAGCTGGCTCAGTTTCAGGGTATGTTTCCAGTCTATATCTCTCAGTTGGTCGCCGGGTTGGTAGGTACGGCTTTTCAGGTATTCGATGCCCCGTTTTTGTTTTCCTAGTGGTTGAGAAGACAGACCGATTGCAGAAACAGCCCCCGAACCCGTTTGCTCTATATATTTCATGGCCAGCCATTCGGCGTATTTAGCCCTGGGGATTATTTGCAGGTCGAGCGGCTCGAGCAACTGGTTTATCTGGATAAGGCCACGCGGGTCTACTGCCGATATCTGGAGCTGGGGTCGGGATTCTCCCGCCAGCGGTGGAGTGAAACTGAGTTCCAGGCTTGTTTGACCTTTCTTCAGTACGCTTTTTTCTGGTACGATATGTGCCCAGGGAATAGTGAAACTGATATAGCTGTGCATTTTAACCCATGTTAAACTTGTCAGGTTCAGGCGTGTGCTCCCGGTGGTGCCGGCGATAACTCTTCTCATTAATGTACTGGTGGTGAAAGGACGCCGGGGAATCGAAAACAATATCCCTATCAATACCCAAAGGAGGTACAGGGCCAGGAAGATGCCGGTAAACAACAGCACGGGTTGATTTACCACCGGTGCTATCAGCATTACGACCAGTGACGCGATTAATAACGATGCGAAAGTACGGGTGGTATTTCTTTCGCCCCTTCTCTTCGTGAATATCTGCGTTTGACGGACGTTTTCCCGCAAATTAAGGTCGAGCAGGTACAGAACGGGGAGGACGATTACGACGGCTATAATATGGGTGGTTGTCGGCTCAAGTGTTGTTATTCGTTCCAGCGACATTTCAAAGGCCAGCGGCGCCAGAAACATCACTGCCAGGGTCGTTACTATATTAAACCGCGGCGGCTGCGGGCGCGTTACGGTAAATATAATTACGAGCAGCAGAACCAGCGACAGCACCATGTAGGGGAGTGGCGACATTACAGCAGCTGCCAGCAGAACCAGCATTGCATATATCTGAAATAATAATCGGGGTGATGCTCTACGCATTGTCTATTTTCGGTACGGGGACTTGAGTAGCTACCTCATTGATGATTGGCTCGGGGCTGATATCCTCCATTTCAGCTTCGGGGCTTACCTGGAGGCGATGGGATAGAGCCGGGATAAGCAGTTTCTTCACATCGTCGGGAATAACGAAGTCTCTTCCTTGTAGGAATGCCCTGGCCCTGGCGCCCTTCAGCAGGGCAATACCGGCACGGGTGCTGGGTCCCAGTACGATGTCCTGATGGTGGCGCAGGTTGTCGATAATTTCCAGGATATAGTGCCGGATACTATCGGCGACATGTACCTTTTTAACTTCCTGCTGGAGTGCTATTATTTCTGTCGGTGTGGTCACGGCCTCGATGTGCGACTCGGTAATGGTATCGATATTTTTCAGCACCTGGTCTTCCTCTTCCAGGGTGGAGATACCACTCCATGTCCGGAACATAAATCGGTCGGTTTGAACTTCGCTGAGCTGTGAGGTTCCGGGGGTGCCATAGGGTACCTGGCTGGCGATTACGAGGAATGGCTGTTCCAGCTTGTGTGTCTCGCGCTCGATGGTAACCTGTTGTTCCTGCATTGACTCGAGGAGAGCCGACTGCGTGCGGGGAGTAGTGCGGTTTAATTCGTCCGCCAGTATCACGTTGGCGAAGATAGGCCCCGGCATGAAAGTAGCACTACCGTCGGCGCGGTAAAGGTAGAAACCGAGTATATCAGAAGGTAGCATGTCAGGCGTGCCCTGGACCCTCTTGAAAGTACCGCCGATGGCATGGGCAAATGTGCGGGCGATGGTGGTTTTTGCGGTTCCGGGTAATCCTTCTATGAGTACGTGTCCCTGGCTCAGCAAGGCCAGCAGCAGAATCTCCTTGATATCATCCTTACCAACTACTACCTCGGACACTTCATCGATAATATTTTTAAGTATTGCCTGTCCTGTTTTCTGCTGTGTCGTCATTACCGTCCCCTTTCAGAGAGTGTATCACGTTTGCCATATATTGGGAAAGCGTGATGCGTAAAGATATCAGGTCTCCACGGTTGTTCTTCTCTTTTCATACCATATTGGTGTCAATGCGATTATGATGGCTGCTATGACCAGTCCTGCCGTACCGATGGGAGTGGATAAAAGACCGCGGGCCTGTTGCAGCCAGATTTTAGTGTGGTGAAGCTCCGAAAATGTCAGGTGAGACTGGTCAATATAGAGTGCAGATGCAGTAGCCGCGATATTTTGCATAAAAACGTTATTGCCCTCTATCTTGTTCATACCGTTGATGAAAAGGCTGGGGTCGGCGATGAGTATTACCTGTCCGCTACCCAGTTCATGGCGGGAGATGACCGCGAGCGGTCCTGTAGGCTCGTCATTTTGTCTGGTGCCGTCAGCATTATAATCAAGGAAACTGAAAGGAGATGACACAGCGAGGATGGTATCTGGAGGGACATTAATCAGACTGGTGGCGTGGTTGAAGACTATATTATCCGTATTGGAAGTCAGGGGGTCGGATTGAAGGTGGATTATCCTCGGGAAATATTTATTTTTATAATTGACAAGCGGGTCAAGGAGGATTTGCCTGCTGAAACGTGATTCAGGTCCCAGGTATTCCAGTATCTGGTTCCCGTGTCCATAATCGTCAGCTATAATTAATCTGCCTCCCCCGAGGACAAAGTGATTCAACTGCTCCAGTTCTATTGAGGTGTAGCTAATGTAAGGGATGATGAGCAGGGTCGCACCATTCGGCGGAGACGGGAGGTCTGATAGAGAATTAATGGGTTCGCCCCGGTAGTCAGCCTGTACGTCTTTAATACCATTCCAGAAAGGATTATCTACTCGGAAGTCGTCGTTCGAGGGGTAAAACCAAACGGCGAGAATCAGGGCGACAATCAGGGTTGCGGTGATTATTAACAGGAATTTACGGAGTTCCACTGCGAAGCTCCTCTTTGATATTTGCGGCAATCCCTTCGGCTCTGGCGGCAGTGTCTTGTTGCGGGCTGCGGTCAGAATAGAGTGCACTTTCGGTCATGGCGGTTAACTCGGCAAATCGGTCGTTAGCCGTCGGTGAGGGTAGACGAGTTGTCTTCAGGAACTCCCGCAGGGTAGTATCCGGTGACATAATAACGCCGGTAATTTTCTCCACAGTCGTAAGTACGTTTCGGTAGGCTGTTAATATCTGGCCTCTGATACCTGTAAGCTTCGGGATTTGTACAGGCAGGGGTGTGGCGGCGGATAATTCCGCACTTTCCGCCGGGTACAGCCTCTTTTCCTCCGGTATACGCGTGCGGCTTCTCCGTAAAATGAGCCACGCCAGGGCTGCTATAGCCACCATTATCAGGGCGATGCTCAGCGGGTTGATAGTAAGAATATCCCTCTTTATATCATATGTGGCGCCGGGTAGTTCCGTCGTATCGGCGGTTATGATTATCTCCTGGACACCGAACGGAGAAAAATTGAAGGACGCATCGGCGGCGGAGGGGCCAACATGGAACGGATTGGTGGTTAGTGGTGCGTCCTCGGGCAGTATACACATTTTAATATTACCCTGGAAACTCCCGTCGGCGCGCGTGGTGGTGGTAACCGATGTGTCATTGAGGTTGAGACGTATCCCGGCATTTGCGACAGGTCCGAGTTCACTGTAAACTCTGCCGCTAATTTCGATGTCTGCGGGAATGAGAATAACGGAAGGCATCTGAGTATCAATATGTACCGCAAGCAAGGAAACGTTGATACTCCGCTGTACGGAGGCGCCGGCATAAGGCCCCTGGGGACTGACATCGAAGGTCAGCTTACTGTTGCCGGAGGCTTTTGGAGGAGGGGTTATCGCGAAGCTGAAAGGGCCGGATACCGTTTCTTCAACCAGGATGATGTTATCCAGGAGCACTTGAATATTTCGCGTAATATGGTCATTGTCCGAGGTGACTTCACCGCTTACGGAAAATGGTTGAGACGGGTATATCCTATCCGGTGCGGAGACCTTGAGGAAAGTGCGGTAGAACACAGTGTCGATAGTTACCGGCGGGCTTCGACTGGCAAGATAAATGCCGGCATCATTGCCTGAAGGTTGGTATATGGCGGTAAAAGTCATGTTTTCTATATATATAAAAGGTAGTTTTATACTGGTGGTGTACGAGCCGTCGGGGCCGGTAATAACGGTGGCCACCCTTTTATCATCCAGGAAAATAGACAGTTGTTGGCCGGCCATCGATTTGCCGGCGCTACTGAGTTTGCCGTAGGCAGTAATCTCGTCGCCGACATAAGCCGTGGAAGGGTGAATGCTAAAGCTGAGTTCGGTGGGGGTGAGTTCTGTTTTTTGTACGTATTGTTCTGTCAGGCTCTGGCTGAGACTGTCAAGCTTACTGAGAAGGTCGTTCAGTCTTTCGATGCCATCTACCAGCTGGGTATGTGCCTGTTTTACCCGGCTGGTTGCTGAAACGGCAAAAACATTTAGTTGGTCACTTAAGCTGTTGGTGGCTACCTGAGCGTCTTTCAGCAGAGCGTAGGCATTCTGAATATCTGCATTGGCATTATCAAGTTTTTGTCTGAGTTCATAAATTTGATTGTGAGCCAGCAGGTCTGACGCTTCGGCGAGGAGTGCTTCGAGGCTATCCATGGTGCTGAACAGGCGCTGCCAGAGGGCGTTATATTGATTGGTGATGTACCGGACATCATCCGGGATATCCACGTGTTCTAATTCATTCAGTATATCCTGAGCGTCCTGGTACTGGCTGTTGGTGGCCAGTTTGATAACCTGGCTGTAAGAAAGTAGAAATCCAATTTCATCCAGTAAACCTGTAGCTGTGTCCGGGTTTTCATGGGGAACTCGGATGGGTTGGGCAAGGGTGGGTAAGCCAGGGTATATCACTCCCAGCACGGCTATTATACAGAGTGCAATAATATATCTTTTCATATTGAGACGGGCGTTTATTGAGATTCATGCCAGTATCCTGACAATTTGAAGGCACAGGGCAACGGCAAAGCCCCCGAATAGTATAGTGCTCACGTAAACCAGACCGCGGCGCGCTTTATTATTGATGTATGCATAGAGTTCGGTAATTGCCAGAGCTTCCAAAACATATACCGTGAAATAAACATCCAGAGAGTTCTGCCCGATGGCAATCAGGATGACGGTGGTCAGTAATAAAATAAGGGCGACGGTTAAAACATAGCGATTATATAGTTTCACCTGCCCACCTCAAGCTCGACAAAGTATTTCCCATTCTCTCGGGTCTCCTGGCTGACGGTCATTGGTTTGTTCCAGGCTTCAGCGGCTATAGAAGCGACTACTGTGGCCAGTGGGCTGCCGAGACACTGGTGCGACCAGGAAGTGCCATTTTCAAGACGCGGCTTATATATTTCTACCTGGATATGATTGTTAAAACAAGTGACTCTGGTGCTGTCAGCTACACCGAGCCTTCCGGTAAGTAGCGAGGTGAGCGCCGATTCAAGCTCATCTGGTGCAGCTCCCGGTTTTGATTCAAGCATGTTGGTGGCGGTACTCCCGATAGTGGTAATTAAAAGGCCGATATCCTCCGGGCTGGAGCCATATCTGGCGATGAGTCGTTGTGGTAAGGCCTTTGTTATCTCGGGAAGCGAACCGTTGGAGTGCAGGGGAATGAATGCCCGGGGGTATTTACAGGTCAGTGAAGATGGTAGGTAGATAGCCTTGGTTTTGATACCGAGTTCTTCAATCAGCGTGGCAATATTATCGATTCCGGTTTCCAGCAGGAGGCTGCATACCTCGGGCGGCAGTTTGGGTACAGCCTTCCCCAGAGCTATCAGGATGAATGAAAGGATAAGCATGGAAATGCCCAGTGCGGTTAACCAGATTAAATTAAAAATAAAATAAGCTGGTAGAGATATGATACTACCAGCAATTAAAAGGCCAAGACCAGCCCAGGTGTAAGTATTTTTGTTTGTCAAGTGCGTTTCCCCCACCCCCGGATATGCTAATTGGCATAATTGTAATACTATTTGTGACAATTGTCAAGTTCCACTACCTGCGTTTCATCAGGTATTACATGAAAAAATGTATTACATGCTGTGGCAATTGTCAAGCGGTTAGGGCTAATGAAGTTGATGATTTTTCATAAAAAATTTTGCCCGAGCAATAACTGCCCGGGCAAAATCATTCTGGCACTATCGGATTATTCTTTTTTTAACCTCTGCGGCGGAAGACCATCATCCAGACGACTATGGCGATGATGATTACTACAGCGATGATGCCGCCGATGAGCCACCAGTTGATTCCTTCCTCAGGAGCCGGCGTAGGGGCTGGCGTCGGGGCCGGTGGTGTCGGCTCTGGTTCGGGTGCCGGTGCCGGCGGTGTCGGCTCTGGTTCGGGTGCCGGTGCCGGCGGTGCAGGTTCAGGTGCCGGGGCCGATGGGGCCTCGACGGTCAATTTGCCTGTTAATCCGTCGATATTGATGGTATAGACACCAGATGTATCCTGAGAAACCGTGAAGCTTACTTCCTGACTGGCGTGGCCGGCTATGGTGACCGTCTTGGTTTCCACCATCGTATCCTCAATCTTGAGGATAGTATCATAGGTGCCGGAGAGGTCTCCGGTATTGGATATGGTGACCTTGATGATGGAAGTACCGCCGACATCTATTACTGAAGGACCAATGCTGAGGTCACTGGCGGTAAAGGTAGCGGGTTCTGAGTAAGCTATCACCGCAAAGGCTGTGAAGTGGAATACCTTACCGCTAATCGTGTTATTTACCGTATCAACGGTTATACCTTCAAGAAGAACCCAATCGCCTGTTGCTGAATCGTAGAATGCGAGTTTAAGGTCGGCCTCATCTACTCCGGCAGGTAAACTCGCCGGGTCGTATTTGAACGTGAGGACTATCGGTGGCTCAAAGGTAGCCCCGGCAGGGCCGAAGTCGTAGGTGAGCCCGATAGCAGATGTATCTGCCGGTGGTGCCGGAGGCGATGTCATGGGCTCAATGGATATCTTCGTTAACGACTTACCCGTCTTGGTCTTGCCGATGACACCCAGATCAATATCCAGTGAGACTTTATTATCGGCTGAATTAGCCGTCACATCCTGTAAGAATTTGCCCGTACTGGAGACCGAACCATACAGGTAGGTGGTACCTTCCGAAGTTACTGTGCCTCCGCCACCTCCTCCAGTGACCTCCGCAGCAGCCCGTGACAGTGTAAAGGCATCGCTTGTCTTGGTAAAGGTTGTACCACCGTCTGGACTCCGGGTGCTGGTGGTAAGTATGGTATCAATCTTATAGCTGCCGGGCGGCCAGCCCGATGGTGATGTCCATACAATAGTATAGGTAATGGACGTGGTGCCGGTGCCACCCTGGTAGCCGTAGCCACCGCTTGTCGAAGGGCTGAAGCTGTAACCGGTGGATTCCCAGGTGACATAACCTGTGCCGGACGCGGTATATCCCCAGGCGGAGTCGCCATTCGCGGCCACGGTTGCCGTGCCGCTGCCGCTCTCTGACGGATTGTGGGCACTGGTGCTGCTATCTCCCAGTGGTAAATTTGCCAGGGTGGCTTTATAGGTAGTGGGGGAATCTACATTATATATAAGGATGTTGATTCCCTGTAATGGAAGATGTTCAGAGCCTTGAATGCTTACTGTTACGTCGAATGTATGGGTGCTGCCCAGGTAGCCGTCTGAAGGCTCAACAATATCTATAGTAAGTGCTTGTGTTGGTGAGGCGTACCAGATAGAGAGGGCGATGGCTATTACCAGGAAAACAGGTAATGCCAGCCGGTACAAGCCTTTGAGCGGTAATGAGACCTTTGGCAGCGCCGGCATTTTTATCCCCGTAGCCTTGGCCCTCTTGGCCTGCTCGGCGCGTAGCCTTTCTCGTGCCTTGCGGTCTCTTAATATCTCGGCGATATCCGATGGTATTATCCCCGCGAGGGCGAGCAGTTCGTCCTTATCAAAATCAAGAATTTCGGCGAGACGGCGTATGACTTTCTCACTGGGGGGTGGCAGGGCGCTGTTTTCTATCTTACTGAGGTAGGTGAAATTAACATTGACCCTTTCGGCAAGCTCCCTGAGGGTCAGGCCGGCTTTTTTCCTGAGTTCTCTAAGTTGATCTCCAAATTTTTGATTATTATCCATAATAGACTCCTGAAAATGTCAATAGATTATACCGTACAATTATTATAAGCAATGTTGAGTAAAAAGTCAAGCACTTTTTGGATAATAATATGCTATTTTGGCATATTTTAGCAAACTATATTTTTTGTTGAGTAAAAAGTCAATCTGTTGAATTTGAGCGTATCACGCTTGGTTACCAGTGTTTTATATTTTATATTTTGCTGAGTAGAATGTTCACACCATATCAAAATAGATATTAAAGTATATCCTGTAAAAATCAGGTATCTTGGGTTGAATTCTTGAAGTGTGGTAAAATTACAGTGTGGTTATCAAAATTATAGCAACTAATCGGAAGGTTTATCATAACTATTATGTAGGCGAGAAGCTCGAGGCAGGGATTGCCCTTAACGGTTCGGAAATAAAATCGGTACGGAGCGGCAGGGTAAGTCTTGGCGATGCCTATGTAAGACCGCAAAATAACGAGCTGTGGCTTTTTAATGCCCATATCGCGCGCTATGAGGCCAGCAGCTACATGAGCCATGAGCCCACCCGCCACAGAAAACTGCTGCTGCATCGTAAAGAAATTGATAACCTCAGCAGCAGAGTGGCGGAAAAAGGGCTGACCCTGGTAGTTACCAGATTATACCTCAAGGGCAGTATCGCCAAGGTGGAAATAGCCCTGGCTAAAGGTAAGAAATTATACGATAAACGCGACTCTATAAGTCGACGTGAGGTGGATAGAGAGCTAGCCAGGACGACCAAAATGCGTTAGAATAGTATAGAGGAGAGGTTAAAGCCCTCCATAGGATGGGGACGCGTGGTTTCGACAGGGGAAGTGAGTTGCAGGATTGCAGGTTGAGGTGCCACTATCTCATTAAACAGGTGGCAAAGAACAAACGCCGAACCAGTAATGGTTGCAGCCTAAACAATTAGGCTGCCATCCAACCTGACCCCACCCCGACGGGTTGGGATTGGGTGCCGAAAAGCCGGGGTGCCGTCGCCCCCATGCCGGTAAGGGCGATGAAAGATTTATCGGCTGGCCTGGCTTAACTCGGTCAGTTGAGGTGAGCCGGGTGAGACTAAAGAGCTGACTAAACCTGTAGGATATCTTGGACAGCTTCTTCTGGACGGGGAGTTCGACTCTCCCCCGTCTCCACCAAAGCATAATCGGGCTCCTGAACAGTTCTGGAGCCTGTTTCTTTTTATTTCACTCCGGAACTTAAGATGATTACTCCTGGTATCAGATGTGTGTATGAGCGACTTAAACATGTTATAGAGTGGCGGTTTAAAACCGGCTAATTTGCTACTGGAGGCAGCAAAACATTTCAATATTACCGATTTTATAAAGTGACCTGATACATAAGCTCGGAGACGTTTTCCAGTTTCTCCAGGTCTGTAAAGGCCTTTACCGAACCTTCGATTTTATCCTTGGCTAGAATCTTGGCTGCATTATGCTTGTATTTTTCTTCTAGTTCATCTCCGGATAATTCGTGCAACGAAGAAAACGGGGCCTCTTCTTTAAATATCTTCCCCAGCATCGAAGACCCTGACGTCCTCCGGGGTGCCCAGGAAACAAAGGAATTGGTCATAATCGTACTTATGGGGCACCTCGAATTGGAAGTGAGGACCGTAGAAGTACGAATATCTGATGCCGACATTACCACTACCGCCGCCGGTCAGCCCATCGTAGACCATTCTCTGCGCCAGCGGCGGGAAGTCCCCTTTCAGCGTCGGCGCCTTGATGACGTATTTACCATATTTACCTTCGGACACTATTTCTTAGCCTCCCTGATTAAAATTAATTCAATATAAATTTATAAAAAAGAAATGTCAATCGGCAATTGGACTGTATATTTAAAATCGGAAAATTTTGTATATACGTAAACAGGAACAGAAGTACAACTTACCTGCAGCTCTAAGTATCGTAGGCCCGGAGGGCCGCCTTCAGTCGAAAGCCGAGGGGATTATTGCCGAAATCATTGCGAGCACCGGTCGTATCTCAAGTAACATCGCAGGCATATTGGGTGAGAGGATGCAGGTAATGAAAAGGTGATGAGAACAACATTGGTTAAGTGTGGTGTACATTATTCATTTACCTGGTAGAAGACGACCTAGAAACACCCTCGACCCCGGGCTCAGGGGGACATTCTAGGATAAGGAAAGAAAGGAGACACTCCCCTGAATAGAGGGTTCCCCCTTCTCTGTTTTTCCTAATCCAAATGGTGACTTCACTTCATGGTGCCGCGCGATTCGGCATGCCGCCGCCAACGCGTATGCTATCGCCGGTGATATAGGAAGACTCGTCGGAGGCCAGGAACAGGGCTGCCGATGAGATATCATCGGTGGTGCCCTCTCTCCCCAGGGGTATGCCCTTGGCCATCTCGCCCATAAAGGCGTCCAGGTCTTTAATCATGGGCGGCGCGAAATCCCTGGTCATGTCCGTACGAATCATCCCCGGCAGGATAGCATTAACGGTGACGTTATATTTGGCCATTTCCAGGGCGAAGCAATCAGAGAGGTGTTTGGCGGCGGCTTTGGCCGCCGCATAGTGAATGGCGAAAGGGCTGGGGGAGATACCGGCCAGGGAGGCTATGTTGATAATTTTACCGTAATTGTTTTCCTTCATGTGGGGGGCGATTGCCTGAAGGCACAAGAAGATGCCCTTCATGTTTACGCCCACGACCTGGTCGTACTCTTCCTCGGATATATCGTTAATCAAACTCGGTGGCTTGCCGATACCGGCGCAGTTCACCATGATGTCCACTTTCTTGAATTCAGCCACCGCCTTGGCCACCATGTCCTTCACCGAAGCGCTTTTGGTGACGTCGCAGTGCACGTAGATGGCGTCCCTGCCGGCTTTTTTAACATCGGCTACTGTTCTTTCGCCGTCTTTATCGAGAACATCGGCGATAACCGAGGAGCAGCCCTCTTTGGCGAAGCGGAGGGCGATGGCTCTCCCCATTCCTCTGGCCCCGCCGGTAATAATAGCGACCCTGCCTTTAAGCAACATCTATCTTATCTCCTTTCCTGGTATAACTATATATTTTAAACATCTTTAGACGTAATATAGTTGGAAGCCTCCGAGGCCGTATTGGGGTCGAAGGTTTTCTTAATCTTTCTCAGCAGTTTATGGTAATTCATCACGTGCGGGCCGTACATGTCGTGGAGGGCATCGTTCATGACGTGGTGGGGCACCCCGAAACGGCCCTCGATTGCGGTCTTGTTGGCCTCGCGGCTGATCATCCCCTGTACCTTCATGATATGGTCGGGGCCGGCCGGATTATAGCGAATGAGGATTTCGCCGTGGCCGGTATGGCCGTGTTCAATCGACTGGATAAACGGGTGAATAAAGTCGTCCATGATGAGACCCTTGTCGATGAGTTCCTGCTTGAGGTTGGAGGTATGGAGGATATACCTGGTCATCAGCGGGAAGACGTCGGAGCCGCCCACCGTGCCGCCGCCCCACCCCGTGGCGCGGGAGGTCTCCCGGATAGAGCCGGTAATTCTGATGAAACGCCACAGGAAGCCGGCGCCCATTACCGGGTCCTCGACGTCCTTAAGGGACATGGCGCCGGTCTCTTGCATAATTTGCTCCAGAGCACCTTTCTTATAAGCGAAATCCCTGGCGGAGTTTCCGGCGATAATCAGCAGGAAGCCCGGCCCCTGTACCTGGGACGCGAATTTCTCAAGGTAGTCCAGGTCCTCCTGATTATCCGTGGCGATGTTGGAGGCCATCATGGCGGCGTTGAAACCCATCAACGTGAAGCCGATTTCCGCCTCGCCGGCCCTTCTCACCGCCTCAAATGTATCTTCGATATCGTTAGAGGACAGGTAACGTATCATGAAATTGGGCGGCATCTCCGGGTGTCGGTACTGGGGGCAGACGCCTTCCACCGGGAAAACCGGCGGCCCCGGCCAGTGGTATATCTTGACGGCTCCGGCGGTGAAAACGCCGAGTCCGGCGAGTGGTGTGGTATTGCCGCGGATGATACCGCGCAAAGAAGGTCCCGGGCCGTCGCCGCTGAACCACTCGCCGTGCGACCCCAGCGAGCCGAGGCTGACGATTTCGCCGTCGCCGGTGACCCATTCCACGGCCAACAGGTTTCTCTCCGTGTAGCTGCCGCTCTGGCTCATATGTCCCAGGCCGACGTGTGATGCCAGCGGCATAACGGAGCAGTTGGCCCCGGCGCCGCACTGGTTGCAGGTCAGCCCGCGCTTCATCAACTCGGCCTGGAGCTGGGCCCCGATTACGTAAGGCTCAACGGCGGCGTACATGCCTTTTTCGTTGATTTCCAGGATGCGGTTCATCCGCCGCAGGTCGAGCTTGATACAGTTGGGCCCTACAGGGTCGCAGTAGAGCCAGCCCGTGCTCGATGCCTTGTACTGCACCCCGTGCTTGTTGCAGAGTCCGACGATGGCCTGGACCTCTCTGGTACTGGCGGGGAGGGTTACGGCTTCGAACCGGGGCATGTAGGAAACCTTTTCCGGCATGGTCGCTTTTCTGATGGGGAAGGAATATGACTCCGTGACGACCGGGTCGTCGGAAACGTTTTCCGGCCCGAGTATATCCTCTAGTGCTTTATAAAAATCTCTCGCCAAAGCCATTTTCTGAGACCTCCTTAAATCGCTTTCTCCAGCAGCTCGATGACGTCATAGACCTTGAGGTTGCTCCCCGCTTCTTTAATCGCTTCATTAAAGTTTTTAATACACCAGGGGCAGGCGGTGGCTATTACGGACGCGCCGGTGGCCTCGGCCTCTTTGATTCTCTCCGTGGCCGTCCACAGTGAAAAGCCGGGGTTGGAATCGTTGACGCCGCCGCCGGCGCCGCAGCACCAGGCATACTCTTTAATCCGGGCCATTTCCACGAGCCTCAGGCTTGGGATGCTCTTAAGAACGTCACGCGGCGGCTCGTAAACGCCGTAGGTGCCCCGGCGGAACTCCTTGTGCGGTTCGAAGATGCGTATGTGGCCGGGTACTTCTTTGCCTTTCCAGTGTATCCAGGGCTCTCCCAGTCGGCCGAGATGGCACGGGTCGTGATAGGTGACCGTGATATCCACCTTCTTCTTCGGCTTGAGCTTGCCCTCCTTGATAAGTCGGGCGAGGTACTCGGTGATATGCAGCACTTCGAGGTCGCCTTTAAGTTCGTACTTATCGTAGAGTACCTTGAAGGCGTTGTAGCCGTCGGCGCAGGCGGTCACCAGGGTTTTCGCGCCAGATTTTTTAATCATGGCCATGTTCTTTTTAGCCTGGTTCAGGAAGTCGGCCTTGTAGCCCATCTGGTAGGCCCGGCCGCCGCAGCAGGTCTCGTTTTCACCGGCGATGCCGAAGTCGACGCCGGCTTTCTGTAATAACTTTACGATAGTTTTTGTCTGCTGCCACATGTCTTTGCGGTAGCTGGTCAGGCAGCCGACGTGAAAGACGACATCCACCTTTTGTTTAGTACAGTCCTTCAGGTTGAGTCCCGCCGCCCAGTCGCCGCGCCTGACTCTGGCTCCCGGCACCATCGTGCCCTGCTTCCGCAGGCTGGTGACGACCTTATCCAGGGCCGGGTTGGTGTGGCCTTCCTCGACGGCCTTAATACGCGTTTCGTAAATCGGCTCCATGACTTCCATGTCCATGGCGTACTTGCAGGACACGTCGCAGGCGCCACACATCTGGCAGTTATACATAACCTCCATGAACTTGGGGGAGAAGTCGATTCTCTTCTCCAGCAGGGCCACGCCGTTGACCATGCGGCCGCCGGCGGAGTAGGTGTGGAAGTTGTACCTGGATATGCTGGGGCAGACATTAACGGGCTGATATCCCGCCACCTTTTCGAGCGGCATGAACTTGCAGGCGGAGCACCTGCGGCAGGTTTCCATCTCATTCCTTAATTCTTCCAGCGCCATCTCGTTTCCTCCTTATAGTAATCCAAAAACAACCCCGGTCATCCTTTAGAAGCACAACTTGCCGGGGTTCATGATGTTATCGGGGTCGAGTATCGACTTCACCTTCTTCAGGGCGGCCATGGTGGCGGCGTCCCGGTTCATCACGATATCAACGCTTTCGCCGTAGGGTCGGGAGAAGAAAGCCCCTTTATCCATCAGCTTCCTCACGGCATTGAGGGAGAGTTCCCGTATGCGTTCGGAAACGACGCGGTTGGCCGGGTCATAAAACAGGTCGAACTCGACGTGGTAGTTGACTCCCTGGACTACCGGTTGTATATAAACACCCATGTCCGGGGTCGCATAACCCGCCTCGCCAGCAATATCGTGCATGGCGTCAATCAATTCGCTTACTTTCTGGAAATTGGAAATAAAGAATATTTCGTGGCAGGCCCAGTTGGCCGGTGTCTTCCAGTAAAAATCCCCGGGAGGTGCCTGCACGGCCTTGAGCAGCTCGAAGGCCGAGACATCGCCGAGGGACTGTGCCGGTGCCACGCCCAAGCGCTGGGCTAAATCTTTAATATCCAGCACCTGCCCCTTCACCCGGTCCTCCGTCAGGTAGTCGTAACCGGCGACGTTATAGAAGAGAATCCAGGTGGGCAGGGAGTCTTTTATCCTGGAGTAATCGGCAGGCTTTCCCCCTGCCATTATGGTGGCGAGGTCAGTACTGTTCAGGATGAAGCACTCGTTGACCAGCCGCAGCCTGAGCAGCCAGTGGACCATTTCCATGATTTTATCGAAGTCCGCTGAGCCAATCAGGAAAGGCTCTTCCATTTTGGGAAGTATTTCGCACCTGGCCGAGGCCCAGGTAACGATGCCCATTGTCCCCTGGGAGCCCTGGATGACCCGGTACCAGGAGGCCGAAGAAGGCCCGGCCGCCTCTTTCTGCGCCCCGCCGACTTTCCACTGTTCCTCCAGGGTGCCCGGTCCGGCGGCGGCACCGGTGCGGAACTTGTCGCCGTTCCCCAGGATAATCTCGACATCTGCCAGGGGGTCGGCGATATCCCAGTGGTACTTGGGCATGACCACCGGTTCCCTCTCCAGCATACTACCGACGACGGACTTGGACTTGCGGGGCAGAAGGGGTATATTGAGTCGGAGTCCTTCTTTAGCCACGGCCGGTATCAGCTCCCCGAAGGTTACGCCCGGCTCGAACATGACCACCCGGTTATACCGGTCGACTCTGATGATTTTCTTCATATTGCTTAAATCAACGATAATCGCCTCGCCGGCGCCGGGGACGGTGTCACCTTTAAAGTGGGGATGCCCCGAGCTTACCGGCACCAGCGGGACGGCGGCTCTATGGGCCAGTGCTACGAGCTTTTCTATATCGTCGGCGTTTTTCGGCTTTACCACGTAGGAGGGTCTCAGCGGATTAACGAAGCTTGCATCCCGGGAGTATTTGTCGAGTGTTTCGGGGTCGGAGCTTACGTTGCCGGCGCCGACTATTTTTACCAGTTGATTTTGCGTTATCATATTTGCCTCCCTTCATACATTAAGATATTATAATTAATTAAACAGCGGGATGCCACTTTCCCATAAATATATGACAAATTGTATTTGAGGAGATAGCAATGGACCTCGATTTGAAAGATAAGGTAGCGCTGGTAACCGGAGCTGGTAGCCAGACAGGCTTCGGTAAGGGGATAGCATTAGTCCTGGCAAAAGAAGGCTGCGATATTATTATAATCGATAAAGACCTTGAAGGAGCAAAAAAAACGGCGGCAGATATTGAGGTTTTGGGACGCCGGGCACTGGCCTTTAAGGTCGATGTAACCAGAAGCGCCGACGTAAATGATGCCGTAAAAAGAGCACTGGATAAATTCGGCAGGATAGACATACTGGTCAATAATGCCGGTGCATCCACTCCACCGAAGCCGTTTGTTGAGAAGACCGAGGCGGAGTGGGAGCCGGATATCGCCCTCAATCTCAGGGCGGTACTGATTTGTACCAAAGCTGTCCTGCCGCAGATGCTGGAACGTAAAAGAGGCTGGATTATCAACATATCTTCGGGCGTGGGAACCATGGGCCTGGCGAATTCCAGTATTTACAGTGCGGCCAAGGCCGGAGTGATAGCCTTCACGAAATCGCTGGCGAAGGAGGTCATAAGTCAGGGCGTTAACGTAAATAGTGTCAGCCCCGGTCTGGGCGATACCGGTTTTTTACGTTCCAGCAATGTTCTCAAGATGGCGGAGACTCCGCCCGAGTTTCTGAAAGCCGTCTCCGCGGACATCCCGGTAGGGAGGATGACCACGCCCCGGGATATAGGGAATATGGTGGCCTTTCTGGCTTCGGAGGTATCCAGCGACATCGTGGGGCAGGTCTTCGATGTGGATGGGGGTAAGATAATCAAGTTTTAAAGGAGGGTACGCATGGAACTGGGTTTGCTAGGTAAAGTAGCTCTGGTAACCGGGGCCGGTAGCCAGATAGGCTTCGGTAAGGCCATAGCCCTGGCGCTGGCGAAAGAAGGGTGCGATGTCATCGTTAATGACATCGACCTTGATGGCGCTGAAAAAACGGCGGCGGAGGTAGGGAAGCTGGGCCGTAAATCTGTAGCTATCAAAGCTGACGTTACCAAAGGGTCCGAGTGGGACAGCATGGTAAAAGAAGCGCTGGATAAATTCGGCAGGATAGACATTCTAGTAAATAATGCCGGTGGCTGCACCCCGCCTAAGCCCTTCCTGGAGATGAGCGATAAGGACTGGGACTTTGATATTGATGTCAATCTCAGGAGCACCAGGAACGGCACTAAAACCATCCTCCCGCAAATGATTGAGCAGAAAGGCGGAAAAATTGTCAATGTAACCTCCGGTGCGGGCATTCACGGCGGGATGTTCACCTCCGGTTACGCAGCGGCCAAGGCGGGGATTATCGGT
This sequence comes from uncultured Dehalococcoidaceae bacterium, assembly GCA_964500415.1. Lineage (GTDB taxonomy): Bacteria > Chloroflexota > Dehalococcoidia > Dehalococcoidales > RBG-16-60-22 > JAFGPF01. The sequence continues at coordinate 63,961 of CAZCOB010000004.1, read as the reverse complement.
TTTACCATGGGAGTCGCCAAGGAAGCGGCGCCCCATGGCATCAATATCAACTGCGTATCGCCCGGCGTAGCCGATACCGGTTTCGCCAAGAACGCGCCTCCCGGACTCATCGAAAATTTTCCCAAGACTCTCCCTATAAACAGGTTGACCACGACCAAGGATATCGCCAACGCGGTGGTGTTTCTGGTATCCGATGCCGCCAGCGATATCGTCGGGCAGGTTCTCGTTGTCTCTGGCGGCGTAACGCCGTAAATATCAAAAGGCAGATGACACAGCGTGGCAGAAAGTCGGGGTGATAGTTTTAACCCCCAATCTGTTAGAGAGTAAATAAGGTGGTATCTGCAGCCGGGAGTAGATATTATATACACTGGAATCAGGAGGCTGATATGAGCACGGAGCAAGTAGAGCGACTGGAAACTAAAATAAAAGAACTTGAAGCCAGGATTCAGACCATGGAAGATATCGAGGAGATTAAGAAACTACAAAGGGCTTATGGCTTTTACCTCGAACACTGGATGGCCGAGGATATAATCGATTGTTTTGCGGACGGCCCGGATACCTCGCTGCTCGTGGCCGCTGGCCACTACGTGGGAAAGGAAAACATAAGGGACTTCTTCCACCACGGCAGAAAGAATATTGAATTAAAATGGGTAGAAAACCCGGAATTTCTCCACCAGGTGATGCAGCTCTCCGGCATCGTCCACGTAGACCCGGATGGTAAAACGGCAAAAGGAAGATGGTACGGCTTCGGAGCCAACGCGTTCCCCGCCGAGGGGAGTAAGGTCAATCCGGGCTGGATGAACGGCGTCTATGAAGTCGACTATATAAAACAGGATGGTAAATGGAAACTATTTAAAGTACACTGGTGCATGACCTTCCACTGTCCCTATACCATTGGTTTTGTTGAACCGGAAAGGCAGTCCACGGAAGTCATCAATCGGCCGTACCAGCGTAATCCGCAATTGTCACCCGACGGTGGACCGGAGGAAACGCAGTACCCATCCGGTTTTATCTGCCCATTCCATTTCGCTCATCTCGTTACTGGCCGAAAGACTGTCATGTAAAAAGACAGCCCTGAAGCCATTATTATAAAAATGCTAGAATGCCGGACTTGATATAATCCATTTTTTCCCCTCAGTGGAATCTGGGTTGCCTTACGTTTCGGTAACATAATGATATTACGTACCATTCCTTGGCCCGGTCGTGGTGGTAGATATCGTGAGTCTTCCGTCTAGCTTGGGAACATTCCATGCCGCTTTTGCGATTCAGGTACTGCATCCCAACTTTACCGCCCCGGTAATTTCACATCATGGATAGCCCGGTTTTTAGGGAGCAGATTAACTATCTAGTGACGACTGTCTAATGTGGTATAATGAGATAATCAAACAGGATAATGACGAAATTATATCAGACGATGACTATGACTAAAATCCCGGGAGAGGTAAGATGAAGAAAGCATTCATTACAGGCACCACTGGCCAGGACGGCTCCTACCTGGTGGAGCTTCTGCTGGCTAAAGGGTACGAGGTACACGGCCTTATCCGCCGCGCCAGCACCTTCAATACCTCACGGATAGACCACCTCTATACCGACCCCCACCAGGCGGGTGCCAGGCTGTTTCTCCACTATGGAGACCTCGCCGACTCCAGCCAGTTGACCAATGTCATCTACAATATCCAGCCCGAGGAAATTTTCCACCTTGGAGCCCAGAGCCACGTTCGCGTCAGCTTTGACATGCCCGAATACACCGGTGATGTTACCGGGCTGGGTACTACCAGAATACTGGAAGCCGTCAGGCGAAGCGGTGTAAAAGCCAGGTACTACCAGGCCTCCAGCAGCGAGATGTTCGGCGCTGCCCCACCGCCACAGAACGAGCGGATGCCCTTCTACCCCCGGAGCCCTTACGCTGTCGCTAAGGTCTATGCCTACTGGATGGCGGTGAATTATCGGGAGGGCTACGGCCTGTTCGCCAGCAACGGCATACTGTTCAACCATGAGTCACCCCGGCGGGGGCAGACCTTTGTCACCAAGAAAATAACCCGGGCCATAGCCGAAATCAAGGCCGGTCGGCAGCAGTACCTCTACCTGGGCAACCTCAAAGCCAAGCGCGACTGGGGCTATGCCCCCGAATACGTGGCAGCCATGTGGGCAGTGTTGCAGCAGGAAAAGCCGGAAGATTATGTGGTCGGTACGGGGGAGACCCACTCGGTGGAGGAATTCCTGCGGGAAGCCTTCGATTATGCCGGCCTCGACTATAACGAGCATATTCGTATAGATGAGAGGTACTTCCGCCCCACCGAGGTGGAAGAGCTGATAGCCGATGCGAGCAAGGCCAGGAAGGCTTTTGGCTGGGAGCCGAAAATCAGATTCAAAGAGCTTGTCAGGATAATGGTCGATACCGATTTGGAGGCGGCCGGATTGAAATCGCCCGGTGAAGGCAGAGACGTACTGCTCAAGAGTGGCCTTGATACGCCGGACCACGCCGTATTCAGCCGTAAGACGGAGGAGACCGCGTGAGCCGTCTGGGGGACAAGAGGATAGCGGTAACCGGTGGGGCCGGTTTCCTGGGGCAGTACGTGGTGAAAAAGCTGGGGGAGAGAGGTTGCCGTAACATCTTTGTTCCAAGAAGTAGAGACTATAACCTGGTGGACGGCGATGCCGTTAAAAGGCTCTACCGCGATGCACGACCCGATATCGTTATCCACCTGGCGGCGGTGGTCGGCGGCATCGGTGCCAACAGCGAAAACCCGGGTCGTTTTTTCTACGAAAACCTGATGATGGGCGTACAGATGATAGAGCAGGGGCGGCTGGCCGGTCTGGAAAAGTTTGTCGCCCTGGGGACCGTATGCGCTTACCCCAAGTTCACCCCCATCCCCTTCAGGGAGGACGACATCTGGAACGGCTACCCCGAGGAGACCAACGCCCCCTACGGCCTGGCCAAGAAAATGCTGCTGGTACAGTCCCAGGCCTACCGCCAACAATATGATTTTAACTCTATCTTCCTGTTGCCGGCTAACCTCTACGGACCGGGGGACAACTTCGACCCGAAATCCTCGCACGTCATTCCGGCGCTGATTAAGAAGGTATTCGATGCCAAAGACAGAGCAGAACGGCATATTACCGTATGGGGTACCGGCCGGGCGACACGTGAGTTCCTCTACGTTGATGACGCCGCCGAAGGAATTGTCCTGGCAACCGAAATGTATGATGGCAGCGCGCCGGTGAACCTCGGCACTGGCTCTCAGATATCCATCCGGGAGCTGGCTGGGCTAATCTGCGAGCTGAGCGGGTTTAACGGCAAGCTGGAGTGGGATACCTCGAAGCCGGACGGGCAGCCCAGACGCACGCTGGATGTCAGCCGGGCAAAAAGTGAGTTCGGGTTCGAGGCAAAAACAAACATCCGGGACGGGCTGAGAATGACAATCGACTGGTATCGGGACAACAAGAACAGCCTTTAGTCGGCTTAGCCCGGTAGGAGTAAGGACATTTACTGATGCCATGTAATATTCGCGCCAGTATCAGGGGAGGTAGGAGACTTGCGATGTCCCGGGCTCAGTGAGCTTCCCCCGCCCCCGCCCGGCAGGACCGGCTGGCCGTGGACGGAAGAAGCCCCGCAGCTCCCCGATACCATGCCGGACGGACGTCCCTGGCCCAGGATAAGCATCGTCACACCGAACTACAACCAGGGGCGTTTCATCGAGGAGTCCATTCGCTCGATACTGCTCCAGGGCTACCCGGAACTGGAATACTTCATTTTTGATAGCGTCAGTAGCGACGACTCGGTAGAAATCATCAAGAAATACGAGCCCTGGCTTGCCTACTGGGCCAGCGAGCCCGACCGGGGCCAGAGTCATGCTATCAACAAGGGGTTGGCAAGGAGTACGGGGCAGCTCTTCAACTGGCACAATGCCGACGACATCCTGACGGCCGGGAGCCTGACGAAGACAGCCGATGTTATGATGCACCACCCCGAGGCCGGCTATGTCCACGGCTATGCCATCGTCATCGACTCACAATCAAAGGTAATCTACCATAATTACGGGCTATTCCACGGCAGCAGCGGCTTTGTCATGGACCTGGGGTGGTCTTTCGCCAACCTTAAAGCAGGCTGCCAGCCGGGCTGCCTCATGGACCGTAAGCTGGTTAGCAAGATAGGTGGTGTGGATGAGGGTAATGTCTTCATCATGGACCTGGACATATGCCTGAGGCTGGCGCTGGTAAGGCCGCCGTATTACATTGACCATCCGTTGGTCTATTACCGCAAGTACGCCGAGGCAAAGAGCTCATCGCGACAGCAGGAGCGGGCCAACGCCCGCCTGGACCTGGCCGCCAAGCTTTTTTCTATACAAGACCTGCCACCGGCCATCCGCAAGCTGAAACGTAAAGCCATGGCGACCGCCCACTGGTATGCTGTGAAATGCTACACCGAAGTTAAAATGTGCCGCCCAGCTTTGCGAAACATGCTAAAGAACACTTTTTATCAGCCGCTAGGGTACTGGCCGTTGAGGCTATTAACCCTTTACCGGATGGCCTGGTGGATACTTCCGCCCGGTCTGGCCCCGAAACCGAAGACCGATAGCTTCGACCCAACGGATAGACCCATAAACCGATAAACTGTCGATTACTACCCTGGAGGCGCCTGATTTCTTGTTGAGATGGTATCTTTATGGTAAAATAGCAGACAAACTATAAAGTGGAAGGTAGCTGGCAGGTTACCAGAGTTATAGTGGACAAACTAAAGGTTTCCCCGACGCTTCTGATAGGTTTATTAATTGCTGCATTTTTTGGCATTTCCTTGGTCTTTCGCGTTACCCTTCCTTATAACCAGATTTTCTCCGGGGAAGGGATAAAATTCAGCAGCATTGATGCCTATTTCCACATGCGTTTGGTTGACAATTATGTGTCTAATTTTCCCCACCTCACCAGCTTTGACCCGTATTTTATCTATCCCGGGATTATCCGCCTCGCTGGTAATTATTTCTTTGACTGGCTTATATCCATCGTCATTCTGATAATAGGACTGGGTTCACCAACCCAGCATGTTATCGATGTTGTTGGTGTATATTTCCCGCCGATTCTGGCCGCTCTTACCGTTATTCCCGTTTACTTCATCGGCAAAACATTGTTTAATCGCTGGGTCGGCGTGCTGGCCGCTGGCTTAATAGCCGTTTTCCCCGGAGAGTATCTGGGGCGTTCCATACTCGGTTTCACCGACCACCATGTGGCCGAGACCCTTTTCAGCACTACGGCTATCCTCTTCCTTATTCTGGCAATAAAAGAAGCCGGGAGAAGAGAATTAACCCTCAGCCACATCGTGCAGCGTGACTGGAAAACAATTCTCAGACCGATTATTTACTGCTTGCTCTCAGGCGTATTTATGGGGATTTACCTCATTACCTGGCAGGGCGGTCTTCTCTTTATCTTTATCATTTCCCTCTATATGATAATTCAATTCATCATCGACCACCTGCGGAACAAACCTGTCGAACATCTGGGTATTTCCGGTGGCATTATTTTTCTTATTACCCTTATCATTTTCCTCGCGGTTTCCGAGTTCGGATATATTACTGTTTCCCTTATCTTTGCATTGATTATTCCGCTGGTGCTGATGGTTGTCTCCCGTGTGATGATCTATAAACAAATGAAACCGCCGTATTACCCGTTAGCCCTGGTCGGCATCGGAATAATAGCGGTTGTTATTTTTTATTTTATTAAGCCCGACATGTTGAGAAGTATGCTGGCGGCATTCAGTATCTTTAATCCGGCCGGGTCGTCAGCTGCAACAACTCTAGAAATGCAGCCTTTCCTTTCTCCACAGGGCAGTTTCTCCACCCTGGTTGCCTGGGGAAACTACACCACCAGCTTTTTCCTGGCCCCCTGGTGGATTATCTTCGGCTTCGGTGCGGCGGCGCTCTGTGGCCTGATCTACCGCCACTCTTTCGGTGGCAGCTATGATAAGGCCTTGCTTATTGCCTTCAGCGTGGCCGTTGTGACAGCGATACTGGCCGCCTTGATAGTGATTTACTCCAGCCAAGGACCGAAGGTGGTGGCCATACCGGGGCTGGCCTTTATTGCGCTCGTCATCGTAATCTGGGCCTTCATTCGGCAGCGCCGCGATGACAACTACATCCTCCTCTTCCTTATCTGGACTCTGATAATGCTGGTGGCCACGTTGGTACAGCGCCGTTTTGCCTATTACCTTGTGGTCAATTTTGCCCTGCTTTCCGCCTATCTCTCGTGGCAGGTAATCCGGCTGGCTGGTCTCAGGAAGCTGGGAACTAAGCCTGAAGAAAAGGCGGAAAAAGAGCAATACTATTTGAAAGCACCAGAAAAACGTGACTACTATGAAATCCTCGGCTTAGCTAGAAGTGCTTCCAATAAGGAGATAAGGAAAGCATTCCGAGAGCTGTCTTTCGCGTATCATCCTGACCGTAACCGTACTCCTGAAGCAGAGGAAAAGTTTAAAGAGATAAATAAAGCCTATGAAGTGTTATCTAACCTTGAGAGGCGAGCTAATTATGACCGATCTATAGATAAAATAGCAGAAAGAAAAAAGATAAAGAGGTATAAAGAGGGCCAGGGTATTACGATATATTACGTTAATACAATTTTAGCGATAATAATGGTTTTCGTACTTGTTTTCCTCTTTAATATCATCAAAGCCAAAGATGTGGCTTCGGCCGCACAATTCGCACCCTCAGACGCCTGGCAATCCTCCCTGTCCTGGATGAAAGAGAATACGCCCGAACCCTACGATACTCCCGATGTGTATTATCAACTCCATGACCCGCCGCCGCCAATAAAAGGTGTAAAAAAGCCGAAAGAGGGTGCCAGCACCGAAGAACTCACCGCATGGGTGAACATACTGCAAGAGAACGCTAACTACCCGGAATCTACCTACGGGGTATTATCCTGGTGGGACTATGGGTACTGGATTACGCGCATTGCCCATCGTTTGCCGAACGCTAATCCGAGCCAGGACCCGGTCTTGTTAACACTTGCAGCCCGTTTCTTCTCATCACAGGAAGAAGCTTCAACCCGGGAAATAGTAGAATCACTGGATACATCCTATGTAATAATTGACTATGCCATGGTTACCACCAAGTACTGGGCGATGATTAACTGGTCAGGATTAGAATCGGATGAATTTATCGGTACTTATTATGTGCCCTATAATAATCAGCTCACACCGGTACAGCTTTTCCATCCCGGATATTACCGCTCGCTGTGTGTAAGACTTTATAATTTTAATGGTGAAGCGGTCACTAAAGAGAAGCCGATGGTAATTTCTTACGATGAGAAAGTTGACAACAGCGGTTACCACTACAAACAAATCAGTAACATCGAGGAATTTTCCAGTTATCAAGAGGCACTCGACTATATTGAAAGTGAAGGAGCCTCCAAACATAGAATTGTTGGCGTAAATCCGTTCATCAGCCCCGTATCTCTGGAACCTGTATCGAATTACCGGCTGGTTTACAGCTCTGAGACCGGTGTATTAAACCAGGATGCGGGTATGATACCAGAAGTAAAAATTTTTGAATACCTCGGTGATTAGTCAGATTGTGTAGAGGCATATCCCATGGTTCTGAACGATACCCCACGGCTGGATAAGTCTGCTTTTCTGATGCTGCCAGTGCTGGCGCTGGCTTTTTACGTTGCTTTCATTCCACACCAGGGCTATCCTTTTCCGGTACACATTGATGACTGGATACATCTGGCACACTCGGAGGCGATACTGAAAGCCGGCAGTACCACCTATATCGAGCCGTTTTTAGGTGAAACAACTATGGGTCTCAGTTCTAATCTGGAGCTGGGTTTCCAGCTATTTTTCGGCGTATTCCAGCGGATTAGCGGTATCTCCTGGTTCACTATCTTCAGATACTTCCCCAGCCTCATCTTAATGCTCACCGTATTATCGGTTTACGTAATGGGCCAGCGGCATGGCTTCGGCTGGCAGGCCGCCTTTTTTACCTGCCTGATACCCACCACAGTAGGCATCCTGGGTCCTGCCTTTCTGGTTCCTGTAGCTATGGGATTGTTTTTTATCCCGCTTTCCCTGTTTATTGCTTTCAATTTCCGGGGCATCTGGGCCTGCGTGGTACTCTTTATTTTTACCTGTTTTTTGGTTGCCATACACGCCCCTTCGGCAATCTGCCTGGTGATTATTCTTTTCCCGTACATACTCCTCAATCTGAAAGGTAACTTCCGGCACAGCCTCTGTCTGCTTCTGGCGGTAGGTATTCCTTTTCTGGCGCCATTCCCCTGGATATTCGGCATGTTGGGGTCCACGGCGAAACAGCTGCTCACGCCGCAGGTTCTGCCGGATTACGTTGACTTCCCGTTCATCATAAAGACTTATGGTTACATTCCCGTCGGACTTTGCATACTGGGTGCTCTGGTGCTGGCACTAAGAGGTGGAAAGAAAAATTATGGCCTGGTAATCGGCCTGCTGGCCTTGCTGGCTATGCTGGTTACCTTTTTCACCTTTCACTATGGAGTTTCCATAATGTACGAACGTGGGCTGATGTTTATGATGTTAATGATGGGCATCCTGGCCGGTGCCGGTTTGATGGCGGTAAATAACCTTCGCCTGCCTGAGTGGCTTACTGCTAAAACGGGCGGCTCTCACTTTAAGCATTATTTGGGCTGGTTCTGCTGTTTAGCTCTTATCGTTATCACTCTTTACATTGGTATCCCCCAACGACAGGGTATCGACTATTATCATATGATTGACGAAGAGGACTATCAGGCATTTGTCTGGATTAAGGAGAACGTAGGAGAGGAATACGATAGGGCAATTTTGGACCCCTGGAAGGGCATACCGTTTACGGCTATTACCGGGAAATATGTATATACTCGCATACACGCCTTTCCCACAGAAACAGATGTCGAGGCCAAGATGTACCTGGACGGTGGTTGCACCGATACAACCTTATTAAGAGAAAACGGGATTTCCGTTGTTTATAGCGAGAACGAATGCTTGAATCCGGACCTCGTTGAGGTGAATGAGAGAGTTTACCTGTTACCAGAATGAGCGAATCATACCTCCTGATGGCAGCGGAAACTATTCTCTACTAGGGGAGTGGTAAAGGAGGGGAAAAATTATAGATCTGCTTATCATCGTTGGCATCTCTCTGGTACTGATGCCACTGGTGGTACTGACTTCGGGCGCATTCAGGATAGCCATTGGCCTTATCTTCGTCATATTCTTCCCGGGTTATGCACTAATCGCCGCTCTTTTCCCGAGGAGACACACCCTGGGCGGCATAGAGCGGCTGGCATTATGCCTGGGATTGAGCATTGTCGTGGCGGCCGTCATAGGCTTTGCCCTTAACTTCACTCCATGGGGTATTCGCCTCTACCCCATCATAATTTCGCTGCTGTCGTTCATCTTGATTATGGCCATTATTGCCTGGTACCGGCGGAGGCGGCTTCCGCCCGAAGAACGCTTTGAGATTAGGTTCGGACTCCCCTTCAGGTCGCTTTTACACGGCTGGACATCCCAGCGCCAGCTTAACAAGTTACTCGGTATCCTCCTGGCAATAGCCATAATTGGGGTCGTGGGAATCCTGATTTATATGGTGGCCGTGCCCAGGGTTGGCGAGCAGTTTACCGAGTTCTATCTCCTTAACCTGGAAGGGAAGGCCGAAAATTACCCACATGAGCTTATTCAGGGAGGGGAAGGTAGAATAATCATAAGAATAGTCAACCGGGAGCACGAGACCACGATATACAGGGTTGGAATAACCATAGATGGCGAAAAGCAGAGAGAAATCGGCCCTATTTCCCTCGGTCATGAAGAGCGGTGGGAACAGGAGGTGGTATTTGTCGCCGCCAGAGCCGGGCCGGACCAAAAGGTGGAGTTTTTGCTCTATAAAGGCACGGACCCCGAACCCTATCAGGGATTACACCTCTGGATTGATGTCAAGGAGGCACCGTGAAGCAGGGTTTGGCTGAAATACCGGCTTGCTATCGTCGCCACTATCAGGTTGATAATGACATTAGTCAATACACAGGTGGCCTGTTGTCCAAATTTAGGCAACAGGACTTGACCGTAATCTTGGCAGAGGTGTAAAATCAATTCAAGATTAGAGTGGATTTAAGAAGTATGAACAGCTGTAATGCCGCCTTTTTTATTGCCATAGAGATAGTACATGCTGTAACAATAAACACACTTGTGGGGAGGTTTCACCATCGGTAATAAGGGAGTATTCTATGGCCCGGGAGAAGTTAAAACTCAAATGCCGACCTATTAACGATTTGCGCGTCCACCAACCAGGATTACAGTGACTCGAAAGACAGTGAAAGAGGGTGGATTAATTTTTTCCCGAAAATACTTTATAACATGAAAACAGATTTTAGCAGATAGCTGGATGGCATAAAAGAGGAAGGTATAAGGAAGCTCTACCAATGTATGAGAAAAGATTTAGGAGTATGGCGTGAAAAAAGTAGTGGTCACCGGTGGGGCGGGATTCATTGGTTCACATCTGTCGGAGGGACTGGCCGGCGGAGGTTACCATGTTACCATTGTAGACAATCTTTCCACCGGCAAGATGGAAAATATAGAAGAACTTATCAGAAAGGATAATGTCGATTTTATCCAGGGCAGCATAACCGACCTTTCATTACTGCAAAAGCACTTTCAGGGCGTGACATATGTATTTCACCAGGCTGCCCTTGCCAGGGTCCCCCGCAGTATAGACGACCCTCTCTCCGCCAATGAAGCAAACATAACGGGGAGCCTGAGCGTATTACTGGCTGCCAGAGATAACTCGGTGAAGAAGGTTATTTATGCTTCTTCTTCGTCGGTATATGGAGGGACTCCCGTTTTACCTCAAAACGAGACCTTGCCTCCCAGCCCCCTCAGCCCTTACGCCCTGACGAAACTGGCCGCCGAGTATTATTGCGGGATATTCCACCAGATTTACGGCCTCAGCACCGCCTCGTTACGGTACTTTAATGTTTATGGTCCCAAGCAGGACCCTTACTCTCAATATTCTACTGTAATTGCCGCTTTTCTGGGCAGGGTATCGCAGAATTTACCCCCAATAATACATGGCGATGGTGAACAGACCAGGGACCTGACCTATGTAGCGGATGTTGTCCAGGCAAATATTCTGGCAGCGGAAAACAATGCGGAGGGCGTATTTAACGTAGGGAGTGGCCGGAATGTAACTATAAATCAATTGGCCAGTATGATACTCAAAGTTACCGGGAAAGACCTGAATCCGATTTATCAGGAGCCGAGAGCGGGTGACCCCCGGCAAACCCTGGCCGATATTTCCAAGGCAAAGAGCTTCGGTTATGAGCCGAAATATGACTTGGATGCCGGACTCAAGAATACTCTTGAGGAGTTCAAACAGTGACGCTTCATCTGGACGATGCTGTCGTCTGTATCGTTGGGCTTGGCTACGTAGGTATGCCCCTGGCTGAGGCTTTTTCGCGTAGTCTTAGAGTCATCGGATTCGATATCGACAGTAAGAAGCTCGGCCGCCTCAGCCAGCGACAGTCCGGTAGCCGCAGCTCGATAGCTGAGCCACGCATAACCTTTACCGCTGACCCACGGGAAATAAACAAGGCGGATTTTATCATTATCTGTGTCCCCACCCCGGTAACGAGTTCAAAAGAGCCGGACCTTTCCTCTGTCCAGAACTCGGCTGAATTAGTCGGGAGTAACATGAAAAGAGGCAGCGTGGTTATTCTTGAGTCTACGGTCTACCCTGGCGTCACCGAGACAGTGCTGAAGCCCATTTTAGAGAAGGAATCAGGGCTTAAATGCGGTGCAGACTTTGCCGTCGGCTATTCGCCGGAAAGAATGAACCCAGGAGATAAGGACCACAGCATTGATAAAATCACCAAAGTCGTCGCCGGCATGGATGAGGCAACGACCGATATAATTACCGGGCTGTATCAAAGGGTAACCCCGAACGTCTTCAAGGCGAAAGATATAAAAACCGCCGAGGCTGCCAAGGTTATCGAGAATATCCAGCGTGACCTCAATATAGCTCTTGTTAATGAGTTCTCTATTATTTTTCGCAAGTTAGGACTGAATACCAGGGAAGTGCTTGACGCCGCCGCCACCAAATGGAACTTCCAACGCTATTCGCCGGGGTTTGTCGGCGGGCATTGTATTCCGGTCGACCCCTATTACCTGGTACACCTGGCCCGGGAAGTCGGCTATCACCCTCAGGTTATCCTGGCCGGGAGGGCTATAAACGACTATATGCCCCGCTACGTTGCCGAGATAACCATCGAAGCGTTAAATGAAGTCGGTAAGCCGGTAAAGGGCTCCCGGGTTCTGGTTCTGGGTCTTACTTACAAGGAAGATGTCAATGACATACGTGAGAATCCGGTCAAAGAGTTACTAAGCGCACTTGGGGAATATGGGGTAGAAGTCCTGGGATTTGACCCAATTCTTGATTCAGGTGATATTGAAGGGAAATTCAGCATAAGGATTCTACCGGGCTGGGAGGAAGTTAAGCAGCAAAAGGTGGATGGTATCATTATTGCCGTAGCCCACTCTGCCCTTCGCAGTCTGGGTCTGGCTGAAATCAAGGAAATGCAAAGTCATGCTCCGATTCTGATAGATGTACGGGGCATATTTAACGCCGAGGAAGTAAAGGCTGCGGGTATCTGCTATAAGACTATGTGAAATCGCAACCGGGGCGCCGGTTGTTGGCGAAAGTTATATTTCAAGATAAGGAAAGAATTGCATGAGAATATCCGTTATAGGTGCTGGTTATGTCGGTCTTGTGACCGGAACCTGTCTGGCAAAGTTGAACAACGAAGTAACCCTGATAGATGTCGACGGGAGTAAGATTGAAGCTATAAACAAAAAAAAGCCCTACATTTATGAAGAAGGTTTGGAGGAGCTTATCAATGTCATCCGCCTTGAAACCGGGACGGACTTCGAGAAAATTATCGATTCGGAGCTAATCTTTATTTGTGTGGGGACACCCAATGATGACGATGGCTCCCTTTTGCTGGGGCAAATAGAAGGTGCGGCAAAACAAATCAGCCGAATCCTGAAAAATAAAGAAGAATATTGTGTTGTGTGCGTGAAGAGCACCGTACCCCCGGGTACGACCGATGAGATTGTCATTCCTCTATTGGAGAAATCGGGGAAGAAAGCAGGCAAGGACTTTGGAGTTTGTATGTCGCCCGAATTTCTCCGGGAAGGTAAAGCCATTTACGATTTTATGCATCCCGCCCGAATTATTATCGGGGAATATGATAATAAGTCAGGAGATGTACTGACGACTCTCTATAAGGATTTTGCTGCCCCCATCATGCGCACGAATCTGACAACCGCCGAGATGATTAAGCTCACTGCCAACACGTTTCTGGCTACTAAAATTTCCTTCATCAACGAAATCGGCAATATCTGCAAACAGCTAAAAATAGATACCTACGAGGTGGCAAAAGGGATTGGCTATGATGACCGCATCGGAAACAAGTTTCTCAATGCCGGTGTCGGTTTCGGAGGTTCATGTCTGCCCAAAGACCTCAGGGGATTGATTAGCCGGGCCAGACAAATAGGATATGAGCCGAAACTGCTGCGGGAAGTGTTAAATCGTAACGACGAGCAGGCATTGAAGGCGGTAGCTCTGCTTAAAAAGCACATTTCGTTAAAGGATGCGACGATAGGGATTTTGGGCCTGGCATTTAAACCCTATACCGATGATATCAGGGATTCCAGGGCGATAATAATTGTAGAAGCCCTTCTGCAGGAAGGAGCTAGGATTAGAGCCTACGACCCCATGGCAGCAGAAAACTTTAAAAATTTATTTCCCCGGATAGAATATACGACCAAAGAGGAGGTCCTGAATTCCGATGCTGTCCTTATACTCACTGAATGGGCGGAATTTAACGAACTGGACTACAGCGGCAAGATAGTCATTGACGGCAGGGGAGTTCCCAAAGCCAGAGGGGCAAGAATATATGAAGGGATTTGCTGGTAGAATTAAGGCTAGGGCTGCCCGGTTCATCGTCAAACTGCTCATGAGTCTGCATAACCTGTGCTATCACTATATTTCATGGCTTGCTTCCGTGGCCGAAGGCGGCATACATCCCAAGCACCGTTTGATGAATTACCACCGTTTTTTTATCGATAATATCAATGACGGAGATACGGTACTGGATGTCGGCTGTGGTAACGGTGCCCTTACATCTGATATCGCCGTAAAGGCGAGAAGCGTTACGGCCATTGACCTGAGCAAAAGCAATATCGAGACTGCCAGGAGGGATTTTAGCAGAGCCAATATAGAGTACATCTGCGGAGATGTTACTAGATACGATTTTAAAAACGGGTATAATGTTGTTGTTCTGTCCAATCTGCTGGAGCATATAGAGAACAGGCATAATTTCCTGACCAGAATCAGGGACCTGGCCGACAAATTTCTAATACGAGTTCCGATGGTAAATCGTGACTGGCTGACGTATTACAAGAGAGAGTCGGGAATAGAATACCGCCTCGATGCGACTCATCAAATAGAATACACGCTGGAGAGCTTTGCCGAAGAGTTAGCCGCAGCCGGAATGAAAATAGAGAAAGCATCGTTGCAGTTCGGGGAAATCTGGGCAGTGGTCGGCAGACTAACATGAAGTATCAAGCACTGGCGGGTAAAACGCTGGCTCTATTTTTCACAGCGGGTGTCTCTCTGAAGACCTGGCATGATATGGGGATGATAGACAGGGAGGTGGCGATATATAACAGGTTGAGCAGGTATTTCGAGCGGATATATTTTTTCACCTACGGCGGTAATGACGACCTGCGGTTTAAAGACTACCTCGCTGAAAATATCACGATAGTGCCCACCCGGTTTACCTCAAATTCTTTCCTGTATAGCTTTTTACTCCCGATTATCCATCGCAAAATACTTAAAGAGGTTGATATCCTTAAGACGAACCAGATGCTCGGTTCCTGGAGTGCCGTACTCGCCAAGCTCCTCTACCGTAAAAAGCTGGTAGTGCGGACCGGGTATATGTGGTCTTTTAACTATCGTAAAGAAAACCCCGGGAGCCGTGTAAAAATGTCGATTATAAGGAATCTGGAAAGGCTGGCTTATCGGGCGGCGGACGCTGCCGTCACGAGTTCCCGGATGAACTTAGAGTACGTGGTGAAATATTACCGTTCGCGCAATCTGGTTCTTATCCCCAATTACATCGAGACCGGGATATTCAAACCCTTGAAGACAGACAAAATAAAGAATTCAATGTGTTTTGTCGGGAGATTGAGCAAGGAGAAGAATCTTCCGGCATTACTGGAAGCATTGGTCGGGTTACCCTTCACAATTGATATTATCGGTAACGGCCCGTATGAGGAGGAGTTGAAGAGGCTTGCTGCAGATAACAACATAAATATACATTTCCTGGGCAACATACCCAACCATCAATTGCCCGGGATTCTCAACCAGCACGAGTTGTTCGTTTTAGTGTCGCTGTGGGAAAATATGCCCAAGACCCTCCTGGAGGCTATGGCCTGCGGTTTGCCGGTAGTCGGCACCGACGTAGAAGGAATAAAAGAAGTCATCAAACATGGGGAGAACGGCTTCCTATGTAATACGGACCCGGCTTCCATCAGAGAGGCCGTTATCCGTGTCATGGCGGATGAAGGACTGCGGGAGAAGCTGGGCCGGAACGCCCGAAAAACAATCGAAGAGAAATTCTCGCTGGAAATACTGATTGAGTGGGAACTGGAACTCTACCGTCAACTGGTAGCATAGAGAGAAATTACGCAAATACGATGAGTACTAAAATCGGTACTCCAGAATAGTGGGAGGCACTCCAATGAAATGGGAAGACAAAAGGGTGCTGATAACCGGAATAAGCGGTTTTGTAGGTCCTTACCTGGCCGGTTTACTGCTTGAACGGCAGGCGAAAGTCTACGGTCTGGTAAGAAGAACGGCTGAGGAGTTAAAACCGAAAAGTCTGGGTGGTATACAAAAAGAGATAGAGTTACTGGAAGGAGACCTGAACGACATCGCTTCTCTGGAACTTGTATTAGACAAGTCCAGGCCGGATGTGATATTTCATCTCGGCGCCCAGTCTTTTGTCCCTAGAAGCTTCACTTACCCTCTGGACACTATCACCACGAATACGCTGGGCACCGCTAACCTTTTAGAAGCTGTAAGAATCGGGAAAATAGACCCTGTGATTATCTTCGCCGGTTCGAGCGAGCAATACGGTCTGGTTATAAGCTCTCAGAAGCAGTATGACAAAATTTTAAAGAGGTATGGCGTATTGTTTCCGGAACCGTTAACGATTCCGGAACTGCCGGTTACGGAAAAAAACCCGTTCCGGCCAATGTCCCCGTATGCTGTCAGCAAAGTCCAGGGGGAATACCTGATGCGAAATTACTATCACTGCTATGGAATCAAAACGATAGTCGCGAGAGGGTTTAACCGTGAAGGAGCCAGAAGGCCAACGGCGTACGTAACATCGACAATCACGAGCCAGGTCACGAGTTTGAAAATTGGAGAAACCGACAGAATCACCATAGGCAACGTCAATGCCATGAGGGATTGGAGCCATGTCGTGGATATGGCCAGAGGTTACTGCTTGCTGGCCGAAGCCGGCAGTCCCGGTGATGTCTATAATCAGGGGTCGATGAGAACTAATTCCGTTCTGAGCTACCTGCTGTTAAGTCTGCAACAAGCCGGTTGGAAGGTGGATAGAATCAGAAGTATGCAGAATAATAAGCTGGTAGAGTCGCCTATCGAAAAAG
This sequence comes from uncultured Dehalococcoidaceae bacterium, assembly GCA_964500415.1. Taxonomy (GTDB): domain Bacteria; phylum Chloroflexota; class Dehalococcoidia; order Dehalococcoidales; family RBG-16-60-22; genus JAFGPF01. The sequence continues at coordinate 47,232 of CAZCOB010000004.1, read as the reverse complement.
ATAGCTCCCCGGCTTTCGGGGTTGAATTCGAAAAAACCAGAATCGATAATTTGTTGCTTGAGGATGAGCTGGAATTCTCATTTGAAGACGAGGGCATATGGGTTGATACGAACAAGGGCAAGATACCTGTATATTTCGACGCCAGTAGATTCAGGCCTGCGGAAGTGCCTCTGTTATTAGCGGATACGAGCAAGCTCCGGAAGCTTGGCTTTAAAATAGAATATAGCCTGGAGGATATCATACAGGACCAACTGGACTACTTTGCGGTAAATGATAGAAGCGATATTAAAGATATCCTGTAGAGAAGACAGGAAAGGCGTGTACGGGATTAATAGTATTGACGGTGATTTCCGGCAAGTTACTGCAATTATGGGGACGAAATGAAGTATGGTGCCTTAGCTACTAAATATAAAGATTGGATATATAACGCAATTTGTTCAAGGACTGAGAAGCCGCGTTCTACAATATATTACATTATGGAATCGGCTGACTGGGTGGCCAGACAGGTCGGTGAAGATATAGCCAGAAACCTGACCCGGCAAAAGTTATTGCGCGTTAAAACAACGACAACCCACCGGGGTGTCCATCATCAGATAGTCCATTTCGGCTCGCGGGGTACTTTTTTACCTGAGATGTGGCGGGAGGTAAACCCGGACAACAGGATTGTTTATACCTGGTTTCACGGCACCGAGGAAGATAAAGCCCCCGCCAACCTGGCCATGATAATGGCCCTTCCCGAGGCGGCTGAAAAAGCCGATATAGTCCATACCTCGTGCACTATATCGCGGGAAAACCTTATAAAATGGGGTGTCCCGGAGGATAAAATAGTGGTTGTCCCTATCGGGGTGGACTTAAGTATCTTCGAGCCGGTCACGGAACACATGAGGAATGCCATCAGAGAAGAGCTTGGATTACCACAGGACAGCTTTATCATAGGCTCCTTCCAGAAGGACGGCGTGGGCTGGGGCGAGGGGCTGGAACCCAAGTGGATTAAGGGTCCCGATATATTTGTCAGTGTGATTGAAAGGTTAAAAAAAGACCATAACGTCTTCGTATTGCTGACCGGCCCGGCCCGGGGTTATTTGAAGAAAGAACTGGAGAGAATCGGCGTTCCCTACAAGCACTTCTACTTGAAAAATTACCCGGAAATTCCGAAATTCTATTATGCTCTGGATGTGTACCTGGTAACATCCCGCGCCGAGGGCGGCCCAAAGGCGCTTACCGAAGCGATGGCGGCGGGAGTTCCCCTGGTAAGTACCAGAGTCGGTATGGCGCCTGACATTATCGAGGATGGCTTCAACGGGCTATTAGCCGACGTTGATGATGTCGCGACGCTGTCGTCCAGAGTTGAGACAATTATCGCCGACCGTGAGCTCGCCGGACATCTGGTAAGCAAAGGCCAGAATACCGTCGGGAAGTATGCGTGGTCGGAGATTGCCCGGCAATACTACGAGATGATTTATAAGCCTTTGCTGGACAAGGTGACATAATGAGCCTGATTTCAATGATAAACCGGGAAAATTTGCAGGCTTTATTAAACTCTCAATCTCGCCTGAAAGCCGTTAACTTCCTGATAAATAACTTCGAGCGCCGCCGGAAAAAAGAGGTGCTGCGGTCTTTTCCCTACTTCGCCACCATGAACACCACCAACCTCTGCAACCTGAGGTGCAAGTTCTGCGAGATACATTACTTTTATAAAAAGGCTAAGGAGGTAGCCGGCAAGGTCTTCCCGAATAACCTCACCGCCGAATTACTCAAGAACCATGACAGATGGCTCCGGCGTATCATTGCCATGGAGCTCTCCGGCGCCACCGGCGAGCCCTTTGTTAATCCTTACATAATGGAGGTAATCAGCTACCTTAAAAAGCTCGGCATCAGGCTCTCCGCCACCACTAACGCCCTGCTGATTAACGATGAGGCGGCGCGGCGGTTGATAGACAGCCGGTTCGATTCGCTGCTTGTTTCGGTTCACGCCGGAGACAGCCAGACCTACGCTGAATTGCAGGGCGGCGATTTCGACAGCTTACTCGCCGGGCTGGAATCTATCATCAGACTTCGCAACCGCCTGAACAGCCGCTATCCTCATATAGGCATCAACTTCGCTCTGAACCGCCTGAACGCCCACACCGTGGAAGGCCTGATGAAAAGGGTAAAAGACATCGGCGTGGACTCCTTTGTGATGAACCACTATTACAGCAGCCGCAACGTTCTGGAGAGCGATATATCGTTCTATTTCGATACCAGCACCTGCGATGCCCTGCTGCAGGACGCCTACGCCTACGCCGCCGGGACAGGGTTGCGTATGGTGCCGGCGAAGCCGCCCCTGCTCGGTGACATGAGCCACGCTGATATCGAGGAGGGCGGTCGTCCTAACTGCGAAGCGCCCTGGACGACGATAAAGTTCAAGGGGTGTGTGGAGTACGAAAACTGCGAGTACATCAGCGTGTGCAACCGGGTAATGCTCTTCCGAATAGATTACAGAAAATTCTACGAGAGTGGTAAAAACAGCTTTAGCAGGGACATCTGGAACAGCGGGGTATTACAGTACCTGAGAAGGACGGCAAACTCGGAGAAATCGAACCCTATCTGCCGCTTCTGCAAGGACCCCGAGACGCCACGGATACGCTGCTTGGATAACGTGGAGTACTCCCGCCGTCGCGACAATGCCATTAAAGACTTCTTTAAGGAGTTCAGCCAAAGCGGCCTGGCCCATCGGGAAGTCGAGGGGCTGACCCTGCTTACGGAAAACCCGTACAAGTACGATGAAAAAGACGGATTTTAAAATCCACATTCTCTACGAGTTCACAGAGGGGCCGTGGGGTGGTGGTAACCAGTTCCTCAAAGCCCTCCGGGGCTTACTGAGACAGCGTGGCGTTTATGCCGATATTCCGTCCGGGGCTCAGGCGATTCTGTTCAACAGCCACCACTACCTGGACACCCTCCTTCAGGCCAAGAGGAACTACCCCGGAAAGATATTTCTGCACCGCGTGGACGGCCCGGTATCGTATGTACGGGGTCGTGATAAAGCCGTTGACAGGGTGATTTTCCGTTTTAACAGCCTCATAGCCGACGGGACTGTTTTTCAGTCGAACTGGAGTCGAAAGATGAACGGCGAGGTGGGCATAAAAGAGGCTCCTTATGAGACGACTATCATCAACGCTCCCGACCCCGAGATATTCAATCGGCAGGACAAATTACGACCGTCCGGGAAAATGAAGCTGATTGCCACCTCCTGGTCGGGGAATATCCGGCGGGGTTTCGACACCTATGAATACCTGGACAGCCACCTCGACTTTAACCGTTATGAGATGACCTTCGTCGGCAACTCGCCGGTAAAATTCCGGAATATCCGGCACATACCGCCGCTCCCCAGCCGGGAGCTGGCCGCTATCCTCAAGGAGCACGATATCTTTATCACGGCCAGCTCGAACGACCCCTGCTCTAACTCCCTTATCGAAGCCATGCACTGCGGCCTGCCGGCGGTGGCCAGGAACGACGGCGGGCACCCGGAGATTATCGGCGAGGGCGGCGTGCTCTTTAACGACGAGGCCGACATCATCGAGGCTATTGAAAAGATATCCGGCACCTACGACCACTACCAGCAGAGCATCAGCCTGCCGGCCATTGAAGAGGTGGGGCAGAGGTATTACGATTTCGCCCGTAGCATTTATGATGACTATGCAAGTGGGAGCTACCGACCCAAGCGGCTGAATGGCTTCGGGAAAATGCGGTTGAAGGTGAAGCTGCTGCAGTGGCGCTCTTTGGACAGGCTTAGCGGCGTCTTCGGCACGTTAAAGAAGGCGGTCGTAAACCGCAGCCGGTAACAGGAGCCGCAATTTGACAAGATACAGGTCATCGGAAGAAAAAGCTGTACAACTTTATCAACGGGGAAGGTATCTTACCTTTCAGCCGGGCTGGCAGCACCGACGACAGCAGGCTCAGTAAAGCCTTTTTAAGTGAGTATTTCCGGTACACATTGTACTGAAACCGTCGGCGTAGCCTGTTGATATCTGCGTTGCTGAAATCAGGTAATTGCAGTACCGACTCTTCGAAGTAATTATAAGTAGACGAGAGCACTTCTTCCTTGATATAGCCCTTTTCGTAACACATGTCACCCAGTGCCGAACCCGGGAAGGGATAATAGGTCGATAACTGTATCGTATCCGGTCTTATTATCTGATTAAGTTTTATCGTCTTTTGAAAACCGGCAGGTGTTTCTCCTGGTATTCCAATCATATTAAAAGAGGACACCTGCAATCCGCTTTCCCTGGCGATATCGAAGGATTCTATGATTTGTTTATCGGTCATGCTTCTATTCAGGACCTGTTTCCTCAGGGCTTCGTCACCCGATTCAACGCCGATGATTATACCGGCGCATCCTGCCGATTTCATCAGACCGGCAATCTTTCTGGTAATTAATTCAGGCCTGGCATTACAGGAAAAAGGAACGTTAAAATGCCGGGGATATTCCGAACAGAACTCTTCCAGCCACCTCCCGTTTTTCACAAAAGTATCATCGTCAAAGAAAAGATGATGGGGATGATATCGTTCAACGACGAGCCCGATTTCCTCAAGCGCATTGGCGACACTCCTGAATCTAATCGCGGCTCCCTTTCCTTTATATATACTTTTCAGCGTACTGTTACAGCAATAACTACAGTTATAGGGGCATCCTCGTGAAAAAGTAAAATTGGTGTAGTTCAGTATATCCTGCGCCGGGAAGATGGAGCGGTCGGCAATGGGTAACTTATTTAAATCATCAATCAGAGACCTGACTTCATTCTGGATAATTTCACCATTTTTCCTGAACCAGAAATTGGCAACATCCGGATATTCACTACCTTTATTTAACCTGTTGATTAATTCCAGTAAAGCGAGTTCTCCCTCGCCCCGGCATACCCCATCGATAGACTCTGTTTCGAGTAACGATTCCGGAAACATTGTCGTGTGTGAACCACCGACAAAGATGGGTATGCTGAATTGCTCTTTAACCCTGCGAGAGAAGTCCTTGACCAGCGGCCAGTGAAGAGAGGTACAGGAAATAGCCATAAGGTCTGGCGCAGCCGAACCTATAGCCTCGCACGCTGAATCATAATTACTATTGATAAGTTTTAACAGGCTTGTTTCATGCCCCTCGGCCTTGAGGACTGCCGAAAGAGAACCGATACCATATACGAAAGTCGGATTCTGCCCCGCCACCGGATGTACGAATAATATTTTCAATGGCAGCTACCCCTTTACGCCCATCTATCGCTATTCTAATATTGGCATAACCATAAGGTCAAGAGCGATGGTCTGAGCTCAAGTGACTGCTGGCAGCCGTGTTATGTCTGTGGACAAATGTGTTTCTCTATACTATACTGTTTTATATTGTAGAATTAACTGGCAATTCTATCGCAGACGCCACACCAAGTTTTCCCGGGAGGTACGACCAGAAATGGCTCCAGACAATATTGAAGTTGTCATTCTTTGCGGTGGAGCCGGCACCAGGCTTAAAGAAGAAACGGAGTCCCGGCCCAAGCCCATGATTGAAATCGGGGACAAGCCGATACTCTGGCATATCATGAAAATCTACTCGGCCTGCGGTTTCAAGGACTTCATTCTCTGCCTGGGCTATAAGGGAGAGACAATCAAGAACTACTTCTACAACTACGAGATTCTGAGAAACGACTTCACCATTGAGCTGGGCAACCGTTCTCATATCGAAATCCACAGCGATTGCCAGGAAAAAGACTGGCGGGTTACCCTGGCCGATACCGGGGAAAAGTCCCTGAAGGGTTCCAGAATCAGGCAAATAGAGAAGTACGTTACAGGAGACCTGTTCATGGTCACCTACGGAGACGGCCTGGCGGACATCGACCTCGCTGAGCTGCTAGCCTTTCATAAGAGCCATGGCCGTATCGGGACGGTTACCGGCGTGCGGCCACCCTCAAGGTTCGGGGAAATTTTGATGAAGGACAACCGGGTAATCTCGTTCATGGAAAAGCCGCAGGTATCCGTCGGCCTGATAAACGGCGGATTCTTCGTTTTCGACCGCAAGTTCTTCGGATATCTAACGGAAGATGAGGACTGCGACCTGGAGAGGGGTGCCCTGGAGCGTCTGGTAGCCGACGGTGAGTTGATGGTCTACGAACATAAAGGCGACTGGGAGTGTATGGATACCCTCCGGGATATGCAGTATCTGAATCGGTTGTGGCAGAACAGCCAGGCATTCTGGAAAATTTGGAAAGAGTGATATGCCGAATCCAGCTAGCAGGGTGCTGATAACCGGAGCGACGGGCTTTATAGGTTCCCATTTAGCACGCCGACTGGTGAGTGGGAAAACAGAGACCGGCATCATCAAACGCGAGAACTCGGACACCTGGCGTATTAAGGACCTGACAGGCGAACTGGCGACCTATGATGTTGATATCCGGGATACCCGTGCTATCGCTGCGGCGGTTGCGGACTTCAGACCGGAGGTCGTTTGCCACCTGGCGGCTTACTACGCTGTGGAGCACCAGCCCCAGGAGATATCCCTCCTCGTCGATACCAACTATCTGGGTACTTTAAACCTGCTCGAGGCGGCTAAAGAGTCCGGAGTCAGGCTTTTCGTTAATACGAGTACCTGTTTCGTTTATCATGAAAGCCAGGACAAGCTAACCGAGAATGCTACCATAAACCCGCTTAACCTGTATGCCCTGACCAAGTTGCACGCGGAGCAGGCCTGCACCTATTACGCCGAAAAATACGGCCTGAAGTCGGTGACCCTCCGCCTTTCCCCCCCCTACGGCCCGGCCGACCACGATAGACGGCTGATTCCCTACGTGATAAGAAGCCTGCTTGCCGGGGAAAGCCCGAAGATGACCACCGGCCAGCAGCGGTGGGACTTCATCTATGCCGAAGACATCGTGGATGCCTTTATTAAAGCCCTGGCCGCCCCGGAGCTTGAGCAGCCGCACGAAATTTTCAACATCGGCAGCAGTCGCGCCGTCAGCGTTAGAGAGGTCACAGCGAGGATAAGGGAAATCACCGGCGCCGGAGCGGAGCCGGACTGGGGAGCCATCCCTCATCGGGGCAACGAGGTCTGGTTCACCTGCGCCGATATCGGCAAGGCCGCGAAATATTTGGGCTGGCAGCCGAAAACGGATATACTGGAAGAGGGGTTGAAGCTTACCGTTGCATGGTATCGGAGTAGGGGTTAAAAATGGAAGAGAGCCATATAGAAGGCGTCGTAATCAAGCCGCTGAAGAAGATACCGGACGAGCGGGGTAGTGTCTGCCACATGCTACGCTGTGACGACCCCGTTTTCGAAAAATTCGGGGAGATATACTTCTCCACGGTAAATCCCGGGGCCATCAAGGGGTGGCACCTTCATAAGGAGATGACCCTGAACTACGCCGTGATACACGGAGCGATAAAGCTCGTCCTCTATGACGACCGGGAAGGCTCCCCCACGCGGGGCAGCCTGATGGAAATCTTCACCGGCGAGGAGAACTACCTGCTGGTCAAGGTACCGCCAGGAATCTGGAACGGGTTCAAGGGGCTCGGGCAAAAACCCGCCATCGTCGCCAACTGCGCCACGATACCCCATGACCCCGATGAGATAGAGAGAATCAGCCCGTTTACGGACAAGATACCCTACGACTGGGATAAAGAAAGTGGCTAGCTACTTCGGGGATATTTACCGAAACAAGAGGGTACTGCTCACCGGGCATACCGGCTTCAAGGGTGGCTGGCTGTCGCTCTGGCTGACCGAACTGGGCGCCGGGGTTATCGGCTATTCGCTGGAACCCCCGACGGAGCCGAACCTGTTCGAGTCCATCGGCCTGGAGGACAGGCTCACCCATATCGTCGGCGATGTACGGGACGAATATAGTCTGCAATCTGTTTTTAAAGAGCACCAGCCGGAGATTGTCTTTCACCTGGCCGCCCAACCGCTGGTGAGGTTTTCCTACGAAGAACCAAGGCTCACTTACGAAACGAATATCATGGGGACGGTAAATGTCCTGGAAGCGGTGCGAAAGACTAACTGCGTCCGTGCCTGTATCATCGTTACCAGCGACAAGTGTTACGAGAACCGGGAGCTGGACTACGGGTACCGCGAAACCGACCCCATGGGCGGCTATGACCCGTATAGCTCCAGCAAGGGCTGTGCCGAGCTGGTTACCGGCGCCTACCGCCGGTCGTTTTTCAGCGGCGGGCAGGGCCGTAATCTCGCTTTATCATCGGTGCGTGCCGGTAACGTTATCGGTGGTGGAGACTGGGGGAAGGACAGGATAGTCCCGGACTGCATGAGGGCATTATCCAGGGGAGAGGCAATAAGTCTGCGTAGCCCTGCGGCGGTAAGGCCCTGGCAGTACGTGCTGGAGCCACTCTCCGGCTACCTGCGTCTGGGGACTTTGATGTACAAAGATGACACCAGCTACAGCAGCCCCTGGAACTTCGGCCCGGACAATGAAATTGTGATAACCGTGGAGGAGCTGGTCAAGCTCGTTATTGAGTACTACGGTAGCGGCGCCTATACCAGAGATGCCTCCGGTCACCCGCACGAGGTTAACTTCCTGAGGCTGGACGCGAGCCAGGCCCACACCAAACTCGGCTGGCAGCTGGTCTATAATGTCCATACCGCTATCGCGCATACCGTCGGCTGGTATAAAAATTTCTATGCCGGCATGGGTCGGGAAGAACTTTACCGGTTCACGGTAAGGGAAATCCAGGAGTATACCAGCCTCATGAGGGAAGAGGGTTAAAAGTATGTCGGGATTCAGGCTGGGCGATATAGTTGCCATCAGGAGCGAAACCGGACAGGAATTCGGGCTGATATATGACGCCCGCGATGACCGCCTTCAGGTTATAGAAATGATGCCCCAGTCCGGGACAGACGCGAACGCTGTAAAAATCGGCAATGACGACCTGCTTGTGGGCAAGCTGCCGCAGGACTACTGCGTCCTCACGGACAGCCTGTCTTCTGTCTCCACGGAATCAATCGTGGAAAAAGCCGGCGCGGTCAGCGTTCGGAAAATAGACGAGGTACTGCGGCGGATGGCCGGCCGTATCGCCCAGAAGCACTACGACGCCGTCCACCGCCCGGACGAGGCATTCGCCCCCGGACAGACCTACATCCGCTACGCCGGGCGCGTCTTCGACGCCGCGGAGATAAAGGCGCTGGTGGACTCTTCATTGGATTTCTGGCTCACCACCGGTCGCTTCGCCAGGCAATTCGAGGAGGAGTTCAGCCGTTTTCTGGGAGTTAAGCACTGCCTGCTGACCAACTCCGGCTCTTCGGCCAACCTGCTGGCCGTATCCGCCCTGACCTCCCCCAAACTGGGGGAGAGGAGGCTCAAGCCCGGTGACGAGGTGATAACCACCGCCTGCGCCTTTCCCACCACGGTGAACCCCATCGTTCAGAATAACCTGGTCCCTGTTTTTCTGGATGTGGATATCGGGGCTTATAACGTAAGGGCGGATGACATCGAAAAAGCCTTATCCCCGAAGACCAGGGCTATCTTTCTGGCCCACACCCTGGGCAATCCCTTCGACCTGGACAGGGTGATGGCCGTCGCCCGTCGGCACGACCTCTGGGTTATCGAGGACAACTGCGACGCTCTCGGCTCCATGTATCAGGGTAAATACACCGGCACCTTCGGGCATATCGCCACCTTCAGTTTCTACCCGCCCCACCATATCACCATGGGGGAAGGGGGTGCCCTGGTCACCGGCGACAGCGCATTGAAGAGGCTCATTGAGTCCTTCCGCGACTGGGGGAGGGACTGCTGGTGCGAGCCCGGCCGTGACGATACCTGCGGCAAACGGTTTGGGTGGCAGCTGGGGACGCTGCCCTTCGGCTACGACCACAAGTATATCTACTCTCACATCGGCTATAATCTGAAAATTTCCGACATGCAGGCGGCGGTGGGCACAGCCCAGCTTGCCAAACTCCCCGACTTTATAGAAGCCAGAAAACGTAACTGGCGTACGCTTTATAACGGCCTGAAGAAATGCGACGCATATTTCGTTCTTCCCAGGACTACCGGGGGCTCCGAGCCGAGCTGGTTCGGCTTCCCGATAACGGTGAAGGAGAATGCCCCGTTCTCCAGGAATGAGATTACGGGCTATCTGGAGGGAAGCAAAATCGCCACGCGGCTGCTATTTGCGGGCAACATTGTCCACCAGCCGAGCTTCGAGGGTGTGAAATACCGCGTCTCCGGAGAACTTAAAAATACCGACTTCATTATGAACAATACCTTCTGGCTCGGTGTCTATCCGGGGCTGACCGGCGAGATGCTGGGTTACATAATAGGCAAATTCGAGGAGTTTCTGAAGGAACGTCTACAATAAATGGAGTAGGGCAGTTTGAATGAAGACAATGATGGATTTCTGGCGAAAAAAATATCAGAAAACATGGGACTTAAAGATGTCTCAGGGTTTAGTCGAAAGAGAAGGAGCGGTATTAGGTAAAGACAGCTTATATTTAAGAAACGGATTCAGATTAGAAGAATACACTATACTAGATTACCTGCTTAGAAATCTGTCAGAACAAAAGGAAAAAATAAGGGTGGTCGATGTTGCTTGTGGTTCCGGCCTAGTGCCTTTTTTCATATATATCAACAGAGAGCGATACAGCGATATAGAATATACTGGGATAGATTCTTCTGAAACGCAGCTATTCATGGCCAGATTAAGAAACCCGTGGGGCTTTGCGGAGTTTAAAAAAACCAATCTATATGATACGGGATTGGATAACGATTACGGTGATTTGGTACTTAACTGGCAAACAATCAACCATGTTGGAAAGATAAAGCAGGCCATTGATGAACTGACAAGGATTTCTAATAATTTAGTATACATAATAAATTACTATTATTATACTGAGGTACAATGGGTAAAGAAGTATAACCCACAAATATACGAAAAAGAATATGCAAAATTGGGTTGGTGCTTTAATATTGATGAAATTAAGCGATACATAGAACAAAAAACCTACCATCAACTATGGAAAGAAATTAAGGACGAAAAATTTGGCCGAGGTTTTCCACCGGGAACAACCAGCCAACATACCATTATCTCGATAAAACAGCCTATAAATTATGATTTAAGAAATCTAGCTACGGACTGGGCAAATACCATACTGGAAGGCTAATGGAATCTTTATGCCAACAACAATCATCGGTAATAAAAAATACCGTTACGAAGTTTCAATCAGAGTAGAGGCCAGCGACCCTGACGCCGTCCATATCGTGCAGCCCTGCCATAACTCCGCGGAGTTGACCGACCTATCGGTCGGGTGTATCAGGAAATACACGGGCATACCCTATGTCCTCTGGCTGGTAGACAACTGCTCGGACAGGGAAACACGGGACTTCCTCGTCGGGCTGGAAGGCGTCAACGTCATTTTCAATCGCACTAAAATAGGCTCTTTCCTCCGTCCCTGGTACAGAATCAGTTATGGTGGTAGCCTGGCCAACGCCGTTGCCCTGGAGCTGGCCGCCAGGATTATCGACGGGAAATACGTGTTCGTCATGCATAACGACTGCGTTCCCTGCAGGGAGGGATGGCTGGCCTATCTCAAGTCCAGGCTGAACGACGAGGTGAAAATCGCCGGTGTCCGCCAGGACCCGGGCCGGGTAAGGGCAATGCACCAGTCCGGCTTTCTCTTCGACTTTACGCTCTACGGGAAACTCAGCCTGACCTTCATGCACAACATGCCGACGTATGATGTAGGAGACCAGATTACTGCCGGGTTGCTTGATGGCGGCTACCGTTACTTCGTCTGCAAAAACACCTACAACAATCCGGAAACGGCAGCATGGCTGGACAGGGAAACCTGCCCGGATTTCATGAGGGAATACGTCTTCGATAAATGCTTCGATGATACCCGTGAACCCATCTACCTGCACCTGGGACGCGGCACTATGGCAAACAGAGAGGATTCTCTTAAAGAGAAGCGACTATCAAGAGAAGAATGGGTAGACCTCGTTACCCGGCATTATCTATAGAACAACCACCATCACGAAGGTAGTTTAGATGCGCTCATACCGAAGAATACAGCTGGATAAAGACCTTGAAGAAGCCCGGGGATACATGAAGGGCATCACCCTGGATGTTGGTGGAGGCCGGGAGAGGGGTACTTATAAATTATCGGAAGGTATTAACCGGGTGGTCATTGATATTAACGCCGCCCATCGACCACACATTCTGGCCGATGTCCGCAGTATACCGGTGAAATCACACTCCGCAGACTGCGTCAGGTGCACGGAGCTGCTGGAGCACGTAGAATACCCGGAAGATGTCGTGGAGGAAATCTCCCGGGTACTCAAACCGGGCGGGGCGCTGGTCCTCTCCGTTCCCTTCATTGCCAATGTTCACGCCGACCCTCAGGACTTCCAGCGTTTCACCGACGTGAAACTGAGGAGCATGCTGGCTAGGGCAGGGCTGGAGGTTATCAAGTTAAAGAAGCAGGGGCTTTACTTCTCAGTCCTCGGCGACATGGTCAAGCGAGCCATTATAAATGCCAGAACACGCCTGGCTTTACTGCTCTACTGGTTGTTGCCGCTACTCAACCTCATGGTGAAGCTTGATAATCGCGCCTTCGTTAGGAACTCCAGGTTCCTGAGTTCGTTTGTCTCCGGGTACTTTATCGTGGCGGTGAAAAAGGGATAAGAACTCTATGAATGAAGAGATACAGTTCGACAAGTACCACAAGAGAGGCCCCGGCTACCACTGGGGGCAGATAAGCTGGTCTATTACACGGAGAAATATCTTTGTCGCCGCGAGGTACGAAATTGCACTCGGTCAGCTCGGACATTGTGAAGGCAAGCGGCTGCTGGACGTCGGCTGCGGCGACGGTGCTCTGAGCTATCTCCTTGCCCGTCGGACCGGAGCGCATGTCACCGGTATTGACTCTTCCGCTGATGCCATACACTTTGCCCGCGAAAAAACAAAGTCTGATTCTAATATAGAGTTTATTGAAGCCTCAGCGTACCATTTGCCGTTTCCTCCAGACAGCTTTGACTACGTTGTCTCGTCCGATGTTATCGAGCACCTTCAAGACCCGCAGGCAATGCTGACGGAAATAAAGAGGGTCTTCGACGGGAAGGGCAAGATAATCATTACTACACCTTTACGATTTACCGAGGAACCTCTCGATAAAATGCACGTTCAGGAATTTTTTGAATCGGATTTCCGCCAGTTGCTCAATGAGTATTTCGGTAGTGAAATAAATATAATAAAGACCCATCCGGTGGTCTTCATGGAGCTGCAGAACCGGCACTTTCTGATTAAGTACCTCTTTAATCTGCTGAATCTCCTGTTCCGCTTCAATCCATTTAAGAAATCACGGGAGTGGCGATATTACACCATACAAACAGCCGTGATAGGGGAGTCTTAAGGGCTTAAAATGGCTAAACCTAAGATAAGCGTAATCATGTCCGTCTATAACGGGGAAAGGTATCTCCGGGATGCTATAGATAGCATCCTCCAGCAGACATTTACCGATTTTGAGTTCATCATCGTTGACGACGCTTCCACGGATAGCTCGCTCTCGATAATACGAGGCTACCCGGACAGCCGTATCCGGGTTATCGCGAACGGTGAGAACATCGGCCTGACCAGGTCCCTCAACAAAGCTATCGAACAGGCACGCGGCGAATATATTGCCAGGCAGGACGCCGATGATATTTCCCTGCCTGCCCGCTTCCAGGAACAAATAAGCTATCTGGAGAAACACCCCGATGTGGTGATGCTGGGCACCAGCGTTTACCGTATTGACGAGGAAGGCAGGGTGGTGGGGAAAATAATACCCCCGTCGAAGCCCGGACGGAAGCTTCTCAAGCGTAACCATTTCAGCCACGGCTCCATAATGGTCAGGAAGGCGGTACTCGATAGACTGGGTGGATATAACGAACTGTTCCGGTACGGCCAGGACTACGAGCTGTGGCTGAGAATCACCCGGCATAACCAGGCGAGGAACCTGAAGAAAATATTATACAAACTGAGGTTCCACCGCGAAAGTATCGGTACGACCAGAAGAGAAGAGTCGCTCCTGTGTCACTACCTGGCTATCCGTCTGGCCACGGGACAGGCCGACGAAGCCATGCTGGAAGCCATCAGGGAGAACGGCATGTCGAGCTTGCATTCCTATCTGAATAAAAACGAGCGGGCGTTTTTTCATAAAGAGCTTGCCGGCATGTATATGGCGATTGATGATATCGCCGCAGCCAGGGAACATTATAATCGCGCGTTCAGGCTAAAGCCGCTGGATATCTATAACGATTTCAACCTCATGATATCATACGCGGGCAAGGGCGCCTGGTCCAGGGTTCACCGGATTTACGAATATTTTAAGTATGAACTGTTCTAACGATTAGAATTATCGAGGAAAGCACTAACCGGGCCGACTGTATAAATACGGGAAAAACCCTCTTCGGCCAGGAGTTGGTTGATGTTATAATCCAATTTAATCGTTGCATTCAGAAGAGGCATCGCCTTCCGAACGAATTCTTCCCTGATAACGATAACGGCATACCGATATTCAGAAAAGTCCTTGGTGAAAAAAGCTCTGTTACCCTCGATGCTGATTATTCGATGAAGCGATTGTCTAAAGGGAATCATAGCCGCTGCCGTCCCATCAAGTACTATATCGCCATCGGACACTTCCAGGATAGTCTCTACTGCTTGCATCTCGGACACCGTATACGCCTGTCGGGGGTTTGACATATCGGGGAACAGCGGCCTGTCCATGTTTCCACGCGTGTTCATGATTATCAGGAAGGAGAGAATAATTACCACGGACGTAAGTAATGGAACCTTGATAAATTTCGACCTGACCATTGCCGAAAGCAGGTAGAACGAGACAGCCAGCGGTACGGATAAAAGGATGTGTGAATAATACTCCCACCTGTAGAATAAAATATCGTATGTCCCGTAATTTATCACTCCGAAGAATACTATACCCAACAATACTATCCCACCCACCGCCAGGTTGAAGGTGTACGGATTTCTTGATTTGTAAGACACCATATAAAAACAACCGATAACCGCGATGGCACAAACCAGCAGCTTGCCTATATTGTTAAAAAATAGAATGCCCTCCGGTATCTCGTAGGTGTACGGTTCGGCCTCGGGTATAACAACCTGAAGCTGGTTCATGGTTCCCATACTAAAATTCTGTTTCATTAAGCCCAGCATCGATATAAGGTCGCCGGTGACATACATCCACCAGGCGAACATTCCTATAGTGGACAGCAGAACAATATTAAGAGTCACTACGGGCAAATTCTCCTGACCCCGCCCCATTTTATCGATAATTCTGGCCCCAACCCAAAAGGCTATTAGCAGTATTATCATCCACAGGGCAATCAATTGATGTGAAAAAATTGACACGGCTATGAGAAGAAAGGAGAGCAAAGTCACCATAGCAGCATGGTGGCTCTGTTCTCGCTTAAACAGCAAGTAGATAAACAGTGATATAAAAACTGCGCCGAAGCTATACGGAAGTACCCAGTAAGAACGGTAGATAAAACAACTCACCGTGCCCAGAAGCAGGGCGGCCAGCAGGCCGACCCTATCCTCAAAAATAAGCTTACCCAGGAGAAAAACCGACAGTAAAATACAGGTTATCTGCATGAACGAGGTAAAAAACACGCCGGCCATTTTGTAGCTCAGGCCAGTAATTGAAGAAGCGATTCCATTCACGAGATGCATTACCGGGAAATGGAAATAGCCCCAGCCTTTGGGTATAGTTCCTGTAGCTAGCATCTCCTGAGTAAACGACTGATGAAAAGCGGAATCGGCATTAATAACGGTGGGGAAAAAAAGCATTTGTGACCATTCTATACTCAGCGGGATTAAAATTATTTTCAGTAATACAAGAGGGACATATGATTTCTTATCGGGCAGGAACAGTATCTCCACCACCAGCAGACCTATTAAAACGAATAAGGAAACAAAATAGCCGGTAGGCCTGACATATGGGTCCGACCGGAGGTACAGCGATAACAGACTGTAGGCGAATATCGAGAAAAACAATATGTTGATAATCAGGTAGGCAGAACGCCCGGCCTCCAGGCGGGGCACCTCTAGAGGTCTTTTACCCAGTCTCAGTCCCAGGTAGACGGCACAGAGCAGGAACAGAGCTATACCAAAAGTAACGGATATCGAGCCGGACTCACTCCTGAGTATGGGCATTAGACTTATGAATATGCCCAGAAAGAGCCCCATGATTGCCAGGATTTTATCTAAATGAACACTAAACCCTTGGAGAAGCCAAAGGGGAAAATTTTTTCCAGAATGCATTAATTTACCTTTCACGCTGCTGCTTCAGGATACCTAGTATATAGCGGAATCTCGCTATGGCTCTCTCGCAGGTATATTCCTTCTCCATCAAAATACGCGCCCGGTGAGAAATCTCACCGAGGTCGGTATGATTCAAAGCCCTGATGACATTACGGGCGATGCACTCTGGGGAGTTGTCCTCCATGATGAAGCCTGTTTCAGCATCTTTTATCAGGTTCGGTATAGCTCCTACCGGCGTTGCCAGGACAATGGCACCACAGGCCATCGCTTCCAGAACCACGTTTGGCAGTCCCTCTCCGTAAGAGGGGAGTACCACCAGCTTGGCCTTATTTAGGTAGCCGGGCATAGTCTCGTGGTCTACCTTTCCCACGATGTCCACCCTTGAATCCTGGCCGTTTTTACTCTCGCTCAGGTATTTCTTCCCATCGAACAGCGCCGGCCCTTCCCCGGCGATGACAAAGTGGACATCATCCTTCTGTTCAAGAATGAGAGGGACAGCCCGGAACAGGTTCGCCGCCCCCTTATAGGTGGTCAGGGCTCCGAAGTAACCGACCGTGTTTGCCCTTTGAGTCAACTTCGTTTTCGGCGTAAAGACCCCGGTATCTACGAAGAGAGCCCCATTGGCTACGGGCTTACTGCCTCTTATATCTGAGGCTATCTGCTCGGCGAGACCGGCTGATTCGGCAACCAGTACATCGGTCAGGCTATAGTTTAGCCTTTCCAGAATGGCAAGAACCCACGGGAATAACCTGCCGCCGGTGCCGAAGAGAGTCCGTTCGTAGATTAGCCTGTTAACCCGGCGTATCGCCTCGCTGCCGGTGAGCCCCGAAATAAAGTATGCCACCTTTTTCCCCAGCAACCCTGCTACCAGCATCGGCAGGAAAAAGGTGGGCCCGCTGGTGAAAAAGACTACGGAGACATCCTTGTCCAGTCGCAGCAGCCTGCCGGTATTCTTAAGCTGCGCTATAATAACCGATAATACCCGTAGCAGCATCCACCGGCTACCGATTCGGCAGTCCTCGGCGATAAGGTGTACTCTGGTGCCTGCAATATCATCAACGGTACCACTTTGGGCGGCATCTCCTGCGGCTGATTCCAGTACACGGATAAGGTTACGTGTCATTATGTAGCCGCCCCGCCCCTGTTCCGATGGGCCGGCAACGAGGCATATCTTCTGAGGTCTTCCTTTGCTCATAATGTGAGACTCTTTCATTTCTGCTGCAGGTGAGACAGCCGGCGAAAGAAACGGTAGACAGGATTTGAGACAGAAGTCCAGTCTCGTATATAGCTTGAATTATTGTAGCACCAGGTACACGGCTCCAGAAGCGGTGACTCGGGGTCGATAAACCTGCGGCGCATCTCCTGAAAAGAGGCGTTGTTCCACGGGTCTTCTTCGTCAAACGTACCGCTTGTGGACAGGTCAAGCAACTGACAGCAGCAGCCCCCCACGTTTCTATCCCCATCGACACTGATGTTATACAGCCAGACGGTGCAGTACTTATTATTGCCGATTGTTCTGTCCAGCAGCACCGGCAGTGTCACCTTCTCCATTATTCGGGGGGGTAGTGCTTTCACTCTATCAAGTACTTCCAGCAGCCTGGCATCGTCGGCGAAGAGGCAACGCTCCTCGGTCGTGAAGCCTGCTACCGGGGAGGGAAGGAACTGGAAAAATGCAATCTGGTCCACCCCCAGGCTATCGGCGAAGTAAATGGTATCCTCAAGAAAACGGTAATTCAATTTGTCCAGAATGAAGGTAGCTGCTATCTGAAGCCTGGAACCACTCGCCTTCTTTGCCTTGACCAGACTGACGGTATTATCGCGTATCGTGTCGAAAAGTTCCGGGGGCATACCCGTCATCCGGTGGAACTCCTCGCGGTTGTGGCCGTTGATGCTGATATTGAAGTGCTTGAGAGGAGAATCCACGATTTGCTCAACATATTTGTCGAGGATAATGCCGTTGGAACTGGAGTTGACGTTCATCTTCATCGTATTGGAGGCGTAGTCTATCATCTTGAAGAGGTCTTTGTGCAGCAGCGGTTCGCCATTGCCGATAATATTTACGGTAAGCGCGTTTTTGTACTTGGCCAGAATTTCTTTGAACAGTTTGAAGTCGACGTCTTTCGTGGGCTTTTGACCCCAGGGGTCGCTGAATTTTGTTGAGTGCGTCAGGCACATGTCGCAGCTCAGGTTACAGCGGAAGGTCAGGAATACCGAGATGTCTATCGGCTGCCAGCTTACGATACTCCCCTTCTTGCCCAGTGCGTACCTCGCTAGGTTGGTCATCTGGCCCCAGGTGTGCTTGCCTCTGATAAAATCAGATATAATCTCCAGTGCCGCCATTACCTGTTTCCTTTAATCATATTCTAACGATTCACTTGGTTACGGCTACCTAGCTCCCGATAGAGGTTGAGTAGCCATTGCTCCTGAATTTCCCAGCTATACCGATGCTCGTAGGCCCGGCGGGCATTAGCGCCAAGCTCCCGGCATAACGCCGGGTTATCCCTCAGCTTTATGATTGCCGCTTTCACTTCATCAAGGTTATCGGCATCCACCACGATACCGCAGTTCTCCTCGACTACTTTGGCTGTTGTCGAGGTTCCTTTATTAACCAGCATCGGCCTGCCGATGCTCATAGCATTGAACAGGGTACTGCCGCAGGTATAACGATTGGTAGGGACTACGGGGTCCCGCAGGCTGAAAAAAAGGTCGGCCTTTCGCCCCCTTTCGATTACTTCAGCATAGCTTATCTTGCCGATAAATTCTATCTTATCAGGCATCTGTTTGGACATTTCTTCAATTTCACCGGTAAGGTCGCCATACCCGGCCATAACCAGCTTGACGCCATCGATGTCCTTAACAGCTTCCATAACCTTGTCTATATTCAGCCGCTTCAACCGGGAAAATACCCCGGCGTAGAACAATGTAAAAGCTTCATTTTCAGGATAGCTGATATCTACATCAGTCGAAAGACCGGGAGGCGAATCGTAGATGGGGACAACCCTTTTGTTCGGAATGCCGCCTATACCCTCGACCTGCGCCTTATCAGCCACAATTATGGCATCGGCAAAGCGCATGAACAACTTGTCCATATACATAGAGACAACTCTAATCACTCCGGGCAATCCCAATCCTTCTTCATAGACATCAAGAATTTCGTAGATAACCAGCTTTCTCTTTAATCTGGCAGCGATTATCGCGGGGATAGCGTTATCTACATTTATCGCATGTACCACGTCCCACTTTAATGTAAACAGGCGAAAAAGTACGAAGCCCCACCAGACCAGTAGAAAAGGCAGGACTCCGATACCCCAGGGAGCCCGGCACCTTAGCCGTATCTCCTCATATCCCTCGGGTTTTTCAGCTTTATCGGACTTGCATTCCCTGTCCCAGCTCAGTAGTGTAACTGAATATCCACCCTTAAGCAGGGCTTTTATCTCTTTAGGCGACCTGATATCCCGGTCGGCCAGGTTCGACCTTACCAGGATGACCTTGCCTGTCTCATTCGGAGCTTCGGGCATTTAGCGTACCTCTCCGGAAAGAATAACTCTGGTCCACAATAGTAAAGCCGCAAGACTCCAGGACTTTAAAGACTGGACATAAGTTTTCGGCGGATAGAATCCTTTTACGTAGTCCATGTTTATCTCCGGTAAAACGGTATTCGTTTGTATCAGGTTGTTGAAATTATCTCGGAAAGAGACTTCGTTCAGCCACTGTGTAAGGGGGGCATTAAGCCCTGTTTTTATCTTTGGATTAATCAACTCGTCGGGCAGGAGGTTATACTTTTTAAACATGTATTTAAACAGGTATTTGGTAGTCTTATTTTGGTATTTCAAACCCGGCGGAATTCTCAGTGAAACAGGTAACAATTTCGGGTCGAGTAACGGGCTTCTCGTATTAACCCCGGTGACGGCGGTCGCTTTATCCAGCCGCAGCAGGTCGTCTTGCAGATGACCGTTAATCAGGGTATGCGATATTTTTTCAATCATTCCCATCGGTGCCGTCTGATTTATCGCCTTCACCGTTTCTTCCGTTATCTTTGGAACATGACTCTTCGGGAAAAGCCGCGACAATTCTTCCTCGTGCAGGCATGCCTCAAAGATTCGTGAGGCCACACGGTATGGCCAGTTCGGGTGGCTCGCGTATGTTCTGGCGAAGAATTCCGTACCCAGGGAGAGAATTTCCCTGGAGCTCCTTCTCGCTATGGGCCTGAGTATTTTTTCACCTGTTTTCAGGAGCGGTTTCCTGAGGAAACCCAGTTTAGAAGAAAATTTGATAACGAACGGCTCTTCCCAGTAGTCGTTCCGGTAGCCCATAAACATTTCATCCCCCCCATCGCCGGTAAACAATACGTCGACATAATCTTTAGCGGCATTGAAAATATGATAAGTTGGGATGAAGGTGAACTTTATAATGGGCTCGTCGTATATCCATTGCAGCTTTCGCAGGTCTTCCCGGAGAACCTGGTAGTCTATCTTGACGATTTTTTGGTCGAAATCAAGTCTTTTCGCCAGGTTTTTGGCTATTTCCAGTTCGTAGCTGTTGCCATAATCGAGCGAGAACGCCGTTATATGACGCTTTCCATCTACGTGCCGTATGGCGGCGGCAATAAGGCTCGAATCCAACCCTCCGCTCAGCATTATCCCCACCCGGGTTTCACGCGGCGGCAACATCTCTCTGGTACTGTTTTGCAGGCCTTCCCAGAAGGTCTGCGCCCAGTAATCGGGGTCATCCGGCCCGGAATCGGCAGCGATGGGTGTCCAGTACCTTTTGCGGTTGAGTTCACCGTCTTCGAACTGCACGATTTCTGCGTGCATGACTTTATAAATACCGCTGAGCAGGGTATCCCTGTCTGGTGTATAGCCGCCGGACAGGTAATAATACAGCGCGTTCACGTTGACTTCGGGCTTGAAGCCCGGGATGGCCAGAAAACACTTCATTTCGGAGGCGAAGTATAGAGTATGGCCGTTCTGATAGTAATACATCGACCTTGTGCCGAACACGTCCCGTGCCAGAGTCAGTTTGTTTTTACCGCTTCCTTTATCAATTATCGCCATAGCGAAACTACCCCGCAGGTCTTTGACGATATCCTCAACCGGGGTGGCTTGCGCTATGTGAGCTGTAACATCCGCTGGGTCGTTTATGAGGTGGTCGCCGATGGCATAGATATCTGCGTCAGCAGCGATACAGAACCTGTCATCTTCATATATCCCGGCTTCTTTACTGCGGCGGATTATGGCCACGGTTACGCCGTCACCCGTGAGGATTTCCGTTTCTCCACCCCTATGCTCCAGGAGCGGTATCATCCTCCTTACCAGGGTTTTATCACTGGCTCCGATGACGCCGCAGATACCGGCCATTTATAAACATACCTCCTTAAGGCTTTCGTCCGCGTATAATTATGAACCAGCCGAAACGCTTGGGGATAATCCTGCCCAACCACCGGGGAAGGTAGCTATTTCTTTTATAACGGAGGTCATAAGGGGTAAAGTGAGTCCGGATTTTTAATTCATCAAATGCCGAAAACATCTGTCGTACCTCGGCCAGGGTATAGGCTTTTGTGCCCGGGCTCTCATGGTGTTTGGCCAGTATATCTTTCAGACTTCGAAATGGCCTGGCGCGGAGCAGGCCGAATAACAAATACATCTGCAGGGCGACCAGCGAGTGCCGGTTATAGAGCATAATGCAGATACTGCCACCTGATTTAGTCACCCTGTAAATCTCGCCAATGGCTTTTTCAGGGTCTGGTGTATGGTGGAGAACTCCCCAGGAATAAGTGAGGTCGATTTCACTACTCTTGAGCGGCAGGTTCTCTGCGTCCGAAACCATGGTTTCACCCTGGCAGTCGTAGGCGTGTAACCTCGATTTGGCTAAAGAGGCAGACCTGATAGATAAATCAATTCCCACCACCTGCGCTCCAGCCTGAGCAAACCGGAGCAGGTCGGCACCGGCACCACACCCGACCTCCAGTATCTCTTTGCCCGCCCACCTGTCAAACTGAGCGTACTCGGCGATAAAAGGCTCCAGCTTCTTCCGGTTATCAGCCATCGCCTCGAAGTATTCCCGTGAGGCCTCGGGGTAGGTAATACCGTCGGTGCCACAGGGGCTGTCGTCCCAGTAGCGCCTGACCAGTTCCTTCTCGGTTACTTTTTGAGGGGCTGCCTCTGGCATAATTTGAATAACCTCTATTCAGACTTTGAACTAATCATAGCGTTAAAACGAACCTATGTTATTTCCTTCATCCATGATTCTACTGCTTCACTCAACGTCCAAAAAACAACCTTGTCTCCCAGACTATGTTTGATTTCTTTTATAATACGCACAATATTATCACAATCACACATTGCTTTAACATGGCCCGAGGCCACCACCGGAATTACTACCGGTCTTTCAACCCATCTTTGAGCTTCATCGCTGTCAATAACCCTTTGCAGACACTTGACAAAAATATTCGGCGGTAGTTTATCGTAATCCAGCTGAACGCTGCCCTTAGAAATAAATATTGACGATAGCCATTTGAATGACTTTATGTTCCTGGTCATAAAGGGACGTTTAAGCAGAGGATATTTTTTTAATTTCTCTCTGTTATTTCGAGCCAGCCATTCACGGTCCTGCCGGTTTATTCTTACGCGGAAACTGAGGAGGTTTGATAGTTGTGGAAACAACTCCCGTAAGACGAGTGAAGTAACGGTCTCGTAAGAGCAAATGGGTATCTCCAGCAGTCCCTTTTTATCGTGATTACTGTATTTAATATCTTTCTCGGAAGCAATCCACGGCAGGAAATTCGAATGGGCGTCTCTGAAGTCACAGTATGGTGGGAGATACATACCTTTTGTGACCGAAGAATCACAGATTATTCCCGCACTTAATAAACCGCGGATGACCGCTGCAGATGGTTCAATTTGATAATCGCCGGCTCTAAAAGCAATGCACCTGTAGCCCGGGTCAACCGTTTGCAGTAAGCCATCAAGATAGCGTTTACCTCGTTTCAAGACCTCTTCCACAGTATTCTCCGGCAGGCTTGAAATAGCCCACTGACTGAAATCAACATGCCACTTCCTGTGCTCGAAGTGAGCATTTAACCACTGGGGATGGAGATGAAGCTGAACATCAGCTTTCCTTTTAACAGCTTTTTTTAGAATAGCTTCCCAGCTATCAGCAATTTCGCGGGCCCAGGGTTCCTGCTCGCTGATTTTCTGGTGTGCCCATTGCTGCCCCACCTCTGCCATGATAGTAATCCTGGCACCCTGATTATCTATGACATCTAGTAATGATTCCAGCGGCTTATGCTGAAGCTCGAAGTAATCACCCGACCCATCGCCATACAACTCCCAGTCATTGGTAAGCACTAAACCCAATTTCATATCAATCTCTTCAATTTGTAGGATATCTTGGGATAGATTGTAATATTCCTCCTGGCTAATTCAAGCATCTCATTGAACAATTGCCCGGCATCGGCCCTGAAGAAATCTCTGTCATATGATTTTAATTGCTGGCATGCTTTTTCGGAAATGTATTTGTTCATATATCTGGGAACACTATGATTCATCTTATGCATGTTATGCCCGTATGTCTCGACAATTTCTAATTCTCCCTCATAATTAATGCATCTGGCTTTAAAGCATTTCTTATGATAAGGCATCACCGGGAATTCTTCTTTTAATGCGTCGTCGATGCAGTGAACAAAGGATAAATAGTGCGTGGTAACACCTAATCCGATAATCACACCATGATAATGCATAATTTTATAGTAAGGGCTGCACTCATCATAGGGATAAGGTGAATTTTGGTGAGATTCTGTAAGGGTTCGGGCTAAGGGGCCTAAAGCGCAGACCGATTTAGTGGGATGAAGGCTTCTTATTGCCTGTGGTTGCGTTCTCAACAATTCAGTGAATGCCCCGGTGTATGAGGGAGTATTTCTGACATCGTAGCTCTCCCCACTTATTAGAAACTGATAAGATGGTTGCCTGGGGTATGTGGGAACAAGCATGGTTCCTCCCTCACCAATTATATCCTTGATGATAGTCAGCATTTGAAGAGGTTGAAAGCCTAACTTGAGCGCGTTGAGAGAACTATGAATAAAGATAGTATCGCCTGATTTTAATCCTAGTTTATCAACTAATATACTCTTGAACTGATCTTCTGTTAAATATGGAAGGTCAACTCTTTTTGCCTTAATATTATTATCGCGTATTCTCTTAACATAATCCTTGACTTTCTCGGGTAGAAATTGGTAGCCTGTGCGTCCGATTGTCTCGAGCAAATCATCTCTCCTGCAATTTTGCTACCACCATCTCCAGAGCCCGGGTCGTCTCCCGGCCTTCTTCACCGGTGATCGGGGGCTCGCTATCATTCAACACGCTATCGATGTATTGGCTGATGATGGTGTCGTGCCCGTAAAATTCACCCCTGCCGGTTAATACCTTGATGGCGTTCCCGATAACACCACCTGTAATCCGGCAGGCAGTACCGAGGGCATGGCGGGCCAGCGAAGCGGGTGCCATTGACCTGTTTCTCCCCTCCCGATATAGCAGCATACTCAGCAGGTCCAGGTGCAGGGAGCCTTCCGTACCCAGGAGGTCGATGGTAGAGGCGCGACGGTTGCTGCTGTAGGAGATAACGATGGAGCTGTAACCTTTCTCGCCCTCCAGTTCTATCTGGAATTCGTCGAACGGCGCCCACGGGTGCTCAAGGCGACTGGTGGCGTAGACTTCGGCGTTTTTCACATTGCCGATGAAGGCGATTGACTTATATACCGGGTGAGGCCCCGTCTCGTCGATAACACCCCCCGGCAACTTGTGAATCCAGTAGTCCTCCCTCATTATCATCTCATCGCGAGGGTCGGACATAAATATCCTCATACCGATAAAATCACCGATGTCGCCCCCGGCTACCAGCTTCCTGGCCTTAGTGACGGGTGGGTAAAAAAGCTGGTTATGAACCACGCACAGCTTCAAGTTTTTTTCCCGGGCGGCGTTTATCATCTCATCACAATCGGTGGTCTTCAGCGCCATGGGTTTTTCCAGTATCACGTGGCAGCCGCTTCCCAGAGCTTCGACGGTAAGCGGTGTATGAACCTGCGGCGGTGTGCAAATGTCAATTATATTGAGTTTTTCTTTCGAGAGCATTTGCGAGAGTTCGGAATAAACGCCGGGAATGCTATACTTGCGGGCGGTACTCTCGGCAAGGCTTTCATTCTTATCGCAGACGGCCTGAAGGACGACGTTGCTTTTCAATTTCAGGAACGCCGGGATGTGTCTTATGCCGGCGATAGCACCGCAGCCGACTATTCCAACCCTGAGCTTGTCTGGCATAGCGCCCCTTTAGTTTAAAATTTGGCGTCCCTCTCTATCCTGTCCCTGTTCTCCTTAATCCAGTCATGGACCCGGCCGATGCCTGCCTTAATATCCGTCTTGGGAGCATAGCCGACAGTCTTATTCGCTTTCTCGATGGAGGCGCGCCGACGGACAATCTTATCCCAGTCTCGCCTCGTACCGAACTTGACGCCGGCGGTGTTACCCGTAAGTTCGTTGATGATACTGGCGATATCGGTAATTTTCGTTTCTGTCTCCGAGGCCAGGTTGAAGGCATCGCCGACCGCCTTGTCAAAAGCCCCCAGCCGCAGGGTGCCGTCGACGATGTCATCGACGAAAGTATAGTCCCGGGTCTCTTCACCGGTGCCGGTAATAACCAGCGGCTTATTGTGTAGCGCCGTCCAGATAAAGTTAGGAATCACGTTGCGGTAAGCCCCCGGTATCTCGCCGGGCCCGAATACGTTGAAGTACCGGGCGATGGCCACGGGCAGGCCGTAGTGGTTGTAAAAGAAGTTGCAGTAGAGTTCGCCGAGGAGCTTGGTAATCTGGTAGGGCGTATCCAGGTGAAGGGAAACGAAGTCTTCTTTAAGAGGCAGGGGCGCCTGGCTGCCGTAGACGGAGCAGCCCGATGAGGCGAAAACGACCCTGTCTACCCTGGCCAGGTGTGAGTATTGCAGGACCTTTATCGTGCCCTGTCCGTTGACCAGGAGGTCGGTCTCCGGGTTGTCCACCGAGTTCTGGTTGGCGAAATGGGCTGCCAGGTGAAAGACATAGTTGACCTTTTTCGAGAATGCCCTCTTTAAGGCTTCTTCGTTCAGTATGCTCCCGTAAATAAAAAGAACGCCGGGGTCGTCCGGGATGTTCCACCTCGCCGCAGCGGAAAGGTCATCGATGACGGTTATTTGAGATGCTTTAGCCTCGATAAGAGCCCTGGTGAGGTTCGAGCCGATGCAGCCGGCCCCGCCGGTAATCACGATATTCTTACCTTGATATGCACCCCGGTAATCATCCATGTCGTTTCTCCTCTATTGCCTCTTCCAATCGCTTCTCAAGCTCATAAACTATTTTATCATAACCGTGTACCTTCGTCACATAGCTCAGGCCAGCCTGCTCCAGCTTCTGTCTTGCCTCCACCGATGTCAGCAGCCAGACTATCTTCTCTAACATGCCGTCAGCGCTGTCGGCATAAACTACCCCCTCTTTTTCTCCGGATATTACGGCGGTCAATCCCGGCAGGGCGGTCGCTATTAACACTTTACCACAGGCCAGAAATTGCACTACTTTACCCGGGAAGATGTCTCTGGTAGCATCGGTGATGTTGAAAGTGTTGATGCATACCGTAGCCAGGTTAATATAGCGGGGCATATCTTCGTAGGGCTGAAAACCGGTGATGATAACCCGTTCCTGCAGGCCGAACCGGGCGATAATTTCTTCTAGGCGAGGCCTCTGCGGGCCGTCGCCCACCACCAGCAATTTCGCCTCTGGAACCTGTTTCACGACTTCGGGGAAGTGTGAAATGAGGGCGTCCAGGCCGCTGAAATCGAACAGGGTGCCCATGAAGAGAATAATTTTGTCGTTTTGGCCGAACCCCCATTTTTGACGGAGGTCGGACGCATCGATAGCCGGGTGGAAAATATTCGTATCCACCGGCATGAGCAGCAGCTTTACCCGGTCCTCTCTGGCTCCATGTTCGATAACATAGCGGGAGAGGTTGGGGGTGAGAGAGAGAATCATATCCGCCCGGGAATAGACCCTTTTTTCGATGAGTCTGACCAGAGGACGCACCACCGGATACGGCACCAGCTGGTTGAGTATATCGATAGCTCTGAACACCAGGGGGATGTGGTGCTTCTTGGCCAGATGGAGCGCCTGTAAACCGTTGGTAGCGACGCTGTAGAGAACGATGGCCTGGACATTATCCTCGCGGATGGTCCTGGAAATTTCCGAGTAGTGGGTAAAACCCGCGGAGAGACGACTCAGGCCGGGAATTTTTATAAAGCCGGGACGTCTCAAAGTTACCGATGCCCCCGGAAAAGCCCGGGATATTCCTGCGTACTCCCTCGTCTTCAGGTCGGCCCAGTCCCGGAAGCCGTTCCGACGCCACGGGTTCTCGTAGTCGATGGCGAAGACTTTATGCCCTGATAAGGATAGAGCCTCGGAAAGGCTGTGTATATCGAATACTACCTTGCTTAGCCAGTCAACTTCGTGGATAAAAAGGATATTCATGTCTCACGTCTCGGTATTTTCTGCAAAGAAAGGTACGCTCTTGTAGAAACAGGCTCACTATTTATTACAGGCCCATTACCTTCTTTGTCCACTCGATGGTCCTCGGAATACCTTCCTCCAGAGGCACCCTGGGGTCGTGGTTCAAATCGCGCCTTATTTTTGAGAAGTCCATATGCTTAACCTGTGTGGTGAAAGGCTCCGCATCTTTATACGTCACCCTGGAGTCGTCCTTATTCAGGCACTCTAAGATAAGGTCGGAGACATACTTGATGTCGTGCTCCCATTCTTCCCGGCCACCGACGTTATATTCTTCTCCCGGCTTGAAGTTATCGACAATGTTAGCGAAGGTACGGCAGGTATCCTCAACATAGTCGAAAATACGTTTGTGTTCCATATGTACGGTATACGGCTCGTCCGTGAGAGCTTTATGGATAAACATGGGGATAACGCCGCGATAGGGCGTATAATGTTCATGCGGGCCGTAGGCATTGACGGGACGCACTCGCACCGTCTCCGTGCCGAACATGGCGGCTGAATTTAATACCTGCATCTCTCCTACCCACTTGGTCATGGCATAATCGTTCATCTGCTTGATGGCAACCTTGTCCATGACATCCTCGCTCATCTTCCCGGTATAGTCACCGTACACCTCGGCGCTCGAGAAGAAAATCATCTTGAACTTCTTCTTCTCCTGAATGCGGATAAGGTTTTTGGTCCCGATAACGTTGGTCAGCCACAGGTTCTCGTAATAGTCCTCGCCGTTCCAGCGTCCGTATTCGGCGGCAAGGTGATAGACATAGTCGAAGACATGGCTTTCGAAAATTTTTTCCAGCTGTCGGTATTCACTTACATTGCAGCGGGTGTAGTTGACCGCCCCGGAATTGGTGAGGTCGCAAACCCAGACATCGTGCCCTCTTCCCCTGAGCTCGGGGACCAGATTCGAGCCGATGAATCCCAGGCCGCCCGTAACCAGTATTTTAGCCATGTCATACCTCCGCAAGGGTCTTTAAAATTTTTTCCGCCGCCTTACCGTCCCCGAAGGGATTCAGCCAGTCGTTTTTCCTCCGGAGCATGGTGGTGACATGTCTTACGATGTCATCGGGTGATGCCCCTGCCAGGGCATTGGCGCCGACCTCCAGGGTCTCGGGCCTTTCCGTATTATCTCTCAGCGTCACGCAGGGTACTCTCAGGATACAGGCTTCTTCCTGAATGCCGCCGGAATCCGTAAGGATAAGTCTGGCGTTACTCTCAATCTGAAGAAAGTCCAGGAAACCCAGAGGCTCGATTATTTTAAGGTGTTGCGGTTCAATACCGAACTCTTTCAATCGTTTTTGAGTGCGGGGGTGGATGGGGTAGATTATCGGCAGGCCGAACTGATTAGCGACCCTGCTTAAACCTTCGAAGATAGCCGTCAGCTTCGACCGGTTATCCACATTCTCCTGCCGGTGTAATGTTACCAGGAAATATTGCTTTTCCTTGAGGTCCAGGTTTTTAAGAGTATCATTCTTACTCCTGGTAAGCTCAAGGTTCTGGTTGACGGCGTCTACGATGGGATTGCCGGTGATAAAAATCTTCTCTTCCTGGATTCCCTCTCCGAGAAGGATTTCCCTGGCTTTTGGTGTGGGGGCATAGAGATAATCGGCAATATGGTCGGTTAGTATCCGGTTTATCTCCTCAGGCATACCCCTGTCGTAAGAGCGCAGCCCCGCTTCAACGTGCCCTACCTTTATATTCAATTTCACAGCAGCGAGAGCTCCGGCAAGAATACTGTTGGTATCTCCCTCGACGAGAATGACGTCCGGCTTTTCCACCAGTAATATTTTCTCTATCCCCATGAGCATTTTGCCCGTCTCTTCGGCATGCGAACCAGAACCGACGTCGGTATTATATCCTGGTTGCGGAAGTTTAAGCTGGTCGAAGAAGACTTTATCGAGCAGGTAACTGTAGTGCTGCCCCGTATGCAGAACGAAGAAGTCTGCCTTCTGTCTCTCAAGCTCCCTTATTATCGGAGACAACTTGATTATTTCGGGTCGGGTGCCCAGGATTATGGCAATCTTCATCACTTACTTTGGAGGCTACGATGTGAAAATTTTTTCAGGCAGTTTATACGATTAATTATAGTGCTTTATGGTAAAGCAAAGCAAGGTTTAGCTTCAGATGAGCCGTGTAACGATAGTAGATTAAAACAGAAGAGAATTAAACGGTAGTGAGTATAGAAGAAGCCTGAACTCAAGTGTCTAATACATGCATCCTGAACAATTGGGCCTGACGTTCCCCTGGATAATGCCTTTATGTCGCTTTGGCTGCCAGTATGGCGTTCCAGGTGTTCTCGTCGGGCTCCCGCTCGAAGTCCGGGAAGGCGCCCAGGCGAAGTAACTGAAAGCCACTCGTTTCCAGAAAAAACTCCAGCTCTTTGGGGAAGAAAAAGCGCATCCGGTGTTCTTCTTCGGTCTCGGCCAGCAGTTCTTTATCTCGCTTCCGGTGGAGGCTGAAATGCACCCGGCAGGTATGATGACGGATGTCCAGTTCTGCCGAGGATTCCCTGACGATAGCTGTGTCGCCGTCGCGGATGGTACGGGTGCGGTTGCCGGGTCGCTGCACCAGGACGGCCGGGCCGTACCAGACATCGGCCACCAGCAGACCGCCGGGACGCAGGTGCTCCCGCGCCGCACGTAAGGCTAACAGTACGTCGGCGTTCTCCACCTGATATCCCAGCACGGCGAACATCATCAGGACAGTGTCGAAAGTCCTTTCCAGGTTAATCCTGCGGATATCCGCTTCGTGGAGGGCAATCTTCAGTCCTTGCTGCTCGGCCTTGTCCCGGGCGATGGCGAGCATCTCCGGGGCGCAGTCCACACCGGTGACGCTATAGCCCCGCTCGGCCAGGCGGAGGGTGTGGTTGCCGGTGCCGCAGCCCAGGTCCAGAACGTTACGGACGGGGCTGGCGGAGTATTTCTTAAAGATTTGTTCCAGCAGGTCGCATTCCGCCGTATAGTCCTTCTCGTGGTAGATGGCGTCATAGGCGCGGGCGTAGTCTGTGCCGAAGACATCGCTCATCGGGTGAGTACCTCTTTAACAGCCTGGCATACCTGCTCCATTTGTTCATCGGTCAGTGCCAGGCCTGACGGCAGGTAAAGCCCCTGCCGCGCCAGCCTCTCGGCAACGGGGTACTTCTCCCCGGCGAACAACCCCATCTTGTGAAAGACCGGCTGCTCGTGTATCCCCAGGAAGAACGGGCGGGTATCCACCCCCCTTTCCACCAGCCTCCGGGCGAACTCGACGTTGTCCATGCCGGTGTCTGTGGAGAGCACGACTCCGTACATCCAGTAAACACTGTGCGCCCAGGGCTTCTCCACCGGCAGCTGTAAGCCGGGTATATCCTGCAGCCTTCGGGTATATTCCCTGCCCATCTTTCGCTTTTTGGCTACGATTAGCTCCATCCGTTCCAGCTGCGCCAGACCCAGGGCAGCCTGTAAGTTCGTCAGGCGGAAGTTGTAACCCAGCGACTCGTGGTAGAAGCGGCGACCGGACTGGAAGCAGAGGTTGCGCAGGGAACGCAGTTTTTCGGCCAGAGCCTCATCGTCGGTCAGCACCATGCCGCCCTCGCCGGTGGTGATGAGCTTATTGGCGTAGAAGCTGAAGCAGCTCATGTCCCCGAAGCCCCCGCAGCGCCGCCAGTCTGCGTCCGGGGTGTCGTGCCCGAGTAAATACTCGGCGCCGTGCGCCTCGGCGGCGTCCTCGATGACGGCCAGCCCGTGCTTCTCAGCCAGTTTGAGGAGGGGGTCCATGTCCGCGGGGTGCCCGTAGATGTGCACCGGCATAATGGCACGGGTGCGGGGGGTGATTTTCGCTTCCATCTGGCTGATATCCGGGCACCATGTTTCCGGGTCGCTGTCCACCAGGACGGGAGTACCGCCATTATAGGTGACCGCCTGGGGGCAGGAGATGATGGTGAAGGTGGGCATGATAACCTCGTCGCCCTGCTCCAGGTCGAGGGCGGTCACGGCAGCCTGAAGAGCCGCCGTGCCGTTGCTGACCGCTACCCCGTATCGCCGGCCGCAGTAGGCCGCCCAGCCCTCCTCGAACTCGCCGATGAAGCGCCCCGCCGAGGAAATCCAGCCGGTCTTGAGGCACTCGGTGATGTATTCCTTCTCCAGTTCTTTAAGCAGGGGCTCATTTACCGGAATCATATTTAAAAGCGCTCCTTTTCTTCCAGGCCGAGGTAAGGGCCCTGTTTGACCTCGCAGAGCACGGTATCCTCCAGCAGGCGGAAACCGTGACCGCCGGCGAGCATTATCACCATATCTCCAGCGCGTAGCTCACGTGTCGCCGCGACCTCTCGTTTATCGTTGTATATATCCACTTCGCAATGCCCCTCGCGGACGATGATAACCTCCGAGGTACTGTTGATATGGCGTTCCAGCGGCAGGTGCGCGTGCCGGGCGATTTCTCCGCCGGCCGGATAAACCACGAAGCCGGCCTGAAAGTTCGCCTCCGGGGGGGTGAGGAAAGTCGTCTTCTCCGGCCTCATTTTTTCCCTGATGATACAGGCAAGCAGTGTGCCGCCGTCGGTAATATTTTCCATATGTTCCATAATAAACCTCTTATTGTGAGCCTGTCTTCTCGATGGCCTTGATTTGCGAGTTGCCGAGGCGCCTATCGGCCTCTTCCACGATTTCCAGGACTATATTCTCGAACTCAGCCTGCCCGTAGGTTTTCAGGCGCTGCCGCCCTTTTTCGATTAACACGCGGCGTAATTTATCATTGGTCCAGAGCCTCTGGATTCCCCCGGCGATGGCTTCTACCGACGTGGGGTCGACCAGAACCGCCGCGTCGCCCATCTGCTCACGGATACCGCGAATATCGGAGGTAATCACGGGGCAGTCCAGCGCCCATGCCTCCAGGGGTGGGATGTTGGTGGGGCCGAAGAAAGTGGGTATTATCAGGGCGGTGGCCCCAACGTAGAGCCCGGCCATGTTCTCGTCGGGTACGTAGTCCAGGTAGTGTACGTTAGACTCCAGCCCCGCCTTTTTAACAAGCGCCGTGACCTCCCGGAATGTCTGTTCCCTGATATCGTCGTCATACCCGCCGGTGAAGACGATGTCTATTATCAGGCCTTGCTGTACTTTGAGCAGACTCAACGCCTGAACTATCCTGAGGTGGTTCTTGTGTGGCCAGAACTGCGAAGGGTAAAAAAGGTAGCGTTCCGGCAAATTATAGAGGCTCCTGACTCTCTCCATATCTGCCCCGGTCGGTCTGGCCGAGAGGTAAGGGGCCGGCAGGAAGGGGAGTACCTTAATCTTGTCTGCGGTGACGCCGTACTCACCGTAGCATGCCAGCACGTCTTCCCTGCCGGTTTCCGAGTCCACCAGGATGAGCATGGCATGGCGGTTGGCGTTACAGAACAGGTATTCCCGCCTTTCCCGCCGCCCATCGGCGGCCACCTCCGGGAACTCCGGGTGGAGGCGGTGCTGCAAATCGTGCACCGCTGTGACGTAGGGCAGGCCTGTCTCGAAGGACATGGGGTTTGGGGTGGGGTAAAGCATCCAGTCGATGCCTTGCTCTCGGAGGAAGTGGGCAAGGGTGGGATTGGGATTGATACGGTCGGGGTCGGGCAGCCCCGTTTTCTTCGGAGTGAATATCGAATATAGCCGGGCGGCCAGCCGCTGCATTCTGCCGTTGCCCAGGATATGCCTTGACACGTTCCAAGCCTTATCGCCGGCCGTGCCTGAGACGGCATCCAGCGGCACTATCTCCCAGCCCGCCTCCCTGAAAGGAGAGAGGTCTGCCTCGGACTCGCCGCGCTGGAAGATGACGAACTCGTCGTCCAGCAAGCCCTTTACCTGAAGATTATATAGCGCCTTTAAAATCGTCAGGCAGTACTGGTAAACGCCGCCCTTGGCGTGGCTCAGGCTGGGCACGATGCCGACGCGCATTCAGCTATCCCTTCTTTTCTCTGTTAAAAATAGTCTTTCTTAAGCACCCACTCAAGTAGCTCCGGGTCGGCTTTAACTTCATTTTTGTGAAACCGCATACCTTCCCGGTAGGCTTCGCGGACCTCGTTGTGATATCTGGTGTATCGCATGAATTTAAATTTATATGCTCTCAACATCCGGTAGTATGTGCCAATCATAGCAGATAAACCGGGCCTCGCCAACTTTATCTGGAAAACTTTTTCGTCGATGCCGCCCTGTTTCCTGATAAGCGTGTAAGATTGCTCGATACCGTGAAGGAAGGCCCTTTTCTTGAAATAGTCGATGGTAAGCCGTCCGGCCGGAATTACGTGGTAAACATAAGCCCTGGGGTTGTAAATCATTTTGTACGAGGACTCAGCCAGCCTGTCCGTCAGGGCGGTCTCGCCGTTACCCCGGAACCGGAGCAGGTGCCGGGGCATGGCATCCGGGTGAAAGCCCCCCATCTCGTAAAGGACGTCCCTGCGCACGGAGAGGTTGCAGCCGAAGGCGACGCTCTTCCGTGTCACCATATAATCGTGTCCGGCATCGATAAGGCTCAGGTAGGTCCTGGGAAAGAGCCTTATCCATTCAGGTGGCTCAACCTCGTATTTGGGCAGGACCTTGCCGCTGGCCAGCCCCACCGCCGGGTCATCGTAGCAGCGGTAAATCTCGGCCACCCATTCCGGTGGGGCGATGATGTCATCGTCGCCGTAGAGCAGGATATTGCTCCGGGCGTGTTTGGCGCCGAGGTGCCGCCCGACATGCAGGCCGGGGGTAGCGTCGTAAAGATATATCACACGGTTGTCGTTTGCCTCGTTCAGCTCATCGCAGACCTTCTTCGTGTCGTCCGTGGAGCCGTTATCGACGACGATGATTTCGTATTCGTCCCCGGGGAAGGACTGCTCCAGAATGCTGAGCAGGGCATTCCTCAGATAAGCCGCGCGGTTTAACGTCGGTATGATGACGGATACCTTTATCATTTACTCTCTCCAGAACTGGTAGCCGGGGCATTCGGTGAACTGCCAGTCGACTCTTCTCAGTTCGGGAACGTCGATTACTTTGTTCAGGTAGGCCAGGGACAGCGTTCGGAACCAGGTCGGGAACAGGGCGCTTTCGTCGGCGGCCGAGGACATTAGCTGGTGGCCGTAGGTCAGCGACTGGCCCCGCACGAAGACAGACCCCCCGTCGTCATTCATGTTGACCAGCACCCATTGATGGGCCCGGCGCAGCGCTTTAACGATATCGTCGCGCCGGTAGCCGGTCAGGTGGTAGAACCTTACCAGCGGATCGATGGAGTCGATATCCTCGCAGGCGCTGGAGCCGAAGCTTACCCCGAACCCCCCGAAACGATTCTGAGTTTTCAGGCAGCTGTCGATGCAGCGCTCGGTGTACCGGATGGGTCGGCGGTCGTAGAAGTACAACAGCCAGAGGTGATATGCGGTCTGCACCCCCAGCGAGAGCCCGAGTTTGTCCCCCGGGTAGTTGCCCCACAGGCCGGTCCCGGGGTTCTGGCATTCGTCCAGCCAGTCGTAGAGTCTCTCCATCGCCCGCCCGGCCCGGTTGTCTTTATGGAAATCACGGACATACTGCAATAATGTTCCGTAGTTCAGTACCTCGTTGCTCACGGAAGCCGCCCGGCTCTGCCAGTCGCGGCTGGCCAGCCATTTTTCAACTTCGCCATCGTGGTAGAGAAATTCCAGAATCTTGAACGGCTTTTCCGCCTGTGCCCCCAGAGCCGTCAGCGCGATGATGGCGTGGCAGCTCAGGTGGCGCCAGCCCCACCAGTCCTCGGTTTCGGCAATCTCGTTATCTACGGCCGGGTCGCGGAAGAGACCATCCTCGGACTGGTAGCCCTGGATATAATCCGCCCATCCCTGTTTTACAGAAGGCGAGAGCTTGTCTAGCTGCCCCTGCAGGTGCAGCAGCGAGGCAGCGTATACCGAGGCATAGAGTACGGGCTGCGGCTGGCGCGGGGTGTATTTGTAGGCGTAGCCGTCACTACGGCACTTTTTTATAAATTCCAGGACGGGCTGGACTTCAAAGCTCCTCCTCGCGGCATCGGCCTGCCAGCGCCGCTGCCGGCAGAGCGAGCGCACTCTCTCAGGCAGCCACATCATCATGGACAGTCCCTTGGCGAAAAAAGCCCGGCATTGTCTCATACTTTAATGCTCCGCGCCCATCAGCAGCTCGCTGATGCGAGCGATAGCCTCGCCGTCCTCGGCCTCATAATATTTATGCAGCAGCGTTCTCCCCTCGGCAATCAGCTTCTCTCTCAGACTGGCGTCGTCCAGCACCCTGTCCAGTGAAGCGGGGATGTCCTCGAGCGCGTTGACGACGAGACAGCCGCCATGGCGCAGCCAGGAGAACCGCTTATCGTAGATGCGGGCGGTAGCGATGTAGACCATCGGTTGCTCCGTGATGAGCGCCTCCAGCGAGGCCGTGGTGTGCGTACTGGGCGAGATAATCGCGTCGGCTACGGCCAGCACGCTGAACAGGTCGTCCTTGACGATAACCTTCACCCTGTCCGCCTGTCCGCTCTCGGTGCCGAGCCTGGAAATCATGTCGTGGTAGACAGCGGGGTAGTCGCGGCGGGGGTGGGTCTTGATGACAAGTTGGGCGTCAGGCCGCTGCATGACATGACGTATTGCCGCTTCAATGGAGGCCAGGTGAGTCTTGACGTCCACGTAAGGACGCATCCAGCGCTCGAAGCTGCCGCTGGTGACCATTACCAGCGTTTTGCGGTCGGGACTAAGCCCCAGTGTTTCCAGCCGCTGCCGCCGTGCTTTGTCGTTCAATTGCACGAAAGTCTTCATTTCCTTAATCGTACCGGTAATAATGAGACGGTCTGGTGCCACGCCTATCTCGACGCACTCGTCCCGCATAATTTCGCCCCAGACGAAGGCGTGGTCGGACAGGAAGCGGGAGGCGGCGGGCGTGGCGTTAACGATGGCTGAATGCGGCACCAGCGCGCTTTTGATACCCAGCCTTTTCAGAGCCATGGGCTGGCCGACGTAATAGTGGGTGCTGTCCTGTATGAGGACGACGATATCGGGCTGATAAGCACCGAAAAAGGTGCTCCATTCCTCGGCGTTGCGGAGGACGCGTCGCGGCGCTTCCTCGAAGAGCCACCTGAACTGGAAGTCGAGATAGGGTGAGCTCAGCCACTCCTGCCATTTCAAGCCGGTTTTTTGTAGCTCTTCCCTAAAGTCCCCGTCCGGTCGGAGTTCCGTGGGCGGGGTAGGGTGCTGTTGCCGGAAGCGGGGGTAGTCCACCCATGCCTCCGGGTGCTCGGCCATGTAGCGGTTGGTGCTGTCCTTGAGCCAGGCGGCGGGGCCGCCCAGATAAACGTGGATAGCCTCAGCCTTGCCGCTCTCGTTGAGGCGCTGCACCAACGGCAGCTGGTTCTCGAAGTCGAAGTCGGCGCCCAGCAGCATAATGCGGCGGCGCGAGGTCTTCGGGGGGATAATAAACGGGTCTTTATCTTCTGTGCCGGCTTTGTCCGGAGTTTTTTTCAGGCTTTTTAAAAAATCGCGGAGGCGTCGCCACAGACCCGGTGCCGGAGTGCTTTGACGGATTAACCGGATATCAAGCCCCTTGCTTTCGGCGTGGTGTAGTAACATGGCGTCGAAGATATCGCTGGAAAGCTCCACGTCCAGCAGGCGTGGTACGCTGAGCTGGCTGACAATCCATATGCCCTGTGGTTTTAACTCGCTCAGCAGCGTTTCGGTGGTAATCTTAGAGCGTACGAAATCCTGGGCGACAATCTGGGCGGTGGGACGCAGTCCCTCCAGCATCACAGGCTCGTTAGGCCAGAGCCGCCCCAGTATCCCGGTAAAGATATCGGTCAGCTCGTTGACCTCGGCCTCGCTATCATTGAAAAGGCTTAGTGGCACCACGTCGTAGAGGCTATCGAAGGGCACTCCCTGCTGCCGCAGTTCGATATCTACCGTAGGGTGCCCCGAAATCACCGTAAGAGATTCTTCAGCCCATTCGGGGGCTAAATCATTTATTATAGATAGCTGGTCGGTGTTGCGTAGCACCAGCAGGGCCTTGGTTTGGTTATTTACTCTCACATCTTACCTCATATAATGGCGGGCACTTGTATTATGTTATCGGATGCTCTAAGCGCTTTTTGCACAATAAAACATAAAAAAGCAGTAGACTCTTTGTCCCTGGTAATGCTCCATAACTTTAGGTATATTCCTGAAATATAAAACATTGCCCGTCATGCCTGCCGGTATACTTGAAAAGACTCTTTTTAAGAAAGATTCCGGACTATAATGTCTGGAAAAAGATACTGTATTCCCGTCATCGCGCCATACTTTTTTTGCCTGGCTGTCGATTACTACATATTTTTGGTCGCAATACGGGCTTGTGGAGATATAATAATTATCGTCCAGATAAAGCGGGATTATTGCATAGCGCCCCTTATCATTGAGGACTCTGGCAGCTTCTTTGACAAACCGTACGTCAGCATCCCCCATAAAACATTCATATGCGCAATGTGCCGACAGAACGTCGGCAAATCCGTCGGGCAATTTTGTATCACCCGCATCGGCTCCTATTTCGATACCGCGTATGCCCTCCGGGTAGCAAAGGTCTAATCGATAAGCTTTTATACCCTTTTTGTTCAGAATGTCTGCCCAAGGGCTGCCGGCAGCGGCGATGTCAATGTATACGTCATCCTGGGAAGTACTGAGATTTCGAAAGGCCAGGTAGTGCTCCAGGCATTTCTCTATAAACACTTCATCCCAGGTCTGGTAATGATTTCTGATTTCAGAGAAGTTATCTAACCAGCTTTCGAAGTCAGATATATCAATATCGACTTCTTTTACCGATATATCAAGTGTTATAAGCTTTTCTTTTAGTGCATTGAAGTATCCCAGGTTGCCAAGAGGGTCTTTGCTATGGTCGTAATATGACTGCCGGTCTTCCTTCGGACTTAACTGGAATTCAACCAGCTGTGGTATCATATATCCCAGTTTATTATCTATGATTCTTTTGGCTTCTGCTTCTACTAGTCTGGCGATACGGTTGCTTACTTTTCCTTTCGCCCATGTAATCAGACCCATTGCTTACCATCCCATTCAGGAGCTTTTTCTGGCGAGAATGACGGACTAAGAATAAATTGCTCTTTTCACATCCTTTCTAACGTAGTGATTGTTTACCTTTTTTCTCTTCGAGCATACGCTCGGCAATCCAGAGGTCGAACTCCGAGTCTATGTGGACACTTTCCTCCGGTGTCATCACCACATGACCGACCGTCTCACCGAGGAAGCTCTCCGGGCGGATAACCTCCCGCCGCGAGACGTAGATAGCCCCGTTCTCCTCGTAGAGCTCCTCCCTTTCCAGCCGGACCTTCCTCTTGCGGAACAGGGGTGTCAGCCCGTACTTGTCGTGGGTATAGTGCAGCGTGTCGTCTGGCACCACGGAAATGACGCTGTCGGTGTGGTATATCAGCAGAGAGTCGATGGCTTCCTCGATATTACTGGTCTTCATCATCGGCGATATGGCGTGGAGGATAGCCACGATATCCGGCTCGTAGCCTTCTTTGGCCAGCTCGCTTAGGACAAACATTATCGTGCCCTCTATGGGGGTCTTGGGACGGGCGAGTTTGGCCGGGCGCATGATAACCTCGGCGCCAAGTTCGCGGGCGGCACCGGCAATCTGGTCGTCTTCCGTGGAGAGGATAACTCTATCCAGGCTTTTAGTGGCCAGGGCGGTGCAGATGACGTAGGCGATGAGCGGCTGCCCGGCGATTTCGTACAGGGCGAGGTTGCCGCGCAGCGAGGAGCGCGCCCGCATCGGTATGATGGCCAGAGCTTTGGGCCTGGTTTCCGGCGGGTAGTTTTGCTCGATGTAGGATTTCTTGGCCCGCCTTCTTGTCTCTAGGATACGCTCCTTGTTGGTCGTGAGCGTCCCCGCGTGCTGGCGGTAGTACCATAATGGAAGATTAACGTTGTAAGCCCTGAACTGCTGGATAAAGCGCATCCAGAAATCGTAGGTGTCCTGGCAGAGCAGGTCCTCGTTATAGCCATTGAGCGCCTCGTAGCACCTTCGCTTTATCATCACGGCGGTGCTTATCGGGGGCAGGTCGAGCACCTCGACCTCCTCATGGAGCTTCTGCCGCCGCACGTACTCCAGCACGTCGCCGTGCTCGGACACCAGGAAATGGTCGCAGTCCACCAGGTCTATATCCGGCTTCCGGTCGAGTATCATGGCCAGCACGGCGATGGCGTTCTCGTCGAGGAAGTCGTCGCCGTCCAGGCGCATCACGTAGTCGCCGTCGCACTCCCTCAGGGCGATATTACAGCTTCGGGTAAGGCCGAAGTTCTCTGTATTGTGGATAACTTTTATCCTGGGGTCGGCGTTGTATTCCCTGAGAATATCCTGAGATTCATCTGTGGAGGCATCGTCAACGATTATCAAATTCCAGTCGGTATAGGTCTGTTTGAGCACGCTGTCAACGGACTGTTTCAGGTAGGGGGCGTTGTTGCGTGTCGCCATAATGACGTTGACCTTTGCCATATGCTTCTGCTTTCCTTTGCTAGAGAAGATACTGGCGGTACTCCGGCCTCTCCTTAAGGAGCTTTTCGGCCAGCCAGAAGTCGAACTCGGTATGAATATCCACCATGAAATCTTCGTTCTCGATTATCTTAACCCTGTCCCCGACGCGGCGCTCCTGCTCGGTAATCAGCCAGGCGCGGCTGGCGCATCCCAGGCCGGTATCCTCGCGGTAAACGGGTGCCTTGAGCTGGCGCGGCATGTGGTGCACGGAAGGAATCAGCCGCACGTATTCCTCGCCGACTTTCCTCCAGTAGTTCTTGTGGTCTGGATAAACGACGAAAGCCGATTCCAGCCCGTCGTTATCTATAAGCAGCCGTACGACCTCGTCGATAAATTCGTGTTTCTTAAAAAGGTCGGTAAGCTGCAGGTAAACGAATATATCCGTCTCGTAGCCTTCGTTCTCTTGGAGCCAGAGGACGGCGTGCTTCAGGACGGCTTCTGTGGTGGTAAGGTCCTGTGCAAGCTCGGCCGGCCTTACGAACGGAACCTCCGCCCCCAGCTTTTTCACCACACGCGCAATCTCGGTATCGTCGGTGGACACGATGACCCGGTCTAACAGTTTTGCCTTCAGCGCCGGGGCGATGGTGTACTGTATCAGCGGTTTTCCCAGCAGCGTCTTGATGTTCTTACCGGGCAGCCCCTTGGAGCCGCCCCGGGCCGGGATAATCGCCACCACGTTCTTTTTAGTCAAGATATACCTCTTTTTCGACTAGAGTGTCCTGCCGAGGACTTCGGCGATGCCCTGTATTTCCTTCATCAGCGCCGCGAAGGCCTTGAAATCCAGCGAGTGCAGCGGGTCGACCCACGCGTTGGGTGGGTCGGGGTGTACCTCGATGAGCAGGCCGTCGGCGCCAGCGGCGATAGCCGCGCGGGAAACCGACGCTACGTAACTGCGCTTGAAGGTGGAGTGGCTGGGGTCGATAAACACCGGCACGGTGGGAGCGTATTCCTTGAGCGCCGGGACGGCCTGGATATCGATGATGGAGCGGGATTCGACATTGTGTGTATGGGGCACGACGACGCCCCTCTCACAGAAGGCGAAATTGTGCTTACCCCGCGCCTCGAAATGCTCGGCGACCCCCAGCAATGACCGCAGGCTTTCCCCGTAATGCCTCTTGAGGAGGATGGGCTTGTCGGTTTTGGACAGGGCTATGATGAGGTCCATGTTGAACATGTGGCGGTAGCCTATCTGGAACATGTCCACGTAAGGCGACAACATCGCCAGGGAGTCGGCGTAGATTATCTCCGATATTACCGGCAGGCCGTGCTTCTCCCCGGCTTCCTTGATGTAGGCCAGCCTCCTCTCGGCCTTCTGGTAAGCCTCCGCCTTGCTCAGGATGTCCTTACGGTCGCGGTCGGCTTCGCCGGAGCCGGTGTCGGCCCTGCCCAGCGGGTCGCCGTAGGGGAAGGTGAGGGGTTTAAACACCCCGCCCCGCAGCAGGTGCGCCCCGGCCTCTTTCACCGCCTGCGCTATCTCCATTATCTGGGTCTTGCTCTCCACCGCGCAGGGGCCGGCCATGATGGTGAGGCGCTTGCCACCGAGTTTTACCCCCTTTACAGTGACATCTCTATCGAAATCGTTTCTCGTTACCAGCGGTATATTATTTTCAATATCGCCCTTGGATATGTCTTTCATGGCTGCCTCACTTTATCCAGTTATGCTGTGGGTCTTCATAGCCGCACAGGTCGTTGCCTTTCCCGGCCAGGCAGAAGAGGTAGTAAAGGTTATAGCCCGGCCCGGCCACAATCTGGTGGTAGCCCCATGGCATCAGGGTTACCACGTTATCCTCTAGATAGATGAGTTCGTTCGCATTTCTCTCCGGGGAGTAGGTCCTCTGGATGCCCCAGCCCTGCGGCTTGTCCGTTCGGAAATAGTAGAGTTCCTCGTGGAGTGATTCATCAGGCAGGCTTTCGTTCTCATGTTTGTGGGGCGGCGTCCCCGACCAGTTCCCCGGCGGATTTAGCGTTTCGCCGAGTATCAGGTTTTGCGAGAAGCCTTTGGGGGGTATCATTTGCCGCACCTCCCTCGCCCAGTTGTCCCTGCCTACCTGCATTACCTTGACATCCGTCTCCCGGATTATCCTTAATTCGCCTTTCCTTTCTGCCTTCGTCTG
Source organism: uncultured Dehalococcoidaceae bacterium (assembly GCA_964500415.1). Taxonomy (GTDB): domain Bacteria; phylum Chloroflexota; class Dehalococcoidia; order Dehalococcoidales; family RBG-16-60-22; genus JAFGPF01. Next base: position 4,785 of record CAZCOB010000004.1, on the reverse strand, counting down.
GCATAGAGCGGCCTCCACCGGGCCACCGCTGATTGTGCAGTTATATCCCGGCGGGATATAGGCCGCATACGGTAGTCCGCCGAAAACGTCCTTACGGTTGCCGACTTCGTAAGTCTGGCCGCCCGTTTCGATGCGGCATATCCCGGAGAGGACCAGCATCCCTACCTCGTTATCGCCGCTGGAAAGCTGGTAGGTTTCGCCATTATCCAGCCTCAATACCCCGAATTCCCTGATAAACTTGAGGCCGCAGTCGCGACCGGAAACAGCGGTGTAGCCGGGCTTTGGCGTGAGCTTCAGCGAATATTTCATAGTTTCTCCTTAATCCATGCCCCGCATGAAGGCCAGGAAACCCCTCATGGCTTCGGCCTCCGAAGGCTCCGGCTTCACTTCGGCGGAGATATATCCATTGTAGCCGATTTCCCGCAGGGTAGCAACGATTTCCCGGAAGTTGATATCACCGGAGCCGGGATAACAGCGGTTGCTGTCGGCGAAGTGGACATGTGCCAGCCGGGGCGCCGCCCTGGTTAAACTCTCGCGTATGTTCTCATCCCCGGCGTTCATGTGATAGGTGTCGGCCAGGAGCTTCAGGGCGGGGTGCCCCATTTCTTTAATGAAATCCGTGCCTTCTTGAAGACTGTTGATGAAGCTGCACTCACTGCGGCTAATCGGCTCCAGCGCCAGGGTCGCTCCTTTCTCTGCGGCGTAGCCGAGGCATTCGACGAGAGACTCTTTGAATAGACCGGTAGCTTTGTCTCCCGGCAGGTTATCGGCAGGGTTGCCCCGGATGAGCCCGATGATGACCAGCGACTTGAGTTGTGCCGCGAGGTCGATATGTTCCTGGATACGCTTTACCGCGGCTTTCCTGATTTTGCCATCGGGATTGGACAGGGATAGTCCCTCTTCGAGATAGGCCTGGCCGGTACCGAGCGCCGGAACACTGAGACCGGAGAGTTCGACGGCCCTTTTCAGGGCGGTAGTGTCTATGGCCGAGGGATTTCTGATAGCCAGCTCCGCTCCGTCAAAGCCCAGCGCCGCCATCTCATACAGCTTTTCTGCAATGTCTTCATCCGGGCCGCCTACAGCCTCGAAGCTCGTCTTCTGCAGCGAGATAACGTAGGAAAGTTTTAAATTCCCCCCGGTTGCTGTTTTACGATTAATATTCATCTAAAATATTACTTCCTGTTTCGATATTTTGCGTCGTTGGCGAATATGGCGAACATAATTTATGGACACTTTAGCCGTCTGGCTTCGTCCTGTCAAACTCACTCATCTCCCGGTTGTACTTAAGTCTCGTTTTTATCGGGAGCGGTCTGCCGCATCTCATCGTTGCCCGGCGGATGAGAAAGCGGCGCTCCGGTTAGAATCACTTTAAAACGTCCCTGGCGCTCAAATACATCAGGATAGCCCCGCACGCCCCCACGTTCAACGATTCTGCCTTTGCCGGCATCGTGGGTATTCTTAGCCGGTAATCTGCTATTTCCAGTAAGTTTTCAGATAGCCCTTCTCCTTCATTACCCAGGGCCAGCAGGAGTTTTTCCCGCTTGAGAACGGACGGTTCGTCGGTACCATTAATCTCGGCGGCTACCAGGCGGTATCCCTCCTGCCGCAATGACCGTGCCATTTCCAGATATTGCATCGTTCTCCTGAGCCATACCGAGAGTACCGTGCCCGCCGCCGACTGTACGCACTTGGGTGAAAGGGGGTCGGCGCAGTTTTCTGTCAGAATCACCCCGGAAAAGTCGAAAGCGGCTGCCGTGCGGATGAGAGTGCCGACATTGCCGGGGTCCTGGATGTCTTCCAGCAGGAGAATTCTCTTGCCGGCATCCTGCGGCAGGCTGGACGAGTAAATAACTTCCGGCATGCGGACTATGGCCATGATGCCCTGCGGCGTTCTGGTGCTGCTGATATAGCGGAACTGGCTCTCGGTAACCGGGCGAACAGGATAGCGGTGATAGTCAGTTGGCGGTTCTTCGATGGCTATAATTTCGATTATTTCATCGGGGTAAACACTCATTATCTGCCGGATAGCTCTATCCCCCTCGATGGTAAAAGCCCCGGCTTTAAGTCTGCCTTTTTTTTCGGCCAGTTCTTTGTACCATTTCAGCGGTTTTAAAGGAGTAGGCATGCTTTCTTTACCTTTTCCTTCGGACGAAGAGTATTAGTATCGAACCGGCGGCGATGAGGATGGCTGCCCAGAGATAGCCCTGTAAGACCCATCGGAACAGGCTGGCGGCGGCAATCAACCCCGCTATCCCACCGATGACCAGGACGATACCCGTCCTGTTAAGGAATTCCCACAGCCTGTTTTTGCCGGGGGATTTGACGGTGATGTCCGTAGCCGTTGGTTCGTTTTGCCTAGTGGCGCTGCGGCCGGTACGGATAATACGTGCTATCACCGCCACGGCAATAACAACGACTATAATCAGGATGATTTCCAGCGGTCCGAGTCTCATACTTTATTCCAGCAAATATCTTTCACCGGTTATATTATAAGACATTCGGCCATAAATGTGCCAAGTTTTAATGGTAATTGGCAGATGAGGCGTCGTCAATGGGGTTATAGTCAGTTGAAGGGAACGATGTACACCTTGTCGCTTTCTTTCTGGCCTTTGACCAGTTCGCAGTGCCTCAGCGTGGCGAACTGGTTTTGAAAATCGCGTGGCGTCAGGCTGAACTTGGTCATTATTTCCTCGGTGGTAGTTTTCCCTTTATTTTTGACGAAAGCGTAAATTGCCTGCTGTAAAGATGTGAGTCCTTCAGTACCGGAAAGACCTGTGCTCTCCCGACTGCGGGTGGCGGAATACACCGCCCACGGGTCGCAGGTTCTGTTGGGGTTTCTGATATCCATATAGCAGTCTTCACACAGTATCTGTCCCAGATGAGTGAAGCTGTCATCTTCGGAGATATCACGCTGGCAGCGGTGGCACTTCATCAGCTTCTCCCCTCTCTACCATAACAATACCGGGTTCCGGCTTCAAACCGGAGCCCGGCTTCATGTCAACGATGTGATGTCTATTCTTCCAGGGCTTTAGCCATCTGGACTTCTTTGACCAGGTCCTCGATGGTAATCGCCGATAGTGTCAACGGCGTCATGGTTCCGCGGGAACCCAGCGAGGCGGCGACCCTGGCTATGACGGTATTGTTGGGCGCTTCGAGGATATTAACGAAGTCCCACTCTCCCAGCAGGGCGTACTGGGTCAATATTTTGGCCCCCATATCCTCTACTTCTTTGTTCACCTCCCAGATTCTGCCGGGATTCTTCATGATTGTTTTTCTCCCATGGTCCGTTAGCTTTGTCAGCATCATATAGTAGGGCATTTCTACCTCCTCCTAAAGATTGACTTTATCAGATACTCACGGGGCGTTTGATTAGCATATCTTACACCACCGTATGTTAGCTGTCAACGTGCCGCTTTTTTAACGGGTAACGGTATCCCGGCAACCAGCTGATAGACCTCGTCGGCGCGGGCGGCCAGTATCTGGTTGGCCCTGCCGAGCATATCGCGGTAGAGTCGGCTTACCCTGTCGGCGGGTACCACGCCGAGTCCGACCTCGTTGGTGACGATGATAAAACGGGCGTCCAATCTGTCCATGCAGCCGAGGAGTGCTTTGATTTCAGCCGTGACCTCTTTTTCCGCGAGGGCGGCATCGGTATTTTCGTCGTATTGCATAAAGATGTTATTTATCAGTAGCGTGATGCAGTCGATAATTACCGTCCGGGCTTTGCCGATATTTTTAATAATATGGCCGCCGATATGTGTCGTGACTTCGAGAGTTGCCCAGTCGGTCGGCCTCACTTTGCGGTGCATTTCGATGCGTTTTCTCATATCCTCGTCGCCGGCCTCCGCCGTGGCCACGAAAAGTACTTTGCCGCCCGCTTTAATAGCCATCTCCTGCGCCAGTGTGCTTTTACCGCTGCGCGCCCCGCCGATAATAAGGGTGCTTTTCAAACCTATGCCTCCATAATACGGTATATTTCCGGCATGTCCAGACTGCCGCGTACCAGTTCCGCCAGCTTATCGTATTCTTTGTCTTTGTTCAAAATGCTGCCGCCTTTGCCTCCCCCTAAGCCCCAGTACTCTCTTAAATTATTAAGAAGGGTCTGCCGGAAGCTATCATTGTGGAAAATGCCGTGCATGTAGGTGCCAAGTATCGTGCCGCTGGAATTTATCACGCCGTCGGTGTAATCGGCGACTCCCTGCGGTGTCTCGATTATCTGGAAAGCGTTTGCTACCTCCTCGCTCCGGGTTCTTCCCATGTGTATCTCGTAGCCGGTGAGTTCCTGTCCCTTCATTCCGGCCAGCAGCCCGGAGTCGGCTAGCACATGCGCCCTAACCTGCGTGGTGGACTTCTCCGCGACGAAATCCGTAACCACGTTAAGCAGGCCCAGTCCGGCCACCTCCATGTTTTCCGATTCCACTTTCTGGGGGTCGAGGATTTTTTGACCCAGCATCTGGTAGCCGCCGCAGATACCCACCACGGGGGTGCCCGCTTTAGCCCTGGTGAGAATACTGGTGGCCAGTCCCGAGCGCCGCAGGTAAGCGAGGTCGGCGACGGTGCTCTTGGTGCCGGGCAGGATAATGAGGTGCGGATTGCCCATTTCGAAACGCTGACTGACGTAGTTGACCATGCAGCCTTCCTCTTCCAGCGGGTCGAAGTCATCGTAGTTGGAGATGTGGGGCAGGCGTATGACGGCGATTTCCAGGTCGCCGGTGGCGGCGTTGACCGGTCTTTCGTCCAGATATACCGAGTCCTCCTGGGCGATGCGGATATCGCGGAAGTAGG
>CAZCOB010000003.1:0-92468 GCA_964500415.1 uncultured Dehalococcoidaceae bacterium | reverse complement strand
GTGTAAGTGCAGTAATGTATTGAGCTAAGCCGTACTAATGGTCGAGAGGCTTGACCTGCTTCAGGGTTGGTATTAGATAAAAGATATAAAAAGAGGGGTTTAAATGCCCCTCTTTTCTATTGCCTTTGACTTTATTTTCTTCTCCAAGATACAATTTGCATTGATGGACAATGAACTAAGACCCTCTTTAGCGGAAAAAGAGTTGCTGACGTTAGCATATAACAGGTTTTACGACCTTTTTGATGAAATTATGTCGGACAACTTTTGGGAAAAGGAAGATTATTACAGGTTCAGCAGAATTAAGGATGTCTTTTCTGTATACGCAGAAATTCTGAATTACCCTCCCATAGGTTGGGTAATAGATTACCTGAAAAAGGGTAGACCACCGATGGAAGCCGAAATTGGAAGTGAATTTTTCGCCTTTATCAGAAATGTCATGGTTCACTTCCCTTTTTTCCAGAGGTGGGACGAGGTATGGATTAACAAAACTATTGTAAATTGGCATAAAGAAGGTCAGTCGATAGATAAATTTCTCACAAAATATCAGGGACATGAGCCAGTCAAATATCGCTTCTGGGAAGAGGAAAAGAAGAAGATGACCTACATGAGTGTGAATTTTCCAGCAACATATACTTCGGGAAGCAAAATATTCTTGAAAGAAATTCTTTCAGAAAAAGATGGCGTGAAGTTATCGCTTGTTCTTATGAAGAGAATCCTCGGCACTCAAGTCGAAAGTTCTTAAATGGTGTTCCCATCCAATCCCACCCCCTCTTTCTCATCTTTTCCCACCCAAGCCCTGTGAAAATCCCCCTTAATCCCCCTTTTTCAAAGGGGGAAACCTAAAAAGGGAACAGAAACTTAATAGCTTCTCCCTTTAACAAAGGGAGACCGAGAGGGATTTCTGAGGGCTAAGCCGCAGGTGATACGAGGGTGGCCAGGGTGGGAATAGATTTGTCATGAGGGGGACCGAGGGGGTGAGGTAGAACTGGATTCCCGCCGGAGTTTACCCCGTGCTCCGATACGGGGCGGGAATGACGGCTATCATGGGGGGATAAGGGGTGGAGCAGTCGAATGGCTTCTATCTGCTGGTAGGGTAGGATTTGGGGTGGCGTATCGCCAGGATAATGGGTAACCCCAGCGCAATAACAATGGCGGTGATGATAAAAGCCCAATGATAGGAGCCAGTTTTATCGAAGAGATAACCGGACAAAATCGGGGCCGTGCCGGCGCCGATACTTTGAAAGGCATTTAATGCGCCATAGATGGTGCCGTAAGCGATGAGGCCGAAATTGGCGCTGGCAAGCAGGGACATGATGGGCATCCAGCCGCCGATACCCAGTCCCAGTATCGTGGCATACGTCCAGATGAGCCAGGCCGGCGAGTGGATATCGATATTAATCAGCAGTACGATGCTGATGGTAAGTAAAATGACGGCGATAATAGCGGCGGTTTTCACTTTAATCCTGTCACTGAGCCACCCGAAGAGGAGCGTGCCGAAGGTGCTCATTACGGCGACGATGCTCATCGCCGAGGCGACGATACCGGCGGTAAAGCCGAGGTCTTCCAGGTGCGGAATCTGATTTTGCATGACACCCATGTGAGTGCTGATGAATAATATGGCGACCGCCAGCAGCCAGAAAGCCTGGGTGGACAGTGCGTTCCTGAAGGTTATGCCTCCGGTAGCCAGAATTCTATCCGCCTCTATTCCGGCAATCTCCGAGGAATCTCTACCGTCGGGCAGCTGCGCCATGTCGGCGGGCTGGGTCCTGATGACCAGTGCGGCTAATGGAATGGCGAGTACCCCGGTAATGGCGGCATAAATCAGGTAGGTATAGCTCAAGCCGAGGTGCGGCAGCAGATAAACAATGACGAGAGGCGTGAATATCATGCCGGCGGTACCCGCCCCCATCGACATAGCGCCTATGGCCATACCCCTCCGGCGAATGAACCAGTTTGATACGATGAGCGTCGTGATAACCGGTCCGGTGGCGGCAACCCCGGTCCCGATGAGGGCGTAGCCGATGTAATACTGCCAGAGGCTGTTCAACTGACTCAGCAGGATATATCCGATGCACGATGCAAAGGCGCCCGTGGCGACGACTTTTCTGGCTCCGTAGCGATGGACCAGGCGTCCGGAAAATGGCGCGCTGATGGCGGCGCAGATAAAGAACAGGGTGAATCCGGTCATTATCTCCGTCCGGCTCCAGTTGAGAGCCTTTTCAAGGGAGGTGACGAAAAAGCTGAAGCTGATGGGGCCGCAACCGGCGCTGATTACGTTCAGCAGGAAACACGCGGCCAGCACCCAGTATCCGTAGAATATTCCTGGCTTCTTCAATACATGTATACCTTTGAGGGGGTCAATACAGTGTAGCGTTTAAAGCAGATAAATAGCAAATACGCAGGGGTATCTTTGAAAGTGAGGGAGAGCAGGCACCGGAAGACCTGCCGAAGCTTTAAATATCACCCGGTATCAACGAGAACATCACGGCGTCGTGTACTTTTTCACCCACGACGATACGCTTTCTCAGGATGCCTTCGCGCCGGGCACCGGCTTTTTCAGCGACACGGAGGCTGCTCCGGTTAGCGTCGGCGGCTAAAATCTCGATGCGGTTAAGCCTCAGTTTCTTAAAACCCCATTCAGACAGGAGTAAAGTAGCTGCGGTAGCCACTCCCTGTCCGGTACGGCCCGTCCTCACCCAGTAGCCCAGGTTGGCGGTGAGGTTCTCATGGTCGATGTGGTTAAGGCCGCACCCGCCCAGATAGGAACCGTCTTTAGAGTCGAAAATAGCGAAGTCGTAAGCGATGCCATACTTCCACTCGCCGGGCTTTTTCTTGAGCCAGTCGCGGCTTTCCCTGATGGAATAGTCCTGGTGGGCCCAGGGCATCCAGACCGACAGCTCGGCCAGTGATTCCCGGACGGCTTTATATAAATCGTCGGCGTCGCCTTTGCGGTAAGGTCGCAGCGTTACCGTTCCATCTGTCAGCGCAGCTTCTTTTCTATCGGGCTTCGGGTTATTCATGGATTCAGTTAATAAATATGTTATCCGTGTCGGCCGGCGCTGTCAATAAAAGTAATGATAATATCGGGTGAAATCAGCTTTATGCATGTCTTGAATTGTATCCCGTTTAATGCTAAAGTTTATACGGTGCGAAACGCAGCAATCAATGAAGCTAGAACCAGGAGGTAGCTATCCTTAGAATTTGAAGGGTAGCTTTTTTATGTTATGGCCGATAAGATTAAACTGACGATTGACGGCATAGATGTAGAGGTCGAGAAGGGCGTTACGGTGCTGCAGGCGGCACAGAGCGCCGGTATCTATATCCCCACCCTTTGCTATCACCCGAACCTGCAACCCTACGGTGGGTGCCGACTCTGTATTGTGGAAATAGAGAACATGCGCGGCCTGCCCACTTCCTGCACCACGCCGGCTACCGAAGGAATGGCGGTGACCACCAACACGGAGAAACTCCAGGAATTGAGGCGGGCCTTCCTGCAGTTGATTTTAACGGAGCACCCCAATGCCTGCCTGACCTGCCACCGGCGGGAGCGTTGCGGGCCTTACGATATCTGCCTGCGCAATGTGGCCGTTACCGAGCGCTGCGTAAGCTGTCCCAACAACGGACAATGCGAGCTTCAGTACCTGGTGGATTATATCGGTCTCAAGGAAGTAACGCTTCCTTACAAATATAAAGAGTTGCCGGTGGACTACAGCCGTGAATCGCTTATCAAGCGCGACTATAATCTCTGCATTCTCTGCGGGAGATGCGTGCAAATGTGCGCCGACGTCAGGGGAATCGGGGCAATCAGCTTCATCCGTCGGGGGTTCGAGACAGTGGTCGGCACAGCTTTCGACCGGCCGCTGCAGGACTCGGGGTGCCGCTTCTGCGGCGCCTGTGTCGAGGTCTGTCCGACCGGCGCCCTGATGGATATGGGGTGCGAGTACAAACCCGGATGCGAAGCCGAATCTCTGGCCGTGCCCTGCAAGTATGCCTGTCCGGCAGACATAAACGTGCCACTATACGTTTACCTTATCGGCGAGGGTAAATACCAGGAGGCGCTGTCTATCATCAGGGAGAAGGTGCCTTTCCCCGGGGTGCTGGGGAGGGTATGTATTCACCCCTGCGAGGAGGCCTGCCGGCGCAGCGCCCTGAACGAACCTATCTCTATCAGGTTTATGAAGCGTTTCGTCGCCGACCGCGATAACGGCGAGTGGAAAAAATATTCCAGGCATTTACCGAAGACGGGTAAGAAAGTGGCTATTGTCGGCTCGGGCCCGGCGGGGCTGACCACCGGCTATTATCTGGCGAAAGCCGGTCACGCGGTTACCGTGTACGAGCAGTTCTCCAGGGCGGGAGGTATGATGCGTGTCGGGATACCGGACTACCGTTTGCCGCCGGAGGTGCTCGATGGTGAAATCGAGGAAATAAAGAGCGCCGGGGTAGACATCAAGCTGAATACCAGAGTTGAATCCGTCGACTGGCTTTTAGAGCAGCGATACGAAGCCGTATTCCTGGGGCCGGGAGCGCATAAGGGGATGCCCCTGGGCGTAGATGGTGACGACCTGCCCGGCGTCTTCGACGGGGCTTCGTTTTTGAGGGATGCCAATCTGGGTATAAAGGTGGACGTGGGGAAAAAGGTGGCCGTCATCGGCGGCGGCAACGTGGCCATCGACAGCGCCCGCGTTGCCCTGAGACTCGGTGCCACGGACGTGACTATTGTCTACCGCCGCACCCGTGCCGAGATGCCGGCCAGTCCCGAGGAGGTCGAGGCGGCACTGGAGGAAGGGATAAAGATAGAATTCCTCACGGGACACCTCAAGGTCAGGCAGGAGGACAGATACCTGGTCATGACCTGCAATCGCAATAAGCTCGGCGAGCCCGACGCCAGCGGACGGCGCCGGCCGGTGCCCATCAAGGGGAGCGAGTTCGATGCAAAATACGATTGCATAATCGGAGCTATCGGCCAGAGGCCGGACATATCGCCTGATTTCAAGGTAAAGACCGGCCGGGGCGATACTATCCAGGCCGACCCGGAGACGATGGCGACAAGTCGGCAGGGGGTCTGGGCAGGCGGCGATGCCGTTACCGGCCCGGATTCGGTCATCAGGGCCATTGCCGCCGGCAGGAGGGCGGCCAGCTCTATCGATAAGTTTCTTGGCGGCAGAGGCATCATCGACGAGGAGCTGACCCGCGAACGGACAATAGGCATCTGCGCCGGTATGACGGAAGACGATTTCAACGGCAAGCCGAGGGTGGAAATGCCATGCTTGCCTCCGGAGAAAGTCATCAATAACTTTAACGAGGTAGAGCTGGGCCTGCCGGAAGACGGTGCTGTCGCTGAGGGTAAACGGTGTTTCCAGTGCGGTGTCAGGCTACAGATATCCCCGGCGCCGCTGCCACCGGGAGCGCATCTTAAAAAGACCGGAAAACCCAAAAAAGTAGAGTCCGCTGCTTGACCTTCTCCTCAATTCTCTGGTCTGATTAATCTATATTTTTCACCATTGGGTGAGGATATCCGTTTATCTTGAACAGGTAAATATTTGATATGAAAGACGATTCCGGCGCCGCTGTTAAAAGGTATATTATTCTCGTTATCTCCACAGCGACGTCGTTTATCATGCCGTTTCTCGTGGCTGCCATTAACGTGGCCATACCGACTATAGGTCGGGAATTTGCCATGGAAGCGGTGCTGATGGCGTGGGTCGGCACGATGTATTTCCTGTCAATCGCCATGGTGCAGGTCCCCTTCGGGCGGCTGGCAGATATCTACGGACGTAAGAAGCTCTTCGTCGTCGGGCTGCTGGTAACCATCGTAGCCTCTTTCATGGGGGCGATTGCCAACTCGGTCGTCCTGCTGTTTATCAGTCTGGCGCTCATGGGAGCGGGTTCCGGGATTATGTTCAACAACAGCATCTCCATCCTGACCTCGGTTTTCCCGGCCGACAGGAGAGGGCGCGCTCTGGGGATAAGTACGGCGGGGACGTATACCGGGCTTTCGATGGGGCCTTTTATCGGCGGGGTTCTTACCGAGACATTCGGCTGGCAGAGCATCTTTATACTCAGCGGGCTGCTATCCGTGGTGTTGCTGGCGCTCGTTTTCTATGCTTTGAAGGGTGAGTGGCGCGAGGCTCAAGGAGAAAAATTCGACGTTATCGGTTCAATTACTTATGCTATTTCCATCGTCCTGTTTATTTACGGTTTCTCCTCGCTGCCTACCGTACGCGGTGTAGTTCTCTTTTTACTCGGGGTGACGGGCTTGATATTCTTCGGGCGCTGGGAAGCGAGGACAGCCAGCCCCATTTTCGACCTCAGCCTTTTCCGGAAGAACAAGGTTTTTTTCTTTTCCAATCTGGCGGTATTCATATCCTATATCGCCACTTTTGCCGTCAGTTTCCTCCTCAGCCTCTACCTGCAATATATCAAGGGGCTTTCGCCGCAGATGGCCGGTCTTACTTTAATCGCCGCCTCAGTGCTGATGGCCATCATGACGCCGATTTCCGGGCGGATTTCGGACAGAATCGAGCCGAGGCTGGTGGCTTCGGTGGGGATGTCCCTCAACTGTGTGGCGCTGTTCCTCCTCACTTTTTTAAACGACGGCACGGTGCTGTGGTATATTATCATCGCCCTGGCTATTAACGGCCTCGGCATCGGGATTTTTGCCTCGCCGAATACCAACGCCATCATGGGGTCAGTGGAAAGGAAGTCCCTGGGAGTGGCCGCCGGTACGCTGGGGACGATGCGTACGGCGGGGATGATGGTCAGCATGGGCATCATGATGATAATATTCTCGCTGCATATCGGCCAGGCCGAGATTACCCCGGAATATTATCCGCAGTTCCTGACGAGTGTCAGGACCGGATTCATTATCTTTACGGTTGTCAGTGTCTTCGGGTTTCTCTGCCAGCTAGTCGCCAGGAACGCTGACAGGGCGATTAAGTCCAGATAGCCCTTTTTAGCCCCAATACCGCCGGGTGTTTTAACTTTTTACAAGAATCCTCTTTTATCCGTACGTTTTCAAATGAATTCATGTTAAAATAGCACAGATACTCCAATCCATCGAGGAGTACAGTTTGGAAAGTCTGGATATCGGGCTAGACCTGCTAATTGTGCTGGTGACGGCCATAGCCGGGGGGATGCTGGCGCGCTGGCTGCGCCTGCCCATTATTCTGGGATATCTGGCGGGGGGAATCGCCGTGGGACCCTTCGGGCTGGGATTCGTCCACGAAACGGAGACGATATCCTACCTGGCGGAAATCGGTGTGGTACTCCTGCTCTTTGCCATCGGGCTGGAATTTTCGTTGAAAGAGCTGCTGAGGATGGGTAAAGTTGCCGTCCTCGGCGGCATTGCCCAGATATTGCTAACGGCAGCGGCAGGGTTCGGGCTGGGCAGGATTGTGGGGCTGAGCCTGACGGGGGCGGTATTCTTCGGCTTTATCATCGCCCTGAGCAGCACCATGGTGGTGCTGAAGCTTCTCATGGAGAGGGGCGAACTCGATACCACGCATGGTCGCATCATGCTTGGCATCCTCCTGGTGCAGGACCTGAGCGTGGTGCCGATTATGGTGGTCATGTCGGCGGTCGGCGGCGATGCCGGCAGCGTGTGGATAGAACTGGGCATAGCCCTCGCCAAGGCGGTGGGATTCATCGGGGTGATGCTGGTGCTGGGCTACTGGGGGATGCCCTGGTTTTTAAAGAGGGTGGCCGGGCAACGCACGCGCGAGCTGTTCCTGCTGACGGTGATTGTCCTGTGCCTGGCGGCGGCCTTCGGCACTTACTACTTCGGTCTTTCGGCGGCTTTCGGGGCTTTTGCGGCGGGATTGCTCATCAGCCAGTCCGGCTTCGCCCGGCAGGCCTTTGCGGATATTATGCCCCTGCGTGATACCTTTGGCGCGCTGTTCTTCGTATCGCTCGGTATGCTGGCCAACCTGCGGTTTATCGGCGAAAATCTGGGGACAGTCGCCATCGTGGTGGTGGTAATAATCCTGGTGAAGTTCATCATCTGCTCGGCGATTACGCGAATTTTCGGCTACGGCCATAAAACGGTGCTGATGGTCGGCACGGGGCTGATACAGATAGGAGAGTTCAGCTTTATCATCGCCATGATGGGCGTCGACCTGGGTCTCCTGTCGGAGAGGCTCTATTCCCTGACGATTGCCGCAGCGATTATCACGATACTGCTGACTCCCTTCGCGATGAGCCTGAACTCCTTTATCTACCGCTGGTTAAGCCAGAGGGAGTGGTTCGCGCGGCAGATGACCGGACGGGCCGACCCCGAATTTCAGGTGCAGGCGCTGGAACTATCGCGGCATGCCGTCATCTGCGGCTACGGGGATATCGGGAGTCGGATAGCCTCGGTGCTGGAGAGGCAGAAGTTCGCTTACTTGGTGATTGAGCTCGACCCGATGGTTATTTCGAAGCTGCGCGCGCAGGGGATTCCGTGTATTTACGGGGACGCGAGCAATCCGGAGATACTGGCCCATGCCAGCCTGGACAGGGCGCGGGTGCTGATTTGCACGATTCCCGATTACGTGGCGGAGGAGCTGACGGCCCGGAACGCGAGAAAGGTTAATCCGAAACTGGACATCGTGGCGAGGGTGCACCGGGACAGCGACGTCGAATTATTAAAGGGTGTGGGCGTGACCGAGATTGTATTGCCGTTTTTCGAGGTTAGCCTGGAGATGATACGGCACACCCTGCACCGGTTCGGCATGACCAGCACGGAGATACAGTATATCCTGAATAACATCAGGGAGAGGCAGGTGGAGAAGCAGAAAGAGGAGTAGGATAACCACCTCTTATCCCGCTAATCCCCTTTACGTTATATAGCTTTTCCCACCCGACCTGCTTGCGCTAAAGCTCCAGTGAAGGCAATCCGCCCTCGTATCTTATAAGGCTCAGGCCGCGCATGGCACCGTCCTTTATCCACCTTTTGATGACCAGCTTGGTATCGCAGCATTTACATTTATATATATTTGTGTTTTTTATGGTGTTTGTTTATGGTTTGTTTATTGTCTTATCGTTACCATAGCAACGTTAGTGGGTTAGGTGGATGGTTACTATTGATAGACCTCGGGCAGGTCAAAATCTTAAACATAACGGCACACAGGTAAACAAGACGAGACTCGACCTTCTTGAAAAAATTTGCAGCAATGTAAGGTCGGTAAAGCAACACCTGCCGGTGATTTCCAGCATTACTCAAATGACTCGCTACGTGCTCAACGCTTCGGCATCGTCGCTGATTCTCCTCGATGAAGAAAACAAGGCGTTGTTGAATAAGTATGCCGATGGCCCCCTGGGGAAACAGTTCCAGCGATTTCATCTGCAAAAGCAGCTAGGCATTACCCGTTGGGTTATCAGGAACGGTAAACCACTTATCCTAAAAGATATCAACAAAGACGAAGACTCCAACAATACCAGAAACGAAATTGCCGGAGTAGTGCCCAGGTCCGTTGTCTGTGCGCCACTGGTCATGAAAGGTGAGGTTATCGGTGCTATTGAAGTGCTGAATAAACTGGACGGGAATAATTTTAATGAACATGATGTGCAGATTCTTACGGGGCTGGCAAACAACGCTGCACTGACATTTGAAAATATCAGATTGAGCGAAGACCTGTTATATTCTTACAAGGATACCGTTGAGAAACTGGTGTCATTGTTCGATGTTAAGGAATCTACCGCCAGCAAGCACTCGAGGCGGGTAGCGGAATATGCGCTTATTGCCGCCAACGCACTTTCGCTTTCCCAAGAGGAGAAACAGGCCATCGAATACGCGGCGGTCCTTCATGATATCGGCCTGCTCAGCATTCCTGAGAGCGTACTCAACCGACGTGAAAGACTTACCGACGAAGAATGGGACCTGATACGTAAACACCCGGTGATCGGTTACAATCTTCTCAGGGGGATACCTTCACTCAATCAGGTGAGTAAGCTCATTCTTTATCACCATGAAAGGTATGACGGGAAAGGCTACCCGTGCGGATTAAGGGGTGAGGCCATACCTATAGGAGCCAGAGTGATAGCGGTGGCTGACGCTTTTGACAGTATGACCGTGAAACATTCCTATCGCGCGGCGATGAGTCCCAAAGACGCCCTGGAGGAGATAGGCAAGTGTGCGGGAAGTCAATTCTGCCCGGTCGTTGCCAGAGCATTCTTCGTCAGCTATGTAAAGTCTAATTCGGCGGGACGGGTGAAATTTTCAAATAAAAGCCCGGCATAACCTTTCAGAGAAACATAGCAAAATCAGGGCAGCCTCTGATACGTCCACACATAGAAATTCTCATGTAAATCGACTTTCGATAAAAAATGCGTTGAAATATCTTTAAAAACTGTGGGCTTTGGTATAAAAGAGGTAAAAAGATCCGGGAGCAGGTAGAGGTTAACATGAATACATTGAAAAGACACCCTGGCAGGCTTTTGATTGTCCTGGCACTGGTAATCGTTGCGTTGACA
Organism: uncultured Dehalococcoidaceae bacterium; assembly: GCA_964500415.1. GTDB lineage: Bacteria > Chloroflexota > Dehalococcoidia > Dehalococcoidales > RBG-16-60-22 > JAFGPF01. The sequence continues at coordinate 82,019 of CAZCOB010000003.1, read as the reverse complement.
ATCGGAGGGTGTGGCTCTTCATCACCTTCGACGACCGGGCCGGCGCCGTTGCCATCGGAGGGCGGCGATATCGAACCCAACGACAGCGTCGTTTTCTGCCAGATACAGATGTTCGGAGAATGGGACGGCGCATTCGTCCGGACGATGACCGTACTCATCATGGAGTCGACGGACGTGGCAGGCATGGTGAATTACACCAAGGACAAGGCCACCCAGCAGATAGACGTAATCATAGACGAGGACCTCGACTGGCTGATGCTGGGACAGCAGATTAACGGCCATATCCAGCTGAGGGCCAATCCCGAGGGGGGCAATGCCTACTATATCAGTAATATCGTCCATTAGTGAGAGAACGGCATAAAACAGTATTGAAATAACGATTGATTAATGAATTCTGTGGGGCGGTCGCAGGGAGTAACGCGGCTGCCCCTCTCTTTATCCCCACCCCTTACGTGACATATCTATTCCCACCCGGCCGCCCTCATGACATCTGCGGCTTAGGGCGTGGAAAGCCACCATTCCACATGGGAGAGGTAAAGGGGATAGGGGCAAAGACCATCTTGGAGGGACTGTTTATGATACTAAGGCAAGGCTACAGTAATAGGACGAATCTGATACTTATTGCGATTAATCGCGCTTATGAAGCCAAATATAGCAAAAATAAATCCCTTTTCAGCAATCTCCCGAAAGAAAATTGCATCATGGCTGTTTCTAGACATTACACCAGTTCTTAAACGGGGCATGTTATCTAATCCAAGACTCATAATCAATAATTTACGATTAATTCGACTTTCGAGAATAATGTACCCCTCTCGATTAACTAGGTCTAACGCTTCTTTTGCCTTAAATTGTGGTACTATGAATCGCATTCTTGTGTCTATATAAATTCCCTGCCCCATCTTTAAAATATCAAATGCTTCTCCAATTTCGTGGAATAGGTTGTTTGAAGATGCAAGTGTGCTCTTGATTTGTTTTACCTTGTGATCAAAGGATAATTCTTTCTTGTCGGTATATTCAATTTCTTTGTCACCCCCAATGTCAACCCCTGTGCCAAACACTTTAGCAGATACTCCACCTTTTAGAATTTTTTTATTAGATTGTAGCCGTTCAGAAATAACCCAATCGATGTGTTGTGCGTACAAACGTTCAATTTCAGGTTCGTTGACATAGATATAGGCATAATAATCCATTTTAAACCACCTTATACAATTATACATCATATAGCAAGTCTCTATGGGTAGAGAGCCTAGAGGGAGTCTCGTCACCTTTCTTTTTTATTACCCCTTACCTTAATCCCCAAGTGAAGGGGGAGGGGGGATAGGTCACAGCTATAAAAAATATTCCCCCTTTCCTTTTCCCCTCCCATTCCGTTAAAATAACCTTGAAATGACAGAAAGCTCTACGCCCATCCGCCAGCAGTACCTCCGCATCAAGCGGCAGTACCCTGAGGCCATCGTGCTCTTCCGGCTGGGGGACTTCTACGAAACTTTCGACGATGACGCCAGGGTAATGTCGCGGGAGCTGGAGATTGTGCTGACCTCCCGCGAGATGGGCAAGGGGAACAAGGTGCCGCTGGCGGGTATACCGTACCACGCGCTGGACAGCTACCTGGCGAAGCTCATCAACCGCGGCTACAAGGTGGCCATCTGCGAGCAGCTTACCAAGCCGGGCGAGACGAAAGGGATGCTGGAGCGCGAGGTCGTGCGGCTGGTGACGCCGGGCACGGTGGTGGAGCCGGGCCTGCTGGACAGCAAGAGCAACAACTACCTGGTCGGCGTGGCGGTGGGTGAAGGAGAGGTCGGCCTGGCCTTCGTGGATATCACCACCAGCGAGTTCGCCACCACGCAGCTGCCTTTGCCCAGGGCCGTAACCGAACTGGAAAGGTTGCACCCCTCGGAGATAATCGCGTCCGAGGGGGCGGAGCTGGAGAGCCTGGGACTTACCGATAATATCACCCGACTCGAAAGCTACTGGTTCGAGTCGGAAATAGCCAGCCAGAACCTGCTCGAACACTTCGGGGCGGCGTCGCTGGAGGGCTATGGCTGCGCCCACCTGCCGCTGGCTGTCCGGGCGGCGGGGGCGATAGTTCACTACGTGGAGACGACGCAGAAGGCGGTACTGGGACAGCTTACCCGCCTCGCCACCTATGCCACCAACGACTTCATGGCGCTGGACGTGCAGACGCAGCGCAATTTAGAGCTTTTCCAGGGGGCGCGCTCGGGAGGAATCGAAGGCTCGCTGCTGTCGGTCATCGACATGACGAAAACGCCGATGGGCGGTCGGCTATTAAGAAAGTGGCTGGGCCAACCCCTGCTCGACGTGGCGGCGCTGAACAAACGACTGGACGCCATCGAGTGGTTCGTGGAAAGCTCGCTGTCGCGCAACCGGGTAATCGGCATTCTTAAAGACGTTGCCGACCTGGAGAGGCTCATCAACCGGGTGCGGGGGGAAATAGCCATCCCGCGGGAGCTGGCGACACTGAAACACAGTCTGGAGTCCGTCCCCCAACTCAGGGAAATAATCGAAAAAGCCGGCGACACCGTCAATATCAACTGGCTCAAGGACGAACTCAAGCCCTGCCAGGAAGTGGTGGAATTGGTCGCTCAAGCTCTCGTAGACGACCCTTCGTCGACTCTGGGGGAGGGTGGGGTGATAAGGCAGGGCTTTTCGGAGGAGCTCGATAGTCTCAAACAGGCATCGGGGAACGCCCGGAAATACCTCGTCAACCTTGAAAAGCAGGAGCGCGAACGCACTGGAATAAAGTCGTTAAAAATAGGCTTTAATAACGTTTTCGGTTACTATATCGAAGTATCCAAAGCCAATTTAAAACAGGTGCCGCCGGAGTACATCCGAAAGCAGACGCTCGTCAACGGGGAGCGTTACTTCACGCCGGAGCTCAAGGAGTACGAGAACCTGATACTAAACGCGCGCGACCGCATGGCGGAGATGGAAACAGACCTGTTCCGGCGGGTGTGTAAACAGGTGGCGACGGCCAGCGAGAGGATTCTGGCGTTGGGCGAGACCCTCGCCAACCTCGACGTATTTTCCAGCCTGGCGGAAATCGCCGTGCGCTATAATTATGTACGCCCTGCCCTCGACGACGGCAAGGTAATTGACATAAAGCAGGGCAGGCACCCGGTGGTCGAGAGAAGCCTCGAAAACGGCGGCTTCGTGCCCAACGATATTTACCTGTCCAACGACGACGCCCAGCTAATCGTCCTCACCGGGCCGAACATGTCGGGGAAGTCCACGTACTTGAGGCAGGTCGCCATTATCGTCCTGTTGGCGCAAATCGGCAGCTTCGTCCCGGCGGAATCGGCCAAAATCGGCGTCGTCGACCGCATCTTCACGCGCATCGGGGCGCGGGATGACCTCGCGGCGGGGCAGTCGACTTTCATGGTGGAGATGGTGGAAGCGGCCAACATACTGAATAACGCCACCCCCCGCTCCCTCCTCATCCTCGACGAGATAGGGCGGGGCACCAGCACCTATGACGGACTCTCCATCGCCCGCGCCGTGGCCGAGTTCATCCACAACCACGCCGGACTGGGCGCCAAGACGGTCTTCGCCACGCACTACCACGAGATGGTGGCGCTGGCGGACTACCTGCCGCGGGTGAAGAATTTCAACGTGGCGGTCATCGAGGAGGCGGGGAAGGTGATATTCCTGCACAAGATAGTGCCGGGGGGAGTGGACAAGAGCTACGGCATCCACGTGGCACAGCTGGCGGGCCTGCCGAAATCGGTGCTACACCGCGCCCGCGAGGTTTTAGACGAGCTTGAGAGCGACAGCCGGGAAGCAAAGCCGACCAAAAAGCGTAAAGAGCTGGCCCAGCAGATACCCCTGTTCGGGGGGAAATCGGCGGTGGAGGAAGAGCTGGAGAAGCTGGACATCGACGGCCTGACGCCGCTGGAGGCTTTAAATAAGCTGTATGAGTTGAAGAAGAAGGCGGGAGGGGAGTGAGGGAGGATTAATCAGTTATTAGTTCTCTTATAATACTATGTAATTCGGATTTGTCTGCTTCATTAGCTGAAAAGATACGAGTGTTATATTTTCTATCAAATTGAAGTTTATTAGTCAATATTTCCTTCATAAATCTATCTGTTGTAACAAAATCATAATAGGGAACCGCTATAGATAGAAGTGGAGCATCATAAAAATCACCTCTATTAACTTCTCTTCCTTATATATAGTATTCCTCTATTGCTGCCCAGATAGAAGAAAATACATCATTAAAAGGAATGTTTAGTAGTTGGTCGGATTCTAAAAAATCCATCGCTTTCGAGCTAGTTATATCTATCCCTATCGCCTGCAATCTTCCAAATAATGATTCTAATGCAATTTTTTTATTCATGGCTCGAAAAATGCTTTCGGGCGAACCTTCTGCGAATAATTTATCGATATGTTGACGTGCTATACCTCCTAGAAAGCCATCCATAGTACTTCTTTTACTTTGATGTAGCAGCTCTATCCAGTCTAGAGGTTTTTCACTATATTGTTTAGCTAATTCTTGCGCTTCATTATAAAACCCAAGCTTGTTTTGTCTATCTTGGTCTGCAACTTCACTCGGGAGAAATAAGCGTACATTGATTCGTGACATCACTCCATTAATTGTTTGCATCCTACTTTCAACTGGAGCTTGAGGGTCAGACTTAAATGCTATAGACCATGCCTCCTTTTCTTCAGGTTGTTTATCAAGGTATATATAAGCTGCTTCTACTATCTGTGATGTTAATATACTTTCCCAAGAGTTAAACTCTAATCCCCAAGATAATTCGTCGACAACTTCCATTATTTCCTTCTCTATTCTTCTATCGAACATGGACTCAATTCCATGAAAGTCTGATTCGGGGCACGCGATTTTGTCAGATAATACTGCCTTCTTCAAGTTATCAAATAATGACAGCCAAAATTTAGCTTGCTCATCATCTTTAATAATCCCTATTTTAGCTTTGGCTATATTACTTAGATAATTTTGGTCTAGATAAATAATGAGATGGTCATTCATTTGTCTCTCTTTACATAAATTATACTCCCACCTGTCAAATCTATTCCCACCCTGGCCGCCAAAAATCCTTCTCTAACTCTCCCTTTTCCAAAGGGAGAGGATGACCGTGCAAACCCTAATATCAATGCCTCAACCCAATCTATATCCCTCCTTCGTAAGGAGGGATTAAGGGAGATTTTAGCAAGCGGGGTGTTTAAGAGGGGCGCAGCCCCTCTTTCTTTATTTCTCTCCCCCTTCCCTTCATAAAATACCCAAGGGAAGGGGGACACAGGGGGATAGGTTCACCACAGAAAAAGGGGTGGGGGACTAAGGGGGTGAGGTTTTTCCATCCCTCTGCTTGACTAGTCAATGCCGTTGCGTATATGCTGAACTTACCACCGCAAACAATTAATGAAGGAGGCCTGCTTATGGCTGTTAAAGTACCCGAAGGCTGGTATGATATCTCCGTCCCCCTAAAGCAGGGGATGAGCTATTTCCCCACCGACCCCTTCCCCCCCAAGATTTACCGCTACCACGACCGGGCGCTGGGAGCCAAGGTCACCATGTCCGTGCTGGAAATCATCTCCCACACCGGCACGCATATCGATGCGCCGCTCCACTTCATCGCCGACGGCTCCACCATCAGCGATATGCCCCTCGATGCTACCATCGGTCCCGCCCGCGTCATTGAAATCAAAGACCCGGATAAAATTAAAATCCCGGAACTGGAAAAGCATAACATCAAGAAAGGCGAGCGGCTCCTCTTTAAGACGCGCAATTCCCCGATAACCTACGAAAGCGATAAGTTCGTCGAGGACTACGTCTATCTGGACGGTGACGCCGCCGATTACCTCGTTGAAAAGGGAATAATCCTCTTCGGAATCGATAATATCACCATCGGACACATGAAAGAAGAAAACAACATTGCTAAAACGCACGAGGCGCTGCTCGGGGCGGGCGTCTATATCCTCGAAGACTGCGCCCTGGGGCACGTGCCGCCCGGCGAGTATGAACTGCTCTGCCTGCCTCTCCTCATGTACAAAGGCGATGCCGGACCCTGTCGGGCCATCCTCCGGCCGTTAAAGTAAAGAAAGAGGGGGTGTAAAGCGGGGTGTATAAGAGGGGCGTCAGCCCCTCTTTTCTATTCTTCCCCCTTCCATTCAGCAATACACCGGGGGAGGGGAACACAGGTGAATAGGTTCACCGTAACAAAAATATCCTGAAAAAGAGGCTTTTTTAACATCATCTTAATATTCATCAGGGTAAAATAAATATATAGAGGTCGAACGAAAATACGGGGTTACCCCTTACCAAAGGTACAGGTTTTCAGGTTGACCCCGCAGCGTTAAGACGTGTTACAATATAAATAGATGCCAGGGTAACCTGAAACTACCCTTCATCGTTATACATATAGTAAGGGTAGTTTTTTTGTGACTTTTTTGTGAGGTTTCATGTCCTTTTTGAGATTTGGATGTGCTGCACCCTTTGTAAGATAAGAAACGATTTCATCGTTTTTCCGGGACTTCATTAAGCAAGGAGAAGTGTGAGTAAAATTCAGAGTAAAACGATAGATATAGGCGGGCTCGATGTCCATTACTACACCGCCGGCCAGGGAGAGCCCCTGGTGGTGATTCACGGCGGCGGGGGTGATGCCCGCACCTGGTGGGACAACATTATGGAGCTTTCCAAGAAGTACACCGTCTACGCCCCCGACCTGCCCGGCTACGGCGGCAGCGAGCCCCTTAACGGTACGTACTTCATTCCGGAGCTATCGGAGTTCATCGAAAGATTCGCCGGCAAACTGGGGCTGGAGAAATTCAACCTCGTGGGTCATTCACTGGGAGGCGGCGTCGCCCTCGACTACGCTTTGAGGTCGCCACACCGCATCAAGAAGCTGGTGCTGGTAAGCAGCCTGTGCCTGGGGAGGGAAATAGCCTTCTGGGTCAGGCTCCTGTCGATTCCGGCCCTGCTGCGGTCCGTCGGCGCGTTATCCCTGGCGGTGCTGAAGGGCATGAAGTGGCTGATTATGCATATGCTGAATCCCGCCCAGATTATCATGCCGCTATCGCCGGCCGCTGTGTACGTAGGCGGAAGTGTCACCACGTTCAAACAGCAGAAACTGGTGCTGGAAAACCGGCTCTCCGAGGTAAGGGTGCCGACGCTGCTGGTGTGGGGGGGCAAAGACCCCATCGTGCCGGTGCGGCATGCCTATGCCGCGGCCAGGGTTATTCCCGATTGCCAGGTGAAGGTCTTCGAGAGCCGTGGCCATAACGTTCACCGCGACGAGCTCAGGCAGTTCTCCGATACTCTTAACGGATTTCTGGGCTAGGCTTTCTCCTCAGCCCGGTAAGCCGCCTGGTATTCCCGGAATTCCTTGATGATGTCCTGATGCCTGACAAGCGCCTCGCCGATACCGTACTGCTTGTTGAGGCGCAGAGGCACGCAGCAGCACGAGCAGCAGGAGCATATCGCGTAAAAGTCACCCCGGCACTTGGCTATCGTAAAAATCAGTCCCCGCCGATGGCTGTCCCGCAGGATTTCAGCGGCTTCATCCTTTGAAATTTCGTGCGAGTTCTGGGATATCATGGCGTGCTGGAGGATGTGGTGGGTCGGTCCCAGCAGTATCTCGTTATCCAGGGGATTATTGCATTTGTGATAGAGCTTGCGGCAGGTGCAGGGAGCCGCGGCCACGCCCTCGGCAATGTTGATAAGCTCTTCCGCCTCCACCGGCGTGAGCAGGTAGGCACGGTGCATGTTTTTACCGTACGTGTTGGCAACCCACCTCACCCATCGCCCGATTAAGGGTATTTTCGTCCAGCGGGCGAAGAACATGTAAACCCTGAGGATGTTGTTGCGGTTGCCCCCGTAGAACTTCAGCGTATGGTGCATAATATAACCAACCTCCCTAAAAGCGTGGTTTGCAGATAAGCTCTTTCACCTTGAGATTGAAGAAGCGGTGAACGTTATCCGGCTGGAGCACGTATGCCGTATCGGCGCCCCGTCCCGTGCCGCCTATGGAGACGACCTCCTCATCGGTGCGCACCAGCCCGGCATCCGCTGCCATGGCAGCAATCTCCAGGGTTACCTTGGTGCCCTGCCCGAAGGTCCTCAGCGTCATGGCGATAACGTCGCCGATGACCGGCTGGGGGGCCGGGGGTCCGTCTCCTCGACTTAACGCGCGGTGAATCCCCCCGAAGGCGTGGGCAGTAGTGAGTAAGATGCCGCCCTTGCCCTCGACGATTTTCCGGTTATCGTCGGTAAATTCCTGGGTATTCGGCTCACGCATGCCGGTGACATGAGTGACAACGATTACTTTATACCCCTTAAAGACGTCCACCGCCTTCACGGCCGTCTTGCCGGTGGTCGAGGCAACCACCACCGTCCTGATGCCGAGTTCATCCGCCCGAGCTTTAGCCAGGGCGAGCGTCTTATCTGTATTATCGTCGCCACCGGGTTTGTCGTAATAGGTTGTCTTTGATTCCATGGTTCTCCTTTTAGTTCTGAAAAATAATGTGTGAAAATGAACAGTCCTTACAGTTTGAGTTTATCATTCGGTCGTCTCGTGTTTCAAGCGAAGTCATGATGAGATAGCAATTGCCTGCCGACCTTCAGTATGATATAGTTTGAATAAATGAAAGCAGAGTCCGATTTTATACCTTCCGGCGGGATAACTTCCCCCGTAGGTTTTCTGGCCGGCGCTACCAGCGCCGGTATTAAATATAAAAACCGGCCTGACCTCGGCATAATTTTTTCCGAAATCCCGTGCACGGCGGCAGCCGTTTTCAGCACCAATAAGGTCAAGGCAGCGCCGATTATACTTTCGCGGGAGCGTCTGCAGGCTGGCAGGGCCAGGGCGGTGGTGGTAAACAGCGGCTGCGCCAATGCCTGTATCGGAAGGCAGGGCCTGAAAGACGCCGCGGAGATGGCAGAACTAGCGGCCAAAAAGGTGGGAGCGGCTGCGGATGAAGTCCTGGTGGCGAGTACCGGCGTCATCGGTACGATGCTGCCGATGGAGCGTATCAGGACCGGTATAGCGGAGGTGAAACTGACTCCCGAAGGCGGCCACGAACTGGCCCGGGCAATAATGACCACGGATACCGTGCCCAAAGAGGTGGCCGTCAGGGCGGGCGATTTTACAATCGGGGGGATGGCGAAGGGTTCGGGGATGATTCACCCCAACCTGGCTACCATGCTCTGCTTTTTAACGACCGATGCCAGTATCGATGCGGATTATCTACGGGAGGCGTTGAAAGAGGCGGTGGATGTCTCTTTAAATATGGTCTCCATAGATGGGGACGACAGCACCAACGATATGGTGCTCATCATGGCTAACGGGAAGGCCGGAGGCGAGCCGGTCGTTGAGGGGAGTCAGCAGGCCGAGATATTTCAAAAGGCGCTGAACAGGGTCTGCACCTATCTGGCTAAAGAGATCGCCCGCGACGGCGAGGGTGCTACCAGGCTCATCGAGGTGAGTGTCGGCGGGGCGGCCAGCGTGGCCGATGCCAGACTGGCAGCGCGGGCAATCGTCAGTTCGTCGCTGGTAAAGGCGGCAGTGCACGGCAGCGACCCTAACTGGGGTCGGGTTATCGCGGCGGCAGGCAGGAGCGGTGCGGAACTGGAGGAGGCTAAGCTCTACCTTGAAATAGGCGGCATCTGTCTGGTCAGAGGTGGGGCTCCCGTCCATTACAATAAAGAGAAAGCGGTGAAGCACATGGACAGTGTTGAGGTGCTGATAAATTTAAATCTCAATATGGGGAGCGCCGCGGCCACGGCCTGGGGTTGCGACCTTTCCGAGGAATATGTAACGATTAACAGTGAATACACGACATGACACTGGCAGGTTAAGAAGATAATGAAAGACATTACGATAATAAAAATAGGCGGTTCTACCTTCGGGAGCCGTAACACGACTATCGAGGATATTGTAACTCTTCAGAAGCAGAGTGAGGCGCTGGTGTTGGTGCATGGGGGTGGCGGCACCGTCACTAAATGGCTTAAGCGGCAGGGAATAGCCACGAAGTTCGTCCGCGGCGAGCGTGTTACGGATTTACCGACGCTGGAGGTGGCGACGGCGGTACTGGCGGGGTTGGCCAATAAGGAAATCACGGCGGCGATTAACGTCAGGGGTGGAAGGGCAGTCGGCATCAGCGGCGTCGATGGCGCTCTGATGGAAAGCAGGATGAAGAACCAGGAAATGGGCTACGTAGGGGAGGTGATAAAGGTGAATGCGGCCGTCCTGGAAGCGCTACTCAAGGCGGGCTTTATCCCTGTTGTCTCACCTATCAGCCTGTACTCGATTGAAAGACCCGGTGACCACCCGGCGATAATCAATGTTAACAGTGACCCCATTGCCGGCGACCTGGTGGTGGCTCTGGGGGCCAAGCGCCTCGTTTTCCTGACTGATGTTGCCGGTATCACTGATGCCTCCGGCGTGGTATTGCCACGTCTGTCTGCCGGCAAGGCGGAGAAGCTTATAGCTTCCGGGGTAATTGCCGGGGGGATGATTCCCAAGATAAATGCCTGCCTGAGGGCTTTAAATGAAGGCTCGATTACACGTATAATAGATGGTAGGAGGCCGCACGCCCTGGTAAAGGAATTCGACGGGCAGGACGGCGGAACGACAATTTGCAGGTAACAAGTAACAAGGGGGAGTCTGAGAGGGCGAAGCCTTAAAAACAGGGTGTCTAAGAGGGACGAAGTCCCTCTTCCCCAAAATTCCCCCCTCTCCTTGATAGGAGAGGGGGATACAGGGGGTGAGGTAGATAACCTCGCCCGAGAAAAGGTAAAAGAATGGTTAACTGGCCGGAACTGGAAAGTAAATACTATATGCAGACCATCGTGCGGGTGCCGGTAACCCTGGTAAAGGGAGAAGGGGCGCGGGTCTGGGACGATAAGGGTAAAGAGTACCTGGACTTCGTCTGCGGGCTGGCGGTCAACTGCCTGGGGCACTGCCACCCGGTAGTCGTGGATGCCATCGCGGAGCAGGCGCGTACTCTCGTGCAGACATCTAACTGGTACTATACCGTCCCGCAGATTCAGCTGGCCCGGCTGCTGGTGGAAAACAGCTGCCTGGATAAGGTCTTTATCTGCAACAGCGGGCTGGAAGCCAACGAAGGAGCCGTCAAGCTGGCCCGCCGCTACGGGCATCTCAAGCTGGACGGTGCTTACGAGGTAATCACGACCATGCAATCCTTCCACGGCCGCTCCCTGGCGATGACGGCGGCCAGCGGGTATCCGGGTATGCACCAACCTTACGTTCCTTTGCCGGAAGGTTTTATCAACGTGGCCAATAACGATATCGAAGCGGTAAAGGCGGCCACCACGGAAAAAACCTGCGCCGTGATGCTGGAGCCGGTGCAGGGGGAGGGGGGCGTTAACGTACCCGCTGATGATTACCTCAAAAAGGTAAGAGAGTGGTGCGACCACCAGGGTATTTTGTTTATTCTGGACGAAATCCAGACGGGGGTAGGGCGGCTCGGGGCACTCTGGGGATATCAATTGTATGGCATCGAACCGGATATCATGACGTTAGCCAAGGGGTTGGGAAGCGGCATACCCATCGGGGCGCTGCTGGCCAGGGAGAAAGCCGCCGTTTTCGCGCCGGGAGACCATAACTCGACCTTCGGCGGCAACCCGGTTACCAGCGCCGCAGCCTACGCCGTGCTGAAATACGTCATCGATAATAATATCGCCGGGAATGTCAAGAAGGTGGGGCAGTACTTCATGGAGGGGCTGGAGGGGTTAAAGAAAAAATACCCCTTCATCACCGAGGTGCGGGGGCGCGGGTTCCTGGTGGCTATCGGGTTCGATAGTAATATGGCCCAGGACATCTTGATGGCCTGCCTCGAAAAAGGCATGCTGGTCAATAGAGTCAAGCCCGATGCCATCCGCCTGGTACCGCCGCTGATTATCGGCAACAGGGAAGTCGACCTGGCTATCGGCATACTGGATAAAGTATTTTCTGGAATTGTTAGGTAAATATTGCTAGAATTAAGTCGAAGAAACGGCTATGTTAAGAAAAATCGGCAACCTGGGGATTGTGGTATTACTGGTGACAGTTCCCCTGATTGCTATTGTTTGGCTGACTATATTTAATTCAGAGGTCGGGATGGCTAAAGATATTGGGATACAGGAACCACCCTTATCAGCGTGCGATTATGCCTCCGTGCCGCAATCGGTAATCGATGACGCTGTTGAGATGGCCGGCGAGTTCATTGGGAAGGGCCAGGAAAATATTCAGGGTTTCGTAGACCAGCTGCTGGCGATGTATACGGAAGTCAAAGACCTGGATGTCGTCATTGTCTTTAATTCGGGTGGCTGGGGCTGGAACCTGACGAATCAAACGCCCGGCTGGGCCAGTATTCTCGACGGCATAAAATCGCAACTGGAGAGCCAGGGATACAATTCTCAGGTATTGAACTACCGGCGGACCGGCAGCGGGTTGGCGGGCTGTCTCGGGGAATTTTACGAAGCGGTTATCCGTTATCCGCACAAGGCCAGGGACCTGGCCTGGCGCGTGGAGTTTCTTACCGACCATCTTCCGAACCTGAGGGTAATTGTCGCCGGTGAAAGCACCGGCACAGTTATCTCCGATAAAGCCATGGGCCTCCTTAAAGACAGGCCACGGGTATACAGCATCCAGACGGGTACGCCTTTCTGGCATAAGCCTGTGGCGCTGGAGAGGACATTGCTGATGAACAGCAACGGAATCGGCATCGATACTTTTAGCTACGGCAATGTTCCGGCGATGATATGGGCAACCGTCAAGGGGTGGTTTGGCCTGACTTCTCCGGATGATAATCCGGGAAATATATTAAGCTGGTTGAAAGCACCCGGACATGATTACTCGTGGCAGTACCCCGGTGTATGTTCCGAGGTTGAAAGATTCTTGACGGATAACTTCGGTAAGAAAGAGCGATAGCTTTTATTCACGGAGGGATGGAGTGACAGACAAGGTAGTGCTGGCTTACAGTGGCGGACTGGATACGTCGGTAGCCATTAAGTGGCTGCATGAAAAGTATCACCTGGATGTTATCGCGGTAACTATAGATGTCGGCAATGAAAAGGACTTCTCGGCCGTCCGCCAGAAAGCTCTCGATGTCGGTGCCGTTAAGGCGCAGGTAATCGACGGCAACGAGCTGTTTATAAAGTATTTTCTTTTTCCGGCTTTGCAGGTCAACGCCCTTTACGAAGGGCAGTATCCCCTGGCCACAGCCCTGTCACGGCCACTCATGGCCAAGCTGCTGGTGGACACGGCAGTAGCGGAAGGGGCGGTGGCGATAGCTCACGGGTGTACCGGCAAGGGGAACGACCAGGTGAGGTTCGAGGTGAGCATCAATGCCCTGGCGCCGGACATGAAGATTTTGGCACCCGCCCGCGAGTGGGGTATGACGCGCGACGAGACGATTGCCTATGCCCAGAAGCACGGCATACCCATTCCCATAACCGCCAAGAGCCCGTACTCAATCGACGAGAACCTGTGGGGCCGGAGCATCGAGTGCGGCGTCCTGGAGGACGCCTGGGCGGAACCTCCGACCGACGCTTACAAGTGGACGGCGTCCCCGGCGGAAGCCCCGGACAAGCCGCAGTATATAGAAATCGGGTTTGAGAAGGGTATTCCGGTAACAATCGACGGCAACGAAATGGGCGGGCTCGCCCTGATTCAAAAGATGAACGAAATCGCCGGACGGCACGGCATCGGCAGAATCGACCATATCGAAAACCGGGTCGTCGGCATCAAGTCGCGGGAGATTTACGAGGCGCCGGCGGCCGTCGTCCTGATTCAGGCCCACCAGGCGCTGGAAGCCATGACCATGTCCAAAGACCAGCTACGCTTCAAGCAGAAGGTAGCCGTGGAAATGTCCGACCTTATTTATGACGGCCTGTGGTTCAGCCAGTTGAACCGTGACCTTTCCGCCTATATACTCAGTTCCCAGCGGTACGTGACCGGAACGGTCAGGATGAGACTATTCAAGGGGTCGGCGACGGTGGTGGGGAGGAAATCGCCGTGGTCACTTTACAATCTGGCGCTGGCCACCTATGATAAAGGCGACCAGTTCGACCAGAAGGCCGCCGAGGGTTTTATCCACCTCTGGGGGATGCCGGTAAAGACACAGGCGCAGATACAGCTACTGGGGGATAAGGAGGGGCCTTTAAGCATCATGGGACCCGCCGAGCCTGAGGAAGATTGACATGAGTCACATCCGTGGTCGCTTTAAGAAGCCGGCGGATAAACTGGTAGCGCAGTATACCGCCTCGCTCCCCTTCGATAAACGCCTCTACCGGCAGGACATCGCCGGAAGCATCGCCCACGCTAAAATGCTCGCCAAACAGGGCATTATCTCCGCCGAAGAAGCCGGTAGTATTACCGGCGGATTGGAAGCCATCCGTACCGAGATAGAGCAGGGCAAGTTCGAGTTCAAGGTGGAACTGGAAGATATCCACATGGCTGTCGAGTCCCGCCTCATCGAGCAAATCGGGGAGGTGGGACGCAAGCTGCATACCGCCCGCTCCCGCAACGACCAGGTGGCGCTGGATATGCGACTGTTTACCAAAGAGGCGATAGCCGATACTATCGATAAAATAAAAGAGTTTCAACTGGCGCTGCTCGACGTGGCCGAAGCCAATGTAGATGTAGTAATGCCCGGATATACGCATTTACAGGTAGCGCAGCCGGTACTGCTGGCGCACCACCTTCTGGCCTACTTCGAGATGCTCCAGCGCGATATTGACCGTTTCAATGACTGCCTCAAGAGGGTCGACGTCCTGCCGCTGGGCAGTGGGGCGCTGGCGGGGGTTGCCTATAATATTGACAGGGAATTTCTAGCCAAAGAGCTGGGATTCAGCCGTGTCAGCCGGAACAGCCTGGACGCCGTGGCCGACCGTGATTTTATCTTGGAGTACGAGGCAACCGCCAGCATCTGCATGATGCACCTTTCACGCCTGACCGAGGAAATCGTTCTGTGGTCTTCGGCGGAGTACGATTTTATCGAGCTTGACGACGCCTACGCCACCGGCAGCAGTATCATGCCGCAGAAAAAGAACCCGGATGTGGCCGAGCTGGCCCGCGGTAAGACAGGGCGGGTCTACGGCCACCTGATGGCTTTATTAACGACCATGAAGGGGTTGCCCCTCGCCTATAACAGCGATATGCAAGAAGATAAAGAGGGCTTTTTCGATACGGAGGACACGTTGCTTCGGACGCTGGTAGTTGTAACAGGCATGGTAAGGACGTTGAAAGTTAAGGCGGAAAATGCTGTGAAAGCGGTCGAACGCGGCTATATCTTGGCGACAGACCTGGCCGACTACCTGGTCAAGAAGGGCGAGTCCTTCCGCACGGCGCATGAAATCGTTGGGAAGCTGGTGAACTATGCCGCAGAGAAGGGAAAATCGTTCGCGGAACTCGGCACTGTTGAATATAAAGAATTCTCGACGTTATTCGGGGAGGATGTGCGTAAAATCAATATCAAATCGTCTCTGGCTGCCAGGGATGTTGCCGGCGGCACAGCCCCGAGGCGAGTAAAGCAGGCGCTGGCTAGGGCGCGTAAGATGGTGGGGCAGGGATAATAATTATACTATGGGGTAAGTTGGGGCGTGTTAAGCGTTAGCAAACTTTTGCTGAGTGCGCAGGCACCTGGTGCAGAGATTGAGTCGTTTTGCCTTACCATCAATATATATCGTAACGGGATGAATGTTAGGTATCCAGCGGCGGTTGGTATGTCGCTTAGAATGGCTGACATTATGGCCGAACTGCGGCGTTTTCCCGCATAAATCACATTTCAATCTCAGGCTCCTTTGAATAGCGGCAGGACTATTGCAATATTTACTTATACATAGTAACATAGTGCATTAAGATAAGCAAGAAGTTCATCCTTGGTGGGTGACATTAATTGAAGCAATCTAGCAGGGATGGTGTAATATGAGTCAAGTAAAATCTGTAGCCGGGCAGGACCTGAGAGACATGTTCTCGGCGGCTGCCTCCTGGTTGGAGAAGAGTTCGGCAGACATCGACGCACTAAACGTTTTCCCCGTACCTGACGGTGATACCGGAACGAATATGATGCTCACCATGCGTTCGACGATGGATGAAGCCTACCGGGCTCCCGACCATAGCGCGGCGGGCATCGCCCATGCCATGGCCAGGGGTGCGTTGATGGGTGCCCGCGGCAACAGCGGCGTTATCCTGTCGCAGATATGGAGGGGGCTGGCGCAGGGTCTGGAGGATAAGGAGGACTTTACCGCCGCCGACCTGGCGGCTGCCTTTCAGAAAGCGGCGCAAATCGCTTATAAAGGAGTAAGCAGACCGGTCGAGGGTACCATGCTCACTGTGATGAAAGACGCGGCCAGTGCCACCCAGGCGGAGGTTGACGCCGGTAACGAGGATGTCATATCTGTTCTGGAAGCTACGGTGAATGCCGCCGCCGAATCCGTGGCCAATACGCCCATGCTCCTTAAGGTATTAAAAGATGCCGGAGTGGTCGATGCCGGAGGGCAGGGCGTCTATACGATTCTGGAAGGCGCGTTACGCTACCTCCGGGGTGAAACAGAACTGATGCGCCTGCGCAAGCCGCAGATAATCGTCAGCGAGTTGCCCCATGTTGCTACGCAGCCGCAGTCAATAGCCATTGATGAAGTGCCATACGGCTATTGTACCGAGTTCCTGCTAAAGGGAGAGAAGCTGGACCCGGAGGTTATCAAAAAGAAGCTATTAAGGAAGGGCGAGTCCCTGATTGTCGTCGGTGACGACTCCGCGGTGCGCATTCACATCCATACGCTGACACCCGGTAATATCCTCCAGTTTGCCGCCAAATTGGGTACCATGCACCAGGTGAGCGTCAGGAACATGGACGAGCAGCATCAGGACTTTCTGGAGATGCAGAAAGAGAGGATGCCCGCCACCGATACGGCTGTTATTGCCGTAGCTGCGGGGGATGGTCTGTCCGATGTATTCGGTAGCCTGGGCGCCGCCGCCGTCGTGCCTGGAGGTCAGACGATGAATCCGAGCACCAAGGATATCCTCCAGGTAGTGGAATCGACTTTTTCCGATAAAATTATCATTTTACCCAATAATAAAAATATCATTGCTACTGCCAACCAGGTGCAGTCGCTGACCCAGAAGAAAATAGCGGTAGTTCCCACCAGGACGATACCGCAGGGGGTTGTAGCGCTCCTGGCGTTCGACTACGAAGCGGAATTTAATGACAATGCTGAAATTATGGAGAAGGCTCTATCATCGGTAAAAACCATTGAAGTGACCCGCTCGGTGCGCGCCACCAAGATAAACGGACTAAAAATCAAGCGAAAGCAACCTATCGGCCTGCTGGATGGGGAGCTTATCGCGGTGGCCGATACCAACATTGAAGTTATTAGTCAGCTTCTGACCAGGCTTGATATAGGAAAGGCCGAAGTGGTCACCATTTACTGCGGGGAAGACACCGAAGCGGCAGAAGCCGAGCAAATCAGTACCAGTATTACAGAACGGTATCCACAGTTGCAGTCAGAGCTGATTCGCGGTGGGCAACCCCATTATAGCTATATAATATCCGTCGAATAGAAAGGTGGTATACGGGAATGGCAGTGAAAATAGTAACAGATACTTTATCTGATATCACCGAAGACCTGGCCAAGGAACTGGGCGTGACCGTGGTGCCCCTGTATGTACGCTTTGGTGAAGAAATCTACCGTGACCGTGTAGAAATTACCAGCGAAGAATTCTACCGTCGGCTGGTAAGCGAGTCCAGTTTGCCTTCGACGACACAGCCGACGCCGAACGATTTTTACCAGGTATACGAAACTCTGGCCAAGGAGACTGATGAAATCCTGGTAATAGTGGTTTCCAGCAAGCTCAGCGGAACCTATCAATCGGCGACGCAGGCGAAGGAAATGATGGAGGGGAAGTGTCGTATCGAGGTGGTTGATTCGCTCTCAGTGGCTATGGGAATGGGGCTTATCGTAATCGCCGCCACCGATGCCGTTAAGGCCGGAGCTAATCTGGATGAAGCGACGCAACTGGTACGCCGGGCCATATCACGTTCGCATCTTACTGCCTATTTCGATACACTAAAGTATCTGGCTAAGGGCGGGCGTATCGGCAAGGCCAGCGGACTGCTGGGTTCGCTATTATCGGTAAAGCCGATACTCACCGTTAAAGAGGGGGAGATGGCCCCACTGACCCGGGTACGCTCCGTAAGCGCGGGGATTGACTATTTGTGTAATTACGCCGCCGAATTTTCCAATATCGAAGGGATGGCTGTAGAGCACGCCACGACCCCGGATGATGCCGACCAGCTTGTTGAGAGACTCGGCGCAATTTATCCCAAAGAGCGTATCTACCGGGCGGTAATCAGTCCTGTTGTCGGGACATATTCAGGTCCCAATGCCATGGCGTTGACTATTCTTGAGGGGGAAAAGAAGTAATGACGGTCAAAGTCGTCACCGATAGCGTCTCCGATATCTCCCCGGTCATAGCCGCCGAACTGGGAATTACGGTAGTGCCTCTGAATGTGGTCTTCGGCGGCTATACCTATCGCGACGGTGTGGACATGACTACCGATGAATTTTACGAGAAGCTGGAACATGAAGAAATCCACCCGACCACTTCAACCCCGGCACCTCAGGTCTTTGCCGAGGCGTATGACAGGCTGGCTGATGAAACGGATGAGATACTGGTTATTACCATCGGCAAGAAACTCAGTGCCACCGGGGATTCCGCCTTCAAGGGCATTGATTTGATGAAGAAAAAATGCCGGGTGGAAGTAGTCGTCTCGGAACTGGCGATGATGGCCGAGGGGTTGCTGGCGATAGCCGCCGCCAAGGCGGCCCGGGGCGGGGAAAATCTGGATGAGCTGGTGAAGCTATCCAGGCACAATATTTCACGCGCGGGACTGCGCATCGCTTTCGATACACTGGAATACCTTCACCGGGGAGGGCGCATCGGTAAGGCGCAGGAATTGATGGGTTCCATGCTGGGAATCAATCCTATTCTTGGTATCAAGGACGGCGAGGTCTTTCCTTTCGGCAGGGAACGCTCCCGACCCAAGGCGATTGACCACCTGTACGAATTCGTCGCGGGGTATTCTAAAATCGATGAACTGGCGGTGGAAGACGCTACCACCCCCGATGAGACCGGTGCCTTCGTCGAACGTCTCGGTGCTTCGTTCCCCCGGGAACGTATCTATCTTTCCAAAGTCAGCCCGGTAATCGGCACCAATGTCGGTCCGCGTGCTATCGGTGTGGCTGTACTCGGGGATAAATAAGGTTATATTATATATCAACTTTAAGAATTTAGCATGACTGTCAAGATAATAACCGATAGCGTTGCCGATATTCCCGCTGAGGCAGTCGCCGAACTGGGGATTACCGTTATTCCGGTGCTGGTACGTTTCGGCGAAGAGACTTACCGTGACGGCATTGATATCACCACCGACCAGTTTTACGAGAAGCTGGTAAACGGCAAGGTCATGCCGACCACCTCGGTGCCTTCGCTGGATATATTCGCCAGGTCTTACGCCAGGCTCGCCGAGGAGACGGACGAGATTCTGGTTATCATGCTCAGTTCCAAGCTAAGCGGCCTGTATAACGCGGCTTTGCAGAGCGCCGACCTGGTGGAGAAGGATTGCCGCATCGAAGTAGTCGATTCCGGGTGCGCGGTAATGGCGCAGGGTTTTGTCGTCATCAAGGCGGCGCGGGCAGCCCGGGATGGAGCCAGCCTGGATGAAATTCTGGAGATAGTCCGTGATAATCTGCCCCGTGTTGAAATACGCGCCGCTTTCGATACGCTCGAATTTCTCCAGAGGGGAGGGCGCATCGGCAAGGCGGCGGCTTTAATGGGGTCGATGCTGAAGGTAAATCCCCTCGTTAAAATAAAAGACGGCCTGGTCGAGCCGGCCGGGAGGGCCCGCTCGCGGGCGAAGGCGATAGACCTCCTCTACGATTTTGCGGCGGATTATTCCCATATAGAAGAGATGGCCGTGGAGGGCGCCGCCTGTCCCAAAGATGTTGACGGTCTGATTAAGCGCCTCGGCGCCATCTTTCCCGAAGAGCGTATCTACCGCTCCCGCACTACCCCGGTTATCGGCACGCACACCGGCCCGGGGCTTATCCTCGTGGCCGTGATGGGGGATAAATAGCCGTTTCTTATCCTTTCCCTCCGCCCCACCGCCCCGTCGGGTGTTATCTATTCCCACCCTAACCACCCTCAGCACATTCTATGCTTATCCCGCGGGTGTTCCCCGCCCTTCCATAGAGGGTGTCTAAGAGGGGCGCAGCCCCTCTTACAAATTATTCCCCCTTCCTTTGGTAAAGGAAGGGGGTCAGGGGGATGGATTTCCGGGAGGGGCGCCGTGCTTTTTACCCCGTATTTTGTCTATAATGTGGCAGGGTGAATTTATAAATGGATTCCGAATCGTTGCGTAAAATCCTCGACCTCGAGCGGCAGAAAGGTTACGCCGATGTCGCCGTCTTCGGCGGGCTGGATAAGTTCCTGCGTAACTGGTCGGACCAGGCCGTGGGGTCGTTAGGAAATCCGCGTCTTCTGGTGCGTTTCCATAAGATTTTTAAGACAAGCTATGCCAATATGACGACGGAACAGCGCCGTGAATGGGCAAAGGCTATTCTGGGCTTTCTGAACGATGTTGAAGGTAAGGATAACACTGTCGAACTGCCTACCAAAGCCCCGCCCCGAAAAAAGTCGGCCCCTAAGGTGAAAAAAGCCGCGGCTCCGCCGGGCGAGCCCGGACTCGATTCGCCGGTAACCGTCGTCAAAGGAATCAGTACCAGCCTTTCCGGCAAGTTCGGGAAGCTGGGCGTAAAGACGGTACGCGACCTTCTCTATTTCTTCCCACATCGCCACATCGACTACAGCAAGATGAAATTAATATCGCAGCTTGTCGAGGGCGAGGAGCAGACCATCGTGGCCAACGTCTGGCAGGCACAGGAGACCAAACCGGGTGGCCGGCGTAGCACCGAGGCCATCGTCGGCGATGAGTCGGGTAATATCCGGGTAGTCTGGTTCAACCAGCCCTACCTGGCGAAGAAGCTGAACACCAATACCCGGATAATGCTAAGCGGACGCGTCAGCCTGTTCAAAGGACGCCACGTGTTCCTTTCGCCGGAGTGGGAGCTCATGGAAGGGCAGGACCTGGTACATACCGCCCGAATGGTACCGGTCTATCCGCTCACGGCGGGGTTGCGTCCCCGGCAGGTCAGGAAGCTCATGAAGGACTTCGTTGACCTCTGGGCGGGGCGGGTGACGGACTTCCTGCCCCAGGGATTAAGAAAACGACTCGGCCTTCTGGAACTGCCCGTGGCTATCAGCCAGGCACACTACCCGGAAGACGAAACGACCAAGGACAAAGCCAGGGTACGCCTGGCCTTCGACGAGCTTTTTCTGTTGCAACTCGGCGTGATGAGCAAGAAGCGCGACTGGCAGGGGAGCCGACCGGGTAACGTGTTCGATGTCAGTCAATCGGTAGTCGGTAGATTCCTGGAGTCGCTGCCTTTTACCTTGACCGCCGCCCAGGATAAGGCCTTAAAAGATATTCTGGCAGACTTGGCGCAGCCGAAGCCGATGAGTCGGCTATTGCAGGGGGAGGTGGGCAGCGGCAAGACGGTGGTGGCTACAGCCGCCCTGCTGGTGGCGGCGGCCAACGGCTACCAGGGGGCCTTCATGGCGCCCACCGAGATACTTGCCGAACAGCATTTCGCCACTATCTGCCAGCTTCTATCGAAGCTGGGGAAAGAAGAGGGAGAGGGATACCTGAAGAGCTACTCCGGTCCACTGGAGCGTCCCCTGAGGGTGGCACTGCTCATCGGCGATATCAGGCAGGCCGGGAAAAAGCAGATTCAGAAACAGGTTCTCGAAGGTGATATCGATATAATAATCGGCACCCACGCCCTCGTCCAGAAGGGGGTGGAGTTCCGTAAGCTGGGACTGGCGGTGGTGGACGAGCAGCACCGCTTCGGGGTGGAACAGCGCTCGGCGCTGCGGGAAAAGGGGTTCAATCCGCACATGCTGGTCATGACGGCCACGCCCATACCCAGGACGCTGGCGCTGACGCTCTACGGCGACCTCGACCTCTCGGTGATAGACGAGCTGCCGCCGGGCCGGCAGACGGTAAAGACGAAGTGGCTAAAGACCGGCCAGCGGGACAGCGCTTACGCTTTCGTGCGGAAGCAGGTGAACGAGGGACGCCAGGCTTTCATCCTATGTCCCCTGATTGAGGAGTCCGAAGCGATTATAGCCCAGGCGGCGACAGTTGAATACGAGCGTCTGGCGCGGGAGGTCTTCCTGGATTTAAGGCTGGGCCTGCTGCACGGGAGGCTATCTTCCGCCGATAAGGACGCGGTCATGGAGAGTTTCCGCCGGGGCGGGCTGGATATCCTCGTGGCCACTCCGGTGATAGAGGTCGGTATCGATATACCTAACGCCACCGTCATGCTGATAGAGAGCGCCGACCGCTTCGGGCTTTCGCAACTACACCAGTTCCGCGGTCGGGTAGGGCGCGGCAAAGAGCAGAGCTACTGCATGTTGCTGGCGGAAAATCCATCCGAGGTCGCCAGGGAGCGACTTGACATAATAGAGAACGTTCAGGATGGATTTAAGCTTGCCGAGGAAGACCTGAAGATGAGGGGGCCGGGCGAATTCTTCGGCACGAGGCAGAGCGGACTGCCCGACCTGCGTATGGCTAAAATGTCCGATGTAGCCCTCCTGGAACTGGCACGCAACGAGGCCATAAAGCTTTTCGAGGTCGATTCCGGGCTGGAAAGGGTGGAGCACAAACCACTGGCGCGGGAGATGGAGCGCGTCTGGGCGGGAGCCGCCGAGTGGAGCTAGATATTCTATATGAATTCTTTATTATAAATTAATATTTTCTTAATGTCATGATGTGACATATTGTGGTATACTCTTGGGAAATACTTAGTAGAGACTTATTAATCCAGAGTACGGGATTATATTGAGTTCAACATATGCTAAGGTTATCGTCAATCCGGTAGCCGGGGCCGGCAGGACGGCCCGGTTATGGCCGCAGATAATGGGCCTGTTCCAGAGTAAAGGGCTGCGTTTCGAACATGATATTACCGAAGCCCCGGGACATGCCATCGAGCTTGCCAGAATCGCCGCGCAGAACGGCTATAATATGGTGGTATCCGTAGGCGGCGACGGCACCATCAATGAGATTGTCAACGGACTGTATGCCTCCGGAAATATCGGTGGTGCCGTGCTGGGCATCGTCAGCACCGGAACCGGGGGCGATTATATTCGCACCATCGGTACCCCGCGTAATTACGAAGATGCCTGCAGGTGTTTTCTGGAGCCGAAACGGCTAACCGTCGACCTCGGTGTTGTAGAATATTCCAGCAATGGTAACAGGGTAGAGCGGCTTTTCGTTAACTTCGCCGGCATGGGCTTCGATGCCGAAATAGTACGGCGCACCACGCAGCAGTATAAAGCGCTGGGCAGCCTGCCTTCTTACCTGATGGGAACGCTTGCCACCCTTTTATCCTACCGGAACCGGGATATATCTCTCGTGGTGGATGGCGAAGCGATGGATATGCGGGTATGCACGGTGGTTATGAACAACGGCAGGTACGGCGGCGGGGGTATGTTCACTGCGCCCCATGCCAGTATCAACGATGGCTATTTCGACGTTATGATAATCGGCGACCTGAGCAAACCCGACCTTCTCTGGTCATTGCCGCGTATCTATAAAGGCACACACCTGACCCACCCCAAGGTAACTATGAAGAAGGCGAAGGAAATAGAAATAAGGTCGGCACAGCCGATGCAGCTACAGGCCGATGGCGAACTGCTGGGGCAGGTGCCGGCGCGTTTCCGTATCCTGCCGTCGGTACTGAAGGTCATTATTTAGATAATGGAGCGAAGGTAAATTTATCAGGGGTAGTTTTTATCATGAAAATATTCGCGAAGTCCGGGAAAAATAAGATGAAGTACCTTCTCATCACTCTGGTGGCATTCGTCATCCTGGACGGCTTACTGACGGAACTGCTCCTGGACGGGGGACTGGCGCGGGAAAGCAATCCCTTTTTGCAGCCATTGGTAGGAGATGTCGGTTTTATGGTCCTGAAGGTACTCGGCGCTTTATTGTGTGCTTTTATCCTCTGGGATATCTATAAGCGATTCCCCAGGGTGGCGGTAATCGCCACATGGGTTGCGGTGGTGGGTTATGGGGTAATAGTGGCCTGGAACTCTAGCCTGTTCCTTCTAGCCTGATATCGGCGGCTTGCATGCTTTCAGGGCGTTTCCAGTTCGGGATTTCAACAGGTATACTATCCACGAATTCAATTTCCCTCGGCAGCTTGTAGTCGGCCATGCGTCCCTGACAATACTGACGTATCTCCTGTTCGGTGGTCGTTTCTCCGGGCTTAAAGCGTACCAGGGTTTTAACCGTCTCGCCGCGTACCAGGTCCGGTACTCCGAGGACCCTGACCTCCGCTATCTTGGGATGAGCCGCCAGTACTTCTTCGATATCATCGGGGAAGATGTTCTGGCCTTTCAGGATGAGCATTCTTCTCTTGCGGGCGGTGATGAACAGGAAACCATCTTCGTCCATACGGCCCATATCGCCGGTATGCAGCCAGCCGTTTCTCATGACCTCGGCGGTAGCCTGCGGCCTGTTGTAGAAACCGCTCATCGTCGGCCCCCGGGCGACAATCTCCCCTTCCTGTCCGGGCGGCAGTTCATTATCGTTTTCATCGAATATCTTTATTTCCCAGCAGGGCAGCGGCTTACCCGAAGAGCCGGTTTTACCGGTACCATCGAGCGGAGAGCAGGTGATATGGCATACCGTCTCGGTTTGTCCGTACACGTCGATAATGTTAGTGCCGTAATACTGCTTGAATAGTTTTACCACTATGGGTTCCAGGGGGGCGCCGCCGCTGATGCAGAGTCGCAACGAACTTAAATCATGCCTGATACCCTCCCGCCGGGCGACATTTATCATCAGGGAGTAAATATAGGGAACGCCCATGTATATCGTGCCTTTTTCCCGTGCCACTGTCTCCATGAAGCTATCGATAGAGCGCCCCGTTCCCGGAACCACAACTACTTTATTACCTTTATATATCGAACCAATCAATATGGCGGTCAGGCCGAACTGGTGGTACATGGGGAGGGCGAACTGTATCATTACGTCTTTATTGGTCTGCTGGAATACATCTGCGGAGTTGGCGGCCTCGGTAAGGACGCTCCGGTGGGATAGAGCCACGCCGTGCGGGTTCCGGGTAGGTCCCCCGGTGTAGGATATGATGGCAATGTCCTCCGGGTCTATGGGTACATCAACGCCGGATGAAGGGCTTTCGGGTAAAATCCGTTGGTAATCGGTAAACCGACCCTGATAGGCAGTATCGAAGGTAATGATGTGCTCTATTGACTTGAAGCGGGGCAGAGCGGGTAGAAGGCCTTCCAGAGGCGGGTCTTCTACTACCAGCACCTTCGGACGGCAGTCGTTAAACAGGTTGATCAGCTCATCGGCGACGTAACGGGAGTCGAGCGGCACAGCGATGCCGCCGGTCTTGATGATACCGAAGAAAATAGAGACGAATTCAGGATTGCTGGCCTGGAGCATGGCCACGCGGTCGCCTTTTTTCACCCCCATGTCTATGAGGGCGTGGGCGACGCGATTGGAGTCCTCGTTTAATCGGGCAAAGGAGACCCACCGCTCACCCATTAGAATAGCCGTTTTATCTCCAGAAAGCCCGGCAGTATTCTCCAGTATCGACTTCAGGTTCATCGACTCTTCCGGTCCTGCCTTTCTATTCCGGCTCTTCCAGCACTATCCTGGCATCCACGGCGATGGCGCCGTCGTGGCGGGCGATGACGGGATTGAGGTCGAGTTCTTTGATCACCGGGTATTGCGTCACGAAGTCGGCGACTGCCAGCAGCATATTTTGAAGCTTCGATTCATCGACGGGCGGCTGTCCCCGGTAGCCGGTGAGCATTTTATAGCCCTTGATTTCCTTTATCATATCGCGGACATCGCGGCGAGTGACGGGTATTACCCTCAGGGATACATCCTTAAGTATTTCCACCCAGACCCCGCCGAGGCCGAACATGAGCACCGGGCCGAACTGAGGGTCTTTAGACATGCCGATGATTACCTCTACGCCCGGGGCGGCCATTTTCTGCACGGACACGCCGTGTATACGTACTCCCGGGTACGCCTGCCCGGCGGCTTCAACGATTTCATTACAGGCCTGTTCTACCTGCTCTGACGTTTCCAGTCCCAGGCGGATACCGCCGGCGTCGCTCTTGTGGACGATATCCGGAGAGGCTATTTTCAGGACCACCGGGAAGCCGAGTTGCCCGCCGAGGGAGGCAGCCTCCGTTGGTGATGCGGCCAGCCGTGTATCGTTGACGTTTATACCGGATTGTCCGAGGAGTTCCTTGGACTCTATCTCGGTCAGGACGGACCTGCCTTCATTACGGGCTTGCTCAATTATGGCGTGAACATTCATTGGTTTACTTATCGTGGAACAAGTCCAGTATAACAGACCCGCGTCATTTTTGAAAAGGGTGGTTTAGCCATCAAGGAGTGCCTTAATATCCTGCGGCTTCAGCCGGCGTACCTCGCCCTCTTTAAGGTCACCCAATGTCAATCTGCCGATGCGGATGCGCTTCAGGGCCAGGACGGGGTGTCCCAGCCTCTCGAACATGAGGCGCACCTGCCGTTTCCTGCCTTCGTGGATGGTGACGCTGTAGTTGAACGGCGGTGAAGCAGTGTCCACCTTTACCGATGCCGGGCGGGTCATGCCGTCTTCCAGCAGGACGCCGTGTTCCAGTCTGTCAATATCATCATCTTTCAGGCTACCGTTGATATATACCAGGTATTCTTTTTCGTGTTCGAACCTGGGGTGTGTCAGCCGGTAGGTAAGGTCGCCTTCGTTGGTAAGCACGAGCAGTCCGGTAGTATTCCGGTCGAGTCGGCCCGCCGGATAAAGCCTGAGTTTACGGTATCGCGGGGGCAGGATATCCAGCACGGTACGGCGCCCTTTTTCGTCGCTGACGGTAGAGACGATTCCTTCCGGTTTGTTGAGCATCAGGCAGACTGTCTCGTCGGGCTTGAGGTTTACCGGCTCTCCATCAAAGGAGACGCGGTCTTTTTCCACGTTTACCGGGTGATTGAAGGACTCGGCTATTTTGCTGTTGACCTTGACACCGCCCCGCTTGATGGCATCGGCCATGCGGCGGCGGGGGCCGATGCCGGCTTCGGTCAGTGCTTTGAGGAGAGGTTTGATGGACATAGATTACCCTACTATAAGTATAAATCCTGGGGAGAATAAAGGCCAGCGGTGAATAATTAGCTTTCGGTTGATTCTATTTTATTATTAACAGCACCAACGCGCATGGCTAAAATTAAGGTATCAGCCCGGATATCAATAAGATAAAAATTAATCCATTTAAAAATATATTTTATATTATTTGACATAACTGAAATCCGGTACTGAAACTTGCTTACCGGAGTCAGAATTACCTCTGGGCGGTCTGCCGCGGCTGTCGGGCAATAGCCCTGGACTTCGCCCGGTCGCAGGGTAAAAAAATTTCCTGGGTCCAGACCGGCAGTGCCCGTATTATAAGAAGACGAAATAGACTTTATCCCCTTTACTCCCCCGCCCCCTCGCTTGTCATTCTGAGCGCAGCGAAGAATCTCGTTCCCCCCACCCCCTCGTTTCTTATCTATACTCACCCAAGCCGCCCTCGCGCCATCCGTGGCTTATCCTGTAATTTTTCCCCTCACTACCCCATAGGGTGTTTAAGAGGGGCGGAGCCCCTCTTCTAAAATTACTTCCCCCTCTCCAATCAAGTTATCAACCGCCTCAATCGAATGTTGCAGATTGGAGAGGGGGTCAGGGGGTGAGGTATAATTGTCATTCGCAAACAAACGGGGTTGGATTTATCCTGTTAAAAGCAATGCTCTGTGATATAATAGTATAATATAAGAAATATCATTCTGGAGATTTCAAGGCTGGAAGCAATAGAAGTAGCTCGCAAGGCTGTCGAGGTGGCCAGCGATAAGCAGGCCGGTAATATCGTTTTACTGGATGTCCGTAAGTTGTGCAGCTTCACGGACTATTTTGTTG
Source organism: uncultured Dehalococcoidaceae bacterium (assembly GCA_964500415.1). Taxonomy (GTDB): domain Bacteria; phylum Chloroflexota; class Dehalococcoidia; order Dehalococcoidales; family RBG-16-60-22; genus JAFGPF01. Next base: position 53,935 of record CAZCOB010000003.1, on the reverse strand, counting down.
TCTGCGCCGGCGATAGCGAAAGGCAGATTCACACTATCTATGATGAAATTCAGCGGGAGCTGAAGAAGGAAGGCGTCAGGCCGCATCACCATGAGGGAACGCCTGACTCCGGGTGGCTGTTAATCGATTACGGTGACATTATCGTGCATATTTTCGGCAGCGCGCAGCGAGAGTTCTATAAACTCGACGAATTGTGGCAGGGCGCCAGAACCGTGCTGAGGATTCAATAAACCGCCGGTGAAGCTGTTTAATCGAAGATTTCGCTTTTGTCAAAGAAAAGGCTTATCTCTTTTTCCGCATTTTCCGGGGAGTCCGAGGCGTGTGTCGCGTTACGCTGGACGTCCAGGCCGTAGTCTTTCCTGATGGTTCCCGCCGTGGCTCTGGCAGGGTCGGTAGCTCCCATTAGCGCCCTGATACGTTCCACGGCATTTTCGCCTTCGAAGACGGCAGCTACAATCGGGGTGGAGATGATGTATTCTATCAGGTCTTTAAAGAAGGGTTTATCTTTATGGACGGCGTAGTGCCGCCCGGCTAAAGCCCGGTCCATGTGAAGCATCTTTAGTGCCAGCAGCTGGAGTCCTTCTCCCTGGAGCCGTCCGATAATAACGCCGGCCAGTCCCCTCTCCATGGCATCGGGTTTGACGAGTACCAGAGACCTTTCCATTTTATACTCCTGACAGTGTTTATTTAATAAAGCCTGCCGCAACTTACTGGAAGAGCACGTGTAAATCGTCGATGTCAATTGCCTCCAGCGTACTGACGATAAGGTCGGCCTTCCTGAGACTGCTGATGGGGTGGCTGTTGGTGACTGCGATGCATTTCATACCGGCCTCTCTGGCGGCGTCTACGCCGGCGATAGCGTCCTCGATGACCAAACAGTTGCCGGGTTCGACCCCCAGTTTTTTCGCCGCCAGCAGGAATATTTGCGGACTGGGTTTGCCTTCGGGGACTTCCGTGCCCCAGGCAATAGCCTGGAAACAGTCCTCTATGCCCAATCCCTTGATGATAATCTCGATGTTATCCAGGGGCGCCGAGGAGGCTATGGCTGTCTTAATGCGGTGTTCGTTCAGCGATTTTATCAGCTCTACGGCCCCGGGCAGCGGCTTGATATTTCCCGCCACCAGCCGGCGGTATTCCTGCTGTTTTCTTTCGGTGATGGCCTCGAATTCTTCCGGTGAGATATCATCGCCGAGGGCGAATCTGATGATGGTATCGTGCCTCTGCCCGAAGTGGCGCATGAAGTCCTCTCTGGTAAACGTTACGCCTTTTTCTTGAAAGATATCGCCCCAGGCCCGGTAATGATAGTCGCCGGTATCGGCGATGACGCCGTCCAGGTCCCAGAGAACCGCCTCGAGCCTGCGGTCAGACATGGCTCTTGTTCTCCCTGACCTTATCTTCCTTACCCGCTTCGTTCTCCGCGACGAACTGCTTGGCCGTACTCTCGGCGATTACCGTGCCGTCCTGCAGGCATACCCGCCCTTCGGTCTCGATAATCTTTTTACGCTGCCGGGTGATGCGGGCGGTAATGACCAGCGGCACGCCGACTTCGACCGGTTTTTTCTGCCTGATAGTGATGCTGGCGGTCAGGCAGGTATTCCCCGTGGCGTAAGCGATATTACTCATCACCTCGTCGAGCAGACAACCCAGGATACCGCCGTGAAGCAGCCCCGGCCAACCCTGGTGGGCTTTGTCGGATGTGAACTCGGTGCGCAGGGTGTCGCCGTCCCTGGCGAATTTCAGTTTCAGTCCGATGGGGTTGTTAATGCCGCACCCGAAGCAGAAACCTTCGTTAAGGTCGGAATTAAGCGTTACTTTCGGTATAGCCACCATAGCATCGTCTCCGTTATCAAGAATTAAAAATGCTCCCATCCCGCTTTATCTATTTTGACGGGATTACCATCGGCATCGAGCAGTTTTATCTTACCAGGGTCACTCGGGACAATCTGGCCGATAGCAGTAACCGGACAGGATAGCTGCGCTTTAACGCGGTCGATTATCTCCGCTTTACCCGTAAAGAGGAGCTCGTAGTCCTCACCACCGGAGAGAGCTATTTCCCGCGCCCTTTCTCCGAAAGTGCGCCCGACGGCGGGGTGAATCGGGAGAAGGTCTACATTCAAATCGGCGCCGGCACCACTCGACTCGCAGATATGACGCAGGTCGGCAAGAAGTCCGTCGCTGGTGTCGATAGCCGTCGTTATTCCCTGTTTCACCAGTAACTGGCCTTCCGTAATACGCGGTCTGGGGCGTACAAAAGCGCCGCGTAAATAAGTGGCCGTCTCCGCCCCGAACTGGAGCTTCTTCGTCAGCATTTCCAGTCCGGCGGCGGCGCTGCCCGGATAGCCGGTAATCGCTATCGTATCGCCGGGGTGGGCGGTGGAGCGTTTCAAGAGTTTATCGTTAAGGCCGCTGCCGATAACGGTAATGGTAACCGAGACCACCGGCGAACGGCTGACATTGCCGCCGACGATAGCAACTTGAAAATTCCGGGCCAGCTCAATCATGCCTTCGTAAAGCTGAGTGACATCCTCTACTTCCGTGTCTTCCGGCAGGGCGAGGGCTACCAGCGCGTAAAGGGGTACGCCGCCCATGGCGGCGATATCGCTGAGGTTGATAGCCAGCGATTTCCAGCCCAGTTCTTGCCAGGTAATCGTTTCCAGGGAGAAGTGAACGCCCTGCACCATAGTATCGACGGTGGCCAGCTGGATTGAGGCATCGCTGCGCCAGGCAGCGACGTCATCGCCGATGCCGATGATGGGTTTGTTTATCTGAGAATCGGGAACCATTTTAGCCAGCAGGTCGATAAGCCCGAACTCCCCCAGCTCCGAGACTTTCATGGCTAAATTATAGCATATTCAAGCATGGGCTCACTAAAAAAGAAAGGGAGCGGAATTACCCCGCCCCCCGTTGTTTACGGATAAGGGAAAATCAGGACTTGTTTTCTACCTCTGCCTCTACCGGGACTCGTTTAACGTTGTTCGATTGCCTGAGCGTGAGGGCGCGGATTATCGCCACGGCGATTCCCACCAGGCCGGTAAGGGTCGCCACGATTCTATCCGACTGTAATGTCGGCCAGAGCCAGGCCAGCGTGATGACGGCCAGGCCGGACACCCCGAACAGCGCTATCAGCCATATTCCCAGCGATTTGTCTTTCATTTTTCTGCCCTCCCGCCGTTTTTTCCTTTCACTATATATAACGCAGGAGGGGGTGTTTGGTTAGCTGCCAGTGGATAAAATTATTGTTTTTTCTTGATAACATGTTACAACAGTAATATTAAGCAATTATCAAGAGGTGCATGAGGGTTGGTTTCACGTTATATATTGATAACACTGGCGATATCCCCCCAAACCTGCTATATTATTCCCAAGATGCGTTGTGCTATTATCGCGGATATACACGCTAATCTGGCCGCTTTCGAGGCGGTGCTGGGTGACATCGAGCGGAAGGGCGGAGTGGATGAGATATGGTGCCTGGGTGATATCGTCGGCTACGGGCCTGACCCTTCCCGGTGCATCGAGTTGCTGAGAGAATATAATCACATTTGCGTGGTCGGCAACCATGACCTGGCCGCTATTGGAAAGATGGAACTTTCCTGGTTTAATCCTGACGCCGCCACCGCCTGTCAGTGGACGAACGGGCAGTTGAGCCAGGAGGATATCGAATATCTTGAAGGCTTACCACGGACCATTGAAAAAGACGATTTTCTCCTGGTGCACGGGAGTCCGGCGGACCCGATTCAGGAGTATGTCCTATCCGCCAGTGTCGCCGCCAAAAACTTCGAGTTTTTCCAGTTACCCTATTGTCTGGTGGGGCATACTCATGAGCCGGCGGCGTTCAGAGAAGAGGAGGCTTCCTGCCGTCCTATGAGTTTATCTCCCGGCATCGGCGTAGTGCTGGGTAAATACCGGATGATAATAAATCCGGGTGGGGTAGGACAGCCAAGGGACGGCAATCCGCAGGCCAGCTATGCCATCTATGATAGTGAGGGGTGTATTTTCCGGCTTTACCGCGTCTCTTACGATATCGGAGCTACCCAGGACAAAATGATGCAGGCCGGTCTGCCCGTACACCTGATTACCCGGTTGGAAGCAGGGTATTAGCTTTCCACACCCTTCAGGTCTTCAATCAACTGGCCTCTTAAAGCACTGTATAAGAATTCTACAGGTTGAAGAACCCGAAAATTACAACGGCAACGACTACACCCAGAAGCCCGACCATGAACCCGGAGCTGATTAAGCCCCGCGCCTTTCGGTTATCCTGATAGAGCCTGACCAGACCGCTACCGAATAAAATGGCGGCGACTAATATAAACACAAAAGCCACGATGAAAGTCATAATGTGCATAAGCTTGTGCTCCTTTCTAATCCGGCGAAGTTATCATCGCAGAGTTTCTTGAGTAACCTGATTGCTTGGTCGGCGGCCAGTCGCACGGTTGGGGATAGCTCTGTACACCACTCCAGTTTTTCTGGACTGGTCACCAGGAAGTATATCTCCGGCTCGTAGCCGAGTAGCCCCCACATCTTTACAAGCTCAAGTACGCCAACCTGGTGAAAGGATATTATCTTCTTCCCCGGCTCGCCGAAATCCGGCCCCGGCTTGAAGAAAAGCAGTTCGCCGGGGGGCGTCTCAGTCATCATGATATCAACGACAATCAGTCGCCTCACACCATCCAGTGAGCCAAGCAGGTTGAAACCGCCGACTCCGCCTTCCTCAACCTTTACATTGCCCGGCACTTCGGCTTCCTTTAACTCTCGGGCAACGTGGACGCCGAAACCTTCATCGCCCATGATGATATTGCCGATGCCGAGTATTAGTGTTGTCTGTGGCGAGTTTTCCCCCGTCAAAAGCGCTACTCCTTAACCGTTTCTTCGCTTTCCTCGCTGCTGGACAGGAGGTGCATTTCTTTAATTTCGTGGAATTTCTCGCGGATAGTGAGGTAGACATGAATCATCAGGAAGATGACGAATAACCAGGTTACCACGAAATGTGCCATGCGGACTTCAATTTCATTATTGAACCACCCGTAGTTGAACCAGCCGAAAGAGGAAACGTAATTGAGGGCCAGCCCGGAGAGTATCTGAAAGACGACCAGCACGAAGGCAAGGCAGTAAGAGAACATCTGGAGAGGATTATACTTCTTTTTCAGTACCGGTTCATCGCCGATATAGGCATAGTAGTTGATTATTTTGGGCAGCAGCTTGATATCAGAGCCGGTAGGTATGAAGGAACGCCAGTCGCGGTCTTTACCGACAAACATATTGATAACACGCGCCACCGCGGAGATGATAAGGACTATGGCGAAAAAGAAATGCACTCCCCGCACCATTGCCATGAGGAAGCCCGCCCCGCCCACGAAAGGACGGTGGATATAGAACCCGGTGACAACCAAGATGATAATCGATACCATAAGCAGTTCATGGAGAATCCGGAAGGACATCGGGTGTCTTATTTCGTTATTCTTTAACTTTGCCATTCTTTACCCCCTACGTTACCTTGTGTACTTTGATATCATTTGTCTCCGGGTCGATGAGATGGATGGCACAGGCCAGACACGGGTCGAACGAGCGGATTATCCGCACCACGTTAATCGGGTTATCCGCGTCCGGCACCGGAGCGCCGATGAGCGACTGCTCATACGGGCCGCGTGTTCCCTTCTCATCTCTTGGTGAAGCATTCCAGGTGCTGGGCACCACCAGCTGATAATTTTTAATGCGGTGGTCCTGTACCGTTACCCAGTGTCCCAGCGCGCCTCGCGGTGCGTCCCAGGCGCCCATGCCCGTCCCCGTGCGTGGAACCGGGTTGTCCTTCATGCCGATGATAGGTCTGGCGGTTGCCATCTCTATAAGCCGGTCAATCCAGGCCAGGCCGGCCTCCCCAACGAGTTTGGACTCTACGGCGCGGCAGAAGTGCCGGGCGACGGCTCCGGGCTTGGCGCCGACATTGACGAGATTCATCAGCTCCGGATACCGGTTTACCAGCCCCCTGGCCAGAGGCCCCACCTCCATCGACTCACCGCCGTAGCGCGGTGACTTCAGGAAAGAATAAGCACCTTCCTTGCGGACATTGAACTCGGTCACCCCTTCGGAGGGGTGTAAAGTCTTGACGCCCGCGGGGTAATCGTACCAGGAGTGTTCGACAGCCTCGGTAATCCGGCCGAAATCTACCGGTTGGGCCGGATTCAGTGCCCCGCCGGTGATAGCGCCGCCGCCGACCAGATGGTTACTGCCGCCGATGGCGATATCGGCCGGGCTGGCCGCGTCATTCTGTGGGAACATGGGGTAGCAGAGATAGTTGCCGCCAGTGTCGCCCAGTCCCATTGTCGCCAAGGGCAGCAACGGCCCGGTGCCGACGGCGATGACGTCAGGGAGATATACGTCGTTGACGAATTCCAACTGTTCTTCCCAAAACTGTCGGAACTCGTAGAGTTCTTCCACCGAAGGCGTAGCAGTGCAGCCCCCCGCGGTAATGGTATTGGGATGTGGCTGTATACCGCTTATAAGGTTCAACATCTTCTGCGATTTGGCCTTCAGTTCTATGGATTTGATGTAATGTGATACCAGGGTCGTTACTATCTCGGGGTCGTTAACGCAGAACTCATCCGGTTCGTAGCGCGGTGTGAAGGGAGAGGTATCGCCCTTTTTAACCAGAGCCACTATTTTATCCTTGAGCGCCGTCAGGGCGGGGTCGCTGCCCTGATAACTGGCGACGGCCATGATGTCCAGGTAGTCGAGTGCCGAAAGCACGTAAAAGTGGATAAAGTGGTCATGCATATAAAGGCCGCCGCAGAAAAGATTACGCATGATTCTGCCGGCCTCAGGTATTTCCGTACGGAAGGCGTGGTCCAGAGCCTGAGCCGAAGCGATGGCATGGACACCCTCGCACACGCCGCAGACCCGGCTGGTCACATAGGGGGCATCCAGGGGGTCACGGTCTTTCAGGAGGACTTCCCAACCGCGGGCCATGGTACCGGCCGACCATGCATCCTTGACGGCTCCGTTCTCAACCTCCACCTCAATCTTGAGATGGCCTTCGATACGGGTAACAGGGTCAATAACAATACGCTCTGCCATGCCTTAACTCTCCTTCCCTTCCTCATTATCTGTCTGCTTGGCACCGTTATCTTTCCAGCGGCCGGTCACCCGGCTTACCAGCATATCCAGCCCCACACCGGCCGCCACGGCGCCGCCGATGGTCGCCATTACCTTGCCGATATCTACCCGGCCGATACCGGGGAGTTCGGTATCAAACTGGCGGACGTACAAGGGGCTGACCGATTCGTAAAATTCCGGCTCGGAACAGGCCACGCAGGGAATATTCGCCCTGATGCAGTAGTTGGTGCGGCCATTCCAAAGTCGCTTCCAGCAGTCCTGGTAGGCCCAGGGGCCTTTACAGCCCTTGAGGTATAAGCACCAGCCCTGCTGTGAAGGGTCCCCCCAGTCGGTAACGAACTCGCCGGCCTCGAAATGGGCGCGACGCTCGCAGTTTTCGTGTTGATTCTGGCCGTAGAAAGCCACCGGACGCTGGAACTCGTCAAGCTCCGGCACGGTGCCGAAGGTTAGGTAATGGACGATGACTGCCACCAGCCGTTCGCAATGGAGGGGGCAGGTAGGCAGGTTGATGACCGGCTTTTCGCCGACATCATCGTAGTAGTGGTGCTTCTGCGTGCCGCGGTAGAGATAGCCGACGGCATCGGTGGGGCCGGAACGGGGGATACCGCCGTAGCTGGCGCAGGAGCCGACACAGACAATAGCGGCGGCATTTTTGGCTGTCTCACGGACGATATCCTTGAAGGTCTTACCCCCGATGGTGCAGAACAGGCCATCTTCTGCCAGTGGTATAGCGCCTTCGATTACCAGGATATAACCACCCTCGGCGATGGTCTTGGCTAGGGCTTCTTCTGCCTGATGTCCGGAGGCAGCCATGGCCGTCTCGTTATAACGCAGCGAGATAGTGTCAAGGAGTATTGATGTCGCTGGCGGCTCCAGACTGTTCAGGAAAGACTCGACGCAACCGGCGCAGTCCTGCCCTTCCAGCCAGACCACTGCCGGCTTACCCAGGGCTTCTTCCAGGGCTTTAACCACCTTGGGGGTAAGTGCCTGGCTCAGCCCTAGAAGGGCTACTGTGGCGCTGGCTACCTTGAGGAAGTCCCGCCGGGTTAGTTCCGGCGTCCTAAGCTCAAAAATATCCATAGTCCCTCCCATCTTATTTAATAATAGCCGATATAGATGTTTTACTCGATATTGCCACCACCCAGCTTCAGGGCATTTGCTAATAGAGCGATACCTTCTTTTGTGCAGAACTGCTTTTTGGCTGAATCTACAAAAACACCCGCGGAATCCACTTCCATGATTTCAAGATGCGCTCTGACTGTTCTTACATCCATTCCCAATCGGTAAGCAAGTTGAGCTACATCGACACAGCCGCTCCCGGTACTACTAACAGTGTCCATCAATTTGTCCCTTATTCTTTTATGCCTGGTCAGATAATCTCGATGACGCTTGCTACTCATGTGTAAAATCCGCATTATTTACTATAAAAATGTAATATTTGCATATTATTGTTAAATATTACCAATATTAGCCTAAAAAAATTTTTTATTTCATATTATTTGTACAGCTCAGACAATGCCACCGACACCGGCAACCCCGGCTAATCAGTACTGTGTTTATGGTCTATATATATCCGGTCATAACTTTATAATCAATTATAATTGATAAAAAGAGACTCGTCAATATCCTCACAGGCACAGAGGGGATAATAATCGCTATATTTTAAGGAAAAGAGCTATATTAATGGTTATGCTTTTTCTTATCGACTATCGCTATAGCGAAACCGGCGGCAAGATATACTAAACCAGTAACGAGACAGATGAGAAATACAGGCAAAGAAGAATTTTTAATAGAAATGGTACCGGTTAAAACCAGAATGCCGATCACGATATCGGTTATGCCAGATAATATCAGCAGAAAACTCCAGAAATTGCCAAAGAGTATATGCTTTAAGAGTTCCAATTTATTTCCTCAGGATTGCCAGTACGCTATATCCATACCATACTGAAGACTACGTAGCGAATCAGCCCGAATATGATACCTTTTTTCCTGGTATTACCCATACAATGCTACAGACCCCTATTTACCGGGTGGTGGTGGCGGAGCCAACGGCGGCAGCAGCGGCAGCCCTCCCGCCACGTACAGTGATTGGCCCGTAATATACGCCGAAAGCTCCGAGGCCAGGAATAAAGCCGCTCCGGCCATGTCCTCCGGAGTACCTACTCTCTGAAGAGGCACCTTTTTCCCCAGCATCGTGAAGAAGGCGTCTTTTTGTTCGTCTGTCATCGAACCTATATTATGGTCGTAGAAGTGCGTTCTTATCGGCCCCGGCAGGATGCAGTTAACATTGATGTTCAGGGGTGCCAGGGCGTTGGCGAGGTCGGTCGTAAAGCCGATTACCCCCGCTTTGGCAGTGTTGTAATGAATCTCATGGGCGGGGGGCTGTACGGCGCCTATTGACGAAAGATTGATAATTTTGCCGTATTTCCTCTTCTTCATGTGAGGCACCACGTACTTGCAGAATAAAAAGTCGCTTTTCAGGTTTAATGCCAGGACTTTATCCCAGGACTCTTCGGTCAGGTCTTCAATGGGTACGTGGGGTGCTATCGCCCCGGCGTTATTGACCAGGATATCTATCTTGCCGTATTTTTTCATGACCTTATCTACAGCTTCGCTGACCTGCTGGCCGCTGGTGACGTCGCACTTGATGGCGATTCCCTCCCCGCCTTTCTTCTTGATTTCGGCGATGGCATCTTCCGCTTCCTTGATGGCGATATCGGCGATGGCGACCGAGCAGCCTTCTTCAGCGAATTTCAGGGCCATGCTGCGGCCCATCCCCTTGGCGCCGCCCGTGATAATCGCAACTCTGTCCTTGAGTAACATCATCTCCTCCTGTTGTATGATATTTTATTTTATGCCTCTCCCGTGCTGTAAAGGTGACCACCGCCGAAATTTTGAAGGTGCCGGGTGCTGGTTACATGTGCCCCCTTGGTCTCAGGGTCCTCTTTAACGACTTCCGTGGTGATATATTTATCGTATTTAGTCCCGGCCATTTTTATCTCCTTATGTAGTGTATCCCTATATATCTATTCCCACCCAGGCCGCCCGGTTAAATCCCCTTACCACTCGCGTTTCATCTTTTTCGCCAGTTTGAGAACTCTCTCCTCGCTGTCGTAGCCCTGGTCGATAAATAGTAAGTTGTCTCTTTCTTGGTCGGACACCAGTTCCTGGTAAGACTTTTCCGTGTGGGTGGGCGACTGCTCGCTCCACGAATTGATAACGGCGATTCTGGGGAGGGAGAGCTCTTCGGCGGTAAAGCCCATCGCCTTGAAAATGGCATGGTGGCCGTAAGTCCTGAGGTCGAATCTCGGTGTCGTCATATCTTCCTCCATGAACTCTTTTGCTGAAAGACGATAGTAAATTCTTAGAGGTATGTTACAGGCGGTACTGTATTCAGATTCTAACAATTTATCGTGCCATGAGCAAGGAAGAATGTGTCGAGAGGGTATTGACATCATTTTCGCTGGCGTGGTAATGTTGATTAAAAAGGTCAACAATATTTTAATTCTTATGAGGGGAGGTTAAGGAGATGGCAGAAATATCTCCGAAAGCTGAATATCTCGATTATAAAGGAGTAAAAATACCAAAACTTACCAGGGGTATTGCCGCGGACATTACCGAACTAATCGGCAATACGCCGATGGTCAGGCTGAACCATATTACTGAAGGTGTCGGGGCGGAGGTTGTAGCCAAACTTGAGTCATTCAATCCTGTCAATAACGTCAAGGACAGGCTCGGCGTAGCTATGATTGCGGATGCCGAGGAGAAAGGGCTTATAAAGAAAAATACGGTTATCATCGAGCCTACCAGCGGCAATACCGGCATCGGTCTGGCTTTTATCTGCGCCGCCCGGGGATACCGACTTGTTATTGTTATGCCCGATTCGATGTCGTTGGAGAGACGGCAGCTTCTTTCGCTTTTCGGTGCAAAAGTGGTACTGACTCCCGGGGCTGAAGGGATGTTGGGGGCGATAAGAAAAGCGGAGCAGCTTGTCGCAGAAAACAACGATTACTTTATGCCGCAGCAGTTCAAGAATCCCGCCAATCCTGAGATACATCGCCTGACCACCGCCGAGGAAATCTGGCGTGACACGCGCGGCAGGGCGGATATACTGGTCAGCGGCGTGGGTACCGGTGGTACGATTACCGGCGTGGCGGAGGTCACTAAATCCCGGAAACCGGGATTTCAGGTAATCGCCGTGGAACCGGCGGGTTCCCCGGTGCTTTCCGGGGGCGAGGTGGGGAGTCATGAGATTCAGGGTATCGGCGCCGGCTTCGTCCCCGATATTCTCCGGATGGATTTGATTGACGAGATTGTTACCGTAAGTAACGAGGATGCGGGAGATACGGCAAGGCGGCTGGCTGGGGAGGAAGGCATACTGGCGGGAATATCATCGGGGGCGGCTGCCTGGGCGGCCGTGAAAGTGGCGGGCAGGCCGGAAAATAAGGGCAAGCTTATCGTGGTTATTCTGCCTGACACGGGCGAACGCTATCTTTCAACCTGGCTTTTCCAGGAATGAGCCATACCAGCTAGAGTTCCCGGTAGTTGTGTAACTGTTCGAAATCGATTAAGCCGCTTTCGGCGATGTTCTCAATTTCGATTCCGGCTTCTACCGCTGCTGCTACAGGATTTAAACCGCCGAGCTGTATGACGCCTACCCTGTTTAAAGCGACTGGAATCTGGCAGAGCGACTCGCTGGTATGGCCGAGGGCGTAAATCCCGCCGATGCCGACTTCCTTGAGCCTCGCCGCCTTCTCCTCGACGACTTCTCTGGATGGTGCCGGGATGGTACGAAATGCGCCCAGGATTTTTCCGCTCCCTGTCCGGGAGACCAGACCCACACTGGTCATTTTCGCCTGGATAAACTGCTCGGAGGGGTCGGTAGAAGTGCCGGCGTACTCGGTGATGGCTACAAAACGTCTCGGTTTGGAATTTTTAATTTCCAGCACGCCGCCGAAACGGAATTCCGTGGGCACTCCGGCTTTGAGAAGAACTCCGTTTATAGAGGCACCGCAGATGGTGGCAAAGCCGATTTTTCCTTCGGGGATAACCACAGAGCCGAGTTTCTTTCCTTCTTTCGCCGTGGCTACCAGCTCGCTGACGCAGATTCCGGCCTTGAAGGCTTCCTTCATAGCCGAAAGCGCCCTCTTAAACCTGTATATGTCGATAATTGAGGTATTTATCGCCAGCAAGCCGGCGCGTCTTTCAGGGTCGAAAGTGGTCTGGTAGGCCAGCAGCTCCAGCTTATCACGCACCAGGCCGAGCTGCTGAGGGGCCAGCGCTTCCTTGACCTCCTGCCTACCCAGGGGGGTAATCATCCTGCCGTCACGCCCGCCGGGCCGGGTAAAGCCGCGCTCGTCGGCGATTTTCAGGTGATATCTTACCGCCCTTTCGCTCAGGAAGACACCCTCCTGCTCGAGGAGCCGGGCGATGGTTATCGAACCGAGTGGTTCTGAAGATTCAATTAGCATCTTGAGGATGGCTATTAACTTGTTTTCAGCTTCGGCACCGACAGGCTGGTCCATCTAAAGGTCGCCCCACTTTCTGATGCGGTTTTTAGGTTATTATACCACTCATTTGCTAATATCTAAATATAAGTTATCTTTACCTACTCTTGATTTCTGGATGGAGAGGAAATTGTAAAAATAGCTTAATGATTATGATAAAATAGGGAAAACGTATCAACATGGTTGGGATTAAGAGGCGTAGAGGAGATTGGGAAATGAAGGCATGTGTTTATTGTGACATGATGGCAAAGGATAACCTGAATAATCTTATTCTGGAAAACAGGCACGCAAAGGCGCTGGCGGAGGACTATTTTAGAGAGGGACATTGTACGGTTATTCTGAAGAAACATAAAAAATCCGTGTCCGAAATCGATTCGGATGAATACAATTCGCTTTTCGAATTGATAACGAAAGTCTCAAAAGCTTTGGAAAAGAAATACGATTGTGAAAAGACTTATCTTATATCCATAGGCGACCAGGTTGAGCATGTTCATTTTCATTTGATACCAAAGCATAAAGATAAGTGTTCGATGGGGGTGTACTGCTTCTTGTACCTGCAGGAAGCCGAAGGTGAGAGAAACACTCCGGCTTCCGAGTTGCGTATATTAGCCGATGAGATTAAAAGTATTATTGAAAATCCACAGGTTCACAGGTAAGCATAGTTACCGTATTTCCAATTGATATATTATCCCCACCCCCCCCCCGCGGTTCTTATCTATTCCCACCCTAACCGCCCAGTATCATCCACCGCTTATCCCACAAGTTTACCCCATCCCTTTTCGGGTATTGACGTCCCTCCTTCGTAAGGAGGGACAAGAGGGAGAATTAAGTTTCCCCCTTTGAAAAAGAGACTGCCCTGAGCCTGCCGAAGGGGGGATTAAAGGGGGATTTTGAATTGTATATCCCGCAGTTTTATCCCCATAACCTCACAATAGGGCGTTTAAGAGGGGGCGCTATCCCCCTCTTAAAATATTTCCCCATCTCCAATCAAGTCATCAATCGGCCTAATCCAGTGTCTCTGATTGGAGAGGGGGTCAGGGGGTGAGGTATAGACCTTCAATCAATATAAGCCAATCCCTGAACCTCACCTTGACAAACTTCTGTCTACCATTTACGATTTTTAATGGTCGTGCTAGATAGGGAGCCCGCTATGCCATCTACGATAGCGAGGGGCGTATTTTCCGGCTTTACCGCGTCCCCTACGACATCGGTGCGACCCAGGACAAGATGATGCAGGCCAATCTGCCCGTGCACCTGATTAAACGCCTGGAAGAGGGTAGATAAAAGGTTCCGCAAATAATATTTTATGGGAGGTGTCTTGTGAGCTGGGAAGAACACCTAAAAAGCATTACTATCGGTACGCTTTTCAAGTTCTTCGGGAAAACCTTGGTGGCGGGTATACTCTGGTATCTGATATTATGCGCCATTATCATGATTCCCATGTTCATCATTATGGCCGTGGTCGGTATCACCAACTAACGACCGCTAACTCACCTTGACAAACTTCTGTCCACCATTTACGATTTTTAGTGAGGTCGTGCTAGATGGGGAGCTAGCGGTGCCCTGTACCTGAAATCCGCTACAGCAGGGTCGAATTCCTGCTTGAGGCTTTTATCTGGTGGGACTACCCGTATTAAGTGGTGTTGAAGGTCGGGTCCTGCGCGGCAGAGTGCTATGAACCCCGTCAGGTCCGAGAGGAAGCAGCGGTAAATAGTTTTTTCTGGGTGCCGCAGGTATGCCTGGCTGGAGCCGGCTGGCACGGGTAAGCCGTTAGGTGAAGTCGAGGGCAGGTGCACGGCCTCTAAATTTTTACGATGAATAAAGACCTGTCCCGGGGCGATGCCGATTCGCTGCTGGCTCAGACCAGGAAGCTGCTGCGCCGGTTCGGCCTCAAAGCGCGGAAGGGACTGGGACAGCATTTCCTCGTCGATGATGAAGTCCTCGAAGCTATCCTTGCCTCTGCCGACCTTACCCCGGACGATACCGTTATCGAGGTAGGGCCGGGACTGGGCATTATGACCGCTAAACTGGCGGAACGGGCCGGCTGGGTCATCGCCATCGAGCTGGACAACAAGCTGGCGGACATTCTCAGGAAGACACTGCCTTACGATAATGTCGTTATCCTCAACGAGGATGTCCTCGGCACCGACCCCAGGGCGCTGTTGCAGGGACGCGCGCCGGACTTCCCGGTGGCTTTAAGTCCGTATAAGGTCGTGGCCAATCTGCCGTACTACATTACCTCTCCCGTCCTCCGCCATTTTTTAGAAGCGTCCGTCAAGCCGGAGGTGATGGTGGTCATGGTGCAGGAAGAGGTGGCCGAGGTCATCGTGGCTGCGCCGGGCAAACGCAGCGTGCTCAGCATCGCCGTACAGTTCTACGGCCGACCGGGCATCGTGGCGCGTGTGCCCGCGGCTTCCTTTTACCCCAAGCCAGAGGTAGATTCGGCGGTCGTAAAAATAAACGTCTATCCCCGCCCCCCGCTGGATGTCGATAAAGAGGGGTTTTTCAGGCTGGTGAGGGCCGGGTTTACCGCCGCACGCAAGCAGGTGGTCAACTCGCTGGCGCAGGGACTCAAGCTGCCCAAAGACGAGGTCTTGGTTTTACTGGAGAAGGCGAATATAGACCCGCGACGGCGGGCGGAGACATTCACCCTGGAAGAATGGGCGGCTCTCCGGCGGGCTATGAATCAGGTCGGGGGGAAATAGTATGCTGACAATTGAGGCTCCGGCCAAGCTCAACCTGACCCTGGAAGTCCTGGGGAAGCGCCCCGACGGCTTCCACGAAATCCGCAGCGTTATGCAGACGGTAGACCTGAGCGACACGTTGCGGTTCGAGGCCGGCGATGGTATTTCTTTCAAATGCGATATGAAGGGGTGGTCGGCGGGAGAGAGCCTGGTCAGCCGGGCAGCGGGTCTATTACAGGGGGTCGCCGGGCGTTCTCGGGGGGCGGTAGTAAAGATAGAAAAACGTATTCCGCTGATGTCCGGGCTGGGCGGCGATAGCTCCGATGCCGCCGCTACACTGCGCGGCCTCAATGAATTATGGAATTTGGGGTTATCACGGGAAGCACTTCTTAAGATGGTGGGGCAGTTAGGCTCGGACGTGTTTTTCTTTCTGCACGGCGGCACGGCTTTAGCGGAGGGGAGGGGAGAGAAAGTAGCGCCGCTGCCGTCATTACCAAAAATGTGGGTGGTGCTGGTAGTGCCGGACATGCCCGTGAAAAAAGATAAGACGGCCCGGATGTACGCCAGTCTTAAACAGGGTCAGTATACGGACGGCAGTATTACGGGAAAACTTGCCGACACACTAAAAGAAGGCAAAGAATTCAACCCATCACTGCTGTTCAACACGTTCGAGAATATTGCCTTTAATAGCTACCCGGGTCTGCGCGCTTATAAGGAGCACCTTATCAAGCTGGGCGCACCCCATGTTCACTTCGCCGGCTCCGGCCCGACTTTATTCGCAATATTTAAGGATAAGGCAGAGGCTGAATACTTGTACAATCACTGCAAGAGTCAGGGAATGAAAGCTTACCTGGCGGTGACACTATGAAAAACCTGAGGTTATACGGGAGTAAGCCATATACCGTGGCCGTCGTTCACGGCGGTCCCGGTGCGGCAGGGGAATTAGCGCCGATCGCTAAAGAGCTGTCTTCCGTAGCTGGAACTCTCGAACCCTTGCAAACAAAAAATACCCTCGAAGGACAGGTGCAGGAGTTGCGCGACGTACTTGAAAAGAACGCCGACCTCCCCGTTATTTTAATCGGGCATTCCTGGGGCGCGATGCTCGGCTTTATTTTAACATCACGCTATCCTGCTTTGGTGAAAAAACTGGTGCTCGTCGGTAGCGGGCCTTTCGAGGAACGATACGCCGACAATATCGTCGGCGAAAGGTTGAACCGGCTTTCCGAATCGGAAAGAATCGAAGCTCTCGACTTGATAGAAAAAATAAATGACGCCGTGACAACTGACAAAGATAAACCGATGGCACGACTCAGCGAGCTATTCGCGAAGGCGGATACATACTCGCTGCTGCCGCAAAGGAGCGAAGCCCTTGAATTCAGTGAGGAAATCAACCGTAAAGTCTGGGCACAGGCAAAGAAGCTGAGAATCTCCGGCGAGTTACTGTCGCTCGGGAAGAAAATAGAGTGCCCGGTGGTGGCCGTCCACGGCGATTATGACCCGCATCTTGCGGAGGGCGTCAGAGAGCCGCTCACCCGCGTTCTGAAAGATTTCAAGTTCATATTACTGGAAAAATGCGGCCACGAACCCTGGCTGGAGAGGTATGCCAGGGACGAGTTTTATAAGATATTAAGGGAGGAAATTGAATAATGGCTCTTTTAGTAGTCGATAAACAAACATGTACTAAATGCGGAATCTGTGCGGTAAGCTGCCCGAGGAGCGTTATCTATTTCCGTGAAAAAAGCTACCCGCGCCTGATACCGGGGAAAGATGATGATTGCGCCAGGTGCGGGCATTGCGTAACCGTGTGTCCGTCCGGCAGTCTGACGCATCGTGAAATACCGGTGGGGGAATGTCCGCCTCTGTTCGAATCTCTTCAGGTGACTCCCGAGCAGTGTGCACAGCTTATCAAGGGTCGGCGTTCCATACGGATTTATAAAGATAAACAGGTGCCCAGGGAGGAAATCGAGCGTGTTATCGAGGTAGCCCGCTACGCTCCTACCGGACATAATTCCCAGGCGGTGCAGTGGCTGGTCATCGATGATGAGGACGAAGTACGCCGTCTTTCCGAAATCGGCACCGAATGGATGCGCTGGGTGGTAAAAAACAACCCGCATTTAGCCCCGATGGTTGAAGGAGCCTTACAACGGCAGGAGTCAGGTATGGACGTGTTTCTCCGGGGTGCTCCGGTGGTTGTTGTGGCTTTTGGCGAAAAGAGTAATCCCATAGCCAGCGTGGATTGTGTTATTGCCCTTTCCTATTTCGACCTGGCGGCTAATAGCATGGGGCTGGGGTGTTGCTGGGCGGGGTATTTCATTTTCGCAGCCACTTCTTTCCCTCCCATGATAGAAGCCCTGTCGCTTCCGGAGGGACATGCATGCTACGGCAGTCTGATGGTAGGTTATCCTAAATACGGTTATCAGCGAATACCTTCGCGCCAGCCACCTCGCATTACCTGGCGGCCGTAATGAAGCAAAGATTGGATAAATAGCGTATACTGTTGGTTATAAATTAAGAAAGTACAGGGGGTTTTTATGGCTTACGAAACAGAGGGCAATATCATGGAAGCTTTCGGCGGCGAGAGCCAGGCCAACCGCCGTTATATGTTCTTCGCGGAAAAAGCTGAAAAGGAGGGATATCCGCAGGTAGCCAGACTATTCCGGGCAGTCGCCGAGGCGGAGACGGTTCACGCCCGCAACCACCTGAACGCCATGGATGCCATCGGCTCGACGAAGGACAACCTGCTGGCAGCCGTCATGGGTGAGTACCAGGAGTTCACCGCGATGTATCCGCATTTCATCGAGAAGGCAGGGGAGGAAAAAAACGAGCGGGCCAGGCGCACCTTTAACTGGGCCAACGAGGTGGAGAAGGTACATCACGGCTATTTCGAGGCAGCGCTGGCGGCTATTAAGGAGAACAAACCGCCGGCGGATGCCACTTACTATGTCTGCCAGGTCTGCGGCAATACCGTAACGGGAGAGCCGCCGGAGAAGTGCCCTATCTGCGGGGCGCCGGCCAGTGCGTTTAAGAAGGTGGAGTAGGGGGTATAACTCCCCCCCACCCCTCGTTTCTTATCTTTTCCCACCCAGACCGCCCTTGGCTCATCCGCTGCTTATCCCGCAGGTTTACCCCACCCCTTTTCGGGTATTGACGTCCCTCCTTCGTAAGGAGGGACAAGAGGGAGAATTAAGTTTCCCCCTTTGAAAAAGGGGGACTAAAGAGGGATTTCCGTTCCTTTCCCCCACCCCAAAGGGGAGTGTGCAGCGAGAGGGGGCGCCAGCCCCCTCTCAAATTAAAATCCCCCTCTCATACGGAACGCCTGGCCAGGAGAGGGGGATAAAGGGGGTGAGGTATAAAAAACCCCGCATCGTTCTTGGTGCTTAGAATTTAGTGCTTGGAGCTTTCCATTAATCCCCTCACCATCTCCTCCTCTTCCCACTTGCTGCTTATTTTCCCGTCAAGTCGAGCCTCGCGTAGGGCTTGCAGGACCTCCTTGATTTTCGGGCCTTCCGGGACGCCCAGCTTTTTCAGGTCTTCCCCGCTGAGGGCGGGGTTGATGTGTCTCAGCACGTTAAGGTAAAGACTGATATGCTCGGCGGCGTTGGGGGAGTCGGCGCACAGTTCGCTGGCCGTAAGTGACGTCAGGCCGTAGCCGTGCAAAAAATTACAAATCAGGCTCGGCGCCAGGCCGGGCGCGGATAGCTCCTTGTTTTTAGCCTTAATAACTGCCGTATCTCTTAATACCTGCGCTGATGTTTTAGGCAGGTGGAGATACGAGGCGAAATTTTCAATTGCTTCGGCGGTCAGGCGGTAGGCCAGCAGCGTCAGGTAAAGCTGCGGGTGCGGCTCGACGGGCAGGCAGCGCTCGCGTGCCATGGCGAAGGTCTTCTCCAGCCAGTCGTCCCCCCTGAGAGAGTGGTGCAGCCTCGAAAGCACACCGAGCTCATCGGCACGGTGCAGGGCCTTCTCCGGCGTTTCTTCTTTCAGGACGATTTCTAATTCGTGGCGGATACGGTCGCCGCTGACGGTAGCCAGCATGGCCGTATCGCGTTTCAACAGCTTGAGAGTCGATGACTCGATACGGAAGTCCAGCCGCTGCTCGTAGCGAATAGCTCGCCAGATGCGGGTGGCATCGTCAGTGAAGCTTCTCTCATGCAGTACCCGAACCAGCTTCTTTTTCAGGTCCCGCCTCCCGCCGTGAGGGTCGATGAGTACGCCGAAATGAAGCGGATTAAGCTGTACAGCCATGGCATTGATGGTAAAATCGCGGCGGGCGAGGTCGTCGGTGATGGTGCCGGGCTTCACCGTGGGTAGTGCGCCGGGGCGGGAATAGGTCTCGGCGCGGGCGGTTGCGATGTCGGCGCTCCGGTTGCCCCACTGCAGCTTGGCGGTGCCGAAGCGCGGGTGGGTGGTGACTCCGGCGCGATTGCCCCGTGCCATCTCCTGCGCCAGTTTGATGGCATTCCCCTCGACCACTAAATCGAGGTCTAAATTGCTCCGCTCCAGGAGAAGGTCGCGCACCGCGCCGCCCACCAGGTAGAGCCGCTGCTGGCGTTTTTGGGCCACATCCCCGACTTTCCTGATAAAATCGATTAAGTTAGCAGGCAGCTGCTCCTGCATCCGGTCGGCCAAATTTATAACTTCAGGCATTTTCCACATTATAGCACAAAATGTCCAGATATCACGTTGTTATTTTCAGCGGTAACCGCTTATAATGGACGATATGAAAGTCGTTTCCATCGTCGGCATGACCGGCTCCGGCAAGTCGGAGGTCGCCGGGATGTTCCGCGAAAGTGGTTTCGCTACCGTCAGGTTCGGTGATATTACCGATGAAGAGGTCAGGAAACAGGGCCTGAAGCTGAACGAGGAGAACGAGCGGCAGGCCAGGGAGTCGCTCAGGAAAAAATACGGCATGGACGCCTACGCCAAGCTGAGCCTGCCCCGTATCGATGCCGCGCTGAAGAATCTAAATGTGGTAGTCGATGGGCTTTATTCCTGGGAGGAATACATCTTTCTTAAGGGACATTACAGGGATGATTTCATCGTAGTGGCAGTATGGTCGTCGCCGCAGGATAGATATGACCGCCTGGAGAATCGCGAGATTCGTCCGCTAACGCCGCAGGAAGCCGCCAACCGCGACAGCGCCGAAATCAAGAACCTGAATAAAGGCGGGCCGATTGCTATGGCCGATTTCACCGTCCTGAACGATGCAACACTGGTCGAACTCAGGCGGCAAGTAGAGAGGATTATCGGTAGACTGAAATGAAAGATATACTGAAGAGGCCGGGAAAAGACGAATATTTCCTGAAAATAGCTTCAGTGGTAGCGGAGCAGTCCACCTGCCGCCGTCACCACATGGGCGCCATTGCCGTAAGGGATAAGCATATCCTGGCCACCGGCTATAACGGGGCGCCCGCCGGGGCGAAAGACTGCCTGGAACTCGGCTGCCTGCGCGACGAACTGGGGATAGAGTCGGGGACAAGGCAGGAAATTTGCCGCGCCATCCACGCCGAGCAGAACGTTATTGTCCAGGCGGGACTTCACGGGGTCAGCCTAGAAGGGAGTACCGTTTACTGTACGCACACGCCCTGTGTGCTCTGCGCCAAGATGCTGGTCAACGCCAGGATAAAGCGATTTGTCAGCTTCGGGAAGTATAATGATGACAGGTTTATCGAGCTTTTCCATGAGGCGGGAATCGAGGTCGACATAAAGGACAGGCCGCCGTCGGAAATAACTTACCTGGACTAACGCTTTCTCCTTATCGCCTCACGGACAGCCTTGACGATATCCGGCGCGGTCAGGCCGTAATTTTCCAGCAGCTCCTCCGGTGTGCCAGACATGCCGAAAACGTCCTTGATAGCTACGAATTCCATAGGCACCGGGTGGTGTTTAGCTATAACTCGCGCTACCGTACTGCCGAGACCGCCGTGCTCCTGGTGCTCCTCGGCGGTAACGATAGCCCCGGTCTCACCGGCGGCTTCAACGATAGCTGCTTCATCTATCGGCTTGAGAGTGGATATGTTGAGCACCCGGCAGTCGATACCTTCCTCAGCCAGTATGTCGGCGGCCTCCAGCGCCTTGGATACCATCACGCCGATAGCAATCACAGAAACGTCCTTGCCTGGTCTCAAGGTAACCGCCCTGCCGATTTCAAATCGGTAGCCGGTTTTGTTTACATTGGGCAATTTAGCCCGGGGCAGACGGACGTAGCAGGGTCCGATGTGTCCGGCCACGGCTTCTATTACCCGGGCGGTCTCGATGGCGTCCGCGGGGACGATAACGGTAAAGCCGGGCAAGGAGCAGGTGAGAGCCAGGTCTTCCAGCGCCTGGTGGGAGGCGCCGTCCTCGCCGACGGTCACACCGGCATGAGTCGATACTATTTTAACGTTGAGCCTCGCCTGCGCTACCGATACTCGAATCTGGTCGAAGCAGCGCCCGGGGGCAAAGACGGCGAAGGTACTGGCGAAGGGTATCTTGCCGGAGGCGGCCAGTCCGGAGGCGATGCCTATCATGTTCTGCTCGGCGATGCCGACTTCGAAAAACCTGTCTGGGAACTCGGCGGCGAAGTATTTAGTCATCGTCGATGGACTCAGGTCGGCATCCAGTACGACGATATCCCGGTTTTTCTTACCCAGTTCTACCAGTGTTTTACCGTAGGTATCCCGCAGAGAAACTTCCCCGGCCACGATTACGCAAGCTCCTTGAGGGCTATTTCCAGTTGTTCGGCGCTGGGTGCTTTGCCATGAAAGTCCACGTTGTTCTCCATGAAGCTGACTCCCTTGCCTTTAACGGTATGGGCGATGATGACGGCGGGCTGGCCTTTGACTTCTTTCGCCCTATCCAGGGCGTCGAGAAGCTGGTTTAAATCGTGGCCGTCGACATCGGTTACGTGCCACCCGAAGGCCGCCCACTTTTTGTTCAGGGGGTCGATGTTCATGATATCGCGGTTAAAGCCGCTCAACTGTATGCCGTTATTGTCTACAATGGCGGTGAGGTTATCCAGCTTGAACTGGGCGGCGGCCATAGCGGCTTCCCAGGTCTGCCCCTCGTCGCACTCGCCGTCGCTGAGCAGAGTATAGACGCGGTAGCGTTGAGCGTTTAAACGACCCGCCAGCGCCACGCCAATGGCGAAGGATAGGCCCTGCCCCAGACTCCCCGACGACATTTCAACGCCAGGTGTAGCAGTACGGTCGGCGTGGCCCTGCAAACGACTGTCAAGCTGCCTCAGGCTGGCCAGTTCGCTTAACGGGAAGTAATCCCATTCAGCCAGTACCGCATACAACAGGGGAGCGGCATGGCCCTTGCTAAGGATAAACCTGTCCCTGTCTCGCCAGTGCGGGTCGGACGGCTTGTGGCGCATTATCTTCCAGAAGAGAGCGGTGGCGATTTCCACCGCCGATAGCGAGCCGCCGGGATGGCCGCTGCCGGCTCCGGCAATCATCGTAACAATGTGGCGGCGCAGCCTTTTAGCGACGGCGGTAAGGTCTTCATTTGAAGAAAAAACCCCGGCTTTTACATTATCAGCCGAGGTCCCCGATGATGATTTATTGGCATTAGACGGTGTCGTCACAGCGATATCATTATACTATAACGGGAAATGTTAAGTCTACAGGAGTTTCCCGTATTATTTCATTAGTTTGAAGCCGCAGACAATCGCCGGTGGATTATTTTTAAACACATTACCCCAGGTACTCTGCTTTTCAATGTCTTTGAAAGAGGGTTCTCTTATGCCGTCCATGTAAAAATTATTCTTAAAGCACAGGTTCAGTATTTCGCTCAGGGGGCGGTGGAAATAGTACTGCGGTTTCGGTTGTCCTACCATGCCGATGCCCTTGATTGGCTGCGATATCAGGTAATTACTTATTTTCACGTAATAGTTGTTTATTATTTTACCACCGAAATCGGTATACTCATTAACCTGACTTGCTTCTCCCGAATTAAAGCAGGGGTGTAATATGGAAAATATGAATTTACCGTTGTTCTTTAATATTTCCGGTAAAAAACCGATTAATAGTTCGATGTTCTCAATGTCCATGAGCGCCATGGTGCAGACGACGGCATCGAAAGTACATCCTTCAAGTTTATTGAGGGCGACCTTGTCGGTAACATCGATTACTCGATAGTCTATTTTATCAGCCAGCGGTTTCGACCGGGCGATGTTGATAAACTCGTCTGAAAAGTCGATGGCGGTTACTCTGGCTCCCAGTTCGGTCATTCTCCGGGTGAACTGCCCGTTACCGCAGGCAATATCTAAAATCAAATCCCCCTTCCGTATATTCAATAACTCGATTTGATTCGGTTCGATGAGCAATTTGTGGAAATCGTTACCTTCTCCCATGCGCTTATCCCAGTAAGCGGCGTTGGTGTTCCAGATGTCTCTTACTTCATTGTTTCTTTTAATACTCATTTTGTAGGCCCGTTTTATCAGTCAGGCGGAAATATTACGTAGCATTATAGCATCAGTAACGATGATGTTTCAATTGAGTTCGTTCGTAAAAATTGATTTTTACGCCTGAATATGATTAAATTGACAGGATGAAGGGGGAAAACACATGGAAGAACTGAAATTGAATGCCTTTAAGAGGAATGTGTTCGGGAAGAGGAACCGGTTTTTACGCCGGCAGGGGATAACCCCGGCCCATCTTTTCGGACATAATATAGAGTCTCAGGCCCTGCAGTGTAATGCCACCGAGCTTATGAAGGTCGTGGCTCATGCGGGTGAGACCCGTATTATCAGTCTTAGTATCGAAGGAGAAAAGCAGCCGAAAGGCGTATTCGTCCGCGAAATTCAGCGGGATGTTCTCGGTAAGCAGCTATTGCATATCGATTTTTACCAGGTAAAAATGGAAGAAAAGATGGCCGTAGATGTGCCCATTGTCCTGGTGGGCGAAGCACCGGTGATGAAGGGGAAGGGACGTATGTTGTCTCGCGGTATTACCGAGTTGAGCATCGAATGTCTACCCGCCATGGTTCCGCCGCAGATAGAGATAGATATCAGTATTCTGGAAGAGCTGGAACAGGCTATTAATGTCAAGGATATAGTACTTGACCCGGATATTACCGTTCACGCCGACCCTGAGCAACTGGTAGTAAAGGTTACGGAAGTTCAGGTCAGGGTGGAAGAGGAAGAGGTAGCCGAGGAAGAAGAAGCTGAAGTCGAGGGTGAGGTCGAAGAGGGTGCAGCGGCTGAAGAAGCAAAGGGGAAACCTTCGGCTGAAGCGGCACCGGGGAGTTAAAAGTAATCTGCAACGGCTGACTTTGACTGCTGGCCTGTGGTTTGATGATGAAAATAGATTTCCACACGCATGCGCTGCCGCCACGCATAAAAGAGAACCGCAGACGTTATGTGGAAAGAGACGCAGCTTTCGCCCAGATATACTCCGGTGAGAAAGTCAGGATTGCTACTGCCGAAGACCTCGTCGAGAGCATGGATAGGGACGAGGTCGATGTTGCTGTTATCGTCAATTACGACTGGAGCACGCATGAACTGTGCGTGGAGACCAATGACTACATTCTGGAGTCGCTGGCACGCTACCCGAAGCGGTTAATCGGATTCTGTGCCGTAAGTTCGTATGTCGATGATGCTTCTCTGGCAGAAATCGAGCGCTGTGTCCGTGGGGGTATCAGAGGGGTAGGAGAGCTGCGGCCGGATACCAGAGAGGAAGACTTTACCCGGAAAGAGGTCATGGAGCCATTTATCGATGTGTTACGGAAGCACAATCTAATTCTGCTGACACATTCTTCGGAGCCGGCAGGTCATCTCTATCCCGGTAAGGGGGCGGCTACCCCAGAATTATTATATAAATTCATTGTCAACTCCCCCGATTTACCTGTAGTCTGCGCCCACTGGGGTGGTGGCCTGCCTTTCTATAACCTGATGCCGGAAGTGCGTCAGGTGATGGAAAATGTTTATTTCGATACGGCTGCATCGCCTTTCCTGTACCGCCCCGAGATATACCGTCAGGTCTGCCAGCTTGTTGGTGCGGACAGGATTCTCTTCGGTAGTGATTATCCGGTTATGCCGCAGGGCCGGCTTCTTAATGAAATCGGTAATGCGGGTCTACCGGAAGAAGAAAGAAATTTAATTTTATCCGGCAACGCGCGTCGGCTGCTCGGTATATAGTATGGACTATGGAACAAATACGCTCTTTTATTGCCATCGAACTCCCCGGAGAAGTGAAGCAGGCGCTTGCCCGTCTTCAGGGCAGGCTCAGAGAGGGGAGCCTGACACCGGTAAGATGGGTCGACCTTGGCAGTATTCACCTGACGCTCAAGTTCCTCGGCAATATTGACACTAACATCACCAGTAAAATAAGCGCCGTGCTGGAAGAAGCTGCGCGTGGTGTACCCCCGTTTAAACTTGAGATAAGCCGACTTGGGGTTTTCCCCAACGTAAGGCGTGTCCAGGTTGTCTGGGTGGGTATTACTGGTGATGTGGGGAGTCTTGGCCGACTGCATAAAAACATTGAGGCCGGTCTTAGACCGCTGGGATTCGCGGCTGAGTCCCGTTCATTCACGCCCCATCTTACCATCGGACGTGTCCGCGACCGTGCCAGACCGGAAGAACGGCAGGACCTCGGTCGACTTATCGAGAGAATCTCTGTTGATACTGGTTGTGTACTGAACGTAACAACGGTTCATCTCATGAAGAGCCAGCTAACCAGGGAAGGACCTGTTTACAGTCGGCTCGGCTCAGTGGAGTTGAAATAGCAGTATAAAGCGGTGCCCGGAGTTTACCGGGGATGGTTAGGCGTTAAGATATTTTTCATTCCTTCGGCCGTCTGAAAAATACCGGGAGTGTTTCGGGCAACTCTTCGCGTGATTTACCTCTCGTTAATGTCTCCGGCATAGTCTTCGCGAGTTCTTCGGGGGTCCAGCGGCCGTCTTTCCAGAGTGTCTGCGCCACGGGCGGCGGATCTGCGAATATGCCTACATGCCCATGCCAGACCTCAAAGATACACCCGTTGATATGGTCGGCCGACTCGCTGGCCAGGTAGACTACCAGGGTTGCCACATCTTCCGGGCGATTTATATCCACCAGTTCGTTCCTTACACTGGCGCCGCGCCAGGCAGCTATGGGGCGGATTACGTTGCAGGTGACTCCGTAACCGGCCATGTCTCGCGCTACCGACCGTGAAAATCCTACTATCCCTTCCTTAACCGCGGAGTAGGTAGATTGCCCCTGAAAACCCAGCCCTATGTGAGAAGAGGTGTTGATAATCCTGCCGAAGCCCTGCCGTTTCATGATGACGGTGGCGGCGCGGGTGCAGTAAAAAGTGCCGTACAGGTGTGTCCTGACCATTGCCTCCCAGTCTTCCGTGGGGGTTTCATAGACCGGGTGGTTGCGTATGATACCCGCATTATTTACCAGAATATCAATGCGCCCGTAGCTATCGATAGCCGTCCGGATGATGTTGTTTGCCCCTTCTTCTACAGCCACGCTGTCATAGCAGGCGATGGCGGTGCCGCCGGCATTCTTTATTTCTTCTACGACCCGGTCAGCCGGGTCTCCTGAAGCGCCCTGGCCGTCGTAGGAAGTGCCCAGGTCGTTGACTATGATGCAGGCGCCCTGTGCGGCCATAGCCATAGCCTCGGCACGGCCCAGCCCGTTGCCGGCCCCTGTAATAACCGCCACTCTATCTTTCAGCATTTCTCCCATCATGGTCTCCTTATCTTGGTTGAAATAAGATTACCGGTAAATTGATTAAATACGCTGGTAACGATTCTACAACACAGGCTATGTTAATTCAAAGAACCGGGTTAGTGTTACTCCGTAAAGGGGGTAAAATTGTCCGTAAAATACCGGCAAGACCGAATTTTTACTAAATATTTATTCGTTGACGATTGAAATTAATACGTTGTTTAGCTTCTGCCGTTTACAATGAACGCAGTAATCGAGGGAAGTGGCAGGAGGTCTAAAGTGACTATACCGAAAGAAAGCATACTGCTGGTTGATGACGAAGAGTCTATCAGGTGTATCTTAACTAAAGGTCTGGAAATGCGTGGTTATGCCTGTGATGAGGCCGAAAACAGTGAGCAGGCTTTAACAAAGCTGGAAGTGAATCCCTCCGACCTTGTCATTCTGGATATCAACATGCCCGGCAGACTGGGCAGCGAGGTGTTGCCGGAGATTACGAAGCGTTTCCCGGAGACGTCCGTCATTATGGCGAGCGGTGTGACCGATAATAAAGTAATTGCCCAGTGTATTAAGAATGGCGCGCAAGACTACATTAACAAGCCGTTTAGATTCGAGCAGGTTCTACAGAGTATCAATGGAACTCTGGATAAACGCCGGGTGGCCCTTGAAATACAGCGCTACTTCCAGGACATAGGGAAGAAAGGTGATAATCATTTTGAACCCAGGAAGCTTTTCCTCGGAGCTATAGAAACTCTGGTTAATACCCTGGAGTCCTGTGATAACTATACCAAGGGACATTCCCAGGCAGTGGCAGAGATTGCTGCCGATATAGGGAAGCAGATGAAGCTTCCACCGGAGAAAATGGAAGACCTGCACTGGGCGTCCCTGCTTCATGACGTCGGCAAGATAGCGGTAGACCCTGACATCCTGAACAAACCCGGTGAGCTTACATCAAACGAGTACCGGCATATCATGACTCATGCGGTTATCGGCCCCAGCCTGGTTAAACCTTTTGTCAACGATAAAGTGATCGAAATTATATCGCATCACCACGACCATTATGACGGCGGAGGGCTGGACCAAAAAATAAGTGGTAATGATATACCTGTGGGGGCAAGGATTGTAGCGGTGGCTGATGCCTACCAGGCCATGACATCCGACCGCCCTTACCGGCGTGCCCTGTCTACTCTGGATGCGATAGAGGAATTATTGTGGTACAGCGGCTCCCAGTTCGACCCCATTATCGCCAACATACTTATAAATGCAGTCCGGCAAAAACAGCTACAGAACAAATATAAAAATTAAGATTTATATACGTAGAAAGTTTGGTTTTAAATTAATCTATACAAAGGGGCGGGTACTCGAAGTCCCGCCCTTTTCTATTGCGTACAACCGAAATTTTTCCCTGAGTATAATCAGATTTAGGACTTCGGGGTACTTGTCAATGGTGACCTTTGTGAGTTATAATTATATGGTTTATTCTATATATTTTTGGTTGGGAGGAGGACCCCATGGAACAGTTTAATTTCCCCAAGTGTCAGAAATGCAACTCCGGCGACCTTGTGCCTCTGTCCGATTTCGGTAGTCAGGGGGCATCTATCCAGTTCAAAGCCTGGGTTTGTACCAATCCTGATTGCGGTTATAACCTTAAAATCCGGAATGGTGATGTATATATTAACGAGCCTATCATGAGCGGCTCGATGCACAACTCTCGCTCTCGATAGTCCTGAGGGAATTACCTTTACAATAGAAAATGACGGATGGCAAATGTGCTTCCTCCGTTAACGAGGCTCAAGAAGGTTGCCCTTGACCTGCTTTTCCCACAGTGGTGTATCGGTTGTGGCAGAGAAGGTGACTATATTTGCGGCTCCTGTCGCCAGGCGCTATCGGTAATTCCCCTCCCGATTTGTCCCGGATGCGGGCGTCCTCAGTCACAGGGGAAGCTATGTCCCGAGTGCGTTGACTGGCCGGGAGATATCGACGGTATTCGTTCGCCGTTTTTCTTCGATGGCGTGATACGCCAGGCCATTCATGAACTGAAATACCGCAACCTAAGAACTCTGGTTGTGCCGCTGGCCGAAATTTTATACGATTATTTCAAGAAAAATCAAATTCCCGGAGAAGTCTTGGTACCGGTGCCGCTGCACCGGAAAAGATTTAGAGAACGCGGCTATAATCAATCCGCCTTGCTGGCCCGCGAACTGGGCAGACTCAGCGGTCTGCCGGTGGCAGAGGATTGCCTGGTTCGTCACAGTTACGCTTTGCCGCAGGCAAGGTCGACCAGCGTAGGTGAAAGGCGTGAAAATGTGGCCGCTGCCTTCGCCTGCCGCGACGGGCAATTGCAGGGCAGGGAGGTTATCCTGGTGGATGATGTGTCTACATCCGGGGCTACGCTTAACGCCTGTGCCGGAGTATTAAAGTCCGCCGGGGCCAGAGCAGTCTGGGGACTGGTGCTTGCACTGGAGTTATAAGAGAAAGCGAGAAACAGTGTTATTACCGGAGGGGAGCGTGTTAAGATGGAATTGCAGATAGCCGGGACCAACATAGAGATAAAGCCTGAAGCAAAGCGTTACGTTGAGCGTAAGCTGAATAAACTGAACAGGCATCTGCCTGATATTATCGATACAAAAGTGGAGATTTCCGAGGAAAAAACGAAGTCGCCGCAGGAACGCTACCTGGTAAGAGTGACTGTCAATAGCGGCGTCGGCAAAGCTGTCTTTCACGGCGAAGAGAGGGCTGAAGACCTGTTTAAAGCCGTTGATAAGGTCGTCACCGTCGTTACCCGGCAGCTCGAAAAACACAAGGGAAAGATGTACGACAAGGGCAGGGGTAGCCCGCTGGCCAGGGGTAAATTCAATCAGGTGGAACAGCCGGAGAGGAAGATAGTCAAGACCAAGCGTTTCGTCGTCGAGCCGATGTCCCGCGACGAGGCAATCGAGCAGATGGAGCAGCTCGGTCACAATTTTTTCCTGTTCTTCGAAGCCGACGCCGGCGAGTTGCGGCTTTTATATCGGCGGGACGACGGCAATTACGGCCTTATCGAGCCGGAACTGCGCTAGACTTTGTTGATAGTCGGATGATAAAGTATATACTGTAACCGTAAGGACGATTAACTGTATGGCGGCCAAACGTAGAAATTTATACCTGTACCTGACCCTGGCCTGTTTCCTGGGGATTATCCTCATCTTCGTCTTCGATGGCTACATGGGGGTTTATGATACCCTGACCGTTAAGTCGGGGGAAGATGAGCAGAAGATAGAGGGTGCCAACTGGGAAAGGGACTTCTGGTCGACGGCGGTCAACTGGGGTGAGAAGGCTTTCTTCTATTACGAGGTGGACAACCGGCGTTTCTCAGCCTATACGGCTGACATTGAGGTGTCCGTGTGGCATAGCCTGGAAAAGGTAAGCGATATACTGGTACAGAGTGTATCCATAGATTCGTTCGATAAAAAACAGGTGGAGTGGGTTGTAGATGCTGCAGAGCTGGTGCCTGCCGATGCTGTTCAATCACAGGGCTACGAGTTTACCCTGTACATAAAGAGGGGAGAGATAGAGCGCAGGTTCGTCATACACGTGAGGTCTAATGACTACCCCGTAAAGACCGTGCCGGTACCGCCAAGGTAGTGTTAAGAGGTTGACAGAAATATGAAGTTTGAATATGTATTATACGGATTCGGGATTCTGTTCTGCATCGCCGGTGTGGGCTACCTGGCGGCGGAGTATGTCAAGTACCTCTCCGATGTCGGTAAGATATGCTCCTTATTGCTCACGGTGGGGCTTTTTACCTTCCTGGGGAAGTACTTTGAAGGACTGGGGTGGTAGCTAAATGGCCATAGTAGTAGCAGTACTGGCTTCGCTGGCTTTCATTGGCTGGCTTATCTACAGGGCGGTCAAGGAAAAGTCGGTCAAGGCGCACTTTATCAGCTACGGCGTAGCCATTGTGGCTGGGGTATTTACCTATGCCTATTTCCTGAGCCTGGACTTCCCGCAGCTCATCAAGATTGTCGCCAGCATCCTCCTCGGTATAATCCTGATAGTCGTTGGCGCTCTTTACCAGAGGCGTGCCGCGGGTAGGTCTTAAAATCCTTTCGGTGGTTCCTACGATGAACCGGTATATGTTTTATACCACCTTCGCTACCAGCGCCGGCTGGATAGGAATCCTTGGCTCAACCGGAGGCCTGCGGCGGGCCACGTTGCCTCAAAGCTCGGAGTCGGAAGCCCGCCGTTTACTGGGAGAAGGAATGAGCCACGCCGCGTCATCGCCGCAGCGTTTTGAAGACTTGACGGAACGCCTCCGGGCTTATTTTGACGGGCATGAAGTAAATTTCCCGGATAAACTAGACCTCTCCGGGGCCACGCCTTTTCAGCAAGAAGTATGGCAGGCAGCCAGGCTCATTTCTTATGGCAAAACGAGAAGCTACGCATGGGTGGCCGTGAAAGTGGGGGATGCGAGGGCGGCCAGAGCCGTGGGGCAGGCGCTGGGTAGGAATCCCCTCCCTGTAATCATTCCGTGTCACCGCGTGCTGGCGGCTGACGGCGGACTCGGGGGATTCAGCGGGGGTATTGAGGTCAAGAGATTTCTGCTTTCCCTGGAAGGCGCATATACTCCCGGCTAGCGTTGGAGTTTATCAACATCGCCCCTGGCTTTATAGAGTCTTCGCCGGGATTCGGCGGTACCCCGCAGCATGAGGTTCAGGAAATCGGTCTCATATTCCCCGAGCAGTCCTTCTCCGGCGAAACTATAGTAGCGGTTATCGCCGATGACGATGTGGTCCAGCACTTTTATCCGCATGATTCTGCCGGCATAGACCAGCTCGCGGGTAATTCCCCGGTCGCTGGCGCTCGGTTCGGGGTTGCCCGAGGGGTGGTTGTGAGCGAAAACCAGGGCGGCGGCGTTGTTGTTAATCGCCCCCTCGATAACCTCTCGGGGGGAAACGGAGCTGCTGCTGACCGTACCCGAGGAAAGTTCGACGGTATCTATAATCTGGTTCTGGCTGTTCAGATAAATTACCTTGAATACCTCTTTCTTGAGTCCGCGCATGGAGTGGTAGAGGTAGTCAAAGACCTCCTGGGAAGACCTGTAAAAGGGTTTGTCCACTATTTTTGCTTTGAGGAACTCCTGGGCGACTTCAAGCACCAGCTTGATACCAAAAGCGCTGTGGGGCCCGATATCTTTTAACTTTTGAAGCTCTTCGATAGGGGCTTCCAGAACGCCGCGCAGCGTCTGGAACTTTTTAATGACTTCTTTGGCCGGCGGCTTGCAGTCCTTACGCGGGGTGCCCAGGCTGAGCAGCAGTTCCACGATTTCATAATCATTGAAGCCGGCCAGTCCGGACTTGAGGAACTTCTCCCGCAGCCTCTTCCGGTGTCCCTGTTTGGTATCCACCGAGGATTTCCCTGGTTTATCTGTCTGTGACATGGCTATATTTTTTACTGATATTCTAGCACCGGGGGGCGAGCTTCGCCAGAGGTAAGCGGGGTCTCCCGTGAATTTATTATTTCTGTAAACCGAATTCCCGGCTGAAGTGGAGGTGACGGATAGTATTGGCGTGGCTGAACAATCCGGCGCATTCTCTCTATCCACCTCCTGTACTAGCTGGTCGTCTCAACCTTTATTCCGTCCGCTCCCACAAGTTCCACCAGTCGTTGCTCAAGCTCCGGACAGTAACCGGATTTTATATTAGGCAGTTTGAGGGGGATGGTTTCGCCACCGTTCACCACGTTTAACCGTACCTCGTCAAGTCCGGGAAAGGCTTTCAGGGCGGCTATAATATTATCGAAACGGGAGATATCGCCTTCTTCATCGACAGTCTGCTTAATATTTATTATCAAACGCCTCTTTGCCGCGGGTGGGGCGGCGACGGGTTTCTCCACCGGGGCCTTTACGGCCGAGGGTTCGGGCGTGGGAATCAGTTCTTCACCTTCCTGCGGCGGCTCGTAGTAGCTTACATTGTCGCATATGATGCTTATCTGGTCATCCCGGGTACGCACTTTGCCCTGGATAATAAGCTCGTTACCCTCCTGCCAGAACTCTTCCGTCTGATTGTAAACCTGAGGCCAGGCGATGACTTCGACCTGTCCGCTGACGTCCTCGATGACAACAATAGCGAAAGACTCGCTTTTTTTGGTGAACGAATAGCGTGCCGATATCACGCGCCCGGCAGTAACGATAACCTGTTTATCCAGTTCGGCGTCGATGCTGCCGCAGAAGACCGCATTGCCGTACCTCTTGCTGAATACCGGACTGAACGGTTTCTCGGAGAAGCTTACCCCCAGTAGCTCTTTTTCCCAGAACGCCTTTTCACGGTCGGTGGTCTCTGACGGGGGAAGCTCCAGGTCGGCGAGCGGGACAGCCGTTTTTTCTCCCCAGAGGTCGAACATGGTGGTCTGTCCCGTCTCCCGCAGCTGCTGTTCCCGCTGTGCCAGCGACAGGATGCGGCTAACGCTATTAAGCAGGGTGCCGCGGTTCTCGAGTTCGTCGAATGCTCCCGCTTTAATCAGACTCTCCATGATACGCCGGTTAGCCGTCTGTAAATCGCAGCGGCGGCAGAGGTCTTCGATGGACTTGAACTCGCCGTTTTTGTTGCGTTCGTTGATAATGGGCTCGATGGCTCCGCTGCCCACGTTTTTAATCGACCCCAGGCCGAAGCGGATAGAAGGTTCTCCGGCGATGGTATTTTCTATGGAGAAATCGAGCTGGCTGTGATTGATATCCGGCGGTAACACAATGATATCCAGGCGGCGGCACTCGGCGATAGCACCGCCTATCTTCTCCGTCTCTCCAGCGTGGATGGTAAGTAAGGCGGTAATATATTCCGCCGGGTAATTCGCCTTGAGGTGGGCAGTCTGGTAGGCAATCAGGGCGTAGCTGACGCTGTGGGCTTTGTTAAAGGCATAGCCGGCAAAAGGCTCGATAAGGGCGAATACCTCCCCAGCCAACTCGGTGGGGTGGTTCATCTTTTTAGCGCCGTTGATAAAGCTGCGCTTTTCCTTCCTCATCACCTCGGCTATCTTCTTGCCCATTGCCTTGCGGAAGATATCGGCCTGTCCCAGGCTGTAGCCGGCGAACTCCCGCACGATAAAAAGCACCTGGTCCTGATAAACGATGACGCCGTAAGTCTCTTTGAGGATATTTTCCAGGGCGGGGTGGGGATAGGTTATCGGTGTCCTGCCGTGCTTGGAATCGATGAACCGCGGGATGTGCTCCATGGGGCCGGGACGGTAAAGGGCCACCATGGCCGCGATGTCGCTGAAGGTAGTCGGCTTGAGCTCTTTAATATAACGGCGCATCCCGGCGCCTTCAAGCTGGAAAACACCGGCCGTCTCACCTGATGAGAGAAGTTCGAAGGTCTTTTCATCGTCCATCGGTAGATTATTCAGGTCGATATCGATGCCGTGGTTCTGGAGGATAATATCCCTCGCCTTGCCCAGAATGGTCAGGTTAGCCAGTCCGAGGAAGTCCATCTTGAGCAGGCCGATGCTGGCAATATCCCCCATGGAGAACTGGGTCATTACGGCTTCCTGGTTATCTACTTTCGCGCCACGCTGCAGCGGCACGTATTTAGTCAGAGGTTCTCTGGATATGACGACCCCGGCGGCATGGGTGCTGGCGTGGCGGGAAACCCCTTCCACGCGCCGCGCCGAATTCACCAGGTTACGCACGATTTCGTCTTCCTGGTAAATGACTTTAAGTTCGTTGTTCTCGTCCATGGCGCGTCCCAGCGTCATGTTAGGCGTAGGGGGCACCAGCCTGGCAACACGGTCGACATCGCCATAGGGCATACCCAGCGCCCGCCCGACATCCCGAATGGCCGCCCTGGCTCCCAGCGTCCCGAAGGTGATTATCTGAGCGACATGGTCCTGGCCGTATTTCTGGGAGACGTAGTTGATAACCTCGTCGCGGCGGTCGTCCTGGAAGTCCATGTCGATATCCGGCATCTCCTTGCGCTCGATGTTGAGGAAGCGCTCGAAGACCAGCCCGTGTTCGATGGGGTCGAGAGGTGTAATGCCGAGACAGTGCAGGACGATGCTGGCGGCGGCGCTACCCCTCACGCCAAAGAGGATATTTTGTTTTTTCACGAATGAGATAATATCCCAGACGACGAGGAAGTAGTTGGCGAACTGGGTCTTGGTGATGACATCGAGCTCATATTCCAGGCGTTGTTCTATATCCGGGGTGGGGTTGGGGTAGTATTGCCGGAAGTTCTGGCGGCAGAGGTCGGCCAGGAACTGGTCGGGGGTTTTGTTTTCAGGGAGTTCGATTTCCGGCAGGTGAAGTCGACCGAACTCAAGGTTGAGATTGCATTTACCGGCTATAACCTCGGTGTTTTCCAGTGCCTGCGGGGTGTCTTTAAAGAGTTCCGCCATCTCCTGAGGGCTCCTGAGATAGAAGGTGTCCCCCGCCATTTTCAGACGTTTCTCGTCGTGTATAGTAGTATTGGTGCCGATACAAAGTAGCAAATCGTGGGCCGAGGCATCCTCACGGTTGACATAGTGGGTATCGTTGGTCGCCACCAGGGGAATATCGAGTTCCTGGCTCATCTGTATGAGATAGTTATTTACGCCTTCCAGTTCTTTAATGGGGTGCTTCATGAGTTCCAGGTAGAAATCGCCGAAGGTCTGCTTGTACCAGAGTGTCGCCTCTTTGGCGTCATCGTACCGACGACTTAGCACAAGCTGTGATATTTCTCCGGCCAGGCAGGCGCTGAGAGCGATAAGTCCGTCTTTGTGTTGTTCCAGAAGCCCTTTATCCACCCTGGGTTTGTAGTAGAACCCTTCCAGGTGGGCTTTGGTGGTTAGCTGGATGAGGTTCTGGTAACCGGTGATGTCTTTAGCGAGGAGGACGAGGTGATAGTTATTTTTATCAACGGCGTTGCGACTGAGCCGGCCGTTAGGTGCGATGTAAATCTCGCAGCCGATGATAGGTTTGATGCCGGCTTCCCTCGCGGCCTGGTAGAACTCTATTACTCCGTACATGACGCCGTGGTCGGTTATCGCCAGGCTGTCCATGCCCAGTTCTTTTGCCCTGCCTATAAGCTGACGGATGCGGCACATCCCGTCGAGCAGGCTGTATTCGGTGTGAACGTGAAGGTGGGTAAACATCTTAATTCCGGCGCCGGTTTAAGGTAATTATAGCACAGCACCGACAGGGGAAAAACCATGGTTGACCTGTGTCGTTAAAGGATTTATTAGAGTTGCGGTGAAATAGCCGGTAGAAGTATAATTAATTATCAATCTACTCGCACAAAGAGTCCCCATTCATTTCCATAGCACTATTTTTAGGCATCGTAGCAAGCTTGCAGGACTAAGCTCTGATTAATTCAAGGAAGATAAATATGACAGGACTAGAACACCGATGAAGCCGGAAAATGTAGCCGGAAGAACGGGCAGAATGTTTTACGGCTGGTTCGCGCTGGCTGGTGTCATGCTCGTGATATTTATCGTCGGCGGGACCTTCGTGAATTCCTTCGGGGTTTTGCTGCCAGTAATAACAGTTGAATTCGGCTGGAGCCGGGCAATCGTAGCAGGAGCACTGGCGGCGGGTATTATCGCCTTCGGATTGCCCAGCCCGTTTTACGGTATTCTCGTATCAAGGCTGGGACCCAGAATCACCCTCATATTCGGTAACCTGCTGGCCGGCCTGGGTATTGCCGGAGTATACCTGGTCCAGGAAATCTGGCAGCTATACCTGTTATATATCATCATCGGGATAGGGGGTGGTTTCGGGGGCTATATTTCCTGCACTACGGTAGCCAATAACTGGTTTATCAAGAAACGCTCTCTGGTACTGGGAATCTTTATAGCCTCCGCCGGCCTGGGAGGGTTCGTTTTCCCACCGCTGACGACATCGCTCATCTCCGTTATAGGATGGCGGGCGGCCTGGCTCGTGCTGGCGGGAATGATTATTTTGTTTGCAGTGTTGATTGGCGGTGTGATTCTGGTAAGAAACAAGCCGGAGGACATGGGACAGACGCCGGACGGTATGCCAGCCGATGCCTTTACGGAAATAGAGCTGGAGGAATCTCAGGCGGCAACAGAGGAGAAATCTGCCGGCTGGCATATTAAGCAGGTACTGAAGAGACCGACGGCCTGGTTGATAGGGGGTTTTTCTGCGGCCAATACCTTTACCATGGGGACAATGGTGACACACCAGATAGCCTATCTTCAGGATATAAATTTCAGTCCGATGACTGCCGCCACGACCCTGAGCTTTATGTCTGTTTTCAGCATTATCGGCAGCCTTGTCTTTGGGGCTCTGGCCATGAAAATTAAGGTAAGATATCTGGCCAGCGTCTTTTTCGCCATTCAGCTTACGGGTCTGGTGGTTTTATTATCATCCAGGGAACTGGGGCTTATTTACATTTACGCGGCTTTCCAGGGAATGAGCAACGGCGCGCTGACGGCGGCCATGCCGACATTCGTTGGTGCCTATTATCCGCGTCGTCGCTATTCTCAGGTCATGGGTGTGGTCCTTCCCTTTCAGGTCTGTTCTAACGCCATTGCCACTACCGCCGCCGGGGCGATTTATGACGCCACGTCTACCTATACCCCTGCCTTTATCACTGCTGCTATATTTAGTCTGGCAGGACTTATCTTCGTATTCTTGGCCCGCAGACCGAAGTAGCTTTAACTGCCCGGCGTTCGTTCTTTTTCTCCGGCGGGTGCGTTTTGCGTTCCGGTAATGTACAATCTATTTACAGTAATGGTGTTATGAAAACGGCGGTCCAATGGCTCTTTATACTGTGTATTCCCGTTCTGCTGCTGACAGCCAGTTTGAGCGGGGCGGCTAATTGCCCCTGGCTGTACCATTATGGCTTCGATAAGTATGATATCAGCAGGGCAACGGGGCTGGCGTCAGCGGAGCTGGACAGGGTTGCTGAAGGACTAATCGACTATTTTAATTCCAGTGACGAGTATATCAGCCTCGCCGTGACGAAAGACGGCAAGTCGTTCGAGCTTTTCAACGAGCGCGAGGTCGGCCATCTCAAGGATGTTAGGGGGCTGTTCCGACTGGGCTATTATGTCCTTCTGGGTACTTTGGTTTATGCTCTGGCATATTTCGGTGTCAGTTTCTTCTGGTGGCGGGAACGGCGGAGACTGGCCTGGGGACTGGTTGGTGGGGAGGGTTTAACTCTGGTATTGATGCTGGCACTGGGGATATTTATCGCAGTCGACTTCGACCGTTTCTTTTTACAGTTTCACCTGCTCAGCTTTGCCAATGACCTGTGGATGCTCGACCCGGCCACAGACTACCTCATTATGCTTTTCCCGCGGGGTTTCTGGTTCGATGCGGCGCTATTCTGCGCCCTGGCGACAGCTATACCGGCGATAATACTGGGCGGGGTGGGGTGGTGGCAATTGAGAAAAACCATGTCTTCAGAATCTCTCTGAGCTTTTACTCACTATCAGGTGCCCGGGAAGCTCTCCGCTTGAAGACGATGCCAACCACGAGCAGGATTATCCCCGCAATGAGAACGGCAATGTTGAATGTAAGCATCACCGAAAGGATATCGTTATAAAGTGACGTCAACCATGATTGAAGCGATGAAGGTACACTATCCAGAAGTCCGGACAGGCCCAAATTCTTGGCAAAAAGGATACCCGCAGTTTCCAGGACGCCGAAGACGAGCAGGTCTATAGACAGCGCGAGGGCTGCTTTGCCGAAATTCCAGTTAACGAGGAAAATGCCCGCAGCGAGTAACACCATGAAGACTATAAGCCAGTAGTAGCCGGCCTGGAAATAGCCGATGTAATTCCTGGCCAGAAATAGCTGTTCCATAACGTCCGCTGGTATGGTCTCCTCGTTATAGACTATCTCGGAGGGTATCCCCGCGACGAATTCATCGAAATACTGGTCGTAATAAGGTCTTATCAGGGCTTCCAGAAGCCCGGTGACCTGGGGCATCAGCCCCTCGTTGGTTATCTGTTCATCGATTTCTTGTAAATACGGGTCGATGAAATCCAGCAGAAGTTCGTCATCTAGCCCGGTAATCCCCTCCGGAAGATATTCCTCCGGTATTTGCCGGGTATATTCTTCCAGATGCTCTTCAATATAAGGTCTCAGCTCACTGCGGACGATATCGGGAAGCCAGGTGGAAATTTGTTCATTCAGGGCTTCCCAGAGACTTTCTCTCAGGCTTTCCTTCAGGCTCTCCAGCCGGATGGATATTTCCAGCGTGTCGCTCTTTCCCAGTAAAAAGTCATACCCGGCGTAGATAACATTGTGGAACTGCTCTTTAAACCATGGTTCCTGGTCATTGATAACGTCGTATACAGCGTCTTGAAGGAATCGGGCCTCACCGGGTATTTCCCCGACGATATTTTCTTCGGTAAAGTCGTGGGTCAGTTCTGACAGGTCAATCCTGTCCACCTGGTCACTAACGAAGTCGGGATTGAGTATAGTGCTTTGAATCAGAAACGCAAGGCTGAAAATGGAAAGCGAAACGAAAAGCAGGAAGCTTAAAATAAAAGTCCCCAGACCCCTGAGAAAATTCAATTACTCTGGCCTCCGGAATCCCGCCAAAGCCACTTGCGGTAGCGTCGGATTTGTACAGTATTTTATCATATCTGAGTGGAAATTACACCGGCTTCTTCGGGCGATATTGACTGTGAAGCGGGTATCTTGTAGAATTATGTTAGTCGTGGGCGGTTAGCTCAGTTGGTTAGAGCGCCGCGTTGACATCGCGGAGGTCAGAGGTTCAAGTCCCCTACCGCCCACCATGTCAGAGGTTTACATACCTTAAGCTCTTACATATAGATAATCGCTGGAGACCTTTCTCCAACTAGGGCGACTCTACTCACTATAATATTTCGTTGATTCTGGCGTATAATTACATTTCAACTGATAGCCTGCCATAAATGATTTATTCTACGGTATTTTGTCGGTGATTTTATCTTGTGTTATACTCGAATCAGGGGGATAATCAATCTGAGTTTACTACTGGAAAATCATCTATAGAGGCGAAAATGGATAGTGTTATAACCAAGGCGCAGCAGATAGCTGAGAAAATAGTACAAAATGTAGAAAAGGTCATGGTCGGCAAGACAGAAGCGGTAAAGCTGGCGGTGATTGCGTTAATCAGTCAGGGGCACCTGCTTATCGAGGATGCCCCCGGTGTCGGTAAGACCATGCTGGCCCGAAGCCTGTCAAAATCGATAAACTGCAGCTTTAAGAGGATTCAGTTTACGCCTGACATGCTCCCCGGCGATATCACCGGTGTCACGGTATATAACCAGAAATCCGGCGATTTTGAGTTTCGCCCCGGTCCGATAATGGCCCAGGTGGTGCTGGCAGACGAAATAAACCGGGCCACACCTAAAGTACAGTCGGCTTTGCTGGAAGCTATGGAGGAGAGACAGATTACCGTGGATGGCGTCACCCGTAAGATGCCCTCGCCCTTCCACGTTCTGGCTACTCAGAACCCTGTGGAATATGAAGGCACCTTCCCTCTACCGGAGGCACAGCTGGACAGGTTTCTGCTCAGGATAAACATTGGCTACCCCGCTGCGGCTGAAGAAATAGCCATAGTGGAAAGGCAGCAATATGTTCATCCTATCGAGCAGCTCAGCCACATGGTAGATGCATCCGACGTTTTAATGCTTCAGGAAACGGTGAAGAAAATTTATGTAGATGACCTGGTTAAGCAGTATATAGTGGCGCTGGTAGAGGCAACCCGGCGGCATCCCTCAATATTTCTCGGGTCTTCTCCCCGCGGCTCGCTGGCACTTTTTCGTACGGCTCAAGCACGGGCCCTGCTGCAGGGACGAGATTTTGTTTTGCCTGATGATGTTAAAGCCATGGCTGAATCCGCCCTGGCTCACCGTTCATTGCTATCTTCCGGAGGTCAGTCGTCGGGAGGAGATGGCCGGGCTATTATTACCGAGATACTGGAAACGGTACCCGTGCCGGGGGCAATCCCCGACCGATAAGCATGGGTTGATTGAGGTGATACTATAAGACCTGTTATCTCCGGCTGAAAAACATGAAAATTCGTCTGGCTCTCATTATTATTCCGCTTCTCATCTTAGCAGTGGCTCTGGCGGGAGGTTTTACCCTCCTCTGGCGTTTCTTTATATTTCTGGTGGTGTTGCTGTTACTGAGTTATGCGTGGTCGCGTCTGAGCATCCGCAGCATTGACGGCCATATCGAAAGTCTGCCCTCCCTCTGCCAGGTCGGTGAGTACTTCGAAGAGGGATTTACCTTAATCAATCGCAGTAAAATACCCACCCCTTTGATTGAAGCGCGGGGTGAAACCGATATGCCCGGCTACCGGAATACAGTAGCTATCAGTCTTTCTTCACGGAGCTCTCATGCCTGGCGTACCAGGGTCTATTGTCGGAGGCGGGGACGATACCATATAGGTGCTCTTTCGGTAAAGGTAACCGACCCTCTCGGCTTCTTTCCCGTAGAGCGGCGCATCGGTAAGCAGCAGGATATTACCATATACCCGGCGACGCTGGAACTGCCTTTTTTCCAGGTATCCCCCCAGCGCGGACCCGGAATGCGTTCGCGCCGATGGCTCGCCAACGAGACCAGCCCCAATGCTTCCCGCGTGCGTGAATATGTGAACGGCGATAGCCTCCGTCACATTCACTGGCATACCACGGCTCATACCGGAAATCTCATGGTCAGGGAGTTCGACCCCGACCGTTCCAGTTACGCCGCTTACAAAGAAATCTGGATTGTCCTTGATATGCATCGTACCTCTCAGCTGGGAGAGGGCGATGAGACCACCGAGGAATACGGCGTCACTATAGCTGCCTCGCTGGCTAAAAAGTATCTGGACAGCGGGAAACAGGTGGGACTGATAGCTGCGGGTAGTCGGTCTTACCTTATCTCACCCGAAACTGGAGATGGCCACCTGCAATACATCCTACGCTCTCTGGCCCTCCTGAAGGCCACCGGTGAAATTCCCATCGATAATCTGCT
The DNA here is from genome assembly GCA_964500415.1 of uncultured Dehalococcoidaceae bacterium. Lineage (GTDB taxonomy): Bacteria > Chloroflexota > Dehalococcoidia > Dehalococcoidales > RBG-16-60-22 > JAFGPF01. The sequence goes on along the minus strand of CAZCOB010000003.1, from coordinate 12,073 downwards.
TGCTTCCAGAGCAGAACGTTTTAACGCAGGCTCAGTTGTTATTATCATCATGCCTTCGGTAAATCCAGGGATAGCTGCCGTGATGCGCCCTGTTATCAACCGCCATGTCAGGGTGATAGTCATACTGCTCGATTCTTTCAGCTTCGGCGGCGGGGCCAGTCCGGCTAACAATGCCCGCAGCCTCGGTGCCAGCGGTTTCGGTGTCTATACTGTCGGGCAGGGGATGGAGATAGCACGAGCTTTGGATAGCAAGTCGTTCTCTTCGCGTGTGCAATACACTGGAGGAAGAGTGTAGCGATGGCAAGCGGTGAGAAAAAGCGAGAATCCCCGGTAACAGAAACCCGGTGGTCAGGCATTAAGTCCCGGTTGGGCAACTGGCAAATGTGGGTAAGCATCATTTTACTATGCCTGGTTCTGGAGATTGCGGTGCTCTCCATTGAGCAGTCCCGATGGATTATACCTCAACCCTCGTTGACACTGGTTCTTGTCCTCTCACTGGTGGTGGCCTGGTTGCTTGCCAGAGGCCGACTTCCCGGTATGGTCGCCCATGTCATAGCGCTGGTTGTCGGCGGCGGGGTGACGGCCTGGCAGGCGTATCAGTTGCCTGCGCTGGAGGTCAGACCTTTTGCTGCTTTTCTCGTCTTGCTAACCTGGGTAATTGGCTATTTCTCGGCGTGGTTTATGATACGCCGGAAAAACGCCTGGGTAGCCGTTTGCCTGGGTGCTGTGGTTATTCTGGTGAATTTAAGCAACCTGCCGGACACGTATTATTACTTCTTCGGTCTCTACTTCATTGCGGCTGTTTTTCTGATTACCTGGTCTCGCATGCTCAAGCAGCACTACATAACGGGGCTCACCGCAGGCACTACCCGGCGAGGCTTTATCCATATTGCAATGGTGCTGCTCTGTCTGGTCATAGTGGCGGTTTTCGTTGCACGGATAATACCGGAAATGCGTGTCCCTCAGTTGCAGACGATGATAGCTACCAGGATGCTCTGGAAACAGGATATAGAAAAATCGTCTTTTAACTTCTTCGCCGCAGTGCCGGCGAAGCAGCCTTTGAGTACGAGCACCACCCGCCGTGACCTGATATTTAGAGAGGCCTGGAATGATAAAGACCAGGTTAATTTCGTGGTTAATTCCCCGCAGCCCTTTTACTGGCGGGTCGATGTGTATGACACCTACACCTCTCGTGGTTGGGTAAGCCGTCCGACCAGTGATTACATGCTGGAAGAGGGTGTACCTTGGGGTGACACGAGTGCTTTTAACGACCGAGATACGATAACCTACACGGTAAACACCAATATAAAGACAGACGGCCTGTTGACTGCTGGCGACTTCGTGTCTTCGGATACAGATGTGCTGGTGCGTGTCAGTGATGGATATGTTATCTCGGTGACGACGCCTCGTGTGCTCAGTCCCGGAGAGTATTATACCGTTACCTCCGGTATCTCCTCACCTTCTCCCGGTGATTTAGCCGCCGCCGGTGAAAATTACCCGGAGATAATCGCGTACCAGTACCGCCGTCTACCTTTAAATTTCCCTGATAAAATCAGACTGTTGGCCGAGAATGTAACCGGAGATGCTAAAACTCCTTATCAAAAGATAATGGCCATAGACGGCTACCTTTCCCGGATTCCTTACGAAGAAGAAATTAAAGCTCCTCCGGAAAATGTCGATGGCGTGGAACATTTCCTGTTCACGCAGAAGTCCGGCTTTTGTCTCTACTATGCCTCGGCAATGGCGGTGATGCTACGTTCCGTCGGCGTTCCGTCGAGACTTGCCGTCGGTTATCTTCCCGGCGACCCCGGCGAGGAGGACGGAGAATATATCCTCCGCGATAGGCATTATCATACCTGGCCTCAGGCTTATTTCGCGGGTTACGGGTGGGTGGACCTGGAGGCTACTCCCAGGAGCACGGGCAGCCAGGTAACCATAGAGACACCGTGGGTATCGGCCGGTGCTATTAGCGAAGTTCCGCAATGGGAGGCATCGCAGCTGTGGCAGATACTTTGGATGTACGGTTGGCCGTATGGGTTTACTTCGGGTGAAGCGGCGGCGAAGCCTGCACGTATATCGGGGCCTCTGCCTTTTGCCGATGAACTGGGACGGGCTTTGTTTATTATTTTTGCGATTGCTTTCGTTGTCGGGATTCTGGTAATTCCGCTCCTTTTATTACGGTCGTACTTTTATCGCTGGCTCTGGCAGGTAGACAGGGCGAACCTGGCAGCGATGGTATATGCCAGATTGGGTAGACTGGCTTCGATAGTGGGACTGGGACCAAAGCCACAGCAGACACCGCTGGAATTTACCGCCATGCTCGCGGCGGAATTCCCGGAGCAGGTTAAAAACCTCGATAATATCGTCCGGGCTTACACGGAGAACCGATTTGGTCGTAGAGAAGGGAAACCGGGACTTTATGAAGAGGCGGCAATTCTAAAGGCGCGGTGTGACGTATTTGATGGTCTTCTCAGGCGGCAGAGTCCTATTAAAAGATTTTTCAGCACGCGGTAATAAAGGAAATCGAATAATAGGCCGTATTCAATAAATCAGGGCTGCTATTCTGGTTTTACCTTTTATCCCCATATCTATATAATTAGAACAAGTCGTTAATATCAAGGAAAGAACTTGTATGTTCGAATATACAGATGATTACATTGTGACCGAAGGTATAAAAATCCACTATTATCGTACGGGTGGTGGTAAGCCGCCATTCGTACTTCTCCACGGAGCGACGGATGACGGCCTGTGCTGGACTCCGGTGGCCGAATTACTCGCGGAACAATATGATGTTATTATGCCTGACGCCCAGGGACACGGATTGTCGGACAGGCTCGACCCGGATTTCACTTTCCGTCGTCATATCGACCAGGTGGTCGCGTTAATTAGTGAACTCGATATTAAGAAACCCATTATCATGGGGCACTCTATGGGAGCTGACACAGCGGTAAATATTGCCGTTACTTACCCTTCTTTGCCGAAAGCTATCATTCTCGAAGACCCGCCCTGGGCGGCACCGGAACCTCCCGAATCTGAAAAAAACGAAGAGGCAATAAAACAGGGAGAAGCCTTCAGGGATTTTTTAATCGGATTGGGCAAGCGTACTCTGGATGAAGTTATAGCCGAAGGTCGGGCGACAAATGCCGGATGGTCGGAAGCGGAGATTGTTCCCTGGGCAAAAGCCAAACGCCGGTTTGATACCTCATTATTTTCCAAGCCGATTGTCAACCAGCGCTCTTATGAAGAGCTGGTGCCTGAAATTAACTGCCCCACCATGCTTGTCATCGCCGATAGCGGCATCGTAACCGCTGCAGTGGCTGAAAACGCCTCCAGACTTTGGAAAAGCCAGCAGCCTTTCCAGTGGTTTCAGATTAAAGGCGCCGGTCATTGCATCCGCCGCGAACGGTTCGAAGAATTTTGCGGCAAGCTGTTTTGCTTCTTGCAGGCGCTTCCGGATTGATGGAGGGAAACTTGAAAAAGCGGATTAAAGAGTTACTGGAAAAGATGACCCTTGAAGAAAAGGTCTCCATGCTTTCCGGTATCGACTTCTGGCGGACGAAGAATGTTGAGCGACTGGGAATACCTTCTATCAAAGTGACTGATGGCCCGCACGGGGATAGAATCTCGTCGGATGATAATCCAAATCAAACCCTGCCGGCTACCTGTTTCCCTAACGGGGTGGGGATGGCCGCAACCTGGAATACCGAACTGATTCGAAGAGTTGGCGTGACGCTGGGAGAAGAAACCCGTGCCCGGGGCTGCGCTATCCTTCTGGGGCCCTGTGTGAATATTCACCGCTCGCCTCTGGGCGGGAGGAATTTTGAAAGTTATTCCGAGGACCCGTATTTATCCTCTCAGATAGCGGTAGCTTATATCGAGGGCGTGCAGAGCCGGGGAGTTGGCGTGTCGGTGAAGCACTTTGCCTTAAACAACTCCGAGTTCCAGAGAATGACGATAAGCTCGGAAGTTAGCGAACGCGCCATGAGGGAAATCTACTTTCCCTCCTTCGAGAAAGCGGTGAGAGAGGCAGGGGCCTGGACGGTAATGTGTTCGTATAATAAGGTAAACGGCACGTACGCCTCGGAAAATAGACGGCTGTTGACGGAGATATTGAAGGACGAATGGGGGTTTGAAGGTTTCGTGGTTTCCGACTGGTTCGCCGTACACAGCACGGTGCCGGCCGCCGGCAGCGGGTTAGACCTTGAAATGCCGGGCCCAACCCGGTACTTCGGGGATAAGCTGGCAGAGGCCGTCAGAAGTGGCGAGGTGGATGAGAAAGCGATAGATGATAAGGTGCGGCGTATTTTAGGGGTGATGATGAAGACGGGCGTCTTCGATGAGAAGCCGGTGGTTTCCGCTGAAGTCCACGATATTCCCGAGCACCGACGGCTGACCCGCGAGGTTGCGGAAGAATCTATGGTGCTGCTGAAAAATGAAAACAACATCCTGCCGCTAAATAAAAGCACTATACGGTCGATGGCGGTCATTGGACCGAACGCCGCAGTGGCCAGAATCGAAGGTGGCGGTAGCTCGGCAGTCGAACCGTATTATGCGGTTTCGCCGCTGGAAGGACTGCAAAACAAATACCAGGACAAGGTGAAGATATCTTACGAGCCCGGCTGCCGTAATAACGTTTTTACGCTTCCCCTCGACTCCGAATATGTTACCTGCGGCGAAAATGAAAGCACGCACGGTCTGCTGGCAGAAATATTTGACAACAACGACTTTTCCGGCAGCCCCGTAGCTACGAGGGTGGATAAGACCTTTAAACAATTGTGGATTAGCGGCACGGCCCCGGTACCGGAAATCAGGAGTAACGATTTCTCCATAAGGTGGCGGGGAATATTTACGGCAACAGAGGCCGGTGTATATAAATTCGGCCTGGCGACTAATGGCTGGGTGCGTATCCATATCGATGATAAACTGGTATGCAGCAACTGGGGCGACCGTACGGTGGTTGAATTTATTCCGCTGGAGGAAACAGTGGGTGAATTTGCCATGGAAGCCGGAAAAATTTATCCCATTGCAATCGAATACTGTAAAAATACTTATGTTCCGTCTCCCATGCGGTCTGTGAGAATCGGTTGCGATTTGCCACTACCTCCCGACCTTCTGGAGCGTTCCGCTAACGCTGCCGCCCTTTCCGATGTGACGGTCGTTTTCGCCGGACTGACCGAGGAATACGAGAGCGAGGGGTTCGACAGGAAAACCATGGACCTGCCCGTGAACCAGGTGGAACTTATCAAAAAAGTTGCCGGAGCTAATCCCAACACTATCGTCGTGTTAAATAACGGCTCACCGGTTTCCATGGAAAGCTGGATCGATAGCGTCTCCGCGGTCGTGGAAGCATGGTTTCCCGGGCAGGAATGCGGCAACGTAATCGCTGGTATTTTGTCCGGTGAAGTCAATCCTTCCGGGAAACTGCCGGATACTTTCCCTGTGCGGTATGAAGATAATCCTGCCTTTGGAAATTACCCGGGTGAAAACGGGAAATTGCGTTATGAAGAAGGTATCTTCGTCGGGTACCGTCACTACGACGCTGAGAAGATAGAACCGTTGTTTCCGTTCGGGTATGGACTTTCCTATACGAGCTTCGAGTACAGTAATCTCCGGGTCAATCCTGTTAAAGTAAAAAAGGGTGATAGGATAATTGTCAGCGTTGATATTAAAAACACCGGCGAAACACAGGGCAAAGAGGTAGTACAGCTATACGTGAGTGACATCGAATCGAGAGTGCCGAGACCACCGAAAGAACTAAAGGGGTTCCGGAAAGTCGACCTGCTTCCCGGGGAGAAAAAGACGGTCGATTTTATCCTTGAGGAAGAAGCCCTGTCCTTTTATGACCCGGAAATCAAGCAATGGGTGGCCGAACCGGGTGAGTTCGAGATACAGGTCGGTAGCTCCTCGCGGGATATACGGTTAAAAGAGACCTTTGCTTTCATCCCGTGAATTTGGGTAGCCTATATCGGCAAGCGCATCAACTTCCTGGCATTGTCTTCGTAGATTTTCTTTTTATCCTCGTCGGTGATACCCATCTGTTCGATGGCGTTTATCGTCTGCCGGTAATTCCTGTTGCCGTGCTCGATATCACCAAGGGGGAAATCGATTCCGAACACTATATGGTCGGCGCCAAAGAAGTCGTAGCCGCACATTAACGCCGTGGGGTTGCCATAAATGGCCGTATCGGCGTAGAACATCTTGAAATAGTCGACGATTTGCTTTTTCAGGAAAAGTCCTTCGCCGAGTTCGCCGTGAAGGGAGAACATCTGGGTGAACTGCCTTATTCTTTCCGCGTAGAACGGGACCATGCCGCCCAGGTGATGCGTGACAATCTTCAGGTTGGGGTATTTCTCCATGATGCCGCTGAACACCAGGCGCGCCATGGCGGAGGTGGTATCGTACGGCCAGCCGAAAAGGCTGAACATGTTGTATTTGGACTCTTTTTCGGTTAGGTAGTCCGGGTGGTCGATTCTTCTCATCGGGTGAATGACTATCGGCAGGTCGTAATAAGACATTTTTTCGTAGAGTGGCAGGAACTCGGGAGCATCGAGGGGTTTCTCGTCCACAGGGGTATGCAGGTAAACGCCGCAGAATTTCAGGTCCTTGATGGCGCGGTCGGTCTCTTTCAGGGCCGCATCCATGTTGGTCATGGCGAGGGTGGCCAGAGCGCCGCAAAACCTGTCGCGGTACTTAATGACCAGTTCGGCCATTTCATCGTTGGCGATTATCGCCAGTTCGGCCGCCTTGGCGGGTCCGGCAACGTGCTCTACGGGGATTCGACCCAGTGTTAACACCTACCGTAGCGGCTCGTATTTGTCCATTATCTGGAACCTGCGGTCGAGGTCGTATAACGGCGGACTGGGCAACACCTGGCGTTCGTACATTTCCGGCGCCACCTTGTGGAGAGCTTCTCCGTATTTAGGCGGTACGATATGGGCATAGGCATCTATCTTCAGCGAACATGGTACGTTCATTTACTTTCACCTGTAGGATTCGGTTTTATTCAGGACTTAAAGATATCCACGGCCGCCTTGTCGGTAGAGCCGGCGACTCCTTTATCGCGGCTGGCGAACTGAATGGCGCCGGTAGGGCACATCTCCACACACTTGGGACTGCCCCCGCAGACATCGCAGAGCAGCACCTCGTTCTCCGGCGTCAGCACTATCGCCGAGAACGGGCAGGCAGCGATGCATAATTTGCAGTTATTGCATTTCTCCTTATCTAGGGTTACCCATCCCGTTTGCGCGTCTTTGGTAATGGCTTTGCGGCGGCACACCTCGATGCAGGCGGGCTTTTTGCAGTTCAGGCAGATATACGGAATCATCAGGCCGTCCATCACCAGCCTTTTTACCGTAATCCTGGCTCTGGCAGGGTTGGGTTGTTTTTCCTTGACCATGGAGCAGGCCAGCTGGCAGAGTCCGCAGCCCGTGCAGAACTCGGCGCGTATGAAAAAGGTCTTTTGTTCCATCAATTACTCTCCTTAAGTCTCACAACAGGTGAGTCGGCTCTTTATCCAGCTTAAGCCTCGCCAGCGTTTCAGGCGTGGGGGCTCCTTCTCTGGCCCAGCCGCGGATTTCGTAATACTCATCAAGTGCCCGGTCGTACTCACCCCGGTCGAGTTTCTCACCTTTCAATGGCTCCAGGGGCTGGGGCTGGAAATATATAGAAGGCGGTATGTCGTGTTCCCTGAGGGCGCCGGTCTCGCGCTGTATGAACAATCGCTGTAAGTTCCAGACCCTCTCTCCTACCTCCATCAGCTCTTCAGGCGTAATGTCCCAGCCTTTGACGGCATTGATGGTCTCGCAGAAATTATTATAGTTCAGGTTATGGGTGGAGCCGGGCCAAATGGTGGCGAATTTACAGTAGCCGAGGGAATCGATGACGGTAGTGAAGTTCTGCGTCCAGGCGGCCATCCATGCCTTGCCGTCCCAGGAGTTGAGGGCGGAAGCGACGGGCCGACCGTATATCTTTTCCAGCACTTCGGGAGGCATGGCAAAGAATTCCAGAGAGCACCTGCCTTTTAGATGGTCGCTGCCCCGGTTGGCGGTAGCTTCGCCCAGTGCTGTGGCCCGGGCCGCCCGGAAGTTCTGCGGGCTTTCGTGCATCATGCCGCGCTGAACGTATAAATACTTATCAGCGTCCGGGATAAAGCTATTTACAGCCTTCGATGCCTGTTGTCCTATCATGCCTCCGAAGCCTTCGTTTTTAGCCATCTGGTGCAGAAGGGTCAGTATTGATTCTTTGTTGCCCCATTCGAGGTTGAGGCCGCCCGTATCCTTTTCGTTGATAATTCCCCGCTGCCACAGCTCCATCAACCAGGCGATATAGCCGCTGCTCGAACCTACGTCAAGTCCATAGCGATTTATTATAGTATTGGCGGCCAGGATGAGTTCCCAGTCGGCGTTGCCTACCGCCGGCCCGAATCCGGCCATCATGTAGAACTCGGGGCCTTCTCCCCACACCCCCGCATAAGGGCCGGAGGTAATTCTATAGCGATGGCTGCACCGCAGCGGGCAGGCGTAACAGGCGAGTGTCTTGGTCTTGTATTGCTCCTCGAAAATTTCATCGTCCAGGTGTCCTTCGGCTTCCTCGAAGTAGTTAAGCTGGTTATTTCTGACGGACATCGTGCCGCTTTGATTGGCCACGCAGAAGATAGTGAGGGTGCCGTAGCGTGAGATGATGGGGTAAATTTTAGTGCTGGTTATCTGGTGGAAATGATTGGTATATATCTCCAGTAATTTATCGGGGTCGTGGGGTTGGAGTGCCTGTTTTCCCCTGACGACTATCGCCTTGAGCAGTTTCGACCCCATGACGCAGCCCATGCCTGTCCGTCCGGCCGCCCTCTTGAGTCCGTGCATGATATTGGCGAACTTAACCAGGTTTTCCCCGGCCTGGCCAATCATGGCTATCTTCACCTGCGTATCGCCGAGGTCGTCCTGAATCAGTTCCTGGCATTCGTAGGTGTCATGCCCCCAGAGGAAAGAGGCGTCACGGAACTCTATTTCCCCGTCGTGAATCCACAGGTAAGTAGGTCGGGAGGCTTTGCCTTTAATGACGAGGTGCTGGAATCCGGCAAACTTCAACTCGGCAGACCAGTACCCGCCGCAGTTGCTGGTGCCGAATCCGCCCTCTCCCTCGACCGACTTTGAAGTGACTTCGAATCGTGATGAGGAAACATCGTAGCCGGATATAAGTCCGGCCCCGAATATGAGGGGGTTATCGGGGCTGAGGGGGTCGGTCCCCGGGGCAAGATGATTGTACAGCAGATAGGTATTGAGCCCCTCGCCACCCAGGTACATCCGCAATAGTTCATCCGGAATATCTTTACAGACTACCTGCTCGGTAGCAAGGTCAATTATGGCCAGCTTTTCCATTGCTATCTCCTCGTTCTATTAGCCGTCCCCTTATCTTCGCAACTTCCGGGGTTACCCAGGTGATGCGCCAGCCCTGGCCGCAGTGCGGGCAATGGATGGTGGTTTCACCGCGGGGCACGAAAATCCGGCCACCCAGGCATCGCATGCACCGGAACGAATAGCCCTCTTTCTTTTCCGCCAATTGATTCTCCTTTGGTCGATATGATTTGTTTTTGATTTTACTCTGTTACCCTGGCTTTGTCGATGCTGCTGCATTCAGCCCTGCCAGGCGACCGAAAGTCCCGGCGGCCTCCGTCATGTCCAGCAGCCAGTCCATGACCCCGTCGCAGTTGTCCGCCCACAGCTTTACCAGCCGCTGTTCGCTCCGGTAGGCGCCGAACTCCATTATTGTATTGATGGCCTGGTCGCGGTCGGTCTTCAGTCCGGCGATACCTGCCCCCACGACTACGACATCGGTGGTTACGGTTTCTTTAATGGCTTTAGTCGGAATGGGTGTCGGAGGAATTTCAATGCTATGCATTAGTCTACCCAGTCGCTCTGGTATTCGGCGTTGAGGCCGACCTTCATAACGTGATAGGGTTTATCGACCCGGCTGCATAATATAGGGTAATGCGGCGTGCCCTTGGGGAGAGCGACCACGGTGGGAACGTCGAAGGTGTGCTTTTCATGTTCCTTACCAATTTCGATAGTCAGTTCCGCCCCCAGGTAGCTCAGGTCGTCGGTGTTATTCCCGAAGAACACCAGGCATTCGTCGTAAGGGTGTGCCTTGGCTCCCTTTTTGGGATACCACTGCCCCGTCTCGTTGTAAAGTCCCATGGTAAAACTGATATTTAGCCCTTCCAGCTCATCGCCGGAAACGGAGATTACCTGCCTGGCGTCCGCTCCGCCGGGGCCTTTTTTAACCTGCATCTTTTTAATCAGGTGGGCGTATTTATTTCCGTCGGTAGTGCCCTCCTGCTTTACTCCCTCCCCGGAATATTTGGCGCTGAGGGCCAGATGGAAATGCCCGAAAGCCTTATAAACCCTCTCGGTGATGAGAGGACAATGCGGCATTCCTTGAGGTGCCACTGCGACGGTTGGAACGCTGAACTTGTGTGTTTCCTGTTCTTTGCCCAGTGCCAGCGACATATCCGACCCCAGGTAGTTCATATCGCTATCGTCATACCCGAAAAAAAGCAGTAGCTCATCGAAGGGGTGTATATGCGCTCCCATTCCGGGAGCCCAATCCCCGGTCTGGTCGTAAACTCCCACGATGAAATTGAGCTCGAATCCCGATAGCTGGTCGCCTCCCACGAATACCAGCTCCCTGGCATTGGCTCCTCCGCGTCCCGGCTGAAATTTTAGCGTTTTTACCAGGTCTCCGTATTTCGTGTCTGTCACTGGTTTTCTCCCTTCTGATTATTAAGACTGGACAGGCAAATTCTATGATATCTGAGTATATATTGCAACAAAAGCGGCTAAAGCGTACGGCGGTATATTTGGAATCATGCCGTGTATACTTATATAATTATTATATAACACACAATTTTATGGTTAGGGTGATTTATGAAAATCAGTATCGTTGGCGCCACCGGAAATATCGGTTCCTGCGCTGCTTTCAGCATCATAGAGCAGAGGCTGGCCGATGAACTGGTACTGGTAGACGACCCCCGCCAGGATATGCTCATGATGCATGCCCTTGACCTTAGTACCGCCGCTATCGGGCATGACATACTGGTGCGGGCAGGACACGCCGATGAAATGTGTGATTCGGATATTGTCATTATTGCCGCCGGTTCGGCCAGGATATTCAAGTCGCGTATGGAGGTGCTGCCTGCGAACATTCCCATCGTTAAAGGCATTTGCGACGATATAGAGCGGTGCTGCCCTGATGCCGTGGTTATTACCGCCACCAATCCGGTGTGCCCTCTTAACTATGGGCTGAACCTTTGTTCCGGTCTGGACCGGAAGAAGCTCATCGGCTATACCTATAACGACTCGATACGTTTTCGCATGAGGGTGGCTGAAGCTCTTGGTGTGTCGGGTAGTCAGGTCGAGGGGATTGTCATCGGCGAGCATGGCGATAGCCAGGTCCTGCTCTTCAGTTCCGTACGGGTGGGTGGTAAACCGGTTACATTCAGTGAAGAGATGAAACAGAAACTCCGGCAGCAGGTGCCGGATGGGCAAAGGACTCTCGAGGAACTGTGGGCGAAAACGGAACGTACGGCCGCCTGGACGACCTCTGTAGGTCTGGCCGCCATTTGCCGGGCTGTCATCGAAGACAGGGGCGAGATGATTCCCTGCTCGCTGGCACTGGAAGGGGAGTATGGTTATAGTAACCTGAGCATGTCTGTCCCGGTCGCTCTGGGCCGCGAAGGCGTGCGTAAAATAATCGAGGTTGAACTGGCCGACGATGAGCGTATGGCTCTGAAAAAGTCTGTGGGCGTTCTCGAGCCGGCCATGCGATACGTGGAGGAGTTCATCGAAAAGTCAGGCTATAAGACGACTAAAAAGAAGTAAAACGTACCAGAGGGGGATAAGTGAGTAACAGCAAAATATTCGATAGACTATTGGAGCCGGGCTATATCGGCAAGGTACGCACCCGTAATCGCATGATAAAAGCTGCCAACGGGACGTCGTTCATAGAGACCAGCGGTTACGTCGGCAAGCGGGCGCTGGCCTACTACGAGGCTCTGGCAAAAGGGGGCGTCGGCCTGCTC
>CAZCOB010000002.1:0-114127 GCA_964500415.1 uncultured Dehalococcoidaceae bacterium | reverse complement strand
GTCCCCTGTTAACCAAGCATAGCGATAGTTGGGGGGTCACGCTGCATCTTTATTACGATGGGAAGACTTACGGCTTTCTCAGGGTCTCATTACCGAGAAGCATGGCCGATGATGAAGACATAGTGGACCTTTTAAAAGAGGTCGCTACGGATATTACCTTCGCCCTCCACGATATCGAGCTCGAAGAAGAACATAAGCTGCTGGAAGAGGAACGTCTACGGGGTGCCAAGCTGGAATCGATAAGCACCCTGGCCGGCGGCATCGCCCATGACTTCAACAACCTTCTCACCGGGATTATGGGCAATATCGGACTGGCTAAAACATATACCGCACCATCCGATAAGGCTTTTAAAACGCTGGACGAGGCGGAAAAAGCAGCCATACGCGCTAAAAATTTAACGCAACAGCTACTGACATTCGCCAGAGGAGGCAAACCGGTTAAAAAAGTAGCTAACATAACCGAGTTAGTTAACGAATCAGCCACCTTTGCCCTCAGGGGTTCGGCTGCCAAACTGGAACTATCACTGCCCGATAAGCCCTGGCCGGTGGAGGTTGACGAAGGACAGATTAACCAGGTTATTCAGAATATAGTTATCAACGCCGATGAAGCCATGCCCGGGGGAGGAATACTTAAAATCGGTGCCGCGAACGTATCCCTTAAAAAGGCCGGCGCCCTGCCGCTTCCAAAAGGAAAATACGTCCGTATAGAGATACAAGATACGGGGATAGGCATTTCCAAAGCGCACCTCCAGAGGCTATTCGAGCCTTATTTCACCACCAAGAAGAAGGGGAGCGGGCTGGGTCTGTCTACTGCCTATTCCATCATTAAAAATCACGGCGGTTACATCACCGCCGAATCCACCCTGAACAAAGGCGCTACTTTCTACATCTATCTTCCCGTTTCAAAAAAGCAGGCGAAGGTTAAAAAAGAGCTAACTCCAGAGAAACCCGCACGAGCCGGAGGGAAGGTCCTAGTAATGGACGACGAAGAGATTATCAGGACAATGTTAAACAACATGTTATACCTGGCAGGCTATCAGGTGGAGCTTACCAGCGATGGCGCCGAAGCACTGGAAAAGTATACAGGAGCCATGAAAGCGGGGGAGCCATTCGATGCCGTCATCATGGACCTGACCATCCCCGGTGGCATGGGCGGTAAAGAGACTATCAAGAAATTAAAGGATATCGACCCAAGCGCTAAGGCGATTGTTTCCAGCGGCTATGCCACCGACCCCATAATGTCTGAATACAAGAAATACGGCTTTAGCGCGGTGATTGCCAAGCCGTATAGTGTCAAACAGGTTAAAGAGACGCTGCAAAGCCTGATAAAAAGAAAGAGGCTAAGATAACCCGACCCGATTAATACCCTTCAGTCTTACTTTAGTCTACCGGCTGCCGCCTGCCAGTCGATGTTCTTGAAGAAGGCCACGATGTAATCGGCACGCTTCAGTCCGTAGTCAATCATAAAGGCATGTTCGAAAACGTCCATCACCAGAATGGGACGACAGCCGGCAAGATGGCCGACCTCATGTTCGTTAATCCACTGGTTGCACAGAATACCGGTCACGTTGTCCTGATAGAGCACCACCCAGCCGATACCGCGCATGGCGCCCGTAGCCCGGAAATCCTGCTCCCAGGCATCGTAGCTGCCGTAAGCTCCGGCCAGCTTCTGCGCCAGGGGCCCGCCTTTATCCAGGGGAGTCTTACCGCCGAGGTTCTCGAAGTAATATTCGTGAAGACGCATGCCATTGAACTCAAAACCGAAACGCCTTTTAAGCTCGGCATACTCCGGGGTAGCCGTCCCGCCCTCCTTCAACATCGCGGCCAGTATATCCATCAACTTATTGGTATTGGTCACATAGCCCTGGTAAAGTGTAAAATGATTGGTTAACAGCGTCTCGCTGAAACCATCCATGCCGACAAGCTGGCTATAGTCCTTTGCCGTATAAGCCATCGCTCCCTCCTTTTTCGAATACTAATCTTACTGCTGTTATTATCTGACTTTCTTAATGAATTCCTTGACCTGATAGTCCCACTCGCGGGATTCCAATTCCACGGTACTCCCCTTTTTCTCAGTAGAGGCAATAACTCTAACGCTGCCACCGCCTCCTTCAAAGTAGCCGCAACAGTTATCCTCTTCCTTGACCTCCAGACCGTAGCCGTCGGGGCCGAAAAATTTCACGGCACGTTTAACGACCTCCGCGGGGCTTAATTTTGATGTTGTTGATAGTCTCAGCATATAATTACTCCTTCCGTCGGGATAACTAAAGGAGACATATTCATCATCAATCAGAGTGATGATGTGATTGGGGCGACATCAGCTACCTGCCTTTTTTACGGACGGGTACCAGCAGGGAACGTTTACCCATAGCCCCGCAACCGGAATAGCCATAAACACTATGAGGTGAACCGGATTGATACAAACAGACCAGGCCTATTCCTTTTCGCTTGCACCGGCAGTTACTTTACAATTACTTTCTCTTTAATATCCTTGTGATAAAGGTCATAGTATTCGTACTCGCCGGGTTCTTTAAAAGTGTAACCCATCCTCTGCATTATCGGGATAACGCCGGTATCGGGCACTTTTGTCGGAGAGGATACCCACCAGCGACGGTCGCCTTTGTTGTACCAGACGACTCTCCCACCCACGGGTATGGTTACTTCCTTCGGGGAGAAATCGTCGGTGATTTCAACCACAGCATCAGCTTCCGGGTCGGTGATGGCAGGCACCGATGATGGGGAAGGTGAAGGCGCCGGCTCCTCAGTATCACCCCCGCAGGCCACAAAGGCTATCATACTGAAGAGTATGAAGACGGACAATAATGCCAGGCAGGCTATTTTTACCATCCTTTACCTCCCATTTATTTGGTACATTATACATCGGCCTGTGACTGGGCGCAATAATATCTATAGCACTATTTTCCCCATATTCTTCCGAATATATTGAACCACCATTAAAAAGAAAATGCAAAGACAAAGGTCACATAATGATTACTAAATTAAGACAACAACGCCGATTCCCCGTAAAAAAATAGATTTATCCCGTTAAATATTCCTGCCATCCATGCGTGAAGGTATCTTTACGCATATCTTAAAAAACGCTAAAATAGAAGTGTCAGAACACCCCCGAAAATGCCGAGAGAGTAGATTAGCAGGCGAGATTTTTGGATAAAGAAGTCCTCGACTGGCTGCTGGAAGGCCCTGCATGGCTCAGGTACGCCGTAGAACTCCAGCTGCTGGACATACAACCGGATGTCAAACCGGTAATGCAGGACAGTTCAATCGTGAAAATAGTAAGCAGGCTGAAAGGCGGCGATGCCGGCATTCCCGCCCTGAAGACCGGGAGGGTGCACTACACGGAAACCGGCAAGGCTTACTGGGACCTCTTTTTCCTGGCGGATATCGGCCTCACGGTGCGTGATTCGGGACTCGAAGGCGAGGCGGAAGAGATATTCCGGTTTCAGGCGCGGGACGGCTCCTTTACCATTCCGCCTAATGTCCGGGACAACTACTTCTGCATGTCGGCCATTCTCCTTTCGTCGCTGGCCAAGATGGGCTACCGGGACGACTCGCGACTGCAAAGATACATTCACAGCATCCTGAACGACCAGATGTCCAACGGCGGCTGGGACTGCTACGGCGATAATTTCGGCAGAGAATCGTGCCCCATGGATAATCTCAATATCCTCATGCTGCTCGGTCAGTACGAGCCGTACCGGGAAAATCCCAAACTCAACGGCGCCATCGACCTGCTGCTGACGCACTGGGAAGAAAGGCCACACCTGTACGGGTTCGGGGTCGGCAGGCGTTTCAAAAGCCTGCAATATCCGGCGGTGAAATACGGCATACTGCGGGTACTCGATGTCCTGTCATTGTTCCCTTACGCCGTGGACAGCCGGGCTTTTCAAAGTATGCTGGACCTCGTGCATAATAAAGCCACCGGCGGTAAATACTTCGCCGAAGCTATCGACGCGGCCTACGTAGATTTCGACTTCGGCCAGACGGCAGAGCCGAGCCGTTGGCTGACTTTCCTTATCAACCGGGTGGATAGACGGGCGGGGAGGTAGTGTTTTATTATAGGTGAGAGAGAGGAAATTAAGTTGATTCGTATAGAGGTCACGGTAAAGGAAGGTTTCACCGACCCCCAGGCGGAAGCACTGGAAAAGGATATCCTCGACCTCGGCATTAAAAACGTACAGCGTGTCCGGGTCAGCCAGGTTTACCTGCTCGAAGGCAGGCTGGATGAAAAAGACCTGCTGAGAATCTGCCGGGAACTGCTGACCGACCCGATAGTGGAGGAATATTCATACCAGGAAAAGCCGGTCCCCGCCGACGCCCGTCTCGTCGAGGTTGCCTATAACCCGGGCGTCATGGACCCGGTCGAAGACAGCGTTAGAAAGGGCATCGCCGACCTCGGCATCACCAGCGTTACAGCGGTACGCACAGCCAAGAAGTACCTGCTGTGGGGCGATTTCTCCGGCGATACTTTACAGTCCATCTGCGACAAACTTCTCGTCAACAGCGTCGTGCAGCACATCGTCGCCAAAAAAGAGGCCATGGCGCTGCCGCCGGCTACCTACCAGTTCTCCCTTTCAACTATCGACATCGATAGCATGGACGACGACGCCCTCATGGCATTGAGCAAGGACAGGTTCTGGCTGAATATCAAGGAGATGAGGATAATCCAGGACTACTTCCGCAAGCTGGGCCGTAAACCGACCGACGTCGAACTGGAGACGCTGGCGCAAACCTGGTCGGAGCACTGCATCCACAAGACTTTCAAGGCTAAAATCAAGCTGGACGGGCAGACAATCGACAACCTGATGAAAAGCACCGTCATGCGCGTCACCGAGGAGCTGAACAAACCGTGGTGCCTCTCGGTATTTAAAGACAACGCTGGCGTCATCGATTTCGACGGCCGCTACGCTATCTGCTTTAAAGTGGAAACGCATAATCACCCCTCGGCGGTGGAGCCGTACGGCGGGGCGGCCACGGGCATCGGCGGGGTTATCCGCGACCCCCTGGGCACCGGGCTGGGCGCCAAACCCATTCTGAACACCGATGTCTTCTGCTTCGGCCCGCCGGATTTACCCCACGACGACCTCCCCAAGGGAGTGCTGCACCCGCGCCGTATTTTCAAGGGCGTCCGCGCCGGCGTGGCCGACTACGGCAACCGCATGGGCATCGCTACCTCCAACGGGGCCATCCTCTTCGACGAGCGCTACGTGGGTAATCCGCTGGTATACTGCGGCACGGTGGGGCTGATACCGAAGGACATGGCACAGAAGGGCCAGCAAAAGCCCGGCGACCTCGTGGTGCTGGTGGGGGGCAAGACAGGACGGGACGGCATCCACGGCGTCACCTTCGCCTCCGGCGAACTTAATAAAGAGTCCGAGACCATCTCGTCAAGCTCGGTACAAATCGGCAATCCGATTGTCGAGAAGAAAGCCCTGGACGCTATCCTCAAGGCACGCGACCTGGGCCTGTACTGCCGTATTACCGACTGCGGCGGGGGCGGGCTTTCCTCGGCGGTAGGCGAGATGGGAGAGACGACGGGTGTACGCGTCGACCTAGAGAAAGTACCCCTGAAATACGCGGGGTTGTCCTATCACGAAATTTGGGTATCCGAATCGCAGGAGCGGATGATTCTCGCTTCGCCGCCGGACAAGGTCGAGCAATTGCTGTCCCTTTTTCGGAGTGAAGACGTAGAGGTAACCGTCATCGGCGAATTTACCGATACCCGCCGCCTCCAGCTTTATTACGACGGCAACCTGGTCGGCGACCTAGACATGGAATTCCTGCACAAAGGCCTCCCCCAGCTGGAACGCGAGGCTTCGTGGCAGCCGCCGCGGCAGTCCGAGCCGGACTTTGCCCCACCCGCCGACCTTACCGAAGACCTGAAAAAGATACTCGGCGCCTGGAACGTCTGCTCCAAGGAATGGGTGATAAGGCAATACGACCACGAGGTGCAGGGCTCCAGCGTACTTAAACCACTGGTCGGCACGGCCAATGATGGACCGGGAGATGCCGCGGTTATCCAGCCTTTGCCCGATTCGAAGAAGGGCATCATCGTGTCCAACGGCATCAACCCGAAGTACGGGGACATCGACACCTACTGGATGGCCGCCTCGGCCATTGACGAAGCCCTGCGACAGGTTATCGCCGTCGGCGGCAGCCTGAAGCAGTTGGCTTTACTGGACAACTTCTGCTGGGGCAACCCGGAAAAGCCCGACCGGCTCGGCTCCCTGGTGCGGGCGGCGCAGGCCTGCTACGATATGGCCATCGTCTACGGCACGCCTTTCATATCCGGCAAGGACAGCCTCTATAACGAGTACGAGACGGGCAAGGAAAGCATCTGCATCCCGCCCACCCTCCTCATCTCCGCCATGGCCGTGATGGACGACGCCGGTAAGGTTGTTTCCATGGACTGCAAGCAGGCAGGCGACCTTATTTACATCATCGGCGAAACGTATCAAGAACTCGGCGGCTCGCACTATTACGCCATCCGCGGCCATGCAGGCAACAGCGTGCCCAGGGTCAATCCCGAAAAAGGCAAGAAGCTCATGGACACCCTGTCCGGGGCTATGGCTAAAGGCCTGGTAAAGGCCTGTCACGACCTCAGCGAGGGGGGCATCGGGGTGGCAGCGGCGGAGATGGCTTTCGCCGGGGGACTCGGCATGACCGTCAACCTCAAGGATGTCCCGCTGGCGGAGTTGATAGAACGTGACGATTTTATCCTATTTTCTGAATCCAACACCCGCTTCCTCGCCGAGGTGGCCCCGGAACACAAGGATGAATTCGAGAAAATGATGTCAGGCGTCGCTTTTGCGGAAATCGGGCGGGTTACTGATAATGATAAATTCGAGGTTTACGGACGTAACGGCAAGGTGGTGCTTAATGCCGATATCGCCGAGCTGAAAGAAGCCTGGCAGAAACCGCTGAGATGGTAATTTTCTTATGTCAGAAGGTACAAAATGGCTAAAGTAAAAACACTAATGCTACGGGCCCCCGGGACGAACTGCGATTTTGAGACACAGGTTGCCTTCGAAGAAGCCGGCGCGGAGGTAGACTCGGCGCTGGTGACCGAGTTATTCAGGGGGGAGAAACGCCTGGCGGACTACCAGATACTGGTCAGTCCCGGCGGCTTTACCTACGGCGACGATATCTCCGCCGGCAAGATTCTCGCCAATGAAATCAGGCTGAGGCTGGGAGAGGATATACAGAAGTTCGTCGATGACGGCAAACTTATCCTCGGCATCTGCAACGGCTTCCAGGTGCTGGTGAAAACAGGTATTCTGCCGGGGATGCAGGGAGATGGTAAGCAGCCGGTAACCCTGACCAGTAACGACTCAGGCAGGTTCGAGTGCCGCTGGGTCTATCTAAAGATTAATGAAAAAAGCCCCTGTGTCTTCACACGGGGCATGCAAGGCATGTACATCCCGGTAGCCCACGGGGAGGGGAAGCTGGTGGCGGAACCCGGCGTGGCTGAAAAACTTAACGTTGTCGTGCAGTACGCCGACGAAAAGGGAGATATTACAGCGGGTTACCCGTATAATCCGAACGGCTCGATTAAAAATATCGCCGGTATCTGCGACGATTCGGGGCGTATCTTCGCGCTGATGCCGCACCCGGAGCGCTTCATCCGCTGGACGCAGCACCCCCGCTGGACGAGAGAAAAACCACGAAAATCCGGCGACGGCATGCAGGTATTCATTAATGCCGTTGCCTGGGTGAAGGGTATTTAGTCCGTATCCCACCCCGTATCACATCAACAGCACACACGTATCTCCCTTGTGAAATGGTAAGAGAAAGCAGGGTTAGAAAAAATTCCCGGTAAATCAGGGTATGTTTCTACGGACTATGCGAAGAAAAAATTAACCGTCCTCTATACCCTGTTCCTTAATATAATCAATAGCGTCCTGAATGGTCACTATTTTTTCGGCGGCCTCATCCGGTATCTCGACTTTCCGATCCGAAGTGCTGAACGCTTCTTCCAGAGACATAATAAGTTCTACCAGATCCAGTGAATCGGCGCCTAAATCTTCAACAAAGCTAGCTGCGGGCACGACATCCTTGCCATCAACGCCAAGCTGCTCTACAACTATGCTTTTGATTTTCTCAAAGACAGTTGCCACTTTTTCCCCCTTTGCTAAAGCTTTCTAGCGGCTGGTTAGCGTACTTACCGACCCCAGAACACCGTTGATAAACTTAGCCGAGTTATCACTGCCGAAGGTCTTGGCCAGCTCAACCGCTTCGCTAACCGCTACTTTAACCGGTACTTTATTATCAAATAAAATCTCAAAGATTGCAAGTCTGAGGATATTACGGTCGACCATCGCTATCTGTTCCACCGGCCAGGCCGGGGCAAACTTCTGGATATTACGGTCGATTTCATCCTTTTTACTGGTGGCACCATATACCAGTTCACGCACAAAGCCACTGTTTTCCTCTGATAAGTCCGCTTGCGATAGAAGGCGTCCTACCACCGCCTCAGGGTGACGTGCCGCGGAGTCAATCTCATACATCGCCTGCAGGGCAATAGTCCTGGCTTTGTGTCTTGTCCCTGTCATGATTTTAACGTCCTGAGCACACATTATAACACAATATGGAGCGGTCGTTAAACAGGCTTGGAAAGGGTGAGGGGTTAGGTAAAACGGTGATATTAATGTTAACATAGAAGATACCATCACTCAGGCACATGGTTCCGGTATAATGAGACTTTACCCCGGAGGGAAAGGAGATGAGATGGCGCGAGAAGCTATTGAAGCCGAAGAACTGACCTACCGGTACGGTGAATTAACCGCCGTAGACCACATCAGTTTTAGTGTGGCCGAAAGCGAAATAATGGGTTTTCTCGGGCCGAACGGCGCCGGCAAGACAACAACCTTCAAGATGCTGACCGGGCAGTTCAAGCCCAAAGGCGGACAGGCCAGGCTGCTTGGAATGGATGTCACGAAGAATGTCGAAAAGGTGCAGGAAGAAATTGGCGTCTGCTTTGAAACAACGAATCTCTACGAACAGATGAGTGCCTTGGAAAATCTCAACCTGTTCGCCAGCCTGTTCGGTATGCGCTCATTTGACGGTAATGCCCTGCTGGAGCGGGTCGGCCTGGGCGGGCGAGGCAAAGACAGGGTCGAGACGTATTCCAAAGGCATGAAGCAACGCCTCATGGTAGCCAGGTCCATACTTAATAAACCCCGCATCCTCTTTCTCGATGAACCCACCGCCGGACTCGACCCGACCTCATCCGAGACGATAAGAAATATTATCCTCGAAGAGCGCGAGCGTGGCGCCACCGTATTTCTCACCACCCACGACATGGTGGAGGCTGATAAGCTCTCCGACCGCATAGCCTTTATGAACCAGGGAAAAATCGTTGCCCTGGATACTCCCCACCTCCTCAAGCAGCAACACGGCAAGCGGGCGCTCAAGGCAAAGGTCGCGGGGGATGCCGGCGGGCTTGAAGACCGCGAGATAACCCTGGATACCCCGGAAACGCCTGAAGCCGTTCGGAAACTCTTTTCACAGGAAAAAGTCATCACCATCCACAGCGAAGAAGCCACCCTGGAAGATATCTTCATCAGCCTTACGGGGCGGGGGCTTGTGTAATGAACTGGCGCATTCTCGGCACCCTTATCGCTAAAGACTTCTCCCTTTTCTTCAGGAAGAAGTTGTTCGCGGTCCTGACTGCCATCGGTTTTATTTTCTACATCGTCATCTACTTCGTTATGCCAAGTACGGTTAATGAAAACCTTGATATAGGGCTGTACGCGCCGGTAACTCTCCCTGCCTTCACACAGATGCAGGAAGAAGGTCTGGAAATAGAAACGGTGGAATCCGAGGAAGCCCTGAAAGAAGGTGTCATTGAAGGCAGGTACGTGGCCGGAGTATCGCTACCGGCGGATACAATGGAAAAACTCGCCTCGAAACAAAAACCTACCATCAGTCTTTATTTCACGCCGGACGTACCGCAGGAGATGAAAGATACCGTCGTACTCATAATCAGGGAACTGGCTTATGTCCAGACGGGACAGGCTTTAAGCATTGAAGCGACCGAGGAAATTCTGGGGCCGGATATGATAGGCACACCGATACCGCCGCGGGACAGGCTGCGCCCCCTTCTTGCCATTATGATTCTCATGGTGGAAATGATGGGGCTGGCGAACCTGCTATCGGAAGAGATGGAACGGGGCACGATACACGCCCTCCTGGTGACCCCGATGTCCGTTAAGGAACTCTTTATCGCTAAAGGCATTACCGGCACCGGTCTTGCCTTCGGACAGTCGGTGTTGTTCATGTTACTGGTCGGGGGGTTTAGCGGAGGGCCATTGATAATAGTGACAGCCCTGCTGCTGGGAGCGGTGCTGGTCACCGGGGTGGCTTTTCTTATCTCATCCGTAAGCAAAGACTTCATGTCGGTGCTGGCCTGGAGCATTCCTGCTTTTATCATATTACTGGTGCCATCATTCGGCGTCCTGTTTCCCGGAGCGATTACGAATTGGATTAAGATTCTCCCGTCCTATTACCTGGTTGATACCGTCCACCGGGTGGCCAACTTCGGCTCCGGCTGGGGTGATATCTGGCTTAATTTGTTGATTCTCCTGGGATTCTGCCTGGTCATTACATGGGTCGGTATATCCGTTCTGAGGAGGAGAGTCCGATGAGTCTCAAACGCGTAGGCATACTGCTGGGTAAGGAATTCCTGCATGGCTCAAAAGGCTATATCTTCATCTTTTCCATCGTCGCCCCGATTGTTATCTCGTTAATGGTAAGCTTAATCTTCGGAACACTATTTACGGGAAAACCCGAGATGGGAGTCCTGGACGAGAGCAGCTCACAACTGATACCCATGCTTCAGGAGCTTGATACCCTGGATATCAAGGAATATGGCAGCACCACGGAAATCAGGCAGGCAGTCGAGAGCGGCGCTGTCGATGTCGGTATCGTCCTTCCCGCCGATTTTGACCGCTCTCTTACAGGGAGTGGAAAGGTGGAGATTAAAGCGTATACCTGGGGAGAAAGCCTGGCCAAGAATCGTACAATAATCGCAGTAACCGTAACCACCCTTATCAGAGAGATGACCGGACAAGAATCCCCGGTAGATATTCAAACCATTACGCTGGGTGACGAAGTAAGCATTCCCTGGGGTGACCGGCTGCTGCCGGTAATCGTCCTTATAGCCGTATTTCTGGGCGGACTCATGCTGCCGGCAACCTCAATAATAAATGAAAAAGCGAAGAAGACGCTTGACGCTCTGGTAGTAACACCGACCCGCATCGTTGATATTTTCGCTGCCAAGGGATTGGCTGGCCTCATTATAAGTATGTTTATGGGTATCCTGATACTGGTAATAAACCAGGCTTTCGGCAATCATCCGCTGCTGCTGATTCTGGTGCTGGCACTGGGCGGTATAATGGCAGTTGAGCTCGGCATGATACTCGGTATTCTGCTGAAAGACTTTACCTCCCTGTTTACCGTCTGGAAGACGGCCGGAATTATACTTTTCGCACCCGTCTTTATCTACCTGTTCCCCGAGATTCCCGCATGGGTCGGGAGAATTTTCCCCACTTACTATATCATTCAGCCTATAGTAGAAATCAGCCAGCTTGGCAGTGGCTGGCCTGAGATAGCTGTAAACTTCTTCGTACTTATCGGGTTGAACGTTATTCTGCTGGTAATAGTCGCTTTTATGCTGAGAAAGACACAGCTACTCACTACCTAGAGCCGGCAATAAAAAAACACCAGACCCGGGCTATGCAATAGTTGACTTCTCTGTGCCGTTCGTGCAAAAATCCAGTTATGTGGACATGAGCGACACTTCTTTCTGCTGATTTACCTTGATTACAGGACTTAGCCTGAAAAAGCTTGACAATTTTGAAGATAAGTATATATAATGAGCCTACGATCAGCCTCGTACAATATGTTTACCATGTTTTATAGCCGAAGGCTCGTAATGAGATAGCCCATGACTAAATAAATCAGGGGCTGGTATGCCTGTAAATCGGCTAATGAATCGTTAACCAAGACTACCGATGCTGGGCTGGAGGAGTGGACCGGTAAAATGATAAGGTTTGTAATGGACGAAGCTCTGGTCATTCCACTCACCTACACTCCATCCGCGGTTATGATACAGCCGTACGTTCATACCACTTACCTCTATGAAGTGATGGTAACCCGGCACACAGAACACGAGTGGGTTGACCCGCATTAAGAGATTATATAGTATATGCATTAGGTGCTTTTTCCGGATTTTCCGTATTGTACCTGATAAAGGAGAGACGTCATGTGAGAGTGAGTAGACAAAGTAATAGCGCTTACCTGTATTCCAAGATGTTTTATGCGAACTGCTAGAGAGCTCCATAAGCTAGAGCACGAAAAAACACCCCGGTAAAACGCTGTTTAACTAATGCAACCGGAGAATCGGGTAATTTACCGGAGTTATTGATATAACCGGGGCCTAATTACCCGGTAATCCGTGAAGATATCAGGTAGCAATTCATTATGTTAAGGAGGCCACAGAAAGACAATGAAAAAAGGATTTTTGTTCCTGGCATTAGCAATCATTATCATCAGTGGAATGCTAATTGGTAGTTGTGCTGAACCCGAGCCAGAACCCACCCCTACCCCAGCGCCGGCACCAGCGCCGGCACCGGAACCGGAACCGTCCGGACCGGAGTACGGCGGTATTCTGAGAATGATCGCGACCTCCGGACCCCAAGTGCTGAGCTATGTTGGCGAGATGGGGCCGGGTGACCACTCCGCCGTTTTCCCGGCGGCCGAAAACCTGGTACAGGCCACCGCTGAAAGAATGAGCGGGCCCGGAGTGGAGCCGTGGCTATGCGAGAGCGTGGAGGAGGATATCGAGAACCTGACGATGACCTGGAACCTGAAGAAAGGCATTAAATTCCACGACGGCACTGAAATGACGGCCGATGTCGTGGCCTGGAACTTCCAGTTGATTCTCGACGCCGGAGCCCTGCCGCACACAGACTTCCTGAAAGAGATGATAGTCGTTGATGACTATACGCTAAAGATGAACCTGAACAAGTGGAGCAACCAGCTTATGCCCGACTGGGGGTACTGGCCGGTCATTACCTCCAAAGCCGCCTATGACAAAGCCTCGGGCGGCGACCCCGAGAAAGGCAAAGAATGGCAGCGCGTCAATATCGTCGGTACCGGTCCTTTCATACTGAAAGAATACAAGCGTGACGACCACATGACCTGGGTCAAGAACCCGGATTACTGGATTCCGGACCGACCTTATCTCGATGGCATCGAGGTTCGCTATATCCCCGACCCGGTAACGGCACGTGCCGCCTTCGAGGCGGGAGAGGGCGATATATGGGGTGCTCCGGCCAACATGGTGGCCGAACTGGAGGAGCTGGGCTATAAACGGCAGCAGGACTGGCCGATTTTACCCTGGGGCATCTGGCCCAACACCTCCAACCCTGACTCGGTAATGGCCGATAAGAGAGTGCGCGAAGCGGTAGAGTATGCCATTGATAAAGTTGCGGTAGCCAAAGCTATCGGTTTCGGGATATATATCCCCCTGAAGAGTCTGCCGATGCCGGGTGAGTGGGGTTATGACCCCGCCTACGACCCCCGGCCGTATAATCCGGAAAAGGCCAGAGAACTGCTGGCAGAAGCCGGTTATCCCGACGGCCTCAAGGTCAAGCTGATCACCATGAATGACCCGGTCACCCAGGATATCGGTGTTGCTATCAAGCGGTGTCTTGATGACGCCGGCTTCGAGCTTGAACTGGATGTCGCCGACCCCGGCAGGTTCTTCGGAACTGTTTACTGGACTCCGCCAAGTGCAGACCAGGATATGAACTGGTGGTTAGCGGGCGGCATGGATGCAAACTACCTGCAGACATACATGCGCTGGTTCAGTATCACACCGTTCACCGACTGTTCATTCCTCGGGCATACGGCGGAACAGACGGCGATGGATGTCGAGGCGCAGTTGATAGCGGACCCAGAAGATCAGGCGGAAATGACCAAGAAGTTGATGCGTTATCTGACGGATAACGCCCTGATTATTCCGGTCTATGGTACCCCGGCGTACGCCATGCAGCAGCCCTACGTGCACAGCACAGAGTACACGCAGGGGTTCACGCGCTGGGATATGTTTGACGTCTGGATGGAAAAACACTAGATAGCGTGTTATAATTGCTGGGTGGTTCGTCCATTATGGTGAAATATCACCAAGACAGTGGCGAACCACCCAATAGCATAATCGGTAGCTTTAAAATAAAGAATAACCAAGCGTTGAAAAACTGCATGTCCCACGCGGCGTTCGTATTACCATAGCTGGTGGCGGCTGTTTATGGGTCTGCACCAGTCAGGATAATCACCGGAGTAAGGACTGAAGTTTGAGATGACCACATATATCATAAGGCGACTTATAATAGCGCTGATAATTCTCATCATCGTTTCGCTGATTGTCTTCTTTGCCATACGCCTTCTGCCAGGTGACCCGCTGATTATTTTCCTCGGCCAACAGGCCACACAAGGGGGCATATCACAGGCAGAACTGGAGCATCTCCGGGAGTTATACGGCCTCAACGACCCCATTATGGTGCAGTACGGCAACTGGTTTTGGGGCATACTGCACGGCGATTTAGGAACATCTTTATATTACCACGAGGATGTGGGGGTACTGATGGGCGATCGTTTTCCGCTAACACTACACCTGGGTGCGCTGGCATTTATCATCAATATTGTCGTTGGCGTCCTGATGGGCGTGGCCGCAGCTATCAGGCGAGGGACCTGGATAGACAGCGTCACCACCACTCTGGCGAATATCGGCGTATGTATCCCGGTTTTCTGGCTGGCAATTTTAATGATATACCTCTTCGGCCTCAAGCTCAGCTGGCTCCCCATCGCCGGCTACACTTCCCCCTTTAAAGATTTCTGGTTGAATACGCAGCAGATAGTCATGCCGGTTTTTTGCATGGCCATTACGATGATGGCAACCACGGCACGCCTTTCCCGCTCCAGCATGCTCGAAGTCACCCGCCAGGACTATATTCGCACCGCGTGGTCCAAGGGATTGAGAGAGCGCAATATCATCATGAGACACGCTCTTAAGAACGGCCTCATACCGGTAATCACGTTGCTGGGCATCGGTCTTGGCATGGTCTTCGCCGGTTCGGTTTTTGTCGAGACAATCTTTGCCATTCCCGGTGTAGGCAGGTTGCTGGTAACCAGCATCTTCGCCCAGGACTACGTGGTGATACAGTCAGGAACACTGGTAATTGCCACGATAATCATTTTATCCAATCTACTCGTCGATATATCCTACGGCTGGCTCGACCCCAGGATCCGGTACGGCTAGGAGACTATTTGATATGACTGAGAAAGACATTACCGCTGAAGAGTTCCAGGAAGCTCCGCCGCGCGTCAACGAATGGCGACGCTTCTTGAGGGTGTTCCTGCAGCGGAAAATAGTGATTTTCGGCCTGATTGTTTTATTTTTACTGGTATTTTCCGCTATCTTCGCCAATTTACTGGCTCCGTATGACCCTTTCCGGGGTATACTGGCTGATTCATTAGAGGCACCAAGCGGCAAATATTTGCTGGGGACGGATATTCAAGGCAGGGACACGCTGAGCCGTCTTATCTTCGGCACGAGGACGGCGCTGATGGTAGGCTTTGTCACGGTGGGGATTGCCGGTGTTGTCGGCGTTACGCTGGGGCTGATTGCCGGGTATTTCGGCGGTATTCCCAGCATGATTATTATGAGGATAATGGATGCACTCATGGGCTTCCCGATGTTGATACTGGCCATGCTATTTGCAGCCGTACTCGGGGGCGGCATACAAAATGTTGTTATTGCCCTGAGTATTGCCACGGTACCCGGCTATGCCAGGGTAATGAACGGGCTTACCATGAGTATCAAGGAGAATGATTATATTATGGCCGAGCAGGCCATGGGGTCGAGCAACTCACGTGTCATGTTGCGTCATGTTTTACCTAATGCCGTTCCACCTATGATTGTGCTGGTAACTCTTCAGTTGGGTGGCATTATTATGGCCGAGGCTGCCCTCAGCTTCCTTGGAATTGGCATTAAACCGCCGGGCGCAGCCTGGGGCGCCATGGTCAACGACGGCTACCGTTATCTATCTTCGAATCCAACGCTTTCCTTCGCGCCAGGGATAGCCATTATGCTGGTCGTTTTTGCCTTCAACATGGTGGGCGACGGCCTGCGGGATGCCCTCGACCCCAGGCTGAGAGGGATACTCTAAAGTGAGGAATAGAAATGGCAGAACTTTTAAGAGTTAACGATCTGGTAACCCAATTCAAGACCGAGAGTGGTCTGGTGAAGGCCGTTGATGGTGTATCCTACTACATTGACGAGCAGGAAATCATCGGTCTCGTGGGTGAGAGTGGTTGCGGCAAGTCCGTCAGCCAGCTATCCATCATGCAGCTTATCAGCGCCCCGGGTGAAATTGCTGGTGGTGAGGTTATTTTCGAAGGGCAGAACCTTCTCAAGTACGAAGCTAACGGTCCGCAGATGCGTTCCGTGCGCGGTGCCAAAATCGCCATGATTTTCCAGGAGCCCATGACCTCTCTCAACCCGGTCCTGACCATCAGCCAGCAGCTCACCGAGATGCTGCAGCTCCACATGAAAATGAACGATGATACTGCCCGCAAGAGAGCCATCGAGTTAATGAGCATGGTAGGCATACCCGGAGCGGAGAACCGCATTGACGATTACCCGCATCACTTTTCCGGCGGCATGCGCCAGCGTGTCATGATTGCCATGGGCCTTTCCTGCAATCCCAAGATACTCATTGCCGACGAGCCTACCACGGCTCTGGACGTTACCACGCAGGCCCAGCTTCTGGAGTTGATGAAGGACATGGTACAGCGTTTCCGCACTTCGCTAATCATCGTCACCCACAACCTGGGAGTCGTCGCCCGTTACGCGCAGAGGATATATATCATGTATGCCGGGCGCATTGTTGAGTCGGGCACAACCAAGGACATTTTCGCCAACCCGCACCACCCCTATACCATTGGCCTCCTGAAATGCATTCCGAGGCTTGACGAGGAGGAGGGTACCAAGCTGGTGCCGATCCAGGGTTTGCCGCCCAACCTGATCAACATGCCGTCTACCTGTGCTTTCTTGCCCAGGTGTTCCTACCGGCTGGAGAAATGTGCCCGGGAGCCGTGGCCGCCGCTGACACCTGTTAACGGTAATCACTATATTAGCTGTTACGCTAATACCAAGGAGAAAAGCAAGTGAACCAAAAACGCAGTGATAATCTCTTAGACGTCCGCGACCTCAAGATGTATTTCCCGGTCACCCGCGGTCTCCTGCGGAGAAAGGTTGCCGATGTCAAAGCTGTCGATGGGGTGACCTTTAAACTCAAGCGGGACGAAACCTTGGGACTGGTGGGTGAAAGCGGCTGCGGTAAGACCACTATCGGCCGCTGCATCCTCGGCCTTTATAAACCGACCGAAGGCGGCATCTTCTTTGAGGATGAGGATATTGCCGATTACCCTGAAAAGAAGCTTCGGCAAATCCGCAGCAAGATGGCCTTAATTTTCCAGGACCCTTACTCCTCCCTCGACCCGCGTCAGAGCGCCGGCAGTATTGTCGGCGAGCCGCTGAAGATCCACCAGATGGTGATGGGCAAGGGTGAGTACCGTGACCGTGTTGAGGAGTTGTTCCGCATCGTCGGTCTCGACCCCTCCATGACCGACCGTTTCCCCCACGAGTTTTCCGGCGGGCAGCGCCAGCGTATCGGTGTGGCGCGCTCGCTGGCCTGTGACCCCAACCTCATCGTCTGTGACGAGCCCATCTCCGCACTGGATGTTTCCATCCAGGCCCAGATAATCAATCTACTGGAGGAGCTGCAGGCCAGCGCTAAGGAGCTGAGCTATCTCTTCATCGCCCACGACCTTTCGGTGGTGAGGCATATCTCCGACCGCGTAGCGGTGATGTACCTGGGGCGAATCGTTGAAATCTGTAAGGCAGTAGAGCTCTACAATAATCCCCTGCACCCCTACACCCGGGCTCTGCTCTCCGCCGTGCCCATCGCCGACCCCGTCGTCGAGGAGACCCGCGAGCGTATCATCCTGAAGGGTGAGGTCCCCAGCCCCCTGAACCCGCCGCCCGGCTGCTCTTTCCACCCGCGCTGCTTTATGGCTATCCCCGAATGCTCCCAGGCCGTGCCCCCTCTACGTGATATCGGCGGCGGCCACGAGGTCGCCTGCATCAGGGTGTGACGATTTTTCGTATATCTTAGAAAGCGGTCAAGCGTTTTTCAACACAAGCCTTTAGCGACCTGCTGTTCCCAATGAGCGAAATTCAGAACCCGTAAGTTCTCTCAGATATTAATGTGTAGAATGAAGCCTTTTTGGGGGTAATTTGATAGCCGAGGAATTACAGAAAAAGCCAGAGAGTTATGACCGCCGATATCTTATGATATGACGGTTATCTAGGTGATATTCAGGCGAAGCCCGGACACTAAAGCCGTTACAGCAACAGGACAGAACTGATTACCCGAGCAATCGTGCAGTTCCTTCACTGCGTCCTCGACGGTCATAGCCGCGCGATAA
Source organism: uncultured Dehalococcoidaceae bacterium (assembly GCA_964500415.1). GTDB lineage: Bacteria > Chloroflexota > Dehalococcoidia > Dehalococcoidales > RBG-16-60-22 > JAFGPF01. The sequence continues at coordinate 95,554 of CAZCOB010000002.1, read as the reverse complement.
GAACGGTCGGTGGTCATGGTATCGAAAGCATCAGCCGTGGCTATTAAGCGCGCCCCTAAAGATATTGCTTCACCACTGATTCCGTGGGGATAACCTCCTCCATTAAACCTTTCGTGGTGGCAGAGCACGAGTTCGCTGGCTTTTTCCAGGAACGGGATACTCTTCAGTAAGTTGGCTCCGATGACCGGGTGTTCCTTTATTATTTCCCACTCCGATTCCGTCAGAGAGCCGGGTTTATTCAATATTGTAGAATCGATAGATATTTTGCCGATGTCATGGAGAATACTCGCGTATTCCAGTATTTCCATTTCGTCGGAGGAAAACGAGAGGTAAGCGCCCGCCAGCAAGGCGTATTCCATCACCCGCTGGGAATGGCCACAAGTATACGGGTCTTTAGCGTCGATGGCTGCCGCCAGCGTTTTAATGGTGTTTTTATAGGCATCCAGTACCGTCTGGTGTAGTTTGGTATTCTCAATTGCCATCGCGGCGGTATTTGCGACCGATATGGCAGCCTCCAGGTCCTGCTCTTCGAACTCGCTGCCATCCAGTTTATTCAATACTTCAATAACACCCAGGATTTTCCGATGTACCACCAGCGGTGCGCAGACAAGAGACTTCGTGGTGAAGCCGGTGGTCTCATCAATCATCTTGTGGAAATTTTCGCTCCGACTGACGTCGTTAACTATCAACGGCTTACCAGTGCGGGCGACCTGCCCGGCAATACCGTACTTAGTGCTTAGCTTTACCTGATGTAACACCTTGCCTACCGGCCCCGAGGCAACCTCGAAGTACAATTCCTGGTCGTTGTTTCTGAATAAAAGGATAGAGGCTGCCGAGGCGTTCAGCGTCTTCTGGGTCATTTCTATGACCTGTTCCAGCATTTCCGTCATACGCGGCACCGAGCCTATCTTCTTACTTACCTCGTAGGCAAGCTCCAGCCTCGCCTTATTTTCACGTTCCACGCGACCAGAAATCACTGTTGTAGTGCCTGACTTTACCTGGCTAGATACCATTGACTATTTCCTCATTTCAGAATCAAGTATGATATTTCAATTGGAAGCCATTACAGTTTCAAGATTACGAAACGGTTCTTTACTTTTTTCCGGCAATCTTTCAAATTCCTCTTTGACCACCCATACCATCTCATTTTCGCCCACGCCATGAATAGAAGTATACTTGGGCACGAAGAGTTGAAGGTATTCAACAGGCATATGTTCTCGAACCTGAAAACCGCGATGAGGAAAGCAAAACGATAACGAGCCTACTCTGGATAACCTGGAGGCAGTATTAATGCAATGACCAACATAGTCATTACCGCTGCCCACGCTGAAGACCTTACCCCGTGCCACGCCGCACCTGAGAACCCCGGGGGGTTTATTCACGGCCATGTTGATCTGGGGGTAAAACCCCTGCCTGTAGGCGCGGCAGGTTTCATAAAGGGTAGCCGTTATTCTGCAAATTTGACCTTCCGTCATCGTGCGGGCATTCCAGAGGAGCAAAAGACCGTCGCCTAAAAATTTCACCAGAATGGGAAGTTCCGCCCAGAATTTTTTGGTGTCATCGTAGTCCGTTTCCGCCAGACCTTCTATGATACTCTTGAAAAACCACTCCAGAAAATCATTAAGAAATCTGGGAATTGCCAGATACGAGTCCACCTGATTGCAGAAAGCCGTAAATCCGGTGAGGTCAAACACGGCAGCTATCGATTCTATCTCCTGGCAGGGAGCACTTAAATCGCCGAGTGCCAATATGGCGGGATTAAACCTCTTGATAACTTCATTATCGATTTGTCTCTTCCCACCCTGCGGTATGGCGGCATTACCAGCCCTGGGCCGGCTGCTTCTTACCCGCCTGACTATTATCCTTTTCATGGCGCACCTTTCCGATGTATAAATAATAATGACGAAATGATAAATAAAACATAAACTTAGGCGAGAAGCGTCTAAACATTCTGTAACAATCGTAAAGAAAGGTTTAATATTCCGACATCTAAAATTACCACCCAATCTGGTGAATCTCAAGACTTTCGCGAAGGTTCCTGTTTGCTTTTAATCGGAGGTGGTCTTATAATGTTTCATAGCTATTCCGTTTGCCATGAGAAATAGAACCTGCGTGAAAATTGATTGCCAAATCGTGTAAAATATGATAACATATAGTAGGCGGCATACGGCAACCGTTTGCCGCATATTATCATATTCAGGATAAGAAGTGAAAAAAGTTTATGTTAAAGAGGATGTCTGCATCGGCTGCGGCCTTTGCGAGGTCTACTGCCGGTTAAAACATTCAAAGTCGAAAGACCTGGTCAAGGCCTATAAAAAAGAAACTCCACGGCCCCTGGCCAGGCTCCGGCTGGATGAAAGCGGTATCGTATCCCTCTCGGTACGGTGTCAGCACTGCGACGATGCGCCCTGTATCCGGGCCTGCCTGACCGGCGCTTTGTCCCGCGACCCTGTTACCTTCCTGGTAATGGTGGATGAAGAACGCTGTATCGGCTGCGGTACGTGTGCCCTGGCCTGCCCGCTGGGAATTCCGAAGATTGACACGTCACAGAGGAAGATGGTCAAGTGCGACCTCTGCCAGGACGAGGAAATCCCGGTATGCGTCGCCAATTGCCCGAATGAGGCGCTATTATACGTAGATGTTCCCGATGAGAGTTCAAATACTAAAAAACAGGCTAAAATCCCGATTCAGTAGACTCTCTCCTTGAATGAATGGGTGATAACTGAATGGCAGCGAAAGAGAAAATAGATTATTTGATTATCGGGAACTCGGCCGGCGGCATCGGCGCCGCCGAGGCTATCCGCGAGGTAGATAAGACCGGGAACATCACCATAGTCTCCGATGAACCCTACCCGGCTTATTCCAGACCGCTTATCTCCGAGTACCTGGCCCACCCCTGCTCCGTCGAGAAGATGGCCTACCGCCAGGTGGATTTCTACGAGAATAACAAGATTAATGCTATCCTCGGCGAGAAAGTTATTCGGGTCGACCCCGGTAAACGTACGGTTAAACTTGAAAGCGGGACAACGCTGACCTGGCAGAAACTGCTGCTGGCTACCGGCGGTACGCCCATTTTCCCCGATATGGAAGGCAATCGGCTAAAAGGCGTATTTACCTTCAACAGGCTTGACGACGCCAAGGATATCGATGATTTTCTGAATCAATATCGTACCAGTACAAGAGCCGTAGTTATCGGGGGCGGGTTGATAGGCGTCAGTGTCACGGAAGCCCTGGTCAAGCGTAACGTTGCCGTTAGCATCGTCGAGATGAAGGACTGGGTTCTCAACACCATTCTTGACGAAGAAGCCGCCGAATTCGAAGCGCAGGCCCTGGCCGGGGCCGGCGTCAACACCATCACCGGACATACCGCCGTTAAAATTAACAGCCACCTGCCCGGCGAGGTCAGCGGTGTAACCCTCGACGACGGACGCGTTCTGCCCTGCCAGATGGTTATCATCGCCATCGGTGTCCAACCCCGACTGGAAGCGGTCGCTGAAAGCAGTATCAAGATAAACCGGGGCATCACTGTCGACCGGCGCATGGCCACGTCTGTCCCTGAGATTTATGCCTGCGGCGACGTTGCCGAGGCTCACGATTTCGTCCTCGGAGAAAATCGCCTCACCCCGATATGGCCCAACGCCTACGAAGGCGGCAGGGTGGCCGGCCTCAACATGGCGGGCAAGGCGGCTAAATACCAGGGCGGGACGGCCATGAACGCCCTGAAATACTTCGGCGTATATATCGCCTCGGCAGGGCTGGTGATACCGCCCGATGACAGCTACGAGACCCTTGTTAACAGGTACAACGGAATTTACCGGAAGGTGATAGTGAAAAAAGGCAAACTGGCCGGGATGGTCTTTGCCGGCGATATCGAAAAATCGGGCATCGTTTATAACCTGATGAAAGACGGAGCAAATGTCAGGAAATATAAAGAATCGCTCGTAGCTGAAGATTTCGGGCTGGCTTCCCTGCCGGAGTCGGTCTGGAAAGACCGCCTGACCGGACTGCCTCCCGAGGGCACCGAGGTGATAACCCATATCGAAGAGCCGGAAGAGATGGCTATCGGGGACTAGCGTTTTAACCCGAAAGGAAAAACTATGAGAGACCTGGCCAGGATAAGCAATACCTATCATGATGATAAGGTCATCGACGCCTGTGCGATATTCGGCGCCATGGATACATCGGGCAAGCGGTTCTCCGGGGAGAGCATTATCAAAGCCATCGCCAATATGCACGACCGCGGCAACGGCCTGGGCGGGGGCTTTTCAGTCTACGGCCTTTACCCTGAACACGCCGAGCTCTATGCCTTCCATATTATGTACCTCGACGCAAAAGATAAACAGGAAACGGAAGAATTCCTGCGCCAGCACTTCACGGTCGTTCGCGAGGAAGAAGTGCCCACACGACCGACGCCAGCGATAAAAAACACGCCGCTGGTATGGCGCTACTTCCTCGACATGCCGGAAAATCTGCCGGAAAACCTGGCGGTGGACGATTATATTGTGGAAAAGGTGATGACTATAAATACCAGCGCCAACGATAGCTTTGTTTTTTCCAGCGGCAAGAACATGGCCGTATTCAAAGGCGTGGGATACCCCGAAGAACTGGCCGAATATTTCCGGCTGGAAGAGTACCAGGGCTATCTCTGGACGGCTCACGGCAGGTTCCCGACCAATACGGTGGCCTGGTGGGGAGGGGCTCACCCGTTTTCTATTCTGGACTGGACGGTAATTCACAACGGCGAGATTTCATCCTACGGGATAAACCGCCGCTTCCTGGAGCAGTACGGCTACCAGTGCACCATGCAGACCGATACCGAGGTTATCGCCTATGCCGTTGACCTGCTCATACGCAAGCACAACCTGCCGTGGGAAATAACCACCAAGGTGCTGGCGGCCCCCTTCTGGGATGAAATCGATAGAATGCCGACAGAAGAGCAAAAGCTCGCGAGGGCGCTGCGGCAGGTATACGGCAGCCTGCTCCTGAACGGGCCTTTCGCCGTAGTTATCGCCCGCCAGGGGGAAATGATAGGTCTGACCGACCGCATCAGGCTGCGGCCACTGACCGTCGGCGAGAAAGGCGACATGCTGTACCTCTCGTCCGAGGAGTCGGCCATCCGCCTGATATGCCCCGACCTCGATAAAGCCTGGATTCCCATGGGCGGCGAGCCGGTCATCGGCAGACTGAAAAAAGAGCCCCGTTCACAAGTTATTGCCGGCGGGGAGAAAATATCAGCCGGGAAGTCAGTATAATACGATGAAGACTTATAGCGCACCAAAATTTAAAATTATCAGAGACAAGGACCGATGCATCCAGTGCCAGGTCTGTGTCAACCAGTGCAGCTTCGACGCGAATTACTATGATGAAGAAGACGACGAGGTGAGGAGCATCGAAGAAAATTGCGTCGGCTGCCAGCGCTGCGTTATCTTCTGCCCTACCAATGCACTTACCGTCAACTATACCCCGATGGACTACCGCGACAACCAGAACTGGCGTCCCGAGGTTATCGAGGACATTAACAAGCAGGCGGAGACCGGGGGCGTATTGCTGACCGGCATGGGCGACGATAAAAGCCATCGTATCTACTGGGACCATCTGTTGCTTAATGCCAGCCAGGTAACGAATCCTTCCATCGACCCCCTGCGCGAGCCGATGGAGCTGGCCACTTACCTGGGGCGCAAGCCCGACCGACTTGAAATCGAGCCGGAATCGTCCGAATTAAAAACGCAGTTAGCGCCGCTGGTCAGGCTGGAGGTGCCGGTCATGTTCGCCGCCATGTCTTACGGGGCGGTAAGCCTCAACGTGCATGAGTCACTCGCCCGAGCGGCCACCAATATGGGCACGCTATGGAACACCGGCGAAGGCGGGCTTCACCCCAGCCTGTATAAATACGGTGATAACACCATCGTTCAGGTGGCATCGGGGCGTTTCGGCGTTCATGCCGATTACCTCGATGCGGCCAGTGTAGTCGAGATAAAAATCGGCCAAGGAGCCAAGCCGGGCATCGGCGGGCACCTGCCCGGGGAGAAAGTAAGCGCAGACGTATCGCTGACGCGGATGATTCCCGAAGGCACCGACGCCATTTCGCCGGCGCCCCAGCACGATATCTACTCCATCGAAGACCTGGCGCAGCTTATCTACGCCCTGAAAGAAGCGACCAACTATACCAAGCCGGTATCGGTAAAGATAGCCGCCGTCCATAATGCCGCTGCCATCGCCAGCGGCATCGTCAGGGGCGGCGCCGATATCGTCGTCCTCGACGGACTGCGCGGGGCTACCGGCGCCGCCCCCAAGGTCATCCGCGACAACGTCGGTATTCCTATCGAACTGGCCCTGGCCTCGGTGGACAGTCGATTGAGAGAAGAAGGCATACGTAATCAGGCCTCTATCGTGGTCTCAGGCGGTATCAGGAACAGCGGCGACGTGGCCAAGGCAATCGCCCTCGGTGCCGACGCCGTGTACATCGGGACAGCCGCCCTCATTGCGCTGGGCTGCCATGTCTGCCAGCAATGCCACACCGGCAAGTGCGCCTGGGGCATCTGCACCACCGACCTGCGGCTGACCAAGAGAATCAACCCGGAAATCGGCGCCCGCCGGGCGGCCAACCTGCTGCGCGGCTGGAGCCTGGAGCTGAAAGATATCCTCGGCGGACTAGGCGTCAACGCCCTGGAGAGCCTGCGGGGGAACCGCCTGCACCTCAGAGGCATCGGCCTGACCGATACGGAGCTCGAAATCCTGGGCGTAAGAATGGCGGGAAGCTAGCATGACGGATATTAAAGATGCCGTAGTCAATATCGACGCCGGTGGCGTCTATTACCGGGATCTCAATGCCCGGCTCAGGAACGTCGTTGATAACGGCAGCCGGAGAATAGAGCTGCGCAACGTTCACGGGCAGAGATATATCGGCACCGATCTGAACAAGCCGGTAAGCATCGAGATTTTCGGCACACCGGGCAACGACCTCGGGGCTTTCATGAACAGACCGAGGATTATCGTCCACGGCAACGCCCAGGACGGCTGCGGTAATACCATGAACGAAGGGGAAATAATCGTTCACGGCCATGCCGGGGATACGGTCGGCCTGTCGGCCAGAGGCGGGAAAATTTTCATCCGTGAAGACGTGGGCTATCGTGCCGGTATCCATATGAAAGAGTACCAAGACAAGTTGCCGGTAGTTATCATCGGCGGTACCGCCCAGGACTTTCTCGGCGAGTACATGGCCGGGGGTATTCTGATTCTCCTCGGACTCAATCTCAGCGAAGGTAAAAACCACAAGGCCAGGTTCATCGGCACCGGTATGCATGGCGGTGTCATCTACATACGGGGAAGCGTCGCGGACTATCAGCTGGGTAAAGAGGTAGGTATCGCCGAACCGGGGAAAAAAGACCATGCCGTCCTCCGCAGGTATGTCACGGAGTTTGCCGGGCATTTCGACTTTAGTGCGGACGACATACTGGCGCGCAAATTTTTAAAACTTTACCCTCGTGAGCTCCGACCTTACGGGAGGCTTTACGCCTACTAACGGTGACGGAGTTGAGCCATGACACGCGTTTTAATAGTCGCGCGGGACGAAGAGACGAAGCAAAAACTCCGCAAGAACCTGGCTCCCTACGGCCTGGTGTGCTTCTTCGGCTCTTACAACAACGGCGTACCGGAGGCTACAGCCGACGGCAAAACCGATATACTCCTGTTTGAGATGGAAGAATACCCACCTGCCCCCGAAGTATGGGAACTTACCAGAAAGGTAATAAGAAGGGGGAAAATCCCGATGATAGCGCTTATCCCGGGAGAAGTGCCCGATAGCACCGACCGACTTCATGACGTTGACGATTTTATTGCCCGTCCTTACGATTCCAGAGAGTTGATATTAAGGATTAACCGGCTCCTCCGGAGGACCGAAAAAACCGAAAGTAAAGAACAAATAAAACATGACGGCTTGACGATAGACCTCGTCACGTGCGAGGTAACGGTAGAAGGCAGAATAGTCGAACTTACGTTTAAGGAATATGAGATGCTCAAGCTGCTGGCGGGCAACCCGGGACGCGTCTATACGCGCGAAGTCCTGCTGGACAAAATCTGGGGCTACGACTACTTCGGCGGGGACCGCACCGTAGACGTGCACGTGCGCCGGCTCCGCAGCAAAATAGAGGACGCCGACCATACCTACATCGAAACGGTACGCAACATCGGCTACCGTTTCATTAAAAATTAGTAGTCAATCCCCGGCTTGTAACACAGATTTAACCTCCCCGTAATATATTCGTAACATTAGCCCGCTATCCTTATTGGTAGAAGGAGGATAGCCATGAACCTGAGAGGCAGTGTAACGAAGATAGCCATAAGGGGGGTATTGACCTTTGGCCTTGTTTGCCTGATATGGCTGGCGTGGGCAGGGACGGGGAGTGTAGCCCTGGCGGCTGACCCCACTGGATTGGGGGGGACAGCAGATACGGCGATAGACTACGTGTGGATACTGGTCTGTGCCTTCCTGGTGATGTTTATGCAGCCGGGGTTTGCCATGGTTGGGGCAGGGTTCACCCGGGCTAAAAATGCCGGGAACTTTATGACCAAAAATTTGATGGATTTCGTGATTGGTTCATTAACCTTTTTCTTCGTCGGCTACGCCCTGATGATGGGCGGCGACTGGCACGGTCTCTGGGGTACAGACGGCTGGCTCATGCTTGGTGATTATTACGATGTGGACAAATATCTCAACATGTTCTGGATGCTGGTCTTCTGTGCCACGGCTGCCACCATCGTCGCCGGTGCGGTTGCCGAGCGGTTGAAATTCAAGGCTTATCTTATTTATAGCGTAGTGGTCTGCGCCATTATTTATCCCATTTACGGTCACTGGGTATGGGGAGGGGGTTGGCTTTCCAGTCTGCCACTAGGTGTAGGGGCCGTGGATTTCGCCGGTTCGGGGGCGGTTCATGCCGTCGGCGGTTTCGTGGCTCTGGCTGGGGTTATCGTCCTCGGTCCACGATTTGGCAGGTACGATAAAAACGGAAAGCCACGGGCAATTCCTGGGCATAGTATAACGCTGGCTACGCTGGGGGTCTTTATCCTGTGGTTTGGCTGGTTTGGCTTTAACCCTGGCAGCACTTGTAATGCACATCATCTGAGGATTGCCATCATTGCCTTGAATACAAATTTAGCAGCTGCTGCCGGTGGTTTGTCAACGTTGCTTATATCACGGTGGAGGACAAGTAAATGGGACATAGGTATGCTTCTAAATGGTATACTGGCAGGACTTGTTGCCGTTACTGCTCCCTGCGCCTGGGTGGAAGGTTGGGCAGCAATTATAATTGGTCTTATCAGTGGTGTGCTAATGTATGCCAGCGTCAAGTTCCTTGAAGCTAGGGGAGTTGATGACCCGGTGGGCGCAATGAGCGTACATGGCGCTTGTGGGCTATGGGGCCTATTCAGTGTCGGTTTCTTTGCCGATGGTACCTATGGTAACTACTCCGTTGAGGCACCATATATCACCGGATTATTCTACGGTGGTGGTGGCGAGCAGCTACTCGCCCAATTCATCAGCGGGGCAGTAGTCGTTGCCTGGGCATTCGCAACTGGATATCTCACCTTTAAGCTAATGGACAAGGCTTTCGGTATCCGCGTTTCCCCTGAAGAAGAATTACAGGGACTGGATATCCCGGAGCACGGCACGCCAGCTTATCCCGATTTCTTAGCTATGCCAAAATAGTGCAAGAAGGGGAGTGAGAGAATGAAAAAAATAGAGGCTATAATCAGGGTAGAAAGATTTGAAGAGGTGAAGGAAGCTTTGAAGGGGTTGAGCTACCCTGGAATGACCAAGACCCTCGTTGAGGGTCATGGCAAGCAGAAGGGGCTTACTCAACAGTTTCGCGGTACAACGTTTGAGGTGGAATTCACCCCCAAAGTAAAGCTGGAAATCGTCGTCTTCGATGAAGACGTGCCCCAAATGCTAAATGCTATCACCAGAAGTGCCAGGACGGGTGAGACGGGTGACGGTAAAATATTCGTCTTGCCGGTAGAGACCGTAGTGCGTGTCCGTACCGGTGATAGAGATGAAAGCGCCATCTAGCACGAGGAGAAATATATGTAAAAATAATGACAAAAGGGATTAAAATATATAGAATAAGGTAATAACAGGAGGAAAAAATGGAAAATAAAAGCAGGGAAGAGGCAAAAGAGTACGTCCTGAAGATGGCTAAGGAGCATGATGTTAAGTTCATCAGGCTCTGGTTCACCGATATCCTGGGTATGCTCAAGAGTTTTGCCATCACCGTTGAGGAGCTGGAGGGTGCCCTGGAAGAAGGTATGGGCTTTGACGGTTCGTCGATTCAGGGATTCGCCCGCATCGATGAGAGCGACATGGTCGCGATGCCTGACCCGGATACCTTCAAGCTGCTACCCTGGCGACCGCGCGAACATCGCGCCGTGGCGCGCATGTTCTGCGATATCCTGCGGCCGGGTGGCCAGCCCTTTGAGGGCGACCCGAGATTTGTCCTGAAGAGGAACCTGAAACGGGCCGCCGACCTGGGCTATACCTACTACGTCGGCCCCGAGTTGGAGTACTTCTACTTCGCCCAGAACGCCGACGACCCCACCATGCCCACTACCAAGGTGCTCGACAAGGGCGGCTACTTCGACCTGACCCCGCGTGACGCCGCCGTAGACATGAGGAAGGACACGGTACTAACCCTGGAGGAGATGGGCATAGGCGTCGAGTACTCCCACCACGAGGTCGCCCACAGTCAGCACGAGATAGATATGAGGTACACCGACGCTCTGACCATGGCCGATAACGTCATGACCTACCGACTGGTGGTCAAAGAAGTCGCCCTGAAATACGGGGCGTACGCCACCTTCATGCCCAAGCCTATTTACGGCATCAATGGCAGCGGTATGCACGTGCACCAGTCTTTATTCAGGGGCGATAGGAATGCCTTCTTCGACGCCAAAGACTCTTACCATCTCTCCAAAGACGCCAAGAGCTATATTGCCGGCCTGCTGAAGCATGCCCCGGAAATTACGGCCGTCTGCAACCAGTGGGTCAACTCCTACAAGCGTCTGGTCCCCGGCTATGAAGCGCCGGTCTATCTATCCTGGGCACGGCGTAACCGCTCCGACCTTGTACGTGTGCCGGAGTACCGACCCGGTCGTGAAAAAGCAACGCGGATAGAGTTCCGCTCGCCCGACCCGGCCTGTAATCCCTACCTGGCCTTCAGCGTAATGCTGGCCGCCGGCCTGGAAGGCATCGAGGAGGGCTACGAACCCCCGGCGCCGGTAGAGGAAAACGTCTACGAGATGTCCGTAGAGGAGCGCAACCGAAGGGGCATCGGCACGCTGCCGGCCAGCCTGCTGGAAGCGATACTGCTCACGGAAAATAGCGAGGTGGTGCGAAAGGCGCTCGGCGACCATGTCTTCGAGGCTTTCATCCAGAATAAAAAGATTGAGTGGGACGAATATCGCACGCAGGTAACCGAATACGAGCTTAATAAATATCTGGCGATATTATAATCGGTAGCGATACCTGCGAGGACATCTGGTACGAGTCTGTTCCGGCGGGCAGCCCGACTCGTCGATACCAGCGAGTACAAGCGGCGGCAGGCGCCACCGGGCGTGAATATGACATCCGGTGCTCTCGCCCCCTCTTTTTCAACATAGATTAAGACTCCCAACCTAGTATCTCACATAGGTAGGCACGACGTTCTTGTATTTCTTGACAAGCTCCGACCAGTTCTTCGGTAACTCTATTTTCTTGGTGATGGGCGGGGGACCGCCCTGGATAAAGCCCATCCAGGAGCCAAAACCGCCGAAGACAAAGACACGGGCGGGGTCCTGGTCGCGTGGAGTGCGGTGGAATACCTTGGGACCGAACCCCGGACCGTTGACATTGCCGCGGTCGAAAGGCCCGTCAGATTTCAAGCCCAGCCTGGAATAATAGTCGTCGGGGACGATGGTATTCTCGACGATATAGTCCTTGACAGCCTTCTTACTCCAGCCACCTTTCGCTATAGACGCGGCGTTGGTGGGTGTAAGAAGCACCGCAAAGGAACCCATGCGGGCGGGAAAGATACTGCCGACGATGGTCGCCAGTATGCCTTTATCGTCGGTGCCGAAGGGCATCATCTGCTGGAAGGACTGGGGGAACATCAGAGTGATAGCACTGTCCTCTTTCTTGAAACCCTGTTCGACATGGAAGGGCTCCCAGGGACTGTTTTCCTCGTCCTCCGCGGCGACCCAGGAATACTTACCGGGATTACCGAGTACGCCCATATCCTCTATCTGCTTGCGGACGCCCCGGCCGTTCTTGGTGATGAGGCCGAGAGCGCGCCCGATAGAAGCGTTGGCGATATCTCCGGGGTTCGTCGCCCCGTAAGTGGAGCGGATACCGGCATCCTTAGCCACTGGTCCGTTGATAAGCCAGAAGGGTGAAAAGGAACCGGTGCTGGCGGCCATCATACCACAGACGGGATTGTCAGCCAGTGCCTGTACCCCGGCGATAAGCAGAGGCATATAGGTAGGCAGGCAGCCTGCCATGACGGCATTGATGGCAATCATCTCAATGGTAGCCTTGCCCAGGCGCGGCTCCAGCTTCTCCACCAGGTGGTCGGCGGGAAGGCCGGTGCCGGTGAGCATCTCGGCCACGGCCTCCTCGGTGGGGGGTATAACGGGTAAACCGTCCGTCCAGCCCCTCTGGTAGAAGAAGCGGTTGACCTCCTCCAGGTTGCCCTTGAAGACGATTCTCGGGGAGTTTCCCGACTCGCGGGGTTTAGGCGATTTTTCATCGGCCGTCAGGGATTTGGTTAAAGCACCGACCATATCATCGAACACTGCCGTGATAGCGTTGTCGATGGTCTCTTCAACGGTACACTCGGAGACAATAGCTTCCGGCACAATCTTGACTACGGGCATACCACGACTGGAAGCTGCCGACATAGCGTCGTTCTGGAAGTGCTCGAAGGTGAAGGTAGCGGTGGGGGTATCATGCTCCTCGATAAAAATGGCATCGTACACAAGGTACTTGGTGCATGCCCCTCAGTCGCCGACAGAGGCGACAACCGCATCCACCCCCTTAATCCAGTCTTCAAACTCCTGCTTCCGGTCCGGCTCCAGGGCGGACACCGAGAAAGAGCGGGAGTTAAATCGACTTATCTTAGCGGTAGGATACTTCTCTTTAAGAAGCCTTTCGGTTACGTCCAGGATAAGGGGAGCGGCCCGCTTGTTATTGCAGAGCAGGCCGATTTTCTTCCCGGCGAGGTCATCTAAACGGGGCGAAAGGCCCTTCAACTGCTTGGGGTCGGCCTCCGCCCAGGGACTGAGTACCTCATATGAGGCACCTGCTTTATCAGCACTCATAATATTTACCTCCTTGCTTGGCTAAATTCGCGTATTCATTAACTAAAATGGTCTATCCATTTTACCGGCTTTGAAGTCCTTGCGCCGCTTGACGAAGTTATTCCAGTGCTCCTTGCCGCCGGGGGCGATGGCATAGGCGTCCACGTTGGTGCCGGTAATCATCCTGGCCTTTTCCGAGGCCAGAAACAGGACAGCATTAGCGGTGTCCTGCGCGGTGGTGATGTCTCCCAGAAGGGAGCCTTCTTTCATCTTCTGTAGCATCTCCGGCGGGGGACCGTGCTCCCCCCTGCCGTTACCCATGACCATACCCGGACAGATGGAGTTAACCGTGATTTTATATGGCCCCACCTCGAAGGCAAGGTGGCGGGTAAAACCCATGACGCCGGCCTTAGCCGAGGTATAGCCGGCGCAGCCGTTAACAGTCATGGCTTTTCCTGCCGGAGAGGCGATATTAATAATACGGCCCCCGCCGCGACTTTTCATGATGGGGATTACCGCTTTGGAGCAGAAAAAGGGGCCGTCCAGGTTAACGCCGATGGTGTGGTGCCATTCTTCCGCCGTCATATCTTCCACCAGGATAGGATGCCCGAATCCGGCGTTATTGACAAGGATATCGATTCCCCCCAGTTCTTTTGACACCCTGTCCACCATGGCGTTGACTTCAGCTTCGTTGGAAACATCAGCCATAACGGCTATAGCCCGCCGTCCCAAAGCTCTCACTTCCTCCACGGTGGCCTCAGCATATTCAAGATTAACGTCATTTACCGCGATATCCGCCCCTTCTCTGGCCAGTGCCAGGGAAATGACCCTGCCCTGCCCTCCGCCGCCGCCCCCGGCCCCGGTCACCAGGGCGATTTTACCTTCAAATTCCATATCGAGTCCTCTTGAAATCAAATGTCTTAATAATTGGCGTAGGTGGGCACCACGTTTTTATATTTGGCGACGAGTTTATCCCAGTTCCTGGGCAGGTCTATCTTCTGTATTTCCTTCTTATTAGGAATAATACCGCCGCCGACAACGTGGGCGATAAAAGCGTCCGGTCCACCACTTACAATGCAAACATGGTGGAAATTTCACAGGACTGCGCAGAGTTTAACACCATTTTCAAACTCTGTCAATTATTATGGTGGTAATATTTAAGCCTCTTAAAAAACACCTAAAAACTCCATGTCGTAGTGTTTGACATACTAATTAATTCGTGCTAAACTCTCCCCGAACTACATATTTTTCCTTCATTGAAATATACGGGTAGCTCTCACACTAACCATAGATACGCTGAGAATGGAAATAAACTGATAGTCCTGTTTGATAATTAATACCTCTTATAGGGTATTTAGTCATCAGGTAAAAATGCAGTAGACTAGCCGAGTTTTGTAATTGCGGCATGTTTGTTCAGGTGTACTCAGCGCTTATCTGAGAGAGAGCAAAAATGACAACCTATATTATCCGCCGTTTGATAATCGGCGTTATCGTTCTCCTGCTGGTTACCATGGTGGTATTTTTGTTCGTGCGTCTCCTGCCCGGAGACCCCCTGTTAGTCTACATGGCCAGTTTTGATATCCAGAGGCTAACGAGCATCAGTCAGGAGAACTACCAAAATTTGCTGCATCAATGGGGGCTGGACAGACCGATTCCCGTGCAATATGTCGACTGGTTGGGGAAACTATTCCAGGGTGACATGGGTAAATCCATTAAACTACAGGAAGATATCGGTACCCTCATTGTCCAACGTATGCCGCGTACTGCCTATATAGGTATGATTGGTTTCGTGCTCGGTACCGTAGGCGGCATTGCCGCAGGAATCGTGTGCGCTTTAAGGCGGGGCTCGTGGATGGATAACACCATTACCACCATAGCTAATATAGGAATGACAGTGCCTGTTTTCTGGCTTGGAATACTCCTGATGTATTTATTTGCGTATAAGCTGGGCTGGCTGCCGACGAGTGGCTGGACCAATCCTCTTGATGATTTCTGGATGAGCTGTAAACAGCTGATAATGCCGATCAGCTCAATATTGCTAGGGGGTATAGCCGGTATGGCCCGTATGACTCGTTCGTGCATGTTGGAGGTGATGAGGGCAGACTACGTTCGCACCGCGTGGTCCAAGGGCTTAAGTGAGAGGGTTATTGTGATAAGGCATCAACTCAAGAATGCCATGATTCCTGTGGTAACCGCTCTGGGCGGGGCGTTGGGTGCCATTCTGGGAGGCTCGGTATTTATCGAGACGGTATTTGCCATTCCGGGCATGGGATTACTGATGACCAACGCAATTTTCGACCAGGACTACCAGGTCGTTCAAGCAGGTGTCCTGTTATTTGGCGCGATTATTATCTTTTCAAACCTTATGGTTGATATTCTCTGGGGCTGGCTTGACCCGCGGATTAGACTTGCTTAAGGAGGACCAGAATGTCAGATGACATAGAATCTGGAGCGAAGCTTCCTGACGCCATGGGGGAAGCAGCCGCACCGCCAAAAGCTAATGAATTCAAACGTATAGTCAGAGTCTTCTTCGGGCGCAAGCTCTATGTTATCGGCTTCGTAATCGTCGTAATTCTGATGCTTACTGCCATCTTCGCCCCCTTTATAGCCACCCACGACCCCTATTCAACGTCCTTACAACATAAACTGGAACAACCCGGTAAGGAACACTGGCTGGGCACCGACTCCACCGGTAGAGATACGTTCAGCCGCATTATCTACGGGTCACAGATTTCCCTGCTGATTGGATTTTCCGCGGTTTCTGCTTCAGCCGTAGCAGGCATGCTCATGGGACTGACGGCGGCACACTTCGGTGGTTGGGTGTTCGCCATTATCATGAGGTTTACCGATGCCCTTATGGCATTACCCGGTATTATTCTGGTATTGCTTATCGCCGGTCTGGCGGGCGGCGGTATACCGGTGGTCATCTTTGCCCTGGGATTCGGCGGTATAGCCGGGCAATGCCGTATGATGTGCGGTCTGGCGCTCAGCGTCAAGCAGAATGATTATGTCCTGGCGGGGCGTGCTATAGGCATGAGCAACTGGCGTATGATGCTCACACAGATTTTCCCTAACGCTTTCCCTCCCCTTATGGTGGGAATAACCATGGGGATAGGAGGCGTTGTCCTGGGTGAAGCCGGACTCAGCTTCCTGGGTATCGGTGTTATGCCTCCCGTACCTTCCTGGGGCGGTATGGTAAACAGCGGTCAGCGGTATCTCCTGACGAACCCGTGGCTTTCCTTAGCTCCCGGGGTGGCTATTATGCTGCTGGTATTCGGTTTCAACATGGTGGGAGATGGCATCAGGGATGCGGTCGACCCGAAGCTGAGGGGTGTGATTTAAATAATAAGAGGCAATTAAAACAGAGGAAGTTAGTATGGCAGTCGTACTGGATGTAGAAAATCTTAAAACCTACTTTCACACGGAGTATGGCCTGGTTAAAGCCGCTGATGGGGTTGGTTTCCACGTCGACCAAGGGGAAATCATCGGACTGGTAGGAGAAAGCGGTTGCGGTAAAACGGTGAGCATACTTTCGGTTATGCAATTGATACAGTCGCCGGGTGAAATAGTCGAGGGTAAAGTCATGTTCGAAGGAAAGGACATCCTTGATTATGAGGCTAACGGTCTGGAAATGAGAGCCATCCGTGGTAGCAAGATGACCATGATATTCCAGGAACCCATGACATCGCTGAATCCGGTGCTGACCATTTGCCGCCAGATGACCGAGATACTGGAACTACACCTTAATATGGACAGGCATTCGGCCAGGGAAAGATCTATCGAGTTACTCAGAATGGTAGGTGTCCCGGACGCCGCCGGCCGGATAGACGACTATCCTCACCAGTTCAGCGGGGGCATGCGTCAGAGGGTAATGATTGCCATGGCGATATCCTGCAATCCAATGATTATCTTTGCCGACGAGCCGACTACCGCCGTGGACGTAACCACCCAGGCCCAGTTACTGGAGCTTATGAAAGACTTAGTCACGCGCCTGAATACCTCTCTGGTTATCGTGACCCACAACCTTGGGGTGGTCGCCCGTTATGCCCAGAGAATTTACGTAATGTATGCCGGACGCATCGTTGAATACGGCCCGGCCGAAGACATCTTCGAGAATCCACGACATCCATATACCATCGGCCTGCTGAATAGCGTTCCCAGGCTGGGTGAAAAACGCGGTGCCAGAAAATTGATACCCATTTACGGCCTGCCACCCAATCTTATCAATATGCCGCCAACCTGCGCCTTCCTCCCCAGATGTACCTATAAAACCGAAAAATGTGAGAGCGAACCGTGGCCGGATCTCCGTTCCGTGGGAGATAACCGTTACGTATCCTGTTATGTTGATATACAGGAGAAGGAATGAATACGCCAGATGATAACATAATGGTAGAAGTAAAAAACCTGAAGATGTATTTTCCTATTGTCAGGGGCCTGCTGAGGCATAAAGTTGCTGACGTAAAAGCCATTGATGATATCAGTTTTTATATAAAGAAACATGAAACCCTGGGGCTCGTGGGAGAAAGCGGTTGCGGTAAGACTACCACCGGCCGTTGTATTCTCCGGCTTTACCAGCCCACTTCCGGGAGTATTATATTCGAGGGGAAGGATATCTCTACAGAGGGGGAAGGCAAGCTGAAACCACTCCGCGCTAACATGGGCGCCATCTTTCAGGACCCCTACGGCTCCCTCAACCCGCGGCAGACAGCCGGGAGTATCGTGGGTGACCCGTTGAAGGTCCACAACATGGCCACCGGTACCGAGCTTGAAGATAGAGTGGCGGAACTCCTCCGCCTGGTCGGACTTCACCCCGCTATGAGGAACCGTGTCCCCCACGAGTTCAGTGGTGGCCAGAGGCAACGTATCGGAGTGGCCCGCGCCCTTGCCTGCCGACCGTCCCTGGTCATCTGCGATGAGCCCATTTCGGCTCTCGATGTTTCGATTCAAGCCCAGATAATCAACCTCCTCGAAGAACTGCAGGAAAAAATGGGACTTACCTACCTCTTCATAGCCCACGACCTGTCTGTAGTGCAGCATATAAGCGACCGCGTGGCCGTGATGTACCTGGGGCGCATCGTCGAGATTACTACCTCGGAAGAGCTTTATGAAAATCCCCTCCACCCTTACACCAAGGCTTTACTCTCGGCGATACCTATACCCGACCCTAAATTAGAAAAGACCCGCACGCGTATTGTTCTGAAGGGCGAGGTGCCAAGCCCCGTCAACCCGCCGATAGGCTGTCATTTTCACCCCCGATGCAACCTGGCTACAGATGAGTGCAGCCAGACAAGGCCACCCCTCCGTGATGTCGGAGGTGGACATCAGGTGGCCTGCTTACGCGTTTGACACTATATTTCTCATCAGTAAGCATCATCATCGAAGTAAAACCGCTCTAACAGACAGCGGTGCGGTCCTGTGTAATATCATCACTTTTTAGACTCCAGGATTATATCCCACAAAAAAGTACGGGTCGTGGTTCTAACCACGACCCGTATCCTGTCTTTTAAGCTTCAGACCACTTGGTCAACTCGGTCTCTAGCTTATTCTTCAATCCAGGCGAAGGTAAAGGCGAACGCCCCAAAGCCCATCTGACCGACGGTATGGCCTTTAACCATAGGGTTAACGGCGCTGAAGAAGGTGAGGTCATAAAGGTTAGTGCATTGGGCGTATTCATCGATCTGTCTCTTGGATATCTCCTGGTAAATCGCCATACGCTTATCTGAGTCAGTCTCCGAGGCTGCTTCTTTAGCAAGTGCAAGTAATTCCGGAGGCTGCCACATACCCACCCAGGTCGTATTGTTATTAAGGGTGCCATTTACCAGCACGTTGCCCGGGTCGGAACCGGTCATTTCCGGACTGGCGCCGAAGGCAAATCCTTCCCAGCCGGGCGGTGTGGCAATCTGGAAGCTCAACTGTGCCATGCTGACACGGTCGAACTCAAGCTCTACATTGATATTTCTCTTGAGCATGTCCTGTATGGCGATAGGCGCATCCAGGTCCATGAATTCGACCATGATGAACTTGGTCTTAAAGCCATCGGGGTAGCCGGCTTCGGTAAGCAGCTTCTTAGCTTTAGCCACGTCAAACGGGTAGCCGACAACGTCGGGGCTCCAGCCACCGGACTCCCGCAGATAGACCTGGTCGCAGGGCCGGCTGTAGCCGTAGCCCAGTCCATCGGCGAGTTCCTGCTTATCGATGGCATGATCTATGGCGCGCCGTACACGAATATCGGCTAACGGGGAATCCGGGGTGTTGCTATCCGGGTAAAGTCCGAGAATCCAACCTTTGGTGGAGGTAACCTCGAAACCGGACGCTTCGATATCCTCCAAATCCTGGGCCTGAATACCGGCCATGTGTGTCTCTCCCGATTTGAAAGCTAGGAGCTGTGTCGTCGGGTCGGGTATAAAGACCCAATCGACACCGTCAAGGTAGGGCCTGCCCCGCCAGTAGTCATCGTACCGGTCATACTTGATGTACATGTCACGGTCATAAGCCACCAGCTTGAAGGGGCCGGTGCCAATGGGATGAGAACGGAGCCATTCCGGGGTCTCATTCTGAAGCGCCGTAGGTGAGAACATCATACAGCTCCAGAAGCCGGTGAGGCTGTTCATCATTGTCCAGTCCCAAGCGTCCATGTTAAACCTGACCGTGTACTCATCGAGTACATCGCAGCTCTTTACCATCTTCAGGTTCTGCCAGGCAGGCGTCGTTATCTGGATGTCTACGTTGACTTTCACCGCATCGGCATTGAAGGGGGTCCCGTCATGGTATATCACCCCTTCCTGCAGGTGAAAGGTAATGGACGTACCGTCCTCAGCAACATCCCAATCCTTGGCCAGCCAGGGCAGGAAATTACCACTCGCATCCCGGGTTATCAGGCCTTCGAGGGCCGGGAAGGCATAGCCGGCGTCGGAGGGATTACTTATTTCGTTGGGATTACCCATGTTGCCGACATTGCCCCCTCCTGCCAGTCTCAGTCGCCCGCCATAGACACCACCATCCAGTTTCTCCGGTACGCCCTGCGGACCTACTTCAGGGGCAGGGGCGGGTTCCGGCTCCGGTTCGGGGGCTGGGGCTGGTCCAGGTTCCGGTTCAGGGGCCGGTGATGGAGCAGGTGCCGGGGCTGGGGCTGGCTCTGGCTCCGGTTCGGCACAGCTTACCAGGAATAAACTGGTCATCAAGATAACCGTTATGACGATAAATAGAAATTTCTTCACTTTTTTATCCTAACCTCCTTAATGACGTATTTTTTAAAGTATGGTGAGCCTCCTTATCCCGATATAATTCACCTCCTTCTACCGAACAACTCGCTAAAATGGACTGGAATTAGAACCGGTAATGATGTGAGGCCTTTTTACAAAACTTTCTGGCTTTGTTAAGCTGTTCAGTTGTAAATATATCATCAGTTGCAAAATGATACACCCTTGCTTCGTTTGTTGTCAAGTCATTTTACCCTACACCCCCTCTTCCTGTCGCTCATTCTACGAGCTTTTCATCAAGCTCTATTTAATATAGAGTAAAATACAATGATTATCCACCGGTGACGGGTACAAGCAGGGCGATACGGTCGCCGGGGTGCAGCTGAAAGTCCATGCCGTCGTAGTAGAAGTTACCGTTAATATTAAACTTGTAATTCTCCTGCAGACGGTCCTGACCGGTACGAATAACTGGCCCTTCCAACGTTGGCACTTTTTCTCGAAGCATAGCGACAACTTCCGCCATACCTGCGCCATCGTTGAGTTCTACTTCCGCTTCACGTAGAGTAGTTATTTCGTAGGGTAGGCCGTACATATATATAATGGTTTTAAACATATTTATCTTCCTGATACTATCCTCCGGGGCCCATCCGGGGCATTTTTCCCGGGGGCCATAGCTCTTCCGCGATATCGTCCAAGCCCAGCTCCAGCAGTTTATTACGGCTGGGAACGGTGGTTATGCGGTCCCAGTCCAGAGCGCCGAGGTGCCACCAGGCTTCCGCCCTAACATCACAGGTTACTCCAGCGAGAGGGCCGTCCTCCTGGGGAGGGTCGCCGATTATTCTACCGTGCAGGTAGTGCTCCAGGGGATTGAGGCCTTCCCGAAGGTTAAAGAGGTGACGCATATTGGCAATCCTCTCGCCGTCCCTGAGCAGCTCTTCCATTGAAGCTCCCCAGCCGGTTACGGCATTTACCACTCTTTGAACGTAAGGGCCGCGAGCCGAAGGCCACATGAAGATAATCATGCAGGTGCCCAGGGCATTATTGAGGTGGCTCATAAAGCTGGCGGGGCCGAAAGCCTGGGTGTGGCGGCCGGGGGTAGCATTCACCCAGTACATGGCGGCAGACGGCATACCGGCAAACTGGTGACCGGCGACCTTGGGGTCGTGCATACCGACTTCCTGTCCGCCGGCATGTACGGCGTATTTCTCGGCCCCTTTGCCGATTTTCTCGGCGGCTATTTTTACGCCGTCGGCGAGGATATCACCGATTCCCTCACGCTTTACCATCTTTTCCACCAGAGCCACCAGACCCCGGTGATTGCCCCAGTTGAGTTCAATCCCATCGGTATCCTTTTTGGTGATAATACCGTTCTCATAGCATTCCATGGCAAAGGCGACGATGGTACCGGCCGATATGGTATCCATTCCGTACGCATTACAGAGATGGTTCGCCATATTAATCGACTCTACATTGGTATTGCCGCAGTTTGCCCCGAAAGCGCCGATGGTCTCATATTCCAGCCTTTGAGTGCCCGCCGGGTACTTATATTCGCCGGTACCCGCCTTCAGTCTGGCTTTACAGGCGGCCGGACAGCGCCAGCAGCCGAATCTCTCATCCAGGTTGGCAATGACCTTATCCTTGTTGAGACCCGAGACATCGGGCACATCGATGACGCCGACGCCGCCCCAGTTATTGACCGGGGTATCGCCGCTATGAGCCGACAGGTCGCCATGAGAGCCGGTGCCATACATATGAAAGTGCTCCATGAATTCCTTCAAATCTTCAATGTGCTCTTTTCGCAGTCGATTGGCCGTCTCCATATCGGCAATGGGGACTTTCTTATTTCCCCTGGCGACAACCGCCTTGAGCTTCTTGGCGCCCATAACGGCCCCCAACCCCGAGCGCGCGGCGGCATCTCCTTTATGGGTAATAATACCTGCGACGAGGGAGAGCTTTTCCCCGGCCGGTCCGATACATATTACCTTAGCCGCACCACCGTGCTCATCATGTAGCGTGTCTTCAGTAAAATAGGTATCCTTTCCCCAGAGGTGGGTGGCATCTCTCAGCTCCGCCTTACCATCGTCGACGAGGAGATAAACCGGCTTTTCCGAGGTACCGGTAAAAAAGACACCGTCATAACCGGCGAACTTGAGGGCGGGCCCGAAGTGACCCCCCGAATTGGCGTCTCCCCAGCCGCCGGTTAGCGGCGACTTAGCCAATGCCTGATAGCGGGCGCCTCCTATGGCGGGGCTACCCGTAAGCGGGCCGGTAACCACGCCAAAGATATTCTCCGGCCCCAAAGGGTCAACGCCGACCTTCATGCGGTCGTAAAGAATTCTGGCCCCGATGCCATAACCCCCGATATACTTTCGGTAGAAACCTTCATCGGGTGTCTCCTCTGTCATTTTCCCGCTGGAAAGGTCCACGAACAGGAGCTTTCCCATATATCCTCCAGACATCGTATGCTCCTTTCAGTAAAAACAATAGTATTTTCGCCGTGATTCTCAAAATTTTACCACCGGCATAATCTCAGGTCAATGAAAAAACAGCGGGGAAAGCCTGCGTCGTCTACAGAAACGCGGTTACACCCGTTTGCGAGGTGTCATATCCGCCTGCTTTATTCACTATTTCTTTGAATTCCTCGCTGACAACCGTTTCAAACAAAGGGGCCAGCAACTCGCTTCTGTAACCTTCGGTTGGCAATACCAGGTCGTACCTCTCGCGGAACAACGGCAGGAAATCGATATCACAACTGCGGGCGGCTGCCTCGATACCCAGGGTGACATCAGCTTCGCCCCGCGCCACGCTCAAGCCGACGGCGAGGTGCGTTTCCATTTCGCGCTCGTATCCCTTTATCTCATGCTGGCTGATGCCCAGCTGACGCAGATGTATGTCCAGGAGAACCCTGGTCCCGGACCCCTTTTGCCGATTGACGAAGGTGATATCCGGGCGTTTGAGGTCGGGTATACCTGAGATATTCTTAGGATTGCCGCGGGCGAACATCAGGCCCTGAATACGATACGCCAGATGTACTATAGCCAGTTCACGGCCCGGTAATATCCGCTTGACGAAGGGATAATTATACTCTCCGGTTTCTTCATCCAGCAGGTGAATACCGGCAAGGTTAGCCCTGTCCTCCTGGAGAGCGATAAGCCCCCCGAGGCTGCCGGCATGAACAATTTCAAAATCTATATTGTCGTTGCGCTGCTTGACAAGGTCGGTCAGGATGGTCAAAGCCAGGTCATGGCTGCCGACGATACGAATTGAATCCGATTTGACACCGGTTTCAGGCTTGCTCTCCGGTTTTTCCGCAGCGCCCTGTCTTTCCTCACGCCAACGTGCCAGGTGTAGATAAAAGGCAGCTTCAAGGTCTTCAGGGCTATATCCGAGACTGAGGACTTTTACGATATCGTCGCTGACGATTTCCGAAAGGCGTTTCTGGCGGGCGACGGTAATCGAGGGGTCGTCCGTGGTGGCAACAACCACGGTGCCACCCCGCCGCCGCGCTGATATCACCCTCTCCTGCTCCAGCTCAAGGTAAGCCCGGAACACGGTATTCTGGTTGACACTGAGGTTACGCGCCAGTTCTCTTACCGTGGGCAGGTGGTCTCCCGGTTTAAGCCGCTCCGTGGCGATAAACTGCCTGACCTGCTCGGCTATCTGCTGGTATAAAGGGGCGGCGGAATGCTGGTCCAGGCGGAAATCCATACTGCCCATGCTTTATTGTAGCACAAATATAACTTATCCGAGAACCAACGGCAGGGCGGGAATAGATATAAAAAGGGGGCGAGGGGGTAATCTAAGCCGCTAAGTCCGGCGTACTCAGGGTCTGGTACATCTTGTGGTAGAGACCCTGTTTTGCAAGAAGCTCTTTATGAGAACCTTCTTCCACAATGTGCCCGTGTTCAAGCACAATGATACGGTCGGCGCCAGTTACCGTGGAAAGACGGTGAGCGATGGTCAGGCAGGTACGCCCTTTGGTCAGTTTGCGTAGAGCTTTCTGCATGATTTGCTCGGTATGGGTGTCCACATTGGAGGTGGCTTCATCAAGAATGAGGATGCGAGGGTCGGCCAGTACCGCCCGTGCCAGGCAGATGAGCTGGCGCTGCCCGGCGCTGAGACTGACGCCCCGTTGCCCCACTTCCGTATCGTAGCCTTTTTTCAGCCGGTTGATGAAATTGTGAGCGCCGACCGTTTTGGCTACCTCGGTAATTTCATCGCGGGTGGCATCCAGTTTTCCGTATTTAATATTCTCTTCAATGGTACCGGTAAAGAGAATCGGGTCCTGCGGTACGATGCCTATCTGCTGCCTCAACGACTGCTGGGTAACGGAGCGGACGTCATGACCGTCCACGGTCACCTCGCCCTTTTCCACCTCGTAGAAGCGGGCAGCAAGACTTACCAGGCTGCTCTTGCCCGACCCCGTCTGCCCCACGAGGGCTACCGTTTCTCCCGGCCTGATGCTCAGGTTAATATCGTGGAGGACATCCTTGCCGGGCTCGTAGCCGAAGAGTACATCCTTAAAATTTATCTCTCCCCGCACCGGCGGAAGTTCGACGGCATCGGGACGGTCTTGAATTGCCGGTTCGACATCGAGTAACTCGAAGATACGCGTCCCGGAGGCCATAGCCCGCTGGAGCTCCGTGTACTGCATGGAAAGCTCCAGGACAGGTTCGAAGAAACGCTGTACGTACAGTAAAAAGCTCATGAGAATCCCGATAGTCATAACGCCGTCCAGGTACTGAAAGCCGCCCATGATTATGACGATGGCAAAGGCGACTCCGGTGAGGATTTGTACGGCAGGCATCATGAGCGCTTCCAGCTTGGCGGCGGTAACATTGGCGTCAAGGTTAGCCCGATTTATCTGGTCGAACTGCTCCATATTTTCGTCTTCACGCGAGAGGCTCTGGACGACCCGCACGCCGGCAATATCCTCCTGAAGCTGGGAGTTGACCGTGGCTATAGCCCGCCTGACGGTGATAAAAGCCCGGCGGGCGTATTTCTGCCACACCCATACGGCAATGCCCAGCACCGGCACCACCGTCAGCGTGACCAAAGCCAGCTTCCAGTTCATCGTAATCATAATAACGGCAATACCTATCAGGGTCAGGACGCTGGTGAGCATGGCCAGCATGCCCTGGGTAACGAGTTCCTGAAGTTGCGAAACGTCATTCTGCACCCGGGACATGAGCTTGCCGACCTTGTTACGGTCGAAGAAGCTAAGCGACAGCCGGTGCAGATGGTCGAACATACGGGTGCGCATTTTGTAGATGATGGACTGGCCGGCGAAAGCCAGGTATATGCTTTCCATGTACTGTCCGCCCCACATCCCCAGCGACGCCACGGCATAAATAATAACGATGATGTTAAGTCCACTGTAGTCACCCGCAATGATATTATCCGTGGCGAAACCTACAAGACGGGGCAGAGCCAGGATAGCCAGGGTGCGTAACAACATGCCGAAGGCACCCAGACCTATCCACCGCTTGACGGGTAACAGGTATTCGGGCAAACGCGCTATGACCCGGCTGTCATATACCTTGCCGAGTACCTCTTCAGAGTCGAAGCGGCCACCCCCGTGGGGCCCATGATGAGGAGGGCCTCCTCCGCCGTGAAACATGCTAGTCCTCCACCTGTCCTTCCTGAGATTCTTGATGTACCAGGAGCTGTGATTCGTATATCTCTTTATAAACGCCGTTTCTGGCAATCAACTCTTTGTGTTTGCCCTGTTCCACTATCTCACCGTCCTGGAGCATTAAAATAATATCCGCGTTCTGGATAATGGGTATGCGGTGGGTAATAATGAAGGTGGTCCTTCCCTTGATAAGCTTGTCCAGTGCCTGGCGGATAAGCTTCTCCGTCTCGGAGTCCACGCTGGCCGTGGAATCGTCCAGAATTAATATGCCGGGGTCCACGAGCAGGGTGCGGGCTATGGATAGCCGCTGTTTTTCCCCGCCGGAAAGAGTGTCGCCGCGCTCACCCACCCAGGTATTGTAGCCATCGGGCAGCGCCTCGATAAAGTCATGTAGGTAAGCGGCTTTAGCTACCTCGACTATCCGGTCTGTGGTGGCGTCTACAACGCCATAGGCAATATTCTCACGGAGGGTGGCGGAAAAAAGGAACACATCCTGCTGCGCCGCGACGACATTTCTACGTAATGACGCCAGGGTAGCATCACGGATATCGATATCATCCACGAGTATCCTGCCTTCGGTGACGTCATAGAACCTGGCGAGAAGATTGGCTATGGTACTCTTGCCGCTGCCCGAGCCGCCTATCAGGGCCACGAGCTGGCCGGGCTGTACTTCGAAGCTGACATTATTCAGGGCCGGGCCTACCTGGTCATAGCTGAAGCTGACATTCTCAAAACGTACATGTCCTTTAACCCTGCCCAGGTCGATAGCATGCGGCTTCTCTTTGACTACCGATTCGGTATCCAGTATCTCGAAGATGCGCTGTCCGGCGGACATGGTGCGGGAGTAAAGGTTGACCATCATTCCCAGCCGTCTTATGGGCATCATCAGCATACCCAGGTAAAGAATAAACTGGGTAACCTGGCCTATAGTCATGTTGCCGGCGATTACCTCCCGTCCGCCGTACCAGAGGATAAGAGCCGTCGGTATGCTGAAGAGAAGCACCATGGTGGGCATGTTAATAGCCATGAGACGGGCAGCATGGATTTGCTCATCGTAGAGCACTTGTGCCTGAGAAGCAAACTTGCGGCTGTCTTCCGGCTGGTGAGAGAACGCCTTGACCACGCTGACGCCGGCCAGGCTTTCCTCCAGCGTGGTGCCCATGAAGCCGAGCATAGCCTGGACTTTAAGCCAGATGGGCCGTATGCGACTGCCGAAGCTGATAGCCAGCCAGGACACCGGAATAATAAAGACAAGCGTGATAAGCGCCAGCTTCCAATTCATAGCCAGCAGCATGTAAGCAACGGCGATAACCATGAGCGCCACTTGGGCCATGCCGAGCAAGCCCATGGCGAAGAACATGCGTACCGCTTCGACATCCACCGTTGCCCGGGACATAAGCTGCCCCGTCTGGCTCCGGTCATGGAAGGCGAAGCTCAACCGCTGCAATCGTCCGTAGAGGGCGTTCCTGATGTTATAGCATGTTTTCTGGGCGACGACTTCATTAAAATAGCGTTGTCCGTAGCCAGCCAGTCCCCTCAGGGCGCTGGAGGCAACGATGACCACCGCCGCGATGATAACGAAACTGCGTTTACCCGAGCCGAGTACGGTATCGATGCCATCGCCGAGCATACGTGGTATCACTATGCCAAAAGCAGTGCCCACAAGCAGGCTTACGAAGGCTAAAAGGAGTATGGGCCAGTATTTTTGAACATAGCCCAGTAATCTCAGTATTATTTTCATGGGGAGATGCCTGACTTCCGCAATTTATTCCGATATAACGTGATATATTATATTACGAAAATAGCTATTTTGTAAAGGGGGGCACGACTATTTTGGTGGCAACTTTTACTCCTCGACATCAAGTCCCCATTTTCTGAACAGGTCTATATAGAAATCAGGGCGGGGGAAATCTGGCATCATTATTATATGGGACCAATCTTCGGCGTTCTGCTTCATCGCGGCGCTACGCTTGACCCCCTCCACCAGCCCCGCCAGCTTCTCCTTCGGTACGGAGAAGATAATTTCGTCGTCTCCGGCAAAGGCCCGCGAGGCTTCACCGGGGTCGGGCAGGGTAATCCGGTACTGGCCTTCCGTTATCACGGGCACGACGGAGTAAACGCAGGAATCGATAGGGTCGAACTCGGACTTCACCAGGGTCTTATCCTGGAACTTCGGCACGCCAATCATCTCCCTCAGTTGCGCGGTATCGGAATATACCAGCACCATGTCCGGCTCGAAATTAGCCGAGCTCAGCGGCCCGGTCACCATGCCGATGTATTTCCCGTACTCAAAACGCGGGAAAGTCGTATGCGCGTCCACAAAGGCGTCATGCGGGTCTTCCACCAATCCGTAGGCCAGTAAAGGCGCCCAGCACCAGTGGTCTTCTTTCAGCATGGCGATAGTCACTCCCTGCCGCCGGTTCATGGCAAACGCCTGACATTGCGCCAGGTGATAACCGCGGTCTCGCTTCGGCCTGATGGCTCCTTCCGGGATATCCTTTTCCGTCTCCAGCATTTTTACGGCTATCGGTGACGTCTTTAACAGTAGCGACCTCTCAAGTTCCTCTCCGTAGCTGTTATATTCCTTTATCGTCGTCAATTTACCTGACCTCCTTTTACAATTTATACCACCCGATTGTTTAATTTTATCCGTCTTCAGTTATAAGTGTCAAAATTTACCTGATTCGGAAAGATGGAGAAAAGAGGGGAGAGGGCTTAGCCCCCTCCCCTAACAGACTATTTACAGTCCTTTTTTATCCAGCCCGGGTTAGTGTTCATCCATCCAGTATTTACCGAAATAGAACGTAAAACCGCCTTCCGCGAGATAATCGGTATGGACCCAAGGTTGAACTATGTAGGCAGACGGTTGCAGGAAAATGGGGATAATCAAGGCCTCGTCGGAAAGATACTGGACTATCTTTTTGGTGGCCGTTTCCTGGTCCGCCCGAGATGAATAGGTACGTGAATCTATACTCAGAGCCTCCAGTTCCGGCGGCACCATCCAGCTGGCGGGAGACATGGCGGTCAGCGGCTGGTCGCCGAAGTTGGTATGGAATGTCCCCAGCACATCTCCCAGTATCCCGGCACCGGACAGTATCAGGTCTTGCCAGCCCATACCGTAAAGGCCTCCGTAATACCTGCCCGCATCGGCGATGTCTATATCAGTTTCTATGCCCACGGCGTCGAGATAGCTCTTCATAGCTTCGCAGACATCCAGCGTTGCCGGTCCCTGCAGGGCGAGAATTGATATCTTGAGACCATCGGGATATCCGGCTTCAGCCAGCAGTTCTCTGGCTCTATCCGGGTTATACGGGTGGCCCTTATAAGATGAGTCATAACCCATTGCACCCTCGGGCGCTATGGTCAACAAGGGTGAAGCCAGGCCAAATCCGAGCGCCTCGGCCATCGTCGCTTTATCCAGAGCGTACTGTACTGCCTGGCGTAACTTGGGATTAGTCCATCTCGAATCGGGGCCGGCAATATTGGGTACGAGGCAATTCATAGTACCGCCGCCGCTCTGCCGGACGAGGCCCTTTCCCTCCAGCTCAATCTGTTTGTTGGGCGGCGGACCGAGCCACCAGTCAGCCTGTTCTGCTTCCATAAGCGCCGAAGCGGTTACGGAGTCCGGAATGAAGGTGTAGGTGATGTTATCCAGAAACGGCTCCGGGCCCCAGTAATCGTCGAACCTTTTCAGAGTCAGGTGGTCATCCCGTGCAAACTCGGCCAGCTTGAACGGCCCCGAGGCGGAGAAGTTATTCCGAGCCCACTCCATGCTGGCATCGCCGCCACCGGCTCCTTCCCAGGCCGCCTTGGACCACATGGGGGGAGACCAGAGCCATCCCATGATGAGCTGGTTATTATAGCCGCCGGTATAATGGATGACCAGAGTATATTTATCGATAACCTCGACTGATTCAAACTGGTATAAGTACCCTATTCTTTCATTTGCGACCTGGAAATTGTAATTCCAGGCTATGGACTCGGCATCTATATCCGAACCATCGTGCCACTTGGCGCCTTTCCTTAACTCAATGGTTATCGTCTCGGCTTTTTCATCTATGTCCACGGACTTAGCCAGCCAGGGGACGAGTTCCTGATTTTCATTATATTCCGCCAGTTTCTCCACCCCTCCCAGCAGCACGAACAGGTCAAAGGGTCCCTGCTCCAGAGAACCGCCCAGAACATTGGGGCTGGAGGCAACAATTATTCTTAAATCTCCGCCTGTCGAGGTTGGCTCCGGCTCGCCGCATCCACTGAACACCAGGGTAACCAGCAGTACAACTGCCAGAGGAATTAACAAGAGCTTTTTCATCTTTGTTTGATACC
Source organism: uncultured Dehalococcoidaceae bacterium (assembly GCA_964500415.1). Classification (GTDB taxonomy): domain Bacteria; phylum Chloroflexota; class Dehalococcoidia; order Dehalococcoidales; family RBG-16-60-22; genus JAFGPF01. Next base: position 65,071 of record CAZCOB010000002.1, on the reverse strand, counting down.
TCCCTTTATTCTCTCAATACGACCCCTATTTGTTTCATGTCATGATTAACCTCCTTGATAAACGGCACTTTTACCGTTAATAGAAATATCTCCAGCTTAATGCTCCATTTATACCAATAATATAGCTGGTGCGCAATTTTATATTATTTCCGTCATAAAAGTCAAGGACGGAGGCACTCAGGTTGACATTTGCTTTTGAGGACTACCATAATATAAAAGCCCTTAAAATTTCAGTTTTCATATGCTATTTCTATCGGAGCCATCATATTTAACGAAGGAGATTTATAAATGAGTGAAAAGAGGGTGAAATTGGAAGTACTCAATCCCCGGGGTACGATAGAGGCCAAACCTGTGTCCGCACCCAACCCCCGCATCACCGACCTGGCGGGCAAGAGAGTCGGGCTGTACTGGAACAGTAAACCGGGCATGGATAACTTTTATAAGGTATTTGAAGAGCTTCTCAGGAAAAGGTATCCCACGGCGACAACCACCCTGCTGCGGGGCGCCTTTCTAATCAGGGACGACGATGTCGAGGCCTGGCTGAAAGAAATAGATACCTTCGTTTACGGGGTCGGCGACTGAGGGTCGTGCACGTTTGTCGGCGTGGCCGGCACGGTAAAGCTGGAAACAATGGGAAAACCCGGCGTGTTTATCAACTGCACCACCTTCGACGACGACGCTAAATCGGCGTCAGCGGATAATGGCATGCCAACGTTGCGTCGCGTTAAAATAAGCTCTCAGGATTTTTACAAGCTCCGCGGTAAGGTGGAGACCATCAGGCCGCTGGTGGAGGCTGTCTTCGATGATATCATCGATGCCCTGACCAAACCCCTGACACCTGAAGAATCGAACGCTTCCGGGGGAAAATACGAGGAAGAAAGCACGGCCGGGGTTACCGTTACGGCAGAATCCTACCCGGCGGCTGCCGAGGAATTCAACAGTGTTTTCCTGAACAACCGCTGGGGGGACGGTCTGCCCCTGATACCCCCCACGGAGGAGCGCGTCAAATGGATGCTATCGGGAACAAAACGCAAACCCGATGAAGTCCTGGGCAGGATAAATCCCAAACAGGGAGTCGCTACCATAGAAAAGATAGCCATCAACGCCGTGATGGCCGGAGCCAAACCGGAGTATCTACCGGTAATAATCGCGGCCATGGAAGCCCTGGCGGACGAGGATTTCGATGACCTTCACGTGCTGGCTTCGGCGGGGTCGTTCAATCTCCTTACGGTGATAAGCGGGCCGATTGCCAGGGAAATCGGGATGGAGTCCGGGATAGGCTTCATGGGTCACGGCTGGCGGGCTAATAATACCATAGGAAGAGCGATACGCCTGTCCACGCTTAACATCGGCCACACCTGGCCGGGGAAGAACGATATGGCGCTGACCGGGCGTGTATCACCGCATACCTTCTTTACCTTCTGCGAGGCCGAAGACTTCAGCGCCTGGGAACCCTATCATGCCAGCCGAGGTTTCAAAGCCGACGACAGCTGCGTTACGGTAGGCTCAATCCATGGCGAAAGCCAGCTAAATCACTTCTACGGCGGGATGATTGGCACCTGGACGGCGGAGGGAATCCTGGATAGAATGGTCGAAGATTTAGTAAGGACAGACCGCCGGGGTTACTTCATGTGGGGGACGAAGGGAATAGGGAAATACCTCGGCTCCGGCGGTGGTGCGATGAACCACATGATTATCCTCTTCCCGGAACTGGTCGAAGAGCTGAAGAAAATAGGCTTCGACCAGAAGGGTTTGCAGGACGAAATTTATAAACGAACATCTATACCTTACGATGACCTGAATCCGGCGGAAAGAAAGAGCCTGCAGACTGCCATTGAACTGGGCGTAATCCCCACCGACCGCAAGGCCGTATTCGAAGCAGCCCTGAAACCGGGCGGCAAGGTGCCGGTGCTGATTTCACCGGATAACCTCCACTTCTTCGTGGCCGGCGGCGCGCCGGGCTGCGCCTTCTCCTTCAACTACTACCGGATACCCCCGTATAACCGCACGGCGCTGATGACCAAGCGGATTACCGGTGCGACTTTGACGAAGGCGGGGGCGGTATAAGGAGCACAAGAATGAGTGAAAAAGTGAAACTGGAGGTGCTTAATCCCCGGGGGGTTGTCGAGGCCAAACAGGCCAATGCACCTGCACCGCGCCTTACCGATTTAGCCGGTAAACGGGTGGGGCTGTACCACAACGGCAAACCCGGCCTGGATAATTTCTTTACTGTGTTCGAAGAACTACTCAAGAATAAGTATCCCACAGTGAAAACCAACCTGATACGCGGCTCCTTCGAAATTACTGATAAAGATGCGGAGGCATGGGCACCGCAGATAGATACCTTCGTGTACGGGGTCGGCGACTGAGGGGCGTGTACGTTCGTCGGAGTTGCCGGCGCTATAAAACTTGAAAAGATGGGTAAGCCCGGAGTATTTATTACCTGCGATACCTTCGCTGATGATGCAGAATCTGCCTCACGCGATAATGCCATGCCCGGGGTGCGCCGCAGCATTATAAAGTCGTCCGAGTTCTACAAGCTCCGGGGCGATGTTAAGACGATACGCCCCCTGGTGGAAGGGGTTTTCGACAATATAATCGACGCCATAACCACTCCCCTGACGCTGGATGAAGCGGATACCGCACGGGAGATAAAAGATGACGACGGGCCGGATGAAATTACCATCACTGCGGAGTCGTTCCTGGCCGCCATCGAGGAGCTTAACCAGCAGTTCGTGGAGAAACGCTGGAGCGACGGCCTCCCCTTTATTCCCCCCACACCGGAGCGCGTCAAATGGATGCTCTCCGGAACGACACGCTCTCCCCACGAGGTAATCGGCAGGGTCAACCCGAAGCAGGGAATCGCCACGATTGAGAAAATAGCGATAAATGCCGTGATGGCGGGCGCCAGGCCGGAGTACCTGCCGGTGATAATCGCCGCCATGGAAGCCCTGACGGACGAGTATTTCGACGACCTGCACATTTTAGTTTCGGCAGGCTCCTTCAGCCTGATAATCGTGGTGAGCGGGCCCATCGCCAAAGAGCTGAACATGAACTCCGGAATCGGTTTCCTGGGTCACGGCTGGCGTGCCAACAACACCATCGGCCGCGCCGTGCGACTCGCCACACTCAATATCGGCAAGATGTGGCCGGGCGCCAACGACATGGGCCTAACCGGACGTGTTAATCCGCACACCTTCTACACGTTCGCGGAAAATGCCGACCTCAGCCCCTGGCAGCCCTACCACGCCGGCCGGGGTTTTAAAGCGAAGGACAGCACCGTGACGGTGGCCACCATCGGCGGGGCCAGCCCGATGCAGAACTTCTACGGCGGGATGATAGGAACGTGGACCGCCGAGGGTATCCTGGACAATATGGTTAACGATATTATCCGGACCGACCGCGGATTGTTCATGCTGTGGGGGGTAAAGGGCGTGGGGCAGTACCCGGGCTCCGGCGTGGGCGCGAGAAACCACTTTATCATCCTCTTCCCGGAACTGGCCGCCGAGTTGAAAAACATGGGTTACGACCAGAAGAGCCTCCAGGATGGAGTATATAAACGCACGGCGGTGCGTTACGAAGAGCTCAGTCCGGCGGATAGGAGGGGCATTCAGACAGGAATAGAGATAGGAGTCGTGCCTGCGGAACGTAAGGCTGTCTTCGAAGCGGCCCTGAAGCCGGGCGGGATGGTGCCGGTGCTGATTTCGCCGGAGAACCTCCACTTCTTCGTGGCCGGAGGCGCGCCGGGCTGTGCCTTCTCTTTCAGCTACTTCCGGTTGCCCCCGTATAATCGAATCGCCGTGATGACGAGGCTGGTAACCGGGGCCACGCTCACCAGGGCCGGAGTTATCGAAGGCAAGAACGTTCCCTACGGGGCGTAGGGTTCAGCTTGAACGAAGGAGTCACAAAATGCCTGATTGGGATGCGGTAATCATCGGCGGGGGGCCAGCCGGCCTGACTGCCGGATTATACCTGAGCCGCGGTAACTGGCGCACCTTCCTCATCGAGAAGGAGAGTGTCGGCGGGTACATTATGAACGTGGAAAACATCGAGGACTACCCGGGTTTTCCGGAGGGAGTGGTGGGTTCCGTACTCGGCATGGAGATGAAGGAACAGGCGACGAAGTACGGACTAAAAATAGAGCGAAACGAGGTAATAGCGGTACAGGAGTCCCCGGGCAGTAAGTCGGTAATGTGCATGGATGGCACGACTTATACGACTTCGGCATTAATCATCGCCGGGGGTTCCGTACCGAAAAAGATGGGCGTTCCTGGCGAGGATAAGTTCCGGGGCAACGGTGTCATTAATTGCGCTTTCTGCGACGGCGGCCAGTTCGTCGACCGCGTGCTGGCGGTATGCGGCGGCAGCGACTCGGGCGTTACCGAGGCGCTTTACATGGCCAATTTGGCTTCCAAAGTTATAATAATCGAGGCCATGCCGGAGCTCACGGCCACCGCCGTCCTCCAGGATAGGGTCAAAGAAAACCCGAAAATCGAGGTACGCTGCGGGGTAAAGGTCGAGGCAATCACCGGCGAAAGCGAAATAGAGTCGATAGAACTCCTCGCGGAAGGTGGGAAAAAGGAGAGCCTGAAAGTGGACGGCGTCCTGGTGCACGTCGGCCTCGACCCCAATACAGACTACCTGGAAGGGGTCGTGCCGCTGGACGACCAGAAGCAGGTCATCGTGAATGAACTGATGGAAACGGAGGTTCCCGGCATCCTGGCCGCCGGCGATATCAGGAGCGGTTCTCCCCGGCAGGTCTCCACGGCCGTGGGGGACGGTGCCACCACCGGCATGACCGCCCAGAGGTTCCTCCAGAAACTGAAATAAAGACCCGGCGCTCCCTGCGCCAGTCCAGCTTTACGAAGGTAAACAAACCGATGGATGAGGATGTCTATTTCCATAAAAACGTGACTTACCGCGCCTGGAAACACAGCCTGCGGTTCAGAACATCACAGGAGCTCTTCAGCAGCCACGACATAGACACCGGCACGAAGTTCCTCCTGCGCACCATCGTCGAGGCAGACTGTAAACCGCAGCGTATCCTGGACATGGGCTGTGGCTACGGGCCCCTGGGACTGACATTGAAGAGTCTACACCCCGACAGCCTAGTGCACATGGTCGATAAAGACGCCCTGGCCGTGGTATACTCGCGGCAGAACGCTGAGCTAAACGGACTGGACAGCCCGGAAATCTACGGCAGCCTTGGCTACGACGACATAAAAAGAAGCGACTTCGACCTCATTGTCTCCAACATACCCGGTAAGGCCAGGGAAGCGGTCATCGCTTACCTGCTGCGGGAAGCACGATACTACCTATCGCCCGGCGGGCGGGCGGCGATAGTGGCGGTGGCCCCGCTCGAAGCGACGGTTGCGCGAATCCTGTCCGAAACACCGGGAGTAGAAATTATTCTCAGAAGGAATAGAGCGGGCCACGCCGTTTTTCATTATAGATTTTCCGGCGAACCCGCCACCCCGAGGCCTGAACAAGACACAATGGAGCGCGGCGTGTACCATCGGAAAAACGTAAAAATACGCCTGGAGAAGCTGGAGTATGCCATGCAGTCCGCTTACGGCCTGCCGGAGTTCGATTCCCTCAGATATCGCAGCGAAATGCTGCTCAGGGCTTTAAAAGACATACGGAAAAAGAAGATTAGCCATGCTGTGGTATTCAATCCGGGGCAGGGTCACGCGGCGGCAGCCCTGTGGAAAATCATCAGGCCTGAAAGCATTGCTCTCGTCGATAGAGACTTGCTGGCTCTACGGTATTCCCGGCTAAACCTCATCCTTAACGGGTGCCCTCCAGAGCGGGTCAGCCTTTCACATCAGGTCGGCATCGCATTCCAAAACAAAGAAAAAATAGACCTTTCTCTCGGGATACTGAGGGAAGAAGAGGGCAAAAACGCCAGTGTTTTAACACTCGACCAGGCGTCCGGGCAGCTTTCCAGCGGCGGCATGATAATCATTTCAGCAGGCTCGACGGCCATTACCCGGCTGGTCGATTATGTAGAGTCGCAGGGTCAGCTTCATATCGGGAGGCGGGAGAGGCGGCGGGGCAGCAGCCTTCTGGTGCTGGAGCATGCCTGACTCTTTCGCGGGAGACTCTCAGCTTCGCCGACTGTATCCGGCGCTATTGAAGCAAGAGTGTAAATTTGCTACTATACAATCGTTCCCCATTCAATACTGGTATCAGATGAAATACGGGGGAAATATAATATGCTTAACGTCTCCAGCATTTCAAAAGCATACGGCACCCATTATCTTTTCAGCGGCATCAGTTTCAATGCCGGCGTGGGAGACCGTATCGCCGTTATCGGCCAGAACGGCACGGGTAAGACCACGCTGTTCGATATTATTTCCGGCAATACGAACCCGGATACCGGCAGTATCGCCGTGCGACGGGGCACCACCATCGGCTACCTGAGGCAGGATATCCAGCCCGATTCCCGGCGTAAACTGCTGGATGAAGTAATTACTTCCTCAGCCAGTATCAATACCCTGGCGCATAAAATCCAGGTAATTCAGGAAGAACTTGCCGAGGAGAAAGAAAAGGGAAATACAGCCGCACTACTTCGGGAACTGGGTGAGCTTCAGCACGAATTCGAGTCGTCCGGTGGCTACAATGCCGAGCACGAGGCCCGGATTATTCTCTCCGGCCTGGGCTTTGACGAATCGGAATTCCAGCGTCCGCTGTCCGAACTCAGCGGCGGCTGGCTCACGCGCGTTGAGCTGGCCAAACTTCTCTTTCTCAATCCCGACCTGCTAATCCTCGATGAGCCGACCAACTACCTCGATCTGGAGACCACACGCTGGTTCGAGAATTACCTCAAGAGCTATCATGGTGCGGTTATCGTAACCTCCCACGACCGCGCCTTCCTGAATAACGTTGCTAAAAAAATCATAGCCATCGAAAAAGACGATGTAATTTTCTTTAGAGGCGACTATGACGGGTACGTCCTTTCACGAGAGAAAGACCTGAAGGTTAAACAGTCCACGGCTAAGAGACAGGAAGCGAAGATAAAGAAGGAGATGCGTTTCATCGAACGGTTCCGCGCCAAGAACACCAAGGCAACCCAGGTGCAGAGCCGTATTAAAAAGCTCGAAAAAATAGAGAGGATAGTCGTACCGAGGTCGACGAAAAAAATCAAATTCGCTTTCCCCGGGCCGCCACGCAGCGGTCACGCAGTCATCGCTCTCAAGAATATCGACAAATCATATGATACGAAAGCCGTCTACCGCAACCTGAATCTGGTCCTGGAGCGTGGGGATAAAGCGGCATTGGTCGGACCTAATGGCGCCGGCAAGACCACGCTCCTGAAAATTCTAGCCGGGGTGCTGCCCTTCGAAAAGGGCGAGCGTATACCGGGGCCCAACGTCACCACGGCTTACTTCGCCCAGTATTACATCGAGCTTCTCGACCCCAGGAACTCAGTTATCGGTGAGCTACAACAGATAGCCCCGGAGGAACCGGAACAAAAGCTTAGGGGACTCCTGGGGTCATTCCTGTTCAGCGGTGAGGACATCCTGAAAAAAATAGCCGTTCTCTCCGGCGGAGAAAAAACACGACTTGCCATAGCCAAGATGCTGACCAGACCGGCTAACTTTCTCCTTTTGGATGAGCCCACCAACCACCTGGATATTCCTTCGCGGGAGATACTTACCGACGCCCTGGAAGGCTATACCGGCACGATTTGTTTCATCACCCATGACAGGACGCTTATCCGCGAAGTAGCCAATAAAATCATCGATATCCGGGACGGCAGGCTTCAAATATTCCCCGGTAACTACGATGATTACCTCTACCGGAAAGAGACTCCGGAAATAGATGCGTCCGAGACCCTCAGGGCTGTCAGGAAAAGCTCTCCACCGGGCAGCACAGCGAAGAACCAGCAGCGGCAGCGCAGGATAATCGAGGGGGAATTAAGGAATAAACACTACCAGGAAATTACACCGGTGAAAAAACGCATTGCCGAAATTGAAAAAGATGTGTCTGGTATTACCGGACGTTTAGCCCGGATTGAGGCGTTGCTGGCCGACCCGGAACACTATAAAAACAGCCGGAAAGTCGTGGAAACCAATCAGGAATACCGGACACTCAGGGAATCCTTAAAAACGATTACCGATGAATGGGACATACTCACCACCAAAGCGGAAAGGATGACACAGGAACTCCAGGAGGAAATCAACAACATCGTTGTCTAACAGGAACGGGCAGCGGGCCGCATTATTTCATGCTATCAATCATATAACCAGCGGCGAGCCTGGCACCTATTCCCGGAACCAGACTGCACTTCTCGAATCCTTTCTCTTCAGCAAAGGTGGCCATTTCCTCGTCGCTCCTGCCGGGATTTAGTCTTTTCCCGACCGTCACCTTTTCTATGATGTCAGTACAATGCTTAAAACCTATTTTCTCTTCGAAGTCGGTAACGAATTTCTGGAAGGTCGACATAGCTTGCTTCATCCCCTCGGGGCCGGGTTTCCCATAACGCCCGAAAAATAACCCGAAGTTAACCAGACTACCGGTAATGCCACCACATAAATCACCGGTACTACCGATGCCGGGGAATAGAGACAGGGCTTGAAGAACATCCATATTTCCCTGACCGAACTCCTCCATCAGGGCGAGTGCCGTACCCTGGGCACAGTTCTTTAAAAAGAAATTATATTCCTCGGCCCGCGACTGAACCCGGTCTAGTATCTGCTCCTGGTTGGCTATCATCTCCCCGGGGTCGAGCTTTTTCTGGGGGATACCCTCGGCTCTCATTTCATCAACTCTGGCCTGAATGCCAGCCACATCCCAGTCTTTTTCTGCCAGTTCGTCTACCTTTTTCTTTAAGGCCGCGTAATCCGCCATTATTCGGTTGCCTCCTTTTCGCCTATTCTGGAAGCTAATTATAACACGATTAGCAATAGTTTTAAATCAGACCGTTTGCCCGGTAATTATCTTTATGCCCAGTTCTTCAGGTCGTAATAACCCTGGGCGACCTTATAGCGGCATATCTGCTGTCCGCCGAGCCAGAGCTGGCATATCTTGACATCCCTCAGGCACTTTTCATAGGGGAAGTCCTCGGAAATAGCCATCGAACCCAGCAACTCCGCACCCTTATTGATTATTTCGACGGCGGTATCGGCGGCAAAGACCCTGGCAGCGGCCCCCTTGGCTATAAACTCCTTCGACCACGGCGTACCGTATATCGGGGTGTATATATCCGAGTGGTCATACATAAAAGCCAGGTTATAGAGGCTCGCTCTCATCATCTCAATGCCGATAGCCATATCGGCAATTATGCCAGCCACCATACTGTGCTGCCTTACCGGCTTGAACCCGCCCATGCGAGTCCCCGTATATTCCAGCACGATATCGAAAGCGCGCTCGGCGATACCCAGGGCCTGGACACCCCCGGACCACCCGGCTACCGTGGTGAGCATATAAACCAGATTAGCATCCATCCCGGGACCGGCAATACGATACTCCTTGGGCACCCTGACATTATCATAATAGACGGCGCCGTTGATAACCGTCTTAAACAGCATCTTCTTTTCCGGCTTGCCGAACGTGAGCCCCGGCGCGTCCTTGGGAACTATAATCATGGCAATCCCATCATCACCGAGAGAGTAGTCAGTGCTGCAAAAAGTGATATAACTTTCGGCTATACCGCCGTGAGTCGGCCACATCTTACTGCCGTTGATGACATATTCGTCACCATCGAGTCTGGCGGTCGTTCTAATACCGGCACCGTACAGGAGGGGGTTCTCGGTATCCGCCCCTCCAGCTTCATCGGTCATGGACAGGCAGCCGTAGGCCAGCTTGCCCTGACAGAAGAGAGGAGCAAACCGGTCCAGTACTGCCTTGTTGCCCACGGCCGCGGCCGGGCCTGCCCCCGCCATATTCGAGCATGCCGACAGGGCCATACCGGCGTCGCCTTTAGACAGTTCCTCGGCGATAATAGCGGTATTTGTCATGGAGTGTATACCGCCGCCGCCATATTCAACCGGGTAGCCGGATGCCTGAATCCCAATGTCAACGAGTTTCTGGTGAACCTTCTCAACCAGACTATAGTCTTCTTCCAGTTGTTTGGTGATGGGTATAATTTCTTTTTTAGTAAAATCTCTTAATGTCTGCCGCAACTGACGCTGTTCCTCGGTCAAGAGGTGCTCCAAATGCATATTTGCCTCCCTTACAAATCCTTTTCTGATTTTTCAGACAGATTACATCTTCGGACGATAAAGGATACTTGCTAAGGAACTAAAACGCCTACTTGTGAGCTAATAAATTTCTTCGCCAGACAATATCAGCAGGTCTTTCGCCATCGGCCCGAACTTCTTCAAAAAGTCCTGATATTCCTGCGTTTGAGCGGCTTTCTGATTGAATTCGTCGACGCTGGTGACGTGCACAATGCCACAGTACTTATAGGGAACCTCCCCCGTCGTCGAACCCGTTATCTTTACCAGTTCGTACTTCTTGACAGAGGGAAGGCTATCGATGAGGGGTCCCTTATCAGTGGTAACGTACTCCTTAAATTCCTCATCGGTCACATTGTCCGCCAGATTATAAAGAATAATTCGTTTTGCCATTTGCATCCTCCTTCTTAAAATACATTATTTTTTTAAGGTCGGTGGTTGATCAACTGTATATTACCCCCAAGCGGCAGCATTATGCAAAACATCAGGTTTTTAAGAGTTCGATGCAGCCAGCTCGATTTTACTGAACCTCTCAGCCCCTGTTTCCGTTATCAGGTAGGTATAACCCATACCGCAGGCATCGCCGCCTAATTCGGTCATAATACTCGGGTGAACGGCCAGGGTCATCCCCGGTTCGAGTATCAGGTCGCTGGACCCGGTAATCGACCAGAAATCAAGTGCATCAAGGCCGATGGAATGGCCGGGACGCAGTGGCGATATATACCCGTTTTCCTGAACGGTATCTACGAGCGCATGGTATAAATCGGATACCCTCGTTCCCGGCTTTAATATCATTAATGCGGCCTCGTTAGCCCGCTCCCACACGGAAACCATTTTCTTTATTTCCGGCGGGTATTCTCCCACCGGCAGGGTCACCGGCAGCTGGGCGTAATAGCCATCGTAAGCCGGGGTGATTTCCATGAACAAACTATTGTTTTCCTTCAGCCTCTCCCCGGTAGGCCAGAAGGTCATGTTCAGTCTTGAGCCTGAGGCATCTATCAAGTCGAAGGAGTATTCACAGCCCTTTTCATAGATGACCCTCTTAACCTGGCCATAGACTTCAAAGTCGCTGAGTCCCGGTCGAACCAGATTCCTGAGCATGGTGTAAACGTCATCCGCCGCAGCGGCGGCCACCCGCATCTTTTCTATCTCTTCGGCACTCTTTACCGAGCGTAAATTCTCGAATATCTTTACCGAGTCCACGAGTTTATCCCGGAACCTTTCCCTGACGGCCAGATACACCGGCACCGATACGCAATTTGTTCCGACAACACCGACACCGTTGCCCCGGTAAAAGCGGGACAGTTCCTTCACGGCCTGCCCGTCGTGGTTATCCGTTTCCCTCAAATCGAGCAACTCGAACGCCTCCACCGTTTTGCCTATTTTAGGTGAAGTCGACTGGCCGGGACCTATTAGAAAAACTGGCCGGCCTTCCAGGGGAAAAATGCAGCACCCGCCCCTCCCCGAACCAGAAACGTACCGGATATTCCCGCGATTAAAGTCGTCGGCAAGCCCGTAAACGAGCAGACAGTCCAGTCCGTCCCGCTTCATCTGCTGTCGGATGGCGGCATAACGTCGTTCGTATTCCCGCTTTGAAATACTCATCTCAACGCCGCTTTACACATGCCCGCCGTCGACGAGGAAGGTCTGCCCGACAATCTGGTCGGCCAGGTCCGAAGCCAGGTAAGCGACCATATTGCCGACATCCTGGGGGGTGGTAGCTCGCTTTGTCGGCACCGTGGCTACGGCACGGTCTATCTCACCCGGCGGGAAGTCACCGGTAACCAGGAAGTTGGTATCCCCGACGCCCGGGGCTACGGCGTTTACGTTTACGCCGGAGGATATTACCTCCTTGGATAATCCCTTGGTGAAGGCGATAATAGCCCCTTTGGAAGCACCGTAATGAACGCAGCGGGGCATGCCGCTGATGCCGGCGCCGGAGGCAATGCTTATTACCTTGCCGCTCTTGCGTTCCAGCATCTGCGGCAGGACGGCCTTGGTGCAATGAAAAACCCCGTAGATATTAAGGTTGATAACCTTTTCCCAGTTCTTTTCCGGCGTCTCGACGAAGGGCGTCGGTGTGGTAGTGCGGCCGGCGTTGTTTACCAGAATATCGATTTTGCCGAACTTATCCAGGGCTTTCCTCACCATGTCCTTTACCTCGTCGATTCTGGTTACGTCGGCCTTAATAGCCAGGGCTTTACGGCCGAGAGCCTCGACAGCGGCGGCCGTCTTTTGCACGCCTTCGAGGTCAATGTCATTCACCACAATATCGCACCCGTACTTCGCCAGCGTCAGGGCGATGCCCTTGCCGAAACCTATCTGGCTGCCGGCTCCGGTAACCAGCGCTACTTTGTTTTCCAGGCCCAAATCCATCTTGTCCGCTCCTTCACAATCATTATATTTTGATTCCCGCCCTTGTATTTTACTAATCAATCGGCAATATATCAAAACAGCGTCATCCGCTGCTCATTTTCCTCCCGAATAATTTTTCCTCAATATATCGATTACCCACTGATAACCTCTTGACAAAAGAACATTTGTTCTATATAATTGTTTTTACCATCTTTATTGAGGTGAACAATGAGAGTTCTCTGTGTTTTGCTGGCGCATTTCCCCTGGAGGTGCGAGGTCCGGAGAAATCCGGCTCTTGAAGACCGTCCGGCGATAGTAACGTATACATCGGGCTCGCGCAAGCTGGTACTGGACTGGTCTCCCGAGCTTGAAGGCCTGCAGCACGACATGCCCCTCCAGCAAGCCCTGGCCCATCACGGCGAGGTCGAGCTACTTCAGGCCGACATTCCCTGCTACCGGGCTGTCTTCAACGAGTTGCTGGACGCGCTGGAAGAAAAAAGCCCCCTGGTGGAAGGCCCTGAACCGGGGTGCGTCTACATCGGCGTGGACGGGCTGCAATTAATCTACCCGGACGACGATGCCCTCCTGAAAGCTATAGGAGAAGCCATCCCCGAGGCTTTCACGCCTCAGATTGGAATAGCCGGGAACAAGTTCCTGGCGTATCTGGCCGCCCGCCGCAGCCCTCCCGGCGGGCACCGGATATTGAACGGGGATGTCGCTTCCTTCCTCAGGAGGCTCCCCTGCGATGTCCTGCCGGTATCGATGAAGAGCAAAGGCAAGCTGCATGATTTCGGGATTCACACGCTGGGTCAGGTAGCGGCGCTGTTCCCCGGCCCGCTACAGGCGCAGTTCGGTCCCGAGGGCAAACGCATCTGGGAACTCGCGCGGGGCCTTGACGATACGCCCCTGCACCCCCGGTTCATGGAAAAAACGATGGAAGAAAGCACCGCACTTTCTTCAGTGACGGTCTCCCTGGAGGCCATACTGGTAGCGGCGGAGTCGTTGCTCGTGCGGGTCTTTGCAGTCATCGGCCGCAAGGGACTGGGCATCCGCAGCCTTACCCTGTGGACCCGCGCCTGGAACGCGGAAAGCTGGGAGCGAACCATCCAGTTCAAGGAGCCGGCCATGGACATGAAGGCCGCCGCTTCACGCATCAAGCGCGTCCTGGAGGACTATCCCCAGCCCGGCCCGGTCGAGCAGGTGGGCATGAGGGTCAACCGCCTGGGCTACCCGCGCGGACAGCAGAAAAGCCTCTTCTCCGAAGTCAGGGCCAGTGACCATCTCAACGAGGATATCAGGCAACTGGAATTCCGCCTGGGTAACCCGCAGGTGTACCGGTTAAAGGAAGTAGAGCCATGGTCGAGGATACCGGAAAGACGCTACGCACTGACACCTACCGGCCGGTAAACGCCCCGGAGCCGGTTAAGGTGGAGGAAGACGCCTCCGGTCTACCTGCGGCGGTCAGGGAAAAGCAGCGGCAGGTTGTTACCGCTATCGAGGACAGGTGGCGCATCGACGACGAGTGGTGGCGCCGCGAGCCGGTAGCGCGTCTCTATTACAACGTCCGGCTCGCCTCAGGGCAGCGGCTGGTGCTCTATAAAGACCTTGTCACCGGCGGCTGGTATCAGCAATCGTACTAGGATACACCCATGCATTATGCCGAGCTTCACTGCCACAGCTACTATTCGTTTCACGACGGCGCCTCTTCGCTGGAGGAGCTGCTGCTGCGCGCGAAGGAACTGGGCTACCGCGCCCTGGCCGTCACCGACCACGATAACCTGTGCGGGGCAATGCGCTTCGCTCAACTGGCCCGCTCGCTGGAGATGCAGGGTATCATCGGGGCGGAGGTAACGTTGAAGGGGGGCTACCACCTTACCCTTCTGGCGAAAGACCGGCAGGGCTACGGCAACCTCTGCCGCCTCATTACCGCCGCCCATGCCTCCGGCGAGCGTAATAACCCCGAGTTACCCCCCGAACTCCTGCCGGAACACGCGTCGGGACTGATTGCCCTGTCCGGCTGCCCGCGGGGAGAGCTGGCACGGCTCGTGGAGAAGTCTCGCTTTACCGAGGCACGGGAACTGGTCAGGAAATACCTCGACTGGTTTGGGACTGAGAATTACTATCTGGAGCTCCAGCATAACCTGGCGTTCGGCGATAGAGAGAGAAATAAAGGTCTTCTGGCATTGTCACAAGAAACTAGGACCAGGGTAGCGGCCACGGGCAACGTGCACTACCATGTCCGGGAAAGGCACCAGCTCCAGGACTGCCTGGTGGCTGTCAGGCACTGCCGGAGCCTGGAGGAGACGCACCGGGAGCGCCGGCCTAACTCCGAGTTCTACCTGCGGCCGCTGCCGGAGCTGGAAACGCTTTTCCGCGAATACCCGAAAGCCATATCCAATACCCTGGAAATCGCCGAACGCTGCACGCTGGACCTGACCCGCGAGCTCAGCTATGTTTTCCCGGACTACCCGGCGCCGGAAGGACACACGCCGGAAAGCTACCTGGAAAAGCTCTGTTGCGAGGCGGCGGCGCGGCGCTACGGGTCGATAACGCCACAAGTACAAGCCAGACTGGATGAAGAATTCCGGCTGATTAAGAAATTCAACCTGGCGGGCTTCCTGCTGATGTACCACGAGGTTATCAAGCTGGGGCGGGAGGTCATGATAGACCAGGGCTTGAGTGACCCGTCGCTGACTCTGGAAGAGAACCCGCCGGGTAGGGGGCGCGGTTCCTCGGTAGCCCTGCTGGTGGGTTATCTCATCGGCCTCTCGCACATCGACCCGCTCCAGTATAACCTCTCGCTGGAGCGCTTCCTCCCCGACGACATCATGACCAACGTGCCGGATATCGACCTCGATTTTCCCCGCAGCATCCGGGAGGAGCTCATCCTGCGGACACATGAAAAGTGGGGGTGGCAGCACGCCGCCCTGACCGGCACCATCGCCACCTACCAGATAAAGGGGGCGGTGAGAGACCTGGGCAAGGCGCTGGGCCTGCCGGAAACGGAAATCGACCACCTCGCCAAGCAGGCCGACTGGGGCAGTGCCAAAAAGCTGGAAAAGAAGATGCAGAGGATGCCCAATTTTAAGGATAAAATAGACGCGCCGGTATGGCGGGATTTAATAAGGCTGGCCGCGGAGCTGGACGGCTTCCCCAAGTACATGGGACAGCACCCCGGCGGCATGATTCTTTCGTCCAGCCCCCTCGTCGATATCGTCCCTGTCCAGCGGGGGGCCATCGACGGACGGTACGTCTGCCAGTGGGACAAGGACAGCATCGACGATGCCGGCTTCGTGAAAATCGACTTCCTGGCGCTGGGCGCTCTCTCCCAGATGCAGGAGGCCGTCGAGCTGATTAAAGACCGCACCGGCAAGCGCATCGATATGTCGCGCATCGACTTCGAGGATGCCGCCGTCTACGATATGCTCTGTAAAGGAAACACCATCGGTATCTTCCAGGTGGAATCGGCGGCGCAGATGCAGACGATAACGAGGCTCAAGCCACGCAACCTGCTGGACATGGCCCACGAGGTGGGGGCGGTGCGGCCCGGGGTGGGTGTCAACCACGGCGTGCAGGAATACCTGGCCCGACGCACCAAAAGAAAGCCGGTGACCTACGACTGCCCCCTGGAAGAGCGGGCGCTGGAACGCACCCTGGGCGTCGTCCTCTTTCAGGACCAGGTCAACCAGCTGGCCATCGACGTGGCCGGGTTCGCCCCCAGCGAGGCCGACCGCCTGCGCCGCGCCTTCGGTAGAAAGCATAACACGGAACTAATCGAGCAGTACCGGCAAAAATTTCTCGAAGGGGCGAAATACAGGGGCGTCAGCGAAGAAGCGGCGGAAAAGGTATTTAAGAAGTTCAACGGCCTCTACATGTTCCCGGAGTCGCACGCCTTCGCCTTCGGGGTAACTGCCTACCAAGCGGCCTGGCTGAAGTTCCACTACCCCCTGGAGTTCTTCGTGGCCATCTTCAACCAGCAGCCCATGGGCTTCTATAACCTGGAAACGTTGAAAGAAGATGCCAGGCGGCACGGTATACAGGTGCTTAACCCGGATATCAACATGAGCCGGGCTAAATGCACCATAGAAGACGATTTTTCACACGGGGAAGCTCGAAGGGGCGTCAGCCCCTTCGAGCAAAATACCTTCCCCCTCTCCAAGACCGGAGAGGGGGATAAAGGGGGTGAGGTTGAAAACAAATATCTGCGCCTCGGTTTTCTGAACGTCCTGGGGCTGGGAGGAGCATCGGCAGAGGTGATAGAAAATGCCCGGAAGGACGGACCGTTCCGGAACATCGGTGATTTCCTGGAGCGCACCGGCTTGCTGGAGGAGGTGGCCCTGAACCTGGCCGGAGCCGGTGCCTTCGACACCATCGAGCCGAACCGCAGAAAGGTGAAGTGGGAAATCGGCCTCAGATATAGACCGGCAAACTCGCAGCTGCCCCTGCCGCTTCCCGTGGAGCAGGATTTAGTAGAGCTAAGAGCCCCCGACGACCGGGAGCGCATGCAGGAGGAGTATAACGTGCTCAGCCTCTTTCCCGCCGGGCATATCATGGCGCAACTGCGTCCGCGCTTCAACGGCGGTTTCCGCACCAGCCGGGACATCGAAAAGCTGTGCGACGGCGCCGCGGTAACGACCGCCGGACTGGTCATCCGCCGACAGAGGCCGCAGGGCAGGGTGGTCTATATCACCCTGGAGGACGAGTTCGGGCACATTCCGTGCATGGTCTTCGGGAAGGTATACGAACGTTACGAGCACCGGTTCAGGTCGCCCTTCCTGATAGTAAAAGGGGGATTATCAAGGCGCGAGGGAACCTGCAACGTGGTTATAAATCAGGTTAAACCGTTCAGCGCCCTGGAGAAGGTGCCACCGTCGAAGGATTTCAGATAATCTCCGGTAAAATTCGTTGTTAAAAGATAACTTGTGGCTTTCAGCATGGGAGAGTACACTATATACTACTGTGGAGGTGCGGCACGAAAGCCTTAGTAATTTATGACTCGGTCTACGGAAATACGGAGAAAATCGCCAGGGCTATCGGCGGGGCTATCAGCGGTGATGTCAGGGTAGTTCATGCCGGCGAAGCAGGTCCCGCCGAACTGGAAGGGATTGACATTCTCTTCATCGGCGCGCCGACTCAGGGGGGCAGACCGACGCCAGCAATGCGGGGCTTCCTTAACAAGGTCAAGGAACCTGCCATCAAAGGTATCAACGCGGCTGCGTTCGATACCAGGATTTCAGCGAAATGGGTGGGCATCTTCGGATATGCCGCCGGGAGAATCGGCAAGAACCTGAAAAATAAGGGCGGTAACCTCATTGTTAATCCAGAACCCTTCTATGTCAAAGGCACAGAAGGACCGCTAAAGGACGGAGAGCCGGAGCGTGCTGCCGACTGGGCGAAAGAGGTTGTGAAGGGCCTGAAGTAGTGCAACTATAAAACAAGGTTATAAAAATATTCATATGAAGGGGAGGAGAGACGCTCCCCTCTGAGTATTAATCGCTAATTCACTGCTATCATTGCATAAACAACGTGATATATATTAATTCTTAAAAATAGTAGCAGCGAGTAACTTTTAGCCCGCAGTGAAAATATCCGCATATCGCTAGATTCACTCCGGGCTTTTTTAAATCTCGATAAAAAGTTATAATAGGTGATGGAAATCCCTATCATTTTTATATAAAGGTATAGTAATTAAGAATCACGAAATTCTCCATATAATTAGCGAAGTTAGTGAATCACTATCTTTGACAGAACAAAATAACCTTATTGTCGAAACAGCCTTAGATTCACTCACACAGGTCCTCGCAGCAGACTGCAGCTGGATTCAGTTGGCCAAGCCGTTCTGTAATCAGCTAAATCTAGTCTCCTATCGAAACTTCACCCATGAAATGTATCATGAAATGTCTCGGATGGACATGAATCATTATTTTACTAAAGAAGTCGTTGGCCTGGGGAATAAAGTCATAATCCCCAAGCTAAGTATGAACGGTAGATATGGGTTGGCAGCATTCAAAAAAGCGGGATTTTATTCTTTGGTTGGAGTCCCCATAACCACATACAGGGTTCTGGGTATTGCGGGAGTTGCTTACAAGAGTAGAAAAAGGTTCAATAATGATTTTCCTGAGTTACTTGCTGTGATTGCAAAATTAATAGGTATGGGTCTGAATAAAAATTCGATAATCGAAAACAAAGCAAGAACAGACAATAGTCTTCATATTAGTAGTGAACCTGGTATGAAAAGCAACCAAAAAGTGGATAGAGAAAAGCATATTGATGTTATAAATGATAGGGCAGGCATTAATCATACTCTTCATGTTGAGGGTAAAGACGGCGCTTTTCAAAAGCATGTGCACATGATGGACAGGTTCCGCAGGGAACATAAATAAGGCAGCAGTGTTGGCTGGAATTTTGCCCTTACCTACCGCCACGGGTCTATTTCTACCATGCTTTTCAGAGTAAAATCCCCGCCCGCCACGAAGTAAATCATATCTTCCCCGGAGATCAGGCCTGAGTTTGACATACAGGACTTACCCAAATACACTTGTAGTGGTACTTTTTGTAGAAATCCAAACACTGATAAGAAAGGATACGCTATGCAACAAAAAATACCGGAGAACACACCTTTTAAAAAAGAGAATTATCACCACGTGGGCGTGATAGTCAGGGATATGGAAAAAACTATCGAATATCTATCGTCAATCGGAATCGGGCCGTTCGGTATAAAGGACGGACCGCTTTACGTCGAGGTGCCGTTCAAGGGCGAGCTTCACGGCAGACCCGCCGAGTGGAAAGTGAAAATCAGCAACGCTAAGATTGGTGACTCCGAGCTTGAGCTACTCGAACCCTGCGGCGGAGAATCGGCGTTGCAGGAATTTCTGGACAACCACGGCGAGGGACTTCACCACATCGGATACCTCGTCGATGATGTCCAGGCCGAGATTGAGAATATGGTAAAACAGGGAGTAAAAGTAATCACCAGCGCGATGGGTTCGAGGGGAGGCTTCGCTTACTTTCAGACCGATACTAACGGCGGTATTGTCACCGAGATAAGGTCTAGATAAAAAGGAGAAAACATCACATGAGAGCAGCCGTAATCAGAGGTGCGGGTAATATCAACGTGGAGGAGTGGCCGGAACCAGAACCGGAACCGGATGAGATCAAGGTAAAGGTTGCCTACTGTGGCCTGTGCGGCACCGACCCCGAGATACTGGAGGGGCGTTTCGGCCTCGTTACCACGAAAATGAGCGATGAGCCCAGAATCATCGGGCACGAAGCCTCGGGAACAATCGCGGCCATCGGTGAAAATATTAAAAACTACCAAGTAGGCCAGAGGGTGGCCTGCAACTTCCGGAGTCCCTGCGGGGCTTGCTACTACTGCCGCAACAAGATGGAGCACTTCTGCCGCAGGCCGCACCATTCCTCCGGGGCTTACGCCGAGTATGCCATCTATAAAGAACCGGCCGTATACGCCCTCCCCGACGAAATCAGCCTAGAGATAGGAGCTCTTTTAGAGCCGGTATCCGTGGCCGTCCATGCGGTTGACATCGCCAATATTCACCCGGGCAGCACGGTGGCTATATCGGGGGCGGGGACCATCGGCCTGCTGTGCATGGAAATGGCCCTTAAATCGGGCGCTTCTAAAATTCTTATCTCCGAACCCGTTGCCGAGAAAAGGCAGCTAGCTAAAAAACTCGGGGCCGATGTGGTAGTCGACCCGACGAAAGAAGACGTCGTGGAAATCGGGAAGCAAATGACCGACGGCAGGGGCTTTAATACCGTTATCGAAGCCAGCGGCAACCTGAACGCCGCCAAACAGGCCCTCTCCCTCATCGATTACTGCGGAACCATCCTCTGGGCGGCGGTCTATCCCCGGGATAAAGAGGTCGGCGTGCCGCCTTCCTACATGTACTCCAAAGAGCTGACCATCCGCGCTATGTTCACGTCCCCTTATTCTTTCCCCCGCGCTCTGAATTTACTACCCAAGCTAGAACTTGAGCCGCTTATTACGCACATCATCCCCCTCGATGAAATAAAGAAGGTATTCGAGATTCACAAAACGGGGAAGTCTATAAAAATACTGGTAAAACCTTAAAGATTGTATCTGGAAAGCGAGGTTACGTATGACAGAAAAGATTAACTGCGGAAACTGCAACATGCTGCTGTATTTCGGGGAGGAGATAAAACGCCGACTCTACATGCGGGCGATACCTTCCGAGGAGACCGTTCTGGGATTTTATAATAACGCCTGCCCGCGCTGCGGCAGCAAGCTGACGCTGAAGACGGTAAATATACAGACGGAAGGACGGAAGAAATGGCGCACAGCGAAGAGTTGATAAAAGACCTGGAAGCCAAGGCCGACGTCGTCCGCAGGAATATCTTCACCATCTTTGATGCCAGCCAGATGGGGCACGCCGGCGGGACGATGTCGCTGGTGGAAATCGTTACCGCCCTCTATTTCCACCACCTGAAAATCGACCCCAAAAACTGCGACTGGCCGGAACGGGACCGGCTGGTGCTGTCCAAGGCGCACTGCTGCGAGGCCATCTATGCCATCCTCGTGGAACTGGACGTGCTCCCCCGGGAAACGCTAAAAACCTATTACCACTACGGCTCGCCGCTCCAGGGTCACGCCGACCGATGGTGCACGCCGGGCATCGACTATTCCGGCGGCTCGCTGGGTCAGGGCCTCTCCTTCGCCAATGGCCTGGCCTACGCCGAAAAACTGAAAGCGTTAACCCGGCCCCCCTCCGCAGCGACGTCCATGCC
The DNA here is from genome assembly GCA_964500415.1 of uncultured Dehalococcoidaceae bacterium. Classification (GTDB taxonomy): domain Bacteria; phylum Chloroflexota; class Dehalococcoidia; order Dehalococcoidales; family RBG-16-60-22; genus JAFGPF01. Next base: position 43,772 of record CAZCOB010000002.1, on the reverse strand, counting down.
GAGGTTTATCAGGAGAGATAATCCTCTTTACCGGACTTACTGCATTCTGGGCGACGGCGAGTGTCACGAAGGCCAAGTGTGGGAGGCCGCCATGTTCGCCGCCAAATACAAGCTGGATAATCTGATTAATATAGTTGATTATAATAAATTCTCTCTGGACGGACCCACCAACGAGGTGATGCTGCTGGAACCGTTCGTGGAAAAGTGGAAGTCTTTCGGGTGGTACGTCATCGAAGTCGACGGCCACAACCTGCGGCAGCTCGTAGACGCGCTGGATTTAGCCTGCAACCTCTACGGCGACCTCAAACCGAAGTGCATCATCGCCCACACCGTTAAGGGGCACGGCGTCCCCTACTGGGAGGCAACGCATACCCACATCGGCCGGGGAGAAGATATCAGCCGGGGCGTACAGGAAGGGAGGGCTAAATATGGCGAGGTATAGCGAATACGTAAAGATAGACGGCGCCAAAGCCATGGTCGCCGAGGGTATCAATAACGGGATGATAAAAGCGGCGGCCAGGGATGACCGGATAATCGCCGTCCTGGAGGACATGGGGTTTCCCGGCGCAGGCTGGTTTAAAGAGAACGCCCCCCACCGCGCCATCGAATGCGGAATCGCCGAGGCAAACGCGGCGGTCGTTGCCGCCGGGCTGGCGGCGGAAGGGTTCATGCCGTTCATTCACAGCTTTGCCTTCGCGGCGGTCAGTCGCGCCTGCAACCAGATACGGCAGAGCATCCTGCAGGACCGCTTCAACGTTAAGATACTGGGCCGGGAGGGAGCGTGGGGAGAGCCGGGTATATCTCATAATCACATCGAAATAATCGGTATCACGCGCGTGATGCCGAATCTAGTTATCGTCGACCCCGCCGATATCGTCGAGGCCGAGAAAGCTATTACGGCCATCGCCGACTACTATGGGCCGGTCTTTTTAAAGATAGAGGCCAGTCCGCCGCCCCTGAAGATATTCACGGATGACTATCCCTTCGACCTCGGCAGGGCTTACATGGTAAAAGATGGTAAGGACGCCGCCATCATCGCCTGCGGCTACATGTTGACAGAAGCAATACTCGCTGGGGAACTTTTAGAAAAAGAGGGCATCGACGTCAGGATAATCAACATGAGCACGATAAAACCTCTTGATAACGAGGCGGTGATTAAAGCCTCCGAGGAGACGGGGGCTATCGTTACAGCGGAAAATGCCAGCATCGTCGGTGGCCTGGGGGAAGCGGTGGCTACCGCGCTTTCCGAGTACGCTCCGGCTCCCCTGATAAGGGTGGGTATCGAAGATGAATTCAGCCAGTCCGGTAGAATCCTGCCGGAAATAGACGAGCTCAAGACGCACTTCGGGCTCGGTGCTGAAGATATCGCGCTGTCCATCAAGGAATGCATCGCCAAGCGGGAAAGACTCAAAAAAAGGGGATAGCACCGTTTCACTATTTTTTCCCCGAAATGTGATATAATTCCGCTGATGGAACATGAGAGGAGGTATTAACACAGCAAATGGCCGAATTGAAGTATTCAAAGTATATAATCACCGACCCCAAGCCCCTGCCCCCGGAACTAAAAGAAAAGTTCGAGGCGGAACAAGCCAAGAGAAAGTCCACTATTAAATCGACCCGACTAATGTCGGTGGATGATGAGATTGTGAAAGATTTTTTCTACGTGGACTGCAACTGGCTCTGGAGCGGCTCCGCAGAGGATACCGCCGAGGAGCCTCACGCTCACGACTTCGACGAAGTGATAGGATTCGTCGGCTCCAACCGGGAAGACCCCCAGGACCTCGGCGGGAAAATAACCATCTGGCTGGACGGTAAAGAGGAAGTCCTGACCAAGACCTGCCTGATATTCGTACCCGCAGGTACGAAGCACTGCCCGATATTGTTTAACCGGATAGATAAACCGATATTCTTCGTGACAATATCACCGGTCGGGAAATACACGCGCCAGACCGAAGGCAGCCAGGCCCCCTTGAGAGACCCCTCATTGCCGAAGTACACCATTATTGACGAGGTCAAGAAAGATTTTGGCGTCTCCGGGAAAGATGCGCCGCCACCCCCGCCGCCCGGTACTTCACCAAAAGGAGCCCGTGTGCTCCACCTGGAAGACGACATAGCCAAGGGGTCTTTTTACGTGGACTTCGTCTGGATGTACGAAGGTTCCGGTCAGGCGCCGGCGCCGGTGCACAGCCACGAATGGCCGGAACTGATAGCCATGGCAGGATGCGACCCCGAGCACCCGCACGACCTGGGTGGCAAAATGAGCATCGTTCTGGGCGACGAGGAACATGTTATTACCAAGAGCAGCCTGGTCTGCATCCCGAAGGGCCTGGCGCACTGCCCCTGGAAATGGGAGGATATTAAAATACCCACGCTGGCCTTTACCGCGGGTCCTTCGGCCGTATATACAGGGTCGCATAAAAAAGACTGACAAATCCTTTTAGAACGGTGCAAACTCGAAGGCCTGCCGTTCTAACGGCAGGCCTCGTCTTTTACCATCCGTATAAATTTCTCTATTTCCCGGTAATGGGGTGTTTATAGTGATAGGGGACATTATTGCGAAAGTCCGGGTACGGGTGGAAGGCGGAGGGGGGCTCGTCGGCGTCGGGGAGAGGCATCCAGCCCATCAGCGGCAGGTTCAGCCAGCCATCCTCGACGGGTGAGCAGAAGGTGTTGTTCCAGTGGAGCTTGCTGAACAGCCATCTGCCGTTTTCCTTGACGTACTTGTTCTCGTAATAGCCGTGCAGCCACTCGGCCCGCGGGTAAGCCCCGTAGGGCTTGGCCTCGCAGAGCCAGGTCTGCCACCGGCCCCTGGCTGATTTGCCGTCGGGTGAGACATCGACAACACCGCCGATTTGCATAACGATAAACTGCATCCAGGCCGGGGACTGACGGGGTGTACCGCCGCCGGCGAACATGTCCCAGTAAATACGCCGGATGCCCTTCTTGCCGTAAAAAACACCGTGGTCGGCTATTTCCACGGACTCAGTCTGCTCTTCCGAAAACAGGTCGACGATTTCCGCCCACATGTTATTATCGAAGTAATAGCCGTATGTCCTCTGCAGGTGCTCTATTTCCTGGATATCCTCGGCGAGCCGTACCTGCTTTTCCAGTTCTTCCAGATTCATAATTAACCACCTTTTAATGTTTTCAATATTCGCCGGTAACCGGGTGCTTAAAGGGAAAGGGAACGTGATAGCCGGACGGGTACGGGTGATAGGCGGTAGCCGGGGCGTCGGCGTGGGGGAAAGGGGTGTCCGAAAGCTTGGGCACCTTGAGAAAACCCCTCTCGAACGAGGTCCAGTAGGTAATGTTCCAGTGCAGCTTCTTAAAATACCACTTCCCGCTTTCCTTGACGTACTCGTTATCGTAGACACCGAACTGCCAGGTCTGCTTCTTGGTGCCTCCGAAGGGCCGGCACTCGAATGACGGCGTGTACCAGCGCCCCTTCGCGGTCCTGCCGTCGGGGGCTACATTGACGACACCCTGCGACTGCATAACCTCGAAGAACATCCAGCCGGGGCGCTTCATACCTACCATGCCGGCATACATCCTGTTGACGCCTTCTTTACCGCGAAACACACCGTGGTCGGTAATCTCCACCGACTCCGTATTCTCGGAAAAAAGGTCGATTACCTCCTGATACATCGCGGTATCGAAGTAATAGCCATACATCTTCTGCAGGTTTTCAATCTCCTGGATATCCTCCAGGAGCGTTACCCGCTTTTCCAGTTCATCCAGTTCCTGCGGACTCATCATACGCTGCCTTTTCCTTTATTTACCGGTGATAGGGTGCTTGAAATGCACCGGGAAGTGATAGCCGAAGGGATAGGGTCGCCAGGTGGTGGGCGGGGCATCGGGGGGTACTTCGGGGCTGGGGCCGTTATGGCCGACGACCGGGGTCTTGAGCCAGCCGTCCTCGTACGGCGTGCGGAAGTTCAGGAAGAAATGGAGCTTCTTAATCATCCACTTGCCGTTTTCCTTGACATATTCATTCTCGTAAATACCGTGGGCCCATAACTGCCGGAGTTCTCCCTCGTGCAGACCCAGTGTAGGCCTTGCTTCCACGAAGAAACCGTACCACCGCCCCCTGGCATTCTTGCCGTCGGGGTCTACGGTGACCACGCCCTGAATCTGCATTCCAATGGACATATAGCCGGGCCGGGGTTTGGCGTCTTTGCCGCCCTTGAGAAGGTCGATGTAATACCGGCGGACGCCTGCTTTGCCCTTGTAGACACCGTAGTCGCATTCCTCGACAGACTCGGCATTATCGCTGAAAAGGTCGACGACCTTCTCCCACTCCTCGTAATCGCGGTAATAGCCGTAGATTCTTTGCAGCCTCTCTATCTGCTTGATATCGTCCAGTCTCTGTATTCTTGCCTGTAATCCCTCCAGTGTAGCCATAAAATCCTCCTTTTTTGACTATTTTGGCAACAAGTGATAGTTTAATATATAATATTGTTTTGCGTAATTCAAATATTGAATAAGGTATTTACGATGATATTTTAAGAGTCTTTTTCAGTGTATTGGTACGCATTTTTAGTTAACAGGCCGGGTATAAATACAAGAAAGGAAGGAAATATAAAAATGCCGATGACTTTAGCAGAACTGGAGTCCGAAGTTAAACAACTCAAGGAGCAGGCGCGCGAAGCCGCCCGGACGAAAGATTACCTTGAGATATGGAAGCTGCAGTCGCTGTATTCCCACCTGTACTACATAGGCCAGAGGTCAAAGGTCCCCGCGCTCTTTGCGCAGAAAACGCCGGGCGTAAACATGGAAATCGAAGACAGCGGCGTTTATGAGGGCATCGAGAGCATCACCAAGTTCTGGAACACAGTTTTCGCCGACAGCAAAGCCAGGGTACCGGGGATGCTGGCGATTCACATGACGGTAAACCCGGTCATCGAGATTAACCGGGACGGAACGAAAGCCAGGGGTATCTGGCATTCCCATGGGTTCTGCTCGTTCGTGGGAGGGGGCAGTTATAAGCAGTTCCTGTGCCTGGGGAAATACGACATGGAGTACGTAAAAGAGGACGGGGAGTGGAAAATTTTCAAGTTTGCCTACCGCCTTGCCTTTATGTGCCCCTACGAAAAAGGCTGGGTGGATGAACCAGTCGGCGCCAGTATTGCGGGTTCCCCGGAGAATATCCCGGATAAACCCACCACGTATTTCATGCCGTACAGCCGATATCGCATCAACGTAATGGAGCCGCCGCCCCCGGAACCCTACACGGACTAAGTCCCCTGTGTCCTGAGTAAATTAGCGGTATTGGGGATTATTATCTTTAAGGATACAGCTCGGGTTTGGAAGCCAGCGTCCTGGCGAATTTCAGCTTGCTGAACTTCCATACCCCGTTTTCTTTAACGTATTCGCAGTCGTGCCGGCCCTGTATCCACTCTATCGTGGGCACGGAAAAGAACATATATACAATCCAGTGGCCCTTGGCGGTATCGCCGTCGATAGTCAGGACCGGCTGTCCTACCAGGTGCCCGTCATGCCGTTCTTTCCTTCGGGCGAGGGTGCCCAGGAAAATCTTGGAGTAGTTCTCCCTGCCCTTCATCACTCCGGAATTCCGGACTTCTACCTCGGCGTCATCGGTGAAAAAGCCCAGCGCCTTCTCAAACCAGAGATTATCGTGGCAGGACATGTATTCCCGGTGCATTTTCTTAATCTCTTCAAGGTCTTCGATAGCCCTTACCCTTTTTTCCAGTTCCTCTAAATTCACGTTAACCTCCTTGCAATCGACCCGACTACGTTTTACTTCACCATATTTTTTAAAGCCTCTTCATCGGTAATTACAATGCGGCGACGCTCCAGCCTGATGGCTTTCTTCTCCTCCATAGCCCTGAGCGACCGGTTGACCACCACCCGGCTGGTACCCACCATGGCCGCCAGGTCCTGCTGCGTGAAAAGCGGCAACAGGCCCTCCCCGGCTTGAGACTGCTTGAGAATTAACCTGGCCAGGCGACTGATAACCTGGTCGAAAGATAGCACCTCGACCAGGGACGAATCGCGGCGTACCTTACCGGCCAGGACTCCGGCCACGTTCAGAGCTACCCGGGGGTATTTCGTAAATAGGGACTTTATGTCCTCTTTCCTTATCGCGTAGAGTCGTACGGGCGTCATTGCCAGCATATCCATAGCGCACCCGCCGCCGTCGAAGGCGGATACATCATTTAACGATTCCCCCCTGGAGGCTATATTGAGGATTTGCTCTTTCCCGTTAATCGACCGCTTATAAATTTTCACCGCACCGGATATTATCAAATACATATACTCGGACTGGTCACCTTCAAACAGGAAAATATGCCCCTTTTCAATTCTCTTCTCAAAAGCGATATATTTCCTGACCTCCTCAAGCTCATCAGGGCTCAAACCGGCAAAATAGCTCATCTGGGCCAGTACCGTGGGTGTAACTGCCATATTCCATCTCTCTCATAATTAAGGTTGTTTCAGCTATATACGCGTCTCTTAGCAAATAATGTAAGTAACTCTATTGAATTTGTCAAACCCTATACTTTCTCAGCAGCCGCGCTTAATCCGGTCAGACGACCGGTAGTCCAGGCAAAACCGTGGCTGAGACCGGCGCACATCGTGGGATAGTCCACAGCGAAGCGGTTGCCGACGGTATTTCCGGCCAGGTACAGTCCCGGTATGACCTTCCTGTCTTTATCCAGCGGCTGAAATTTCGGATTGGTGATGATGCCCCCCAGGACAACCAGTATATGCTGCTCGATGATACCCGCGTAGAATGGCGGCTTGGCCACGGTGGTCAGCCGGTCGGGGCGCTTACCGAAATCCAGGTCCTTCCCCATCCGGGCTAACTGGTTATACCTGTCTATCGTCGCCCCGAAAGCTTTCAGGGGCACTTCCATCTTCCGCGCCAGTTTTTCAATCGTTTCCGCCTTTACCGTAATCTCCTCTACCTGCGCCCGAACCATATCGGTGGCTTTACTGAAAGTGCCCAGTCCCACGCCCATCAGGGACAGCTCCTCTTCCCACTTGCTGTCGAACACCTGCCAGACCCTCTTGCCGGGCTGGCGAGCCAGCGAGTTAGCACTGCTCTGAGCGGGCACATCCTCGTTTTCGAATCGCTCACCATCGATGTTCACCCGCAGAAACGCGTTGGCACCCGAAGGCCCCACCGTGGCATGGGACATTGGAGCGTGAGGCGCATCCTCCATAACCGCCCCGATTAACATAGCCATCTGGTGACCGTCGCCGACATTTATCGGTTCCGGGGCATTTATGAGGTCCTCGTTCCGGGTCATGTAGATATTGTGTTCACGGGCGATTTCTGCCGCCGGTGCACAGTATTTGTCCATCATCCAAGGATTATTACCGTAATCGCCGGTGCAGATAATTACGGCCTTGCGGGCGTTGAATTGTACGTAGTTGCCGGATTTGTCACGGGCGATAACGCCGGTAACCCTGCCATTTTGCTTTCTTATTAACTGCACGGCCGGAGTCTGGTAGCGGATGTCTACTCCCAGCTTAAGGGCACGATTCTGCACACAGTCCAGCGCCAGCTTGTGGCAGAGCCCGATAACCTTGCCATCGGTGTGTATGTGGCATACCGGGTAGTCCGGGTAATATTCCGTCTTCGGGTCAAACCCCGCTGGCCGCGGCCACTGGTGCATGAGCGTTTTAACTCCGTCAGCATCGGTTATATCCATCAGCCAGTCCATAACCGCCCCACTCTGGTCGGCCCACACCCGATATAACCTCTGGTCCGGTTTATTGGCTCCCCACCTCATGAGTTGCAGGCAGACCTCGTCTTTGTCAATCTCGACTCCCATTTTTTTCTGTAACCTGCTATCAATAGCTCCAATCATGCCACCGCCCCACCGGTAGGTAACGTGCTTGTCAATCTGGATTACCTTAGCGCCTGCCTGTGCGGCCGACAGCGCCGCCGCCTTGCCGGAAGTCCCCGCACCCACCACCACCACGTCCGTAGCGCAGGTTTCCCCGATTTCTTCCGGCGGAATCGGTTGCTGCGGTACTATAAATTTCTTCTTATTTTTACTGTGTTCTTCCACTCTTTTAACGCTCCTTTGCAGTAATATTGTGCGCTTATTATATTCTGGATATTCTACACAACGTTCCCCGGGTCCTTACCGAGCCGCAGATAGCCTCCCGGGGCGGGTCGCCCGTTAAAACGACGTTTACATTAGATTCGAAACAGCCATGCTCCGGCGCCGGTTTTTCCGGGAACCACCAGCCGTGCGGCGCGTGGACAACTCCGGGGTGGATGCCGGTGGTGAGCTTTGCCTTGAGCCTGATTCTTTCTCCCTTCACCTGCGGTGTCTCCAGCCATATCCAGTCGCCTTCGGCAATACCGACTTTCCTGGCAGTGTCCGGGTGTATCTCGATAAGCGGGTCCGGCACCAGTTTCCTTAACTTGGGTATCTGGCGACCCTCGGTGTTAAAATGCGATATGCTCCTGCCTCCCGTAATGAGGATTAATGGGTATTCCGACATTAATTCCGGGGTGCTGACGGGGCTTTCCGGCGGCTCGTGATATACGGGCAACGGGTCATACCCAAAATTTTCCAATCTGGTCGAGTACAGTTCCACCTTGCCCGTGGGCGTATTAAATCCCTTCTCGATGTACTTCCGGTACTTCATGGGCTCTGTTATATAGCCTATCTTTTGCAGGTCTCGGAAAGTCATCCCCATATCTTTAACCATAGCGTCATTAAGTTCGTCCGTATTTTTCCATGGCATGGGCACCCTGTCCGGCCAGTCTATTCTCTTTCCCAGCTCGATGAGTATTTTCCGGTCGTCCCAGCACTCGTAAAGCGGCTCTACGGCCTTCTGCCCGGCGGCGATGTAATTGGTGTACATGAGATTGGGAAAGTCGCCCATGTCGTCTTTCTCCAGCCAGGTCGAAGCCGGGAGAACGTAATCGGCCAGCTCGGCGGTGGGCTGCATAAAGAAATCGGCCACCACGAGCAAATCGAGGTTCTTCAGCGCCCGCCACATTTTTTTACTGTTCTGCATATTCACCACGGGGTTACCCGTTGTACAGTATATGGCCTTGAGCGGATAAGGTTTTCCTTCAAGCATAGCTTCAGCTGCCAGGGCGCAGTGGACGAATCCTTCCTGTCTATCCGGCCCGGCCGTAAGGGGAAATTCTTTGCCGCCGATACGCTTCTCCCTGACAGCCCTGGGGACATTAAACCTGTTGCACGGATGGGAAAAACCCGCGGGCAACAACTGGCACAGATTGCCGCCTTTGACATCCAGGTTCCCGGTAAGCGCGATTAATATAGCGAAAGCGCGGTCGGTCTGGGTGGAATTGATATTATGCTCGACGCCGATACGGTGGTGCAGGACCGCCGGCCTGGTGGTGGCATAAAGCCTGGCCGCCTCCTTGATGCTATCGGCCGATAGCCACGTTATTTCGGAGACTTTTTCGGGAGGAAATGCACGTACATGATTCCGGAGCTCCTCGAAGCCATAGCACCATTTGTCGACGAACTCCTTATCATAGAGTTCTTCGGCGATGATAATGTTCATCATACCGAGGGCCAGGGCGAGATCGGTTCCCGGTCTTACCTGCAACCAGAGGTCGGCCATCGCCGCCAGCGTAGTACAGCGGGGGTCGATAACAATCAGCTTAGCGCCCCTCTCACGTTTCGCCTGCGCCATCTCCTCCCCCCGCGGTGGATGGGAGACTAAAGGGTTGGCGCCCCAGGCCATGATGCAGTTGGCATGCCGGTAGTCCGGCCCGATTTCCATCATGGTCGTCATCACCCCGTAGGTGCAGGTCTCGGCTACCGTAGACGGGGCGAAGCAGATGTGATTATCGACACTTATCCGGTTCGGCGTACCAAGCATCAAGCAAAACAGGCGAGCCACATTATTCCCCGTCCGGGGGCCGGTGCCGGTCATAACGGCAATCGACTCCGCGCCGTATTTACCCTGGATTTCGGTAAGCCTGAAGGCGATATCGTCTAAAGCCTCATCCCAGGATATTCTCTGCCACTTACCTTCTCCCCTCCCGCCGGTACGTTTCATGGGGTATTTCAGGCGGTCGGGATGGTAGAGAAGTTCGGGCTGTGCCCGCCCTTTCACACAGACAAAACCCCGGTTCATTGGGTGCCCGGGATCACCTGTTACACGGACTGCTTTCCCGTCCTTTATATGAACCAGGACGCCGCAGTTACAGTGACATGCCTGGCAGATGCTCCTTACTGTTTTCTCCACGTTTATACCTTTAATTTTTTCTACGCCTCCTCGGTCCAGGCGTTAAAACGCAACCCCGAGGCCGGGTCATATTCTCTTTCGAAGGCTTCGGGATATTGTTTTCGCCACTCTTCTATCTGAGCCATGGTGACCTTCTCAACCTCAACCAGGTAACCGCTGCTGGCCATTCCGGGGCAATTTTTAGAGACTGTTTTTTCCGGGGATATAAGATTGATAGCCCCTCCGCGGTCGAGCTCTCCCGGTATAATCCAATCAACTCTGGAGCCGTGGTCCACGTAGGATACGCCGGGCATGACCCTTTCCCATACCCGGGCGCCGCAGAGAACGGAGCCCCTCTCGTTATACACCCTGACGATGTCGCCGTCCCTGATGCCTCTGGCTTCAGCCGTCGAGGGATGCATCCAGAGAGGCTCATACATATAGTCATCCCGGCCCCTGACTTTACAGGTCGTGATTTCCCTCAGCCACGATATATCATCGCACTGGGCGTGCATCCGCCACCGACCGTGGTTGGACATCTGGAGTAACGGGTACTTCCCGGCTCTCTGCCCGGATAGTCTTTCATCATGCCACGGGCCCTTTTCAATCCACTTCGGAATCGGTGGCCTTTCCTCATCATCCGGGAAGTGTTTTGCCAGTCTCTCCGAGTAGAACTCCAGCTTGCCCGAAGGTGTCGGCAGGGGGTTCTTTTCCGGGTCTTCGTAGAAAGGCCTGAGACCGACCGGGTCTTTTTCCCAGTCCCTGGCTATCGGGAAAACGTAGTACTGCTTTTCTTTAAAATCCTCCCAGCTTATCTGTTCCGGCAGCCCCAGGCTCTCATAAGTCCATTTTAACCACTCCTCCAGACTCTTACCCTCGGTAACCGCCTCTTCCGTCCCCAGCTTCCTGGCGATATCCACCGTTATCTCATAATCACTCCTGGATTCGCCGACCGGCTTGACGGCCTGCCTCATCAACATCACGTTATTAAACTGCAGGCCAGGCCAGTAGTTCGGCATCATATCGTCCACCTCATAAGTGGTGCATACTGGCAGGATGATATCGGCGCAGAAACAATCGTTCTCGAGCCAGGGGTGCTGGTGAACGACGAACTCTATCTTGGGGCTTCTGAAGGCTTCTACCGTCTTCGTTCCCTGGTTCCAGCAGGTGGTCATACAGACGCTGTCGCTCCAGACCATATGTATCTCAGGACAACCCTCAGCCGGGTATTGGTACTGGATAAACTGGTCCTCAGGCGGCGCCGAGCACTGGCTCTTACCATACCAGCTACAGGGTGGATTAAGAATGGCTTCGTGGAACATGGTCTTGGGGAAAAACTGCTTCTGGCTGACGCGGCTGTTGCCGGTCATGGGGTAAGCTACCCGGTTGTCAAAATGCCATGCGGTGCCTCCGGAGACAGCTCCGAAGGTGAAAAGCTTATTCTTCGGCGACTTCTCGCTCCGGGGTAGCCCATGCCAGGTTACCTGGTACTGGTGAACGCCGGGACCACCCAGCCCCTGCATCCCCAACATAATACATTCCAGCCGGGCAGGTTCACTGGACCACGGCCCGCGGATAAAACCGCCCCCGAAAAAGTGGACTATTGAAGTTATCCTGGCGGCAAATTCTCTGGCCAGTGCTTTAATCGTCCATTCCGGGACGCCGCACCTGGGAGAAGCCCACGCTGGCGTCTTGGGTACCCCGTCTTCCTCACCCATAACATAGGCTTTAACCTTATCAAAGCCGACCGAATGAGTTGCCACGTAGTCCTTGTTATAGGTACCTTCTTTAGTCCAGGTATATATTATCGCCAGTTGCAGGGCAGCATCGGTATTGGGCAGTACCGGAATCCACTTGTCAGCATGGACAGCAGCACCGTAATTAAGGTCCGGGCAGATATATACCTGCTTGATGCCGACCTCCGTCCAGAAATAGGATACGCGGCTGGCAAGCTGCCCGCAAAATCCCCAGGTTGTTGTCTCCGGGTCGCCTCCCCATACCAGAAGCATATCGCAGTAATCAATAATATCCTTCAACACATTATTCGCCGGAAAATAATGACCGTATAATCCCTGTCCCCAGACATGTTCGGCACCATAGTACCACCCCTCCCAGCTGTCCGCATTTCTTATCTGCTGGGTATAACCACCCATTTTCTTAAGAAGCAGCGTCGGCATACCGTGAGGACCCTGCAGCCACTTGTTCTCCCCGTGGCCTTCTTGCTGTGTCAGTATCGCCAGGGGGCCGTATTCCTTATGAATCCTTTTTATCTCACCGGCTATAATATCAATAGCTTCGTCCCAGGATATTCTCCTGTACTTACTCTTGCCCCGGTTCTGTGGATTTCTTTTGCCGTTAGGGTCCCAATCGACCCTCTTCAAAGGGTACTTAATCCGGTTGGGAGAATATACCCGCTTTTTATATGCCAGTGAAAAGGTACCGGGCAGCGATTTCATAAGGGGTTCCAGGGTTTTGCCGTTCTTCGTCAACTTCCACGGATTTAAATGCTCTTTGTCATATTTCCAATCATAGTGTAACGGCCTGATTCTAACTATCTTACCGTCCCTGACATCCACCGCCCCTTCGGCTCCACCGCCGGGTAAACCCAAAAAACCAACACTCCTGACTCTTGTTTCCTCCGTGCCATGCATTACTTCCTTACTTTTTCCATCTGACACGATTATTCTCCTTCTCTCCCGGGGAATTATAAGGCCACACGTGATTATATTACTTGCGTAATTTTAAAATCAATTTTTGATATGGAACTCCCAACAATTTACCCATCAGACACCATTAAAATTTTCTCATTACAGGGAAATGGTATTGACAAAATATACTTTAGGAGCTAAAATGTTAAGTAGCTAAACTTTAATGACGACGATGGACAAAACCAGAGAAGACTTAATTCAAACACTCGTCCAGAACATGATGTCGGTAATGAGGCATGTTGGCCACGGGGCCGTACCCAGCGAACCGGAACTGAGCCCGCCGCAGGTACGTCTGCTCCTGTCTATCGCCAGGAATCCCGGAGGAACTTCGGTAAAAGAACTGGCCGAGATGAGCGGCATTACGCCGGGGGCAATTACACAATTTGTAGATGTGCTGGTGGAGAAAGGCCTGGTGATACGGGAGGGAGACCCGAACGACCGGAGAGTGGTGAGGTTGAAGCTTTCCGATAAGGCCTGGAGCCACCATGAAAAATTCAAAAAGGATTACCTGGCGTCAGTAACCCGGGTGTTCGAAGTCCTGAGCAACGAGGAATTGAAACAACTCATCAATATAATTTCAAAAATCGATACATCACATGGAGGAAAAGGAGCCTGACGGGTAATTGCCCCTTAAATATAGCGCACAGGCTATATCAGCCGCCAATGTTTATTCAGAAAAATAAAAGAGTGTATTGTTACCGGACACGTATTAGAAATCAGGGATTTAATCAATGTTGAAGCTGATTAGACATCTCAAGCCTTTTGCATGGTCGGTTATACTGATTTTTGCCCTGCTGTTCGCGCAGGCAATGGCCGACCTTTCTTTACCCGGCTACATGGCCGACATCGTTAATATTGGCATACAGCAGAGAGGTATTCAGAACTCGGTCCCGGAGGCTATTCGTGCGAGCGAATTAAATAACCTGGTATTCTTTATGAGCGAAAGTGAAAGGGCAGAGGTTGAAAAGAATTATACCCTGCTCGATAGCCAGGCCCTTTCCGGAAGCGATTACGCCAGATACGTTAAAGACTACCCCGAGCTCGCTAATCAGCCAATATACATCCTGAACACAGACAATGAAGAGGCAACCGAAAAGCTGAACAGCATTTTCGGCAGGTCTATCATGGCCGTTTCAGCCTTAAGCCAGGAAGGCCCCGGCGCACTTGAAGGCGGTGCCGCAGAAATACCGGCGGGGGCGGACCGTTCTACACTGCTTGCTGAGATGCCCGCTTCCGAACTGGATTCTCTCCGCCAGAAAATAGCCACGCAAATCGACCTGGTCCCGCCTGGCTTAATTACACAATTTTCAGCCAGCTATCTATCCAACGAGTATCAGGCCATCGGCATGGATGTTAAAAACATCCAGTTCGGTTACATGCTGAAAATCGGCACGTTTATGCTGCTTATTACTCTCGGCGGTGCGGGCGCTTCGGTATGGGTCGGTTATCTGGCGGCACGTGTTTCCGGCGGCCTGTCGCGTAATTTACGCCAGCAACTGTTCATGCGCGTGGAGAGTTTTTCCAATACCGAGTTCGATAAGTTCTCCACAGCTTCTTTAATAACGCGGTCGACCAACGACATTCAGCAAATTCAGATGCTTCTGGTAATCCTATTTAGAATCGCTTTTTATGCCCCGATACTCGGTATAGGCGGGATTATCAAGGTGGTCAGCGGCGATATATCGATGTCATGGATTATCGCTGCGGCGGTAATGGCTTTGTTGATGATGATAGGAATACTGCTTATCGTAGCCGTGCCGAAATTCAAGATCGTGCAAAAGTTGATCGACAAGGTTAACCTGGTGACCCGCGAAATGCTCACGGGATTAATGGTAATCCGGGCATTCAACACCCAGCGACACGAGGAAGGGAAGTTCGATGTTGCCAATACCGATTTGACAAAGACAAACCTTTTTCTCAACCGCGTCATTGTAATGCTGATGCCAACCATGATGCTGATAATGAACGGCATTATGATACTTATCGTGTGGGTAGGCTCCCATCAGATTGACGCCGGCTCGATGCAGGTCGGCGACATGATGGCTTTTATGCAATATACCATGCAGATAATCATGGCGTTCCTCATGGTATCGATGGTATTCATTATGCTGCCGCGTGCCCTTGTCTCCGTCCAGCGTATCAATGAGGTGCTGGATACCGAGCCTGTTATTACAGACACCGAGAATCCTCAGAAATTCGATATTGATATTAAGGGTTATCTTGAATTTAAGAACGTTTCATTCCGTTATCCCAACGCTGAGGAGGATGTGCTGAAGAACCTTAACTTCACGGCTAAACCCGGGCAGACAACGGCGTTTATCGGAAGTACGGGCAGCGGCAAATCAACTCTGGTTAACCTGATTCCCCGCTTTTATGATGTTACCGGCGGCAGTATTCTTGTCGACGGCGTCGATATACGGGAAGTCACACAGCATGACCTCCGCGATAAAATAGGCTACGTCCCGCAGAAGAGCTCGCTGTTTTCCGGGACTATTGCTAGCAATATAAAATACGCAAAGGAAAATATCACCGATGCCGATATGGAGAGAGTTACGGCAGCGGCCCAGACTCTCGACTTTGTTAAAAAGAGTGGCGACGGTTTTAACGCAGCCGTGGCCCAGGGCGGTACCAATCTTTCCGGCGGACAGAAGCAGCGGCTATCTATTGCCCGCGCCCTGGCAAAACAGCCGGAGATATGCATTTTTGACGACAGCTTTTCAGCCCTCGATTTCAAGACCGATGCCGCCCTGAGAAGGGCGCTGAAAAAAGAGACAAGTAATGCCACGGTACTGATTGTGACCCAGAGGGTAGGCAGTATTATGTATTCGGACCAGATAGTGGTCCTGGACCACGGCGAAATCGTAGGAAGAGGCGTGCACAAAGATTTAATGAGAGACTGCGAGGTTTACCGGGAAATCGCGGAATCGCAACTATCCAGGGAGGAACTCGGTTCGTGAGCCAGCCTGATAGAACACCACAGGGTAGTATTGGCCCTATAGGCAGACCTCCGAGAGGCAGACCCCCTCTGGATGGACCCCCGATGGGTGGCGGGCCTGGGGGTGGGCACGGCATGGCCATGCTGGCCGGCGAAAGAGCCAAGGACTTTAAAAATACCCTGAAAACCCTCTTACAGTATCTGAAACCCTTTAAATATTTAATTATCTTATCGCTGTTCTTCGCCATAGCCAGTACCGTTTTCACCATAATAGGCCCCAAGCTGTTCGGCAATGCCACCAACCGGCTCTTCGAAGGCGTGATGGCTAAAATGATGCATGTTCCGGGGTCGGCCATCGATTTTGATTATATCGGCAGGATAATATTTGTCTTAATCGGCTTATATATCGTCTCCGCAGCGTGCAACTATTTACAGGGCTATATCATGTCCGGTATTGCTATGAAAATTACCTATCAGTTCCGGAAAAATATCGCGGAAAAGATAAACCGCCTCCCGCTGAAATATTTCGATACGAAAACCCACGGAGAAATCTTGAGCCGCGTCACCAACGATGTCGACACGATAAATACAACATTAACCCAGAATTTATCGCAGATAGTCACCGCGTTCACCACTATAATCGGCGTTCTGGTGATGATGCTGACAATAAGCTGGCTGATGACCTTGGCAACGCTGGTGATACTGCCGATGTCGCTACTGCTGGTCAGGTTTGTGGTAAAAGCTTCGCAGAAATACTTCAGAAAGCAGCAGGAATACCTGGGCCATATCAACGGACACGTCGAGGAAATGTATTCCGGGCATAACATCATGAAAGCATTCAACGGGGAAGAAAAATCCGTTCGCAAGTTCGACGGTTTGAACGACGAGTTGTACGACGCAGCCTGGAAATCTCAATTTCTATCCGGCGCCATGATGCCGGTCATGACTTTCATCAGCAATCTGGGATATATACTGGTCAGTATCCTAGGCGGGTATCTTGCCGTTGTAAAGATAATCGGAGTCGGCGATATACTGGCGTTCATCCAGTATATAAGATTGTTTACACAGCCCATCACACAGACGGCGAATATCGCCAACGTGTTACAGTCGACTATGGCCGCTGCCGAGCGCGTGTTTGAGTTCCTCGATGAAGAAGAGGTAGTACCCGAGACAGCTGATGCCGTAAAACCCGGGAAGGTCAGCGGTAATGTATCGTTTAAGAATGTGCACTTCGGATATAACCCCGAGAAAATCGTCATCAAGGATTTTTCAGCGGATATACACGCCGGACAGAAGGTAGCTATAGTCGGGCCGACCGGTGCCGGTAAAACCACGCTGGTCAAGCTGCTGATGCGTTTTTACGATATCAACGACGGTGCTATTACCGTGGACGGAGTCGACATCAGGAATTACCGGCGCCAGGACCTCAGGAATATGTTCGGGATGGTTCTACAGGATACGTGGCTGTTTAACGGTTCAATCAAAGAAAACATACGATACGGCAACTTCGACGTAACGGATGAAGAGGTTATCGCGGCAGCGAAAATGGCTTATGTCGATAATTTCGTTCATGCATTACCGCACGGCTACGATATGGAGCTAAATGAAGAGTCCAGCAATATCTCGGAGGGGCAAAAACAGCTTTTAACGATAGCCCGCGCCTTCCTTGCCAACCCGAAGATACTGATCCTGGATGAAGCAACAAGCTCGGTCGATACGAGAACCGAAGTGCTGATTCAAAAAGCTATGGATGAGCTTATGAAAGACAGGACCAGTTTTGTTATCGCTCACCGTCTTTCCACGATACGCAATGCCGATATTATTTTCGTTATGAACGAAGGGGACATAGTTGAGCAGGGTAATCACCGGGAATTGCTTGCTGCTGACGGTTTCTATGCCTCGCTTTACAATAGCCAGTTTGATACCGCACTTACGGAAGCCATGGGTACCGGCTAGACCGTATCAATTGCTTATTCCTGTAAATTATTCTCTGTCAGGTGGGGTACCTGAAACTGCTAGTCTTTTTCCCTCACCAGCCCGAAGAGAAAAAGAGAGTTAAGTTCATGGGCCAGGTCTGCGTCAACTTTTATCTGAGCCAGCATCTCGGCACTGGTTGCCAAGAGCAGCTTTATGGATGGATGGCAGATAATGGCGTTTGTTACCTGCGGAATCAGTATTGTCGGGGCATTTCTTATCTTAAAATTTATGCCTTCACGGCATCAGTAGAAGCCTGAGAGTAAAAACTTGAAAAGGGCAATAATGCAGTAACTGATTCGCATTATGAATAAAAGCTGGATTTTATAGATTCACTTTCTGGTACTGCTCGTGATAGGGGAATAGATAATCCTATTAAGACAAAATTGGCATGCGTATCCACAGAATGAATGGGGGATTAAAGACGTTGAACTGAGACCTCAAATGGAGATAGCGTTGAAGCGGAAGACTCTAATTCAGCGTATTACTGTTTTCGGGAGAAAGGTCAATCAAGTATTATCTTGATATACGTCGCCTGAGCCAGTTGTCATACCATACAATAAGCCCCGGCATTACCGTAATCGTCATTATCAGGCAAAGGAATAATCCAACAACCGTGGCGATACCAAAGTCGCGAGTCATCACGAAATTTGACGCTATCAGAACGCCAAAGCCGCCTACGGTAGTCAGTGCCGTAGTTACTATGGCTCGCCCTATCTTCGCTATCGCCGTGACCATAGCATCTTTAGGAGACAACCCCAGCTTTTTCTCTTCTTCATACCGTCCCATCAGCAACACCATGAACTCCGTACAAATACCAATAATAATAACCCCCATAATGGCGGTAAGCGGGTTAAGCGGAATACCGATAAGGTACATATCCAGTGAAGACCAGGCGATTACGGCACCAACCGGTATGATAGTAAATATAGTGCTGCCGAAACGCCGGTAGACCAGCAAAAGGATAATAAAAACCGCGCCGAGGCAAATTAAATTCATGGTAAGCCTGGCACCTACCATCGCGTCCATCGTACTCGACCCGAGGGCGAGTCCGCCGACTGGAGAAATTTGAACGCCTGCCGGCGACCTGGCCTCCTCTTTCATCAGTTGCAGCAGGTCATGCGTTTCCTCCAGGGAGATGTATTTGATGCTGAAAGAAGCGCTCGCCATGTTACGGTCTTCAGAGAGAACCTGCTCTAAATAAAGTCGGGGCGTGTTTTCAAGTATCCCATCTATTTGTGTCCGGTCAGGAATGATTCCCCCGGCGGCTCCGCTGACTAATGTCGCCGGGCTATTTACCGAGATAAGCTCCGGATGGGATAACAGTGCTTCATCCTGATATTTTTGTAACCAGCAGAGTATCTCCGGGCGGGTTACGTCATCAGCCTCTATCATAAAGTTCAGTGTCCCCCCACTACCGGTAATTTCACGTAACTCTCTCATCTCCAGCAGTTCCGGGATGTCCTGGGGAATGAGCTCTTCGTAGTCTGTATTCGTCGGCAGCCAGTGATCCACAACAGCTCCCCCAATCGCAAAGAGAAGGGCTACCAGGAATATCCACAGGGTATAATTAACCGCCAGCTTGGCAATACGTGAGAGGATACCTTCAATACGACCACCAGCTTTTGATGCTGACTCTCTTAGCCGTTTAACCGGTGTTCTCTTATCAGCCAGATAGACAATACTGTGAAGCAGGAAAAGACCGACAATGTAGCTGATGATGATACCCATAGCCAGCACCATACCGAAATCACGTATCATGGGCACCTCGGAGATATAAAGCGTGATGAAACCGATTATGGTAGCAACCAGAGCGATACCGACTACCGGGAACATGTTTGATACCGAGGTAATAATGGCCTCGGCAACAGTCCTGCTTCTGGTGACTTCTTCTTGATAGCGATTATGAAATTGTATGGAAAAGTCTATGCCCAGACCGATAAGTATCGGCAGTACTGCCATGGTAGCCATGGTGACGGGTATCGCGAGATAGCCCATCAGGCCGAATGTCCACAGGGCACTGATGCATACCATAAACAGGGAAAGCAACCGCCAGCGCACCCGGAACATGGCCACCAGGATTACAAACATAACGATAACTGATAGACTTAACAGGATAGTAATGTTACTGCCCATGCTGACGCTGATAGAATTTACCAGCTTGGAATCAGAGATTACCGCAGTATCTACCTGGGTCAGTGGCTCGGTTGAGAAGAGTGCCTCGATATCCCGGGCTACCTGTAGAAGCGCCTCGTCGCTCATGTTCCCCTGGGGAATAACCAGAATAATGGCATGTTCATCATCCGGGATGAAGGGTTGCATTATCTGGCTGACGGCGCCTTCGGTATCATAAAGTACGGACTTGATAAAGAGCGGATTGTCCAGGCCGGGCTCTCCGATGAGCTGCAACTGTTCTATCTGCGGCTGTAATTTATCCAGGACTTCCGTCCGTGCTTGCTCGGCTGCCTGCTCCTGCTGTAAATCGCTAAGCCCTATGTCTGACGCAGCCTGCTCTGCCTGTGCCGCCGCTTCCTCCTGGGCGAGGATAAGCTGCTCCTGGAAGGATTGCCCTGCCTGACTTGCCTCCTCGCAGGCTATTTGCAGCAGAGTGAGTGGGCTATTAATAGCCCGGTAACGCTCATCACTGTTGATTTTCTCCGCAAATCCGGCCAGTATCGCCAGGTTCTCAGTCGAGAATATATCATCGAGCTTCCCGGTAAGCAGAATAGTAATCGGTTCTCCGCCAAATTGAGCTTCGTAACGTGAATTGTCCTGCGATATTTTCGAATCAGATGAAACAAAGGCTTCAAAACCGGTCTCCGTTTCCAGCATGGTAACGCCCGGAACGGCTGCCGCCGATAGTAATACGGCAATTACGATGAACCACCAGGGCCGGCGCTCGATAAATCGTGCTAGTGCTTGTGATAGTCTTTTCACTTCGTTACGTCCCCGCCTTGTTTGCTGATTTTCGGAGACACGTTGTCAAATAGCATCTCGGCAACCTCTGTGGCTTTTCCAAGCTGTTCTAACGTTAAACCGTTCAGGAGTCTCTCCATCTGGAACTCTCCAGATACCCATAACTTGTTGATGAGTTCCTGGCCTGCCGGGGATAGTTTACAGACAACCAGCCTGCGGTCATGAAGGTCGGCTTCACGCACGACCAGCTCTTTCTTTACCAGATTATCCATCACGCCGGTGGCTGTGGACAGTGCAACATGAAGAATAGAAGCGATGGAACTCATTTTAGCAGGACCATCGGTATGCAGGACCAGCAGCACCCTCAACTGTGCCACGGTGAGGTCTGATGATAGATAATCTACTGGAATATTAGGTTTAAGTGCATCATATATGTTACCGGACACCTCAATAATGTGTTGAATCAAAGCCTCTTTTTCCTGTTTCATGTTGTTATTTCCTTTAACATAATAATTCGTTGGAATAGTAATATTCGGTTATACCTAATAATATTATATCAAGAAACCACCGGATTATCAAGTACCGGAGAGCTGAAAACAGACGTTTTTCATCCGTAAAATCCGCCTGTTTTATAGATTGATATTACGATAGAAACACAGGTGTACCCAATATAAAGTAAGCTACACCGGATTATGTTGTGCTATAACTTGAAACAGGCCGCGCCGGTATCGTACCTGTAACTTTGCATCAGGTTTCCTAATAACACTATAATGTATTTTGTCATTCTGAATTTATTGAGAATGTGCGGTAACTTAGTCCCGGTTCTTCAGGGCTGAAACGCTCCTGCCGGCCAGGCGACCGGATGCCAGCATTTCGCCTGCGTCAAGACCCCCGATGGCGTAGATATTACCGCAAATCGACCCCATTTCCCCGGCGCTGTACAGCCTCGGTATAATTTCCTTAAAAGGGTCGAGTACCTGCCCGTAGGCGTTCCGACGCGGCCCCCCGCAGGTATTGATGCCGCCCGGGTACAGGGCGCAGGAATAGAACGGCGGCGTCACCAGCGGTTTTAGCGATTGTACGCCCCTGCCGAACTCCGGGTCATACCCCTGCTCGCAGTAGCTATTGTATTTTTTCACAGTCTCTTCAAGGGCAGCCGGGTCCATCTTACCGCCGATAAGACGCCCCAGCTCTTTAACAGTGTCGGCTTTCTTTATCCATCCTTTTTCTATCTCGCGCATATTGTCACGACTCCAGCCTTCAGGGCAGCCCCCAAGTTCAGCCGGAAAAGTTTGAATACCCAGCAGGTACCCGGCACCAGAAGCAGAGTTGGCCGAAATAGAGCCCTGTTTCCTTACGGTTTCATCGAAAATTAAATAGGTCGGAAGGTCGGCATATCCGGGCTCCTCTATATTATAATCACAATGCTTCAACCACCAGTTGTGGCTTTTTATATTGATACCCTCGTCGGTATATCTCCTGCCGTATTTATTTACCCAGATTCCTCTGCCGAAAACCAGCAGCCAGGCGACTTTGTATTCGGGAACCCAGATAGCCAGGTATCCGACCATGGTATTCATATGCCAGAGGTCGGCCCCGGCACGCTGTGCCATTTTGATGCCGTCTCCGGTATTATACGGCCAGCCAGCGAATTTAAGCGGAAAAGGTCTCAGGTAATTTGCTTTCATTTCTTCTTCAAACTCAAAGCCTCCCGTACACAGGACGACTCCTTTTTTCGCTTTGATGACTATCTTTTTCCCTTTACTGGTGGCGTAAACGCCCCTTATCTCTCTGGTTTCTGCATCTTGAATTAACTCGGTGGCAGGAGTTTCGAATAAAACTTCAATACCTCTTTTTTCGAGTTGAATTTTCATTGTCTCCAGAAATTGAATACCCCATCCCTTAATAACGACGTGGCCGAAAGAATCTGCTCCCGGGAATCTGGGATACTGGGCGGAGCTACCCTTTCTTATGGAATGCTCAACTCCCATTGATTTAAGCCAATCCGGATTATTCGCCATCTCCTTCATGAATATCAGGCAGTCTTCCTTAGGTACCACCGAAATCTTCGATGTAACGTCCGCGTCCTCAAGTCCGTTAGAGCTGGCAGCGTACAAATATTCGGCAGCGCCTTCCGGATCGGTGGCAAAGGCCGCCCCGAGCCCTGACGTCCGGGTCTGGCCTCCCCCCGGGAAAGGTGCCTTTTCCAGTATTATGACACTGGCACCGTTATCACAGGCGGTGATAGCAGTTGAAATACCGGCGCCGCCATAGCCTGCCACTACCACATCATATTCTTTATCCCATTTCCTTGCTTCCTTCATTTCAACCTCTTTTCACTTCAAGGATAAGGCCTTCCGAGGGTTTCAGGGATTAACGCAGTCCGGTGGAGTATCACCACGCAGACCGTGAATAAGATTGTCGGCGGCCATCAGGGCCATCGTTGTCCGGGTGGGTATACTGGCACTGCCTATATGCGGTGTGATGACGATATTATTCAGGGTCAGCAGGGGGTCGTTCATGGGTATCGGTTCGACCTCGGTAACGTCTATAGCGGCGGAGAATATCTGCCCGGTTTTCAGGGCTTCGTATAGCGCCCGCTGGTCGGTAACGGCACCGCGTGAGGCGTTGATAAAAACGGCCGTCGGCTTCATCATGGCGAACTCTTCAGCACCGATAAGATGATATGTTTCCTCCGTCAGCGGAATGTGGAGACTGACGAAGTCGGACCTGGCCAGAAGTTCCGGCATCCGGTCAACGTATTCCAGACCCAGCCTGCTTTCTTCCTCGGGGCTTTTTCGCGTCCGGCTGTAGTAAAGGACTTTCATATCGAAGCCCCTGGCCCGCTTGGCTACCTCCATACCGATGCGACCCAGGCCGATGATGCCAAGTGTGGCGTGGTGAATGTCCTGTCCCAGCAGGGTCATAGGGCCCCAGGCCTTCCACCGCCCGTCCCGGGTGTAGTTATCCGCTTCGACGATGCGCCGGGCCGCCGCCATGAGCAGGGAGAAAATTAAATCGGCGGTCGTTTCGGTGAGGACTCCCGGCGTATAGCCGACGTAAATGCCACGCCTGGTTGCTTCCGCGACGTCAATATTATCGTAACCGACCGCCATGTTGCTGATGACTTTCAGCCGCGACGATTTCTCCATGAGATTTGCGTCGATTTTATCACTCAACATCGTCAACAGGCCGTCGGCGTCCCGCGTTTTTTGTAGCATAACCTCGTAGGCCGGCGGCAAATCGTCCGGCCATACTTCCATTTCGGCGACCTTGCTGATTCTATCCAGGGCTTCCTGAAATATGTTTCGCGCAATAAATACTCTTGGTCTGGTCATCTGATTTCCCCTTTTTCACTCACTTGAGCAGTCCGGCCATTCCCTGCGCCTGCTGCCGGCACCATTGCGCGATGACGTTGGTGTCCCAGCCGATGCAGAAGTGGCGAATCCCCATTTCCACGTACGGTTTGGCCTGCTCGAAGCTGCCGATTTCCACCCTCGGAGCCACTCCCTTTTTCAAAGCCATCTCTATCATATATTTATGAGCTCCCTCAACATCCAGACTCTGCGTTTGTCCCGGCTTACCGATGCTTATGGAGTAGTCGACCGGGCCGAACTGCACCATGTCCACGCCTCTGACGGAGAGAATTTCCTCCAGGTTCTCAATAGCGCCTTTCTTTTCAATCATTATGGCGACGACGACCTCATCCATCGCCTCCGTCCAGTCCGCTACCTGGCTGCCGTAGCCGTAGCCGGTGCTGCGCCGCATGCCGTAACCGTGGATGCCGCCCGACTCCGGTGTCTCCGGGCGGACGTAACGGATACACTCCCTGACATCATCCGCAGAACGGCAGTCGGTGAAGAGTACGTTCTGAATACCGGAATCGATTGCCCTGGCGGCGATGAAGCCCCGGGTCTGCTCTTCTACCTTCATCATCGCCGACATGTCGGGGAAGAGTTCTATTGCCCGCCCGAAATTGTCCATTTGCTCGAGACTGAACGAGGAGTACTCGCCGACGTATTCGATATAGTCGAAAGCGCCGGTCTGGCCGATAACTTCGACAATTCCCGGCCACGTCGACAGCACGTGAGTGCCCAAGGTCGGTTTCCCTTCCTTCAGTAGTTCGCGGAGTCGGTTTTTCTTCATGTTAAAAATCCCTTCTACGACAATTAAAATCAATAATTGCTGGAAAAAGCCGCTATCGAAGTAACCGTAATGTTAATAAGCATGACTTATTACTCCCGCTTCAGGTCTACTTTCGGTCGGCACGTTTTATTGACTACATTCTTCGGCCACTTTCCGCTCAACACCCGCGCCGTTTCCCGCCCGACGCTCTGCCGCAGTCGCTTAAACGAGGCATCCGAGAAGGAAGCGGAGTGGGGTAAAACGATAACGTTGTCCATCTTCAGCAGCGGATTATCCGCATCGACCGGCTCCTGTTCAAATACGTCCAGTCCGGCCCCGGCTATCCATTTTTCCTGTAAAGCCCGGACAAGTGCCGGCTCATCGATGATGGCACCACGCGCCGTATTGATTAAATAGGCACCCGGCTTCATCAGTTTGAACTGACGTTCGCCGAGAAGATGATATGTCTCCCTAGTCAGCGCCGTATGCACCGAAACATAGTCTGCCTCCCTGAGAAGTTCGGGCAGGTCGACGAGACTTATTCCGTAGTCCTTAGCCAGGGCCTTATCCACATAAGGGTCGTAGCCCAGCACCTTCGGGCTGAAACACTGTGCCTTTTTCGCTGTCATTCGGCCGATATTACCAAAGCCTATGATTCCCAGGGTCTGCCCGTAAACCGACCCCATCGGTGATTGCGCCTGCCTGGCTTCCATCCAGCCGACTTCCTTGATGCGGTTATTCAGCAGGACCACCTTTTTCGCACATGCCAGCAGCAACATAATCGCGTGGTTGGAGACTTCCTCGAGGCAGAAATCAGGGACATTAACCAGGAGAATATTATTATCGGTCGCAGCATCAACATCGATTGTATCGTAGCCGATGCCGTAGCGGGTAATAACCTGGCATTTCGGTAAATTTTCCATGACGCGGCGCGTCAACGGGGCCCCGATAGTTAGTATGGCATCGGCATCCTGCGCCGTGGCGACGATGTCGTCCTCGCAGGTACATCCCGCCACGACCAGCTCGGCATTGACTTTAGCCAGTTCCTCGGACTCTTCCAGAACCGGCATCACCTGATTGCCCTCTACACCGTCCACCAGTACTACTTTGAAACGTTTTTCCATTTCGACTGCATTATCTCCAATGACACCGCTGTTCGCCATTGTAAAACGACCTTCAAATAGATGTCAATTTACTCATTTATGTAAAAAACGGTAAGCTTCTCGGCCTTAATTATTCTCATGTCTGCAGTCATAAAACGTCTCCTTGCCGGCTTCTACCTCTATCCCGTAAATCGGCAATAAAGTGGACAAAATATGATACCACGTATATAGTAATTGTTACAGGCAGCACCATGAAAATAATTATCGCACCTCAGGCATTCAAGGGAAGCCTTCAAGCCCACGAGGCTGCCGAAACTATGGCCGAAGGCGTGAAATCCGCGATTAAAGACTGCGAAATTACCCTGCTGCCAGTAGCCGATGGTGGTGAAGGTACCGTGAAGGCCATGGTGGCAGCGACCGGGGGCAGGTTGTCCACCACGGAAGTAAATGGTCCGCTGGATGCCAGGGTCAATGCTACCTGGGGGATTCTCGGGGACGGGAAAACCGCCGTTATCGAGATGGCGGCAGCTTCCGGTCTTAACCTGGTACCGAAAAACGCCCTTAATCCCACGGAGGCCAGCACCCGGGGAACCGGCGAACTTATCCGGGCGGTGCTGGAGAAGGGGTATCGCCGGATAATCATCGGCCTGGGCGATAGTGCCACCACGGATGGCGGGGCCGGTATGGCACAGGCGCTCGGCATCAAACTCCTGGACGCTCAAAATCAACCGGTTCCACCGGGCGGGGGCGGGCTGGCTCGCCTGGAGTGTATCGACATCACCGGGCGGCACCCCCTCGTTGCGGAGAGCACGATTATCGGCGCCTGCGATGTTACCAATCCACTTTACGGCCCGGAAGGCGCCGCATATATTTACGGTCCTCAGAAAGGTGCTACACCGGACATGGTCCGGCGGCTCGATGCTGCCCTGCGTACCTTCGCCGACGTCGTCAGGAGGGACCTGGGACGGGAAATCGGTACGCCGCCGGGGTACGGAGCTGCCGGTGGCCTGGGTGCCGGACTGGTTGCCTTCCTTGATGCTTCACTGCAAAGCGGAATCGACCTCGTCTGCGATAGCATCGGTCTGGATAAATACCTGCCGGGTGCCGACCTAGTACTGACGGGAGAAGGGCGTATCGACCACCAGACGCCTCGCGGTAAGACCATCTCCGGAATAGCAAAAAGGGCGAAAAAGGCCGGCATCCCGATAATTGCCTTTGCCGGGGAACTAGGCAGCGGGTATCGGGAGGTATATGGCTGCGGCATCGATGCCGTCG
This sequence comes from uncultured Dehalococcoidaceae bacterium, assembly GCA_964500415.1. Taxonomy (GTDB): domain Bacteria; phylum Chloroflexota; class Dehalococcoidia; order Dehalococcoidales; family RBG-16-60-22; genus JAFGPF01. The sequence goes on along the minus strand of CAZCOB010000002.1, from coordinate 16,545 downwards.
TCAGTATCATGCCCGGCTGCACAGCACCGGAAGAAGCCATGGTGAACGCGGCCGGGTTCCTGCGGGATGCTGTGGAACGCTCGTTACGACTTTATGCTCTGGGACGTATATGAAGGAACTGGAGATGCTGCCATCGAGAGCTTACTGGACGGGGGCTTCAGGCAGTAAAAACACTGGTAACCTGGCCGGCCCTCTGAAAGGTTTTTTGAACAGGACTAAATGAATCAGGACGCGAACAGCACGAGTGGAGCTTACAAGTGGTGGGTGCTCGTGTCCATATCGCTGGCCAATTTCTCGGCGGCCCTGGATATGAGCATTATCACGGTTTCGTTCCCCCGGCTTACCGATGTATTCCATACCGATGCTTCGGTCGTCGTCTGGCTTGCTATCGCTTTTTCCATTGCCGAGCTGGGCTTGCTGCTGACACTGGCCAAGGTCGGGGATACCATCGGGCGAAAGAAAGTATATATCATCGGTCTGGCAATCTATACGCTGGGGCTTATTCTCTGCTCGGTATCTCCTAACATCACCATGCTGATAGCATCGCGCGTCGTGCAGGGGGCCGGAGCCGCCATGACGTTGACGGTGGGCAGCGCCATTGTCGTCGCTGTCTTTCCGCGTGACCAGCAGGGACGGGCAATCGGCCTGTTTGCCATGCTGACATCGGTCGGCCTGATAGCCGGCCCCGCCCTCGGCGGCGTCATCATCGATTACCTGGACTGGCAGGGCGTTTTTTACACGCGAATACCGGTAGGCATCATCTGCCTGATAATGGCGATAATAATTATCAGGGAACAGGAAAAAAGCAGCACGGCCCTCAAACTCGACTACGGAGGCGCCGTAACCCTGCTTGGCAGCATCAGCTGCCTGCTCCTTTATCTCAATCTCGGCAGCGACTGGGGCTACCTTTCACCGTCCGCCCTGGCGCTGGCGGCAGCCGCGGTTGTTTTTCTGGGAGTCTTTATTTACCTGGAAAGACGGGTCGTCGAGCCTGTACTCGACCTCAGTTTCTTTAAAAACCGTGTTTTCAGCATGGCCAGCCTGACCAGTATCATCCAGATGACCTCGGGCTCGATGTGCCCTGTTCTCTTCCCCTTCTTCTTAATCAGCGGGCTACTGGTATCACCGTCCACCATGGGCATGCTAATGGCACTGATTGCCATCCCGCCGGTGATACTATCGCCGATAAGCGGATGGCTTTCCGACAAAATCGGCAACCGACCACCGATGGTCTTCGCGACGGGCTGTTTCACGGCGGCCCTCTTTTTCGCAAGCCGCCTGGACATTAACACCGAGATATTCCATATCGCCTTAGTCCTGCTCCTCTTCGGGGTAGGCATGGGTGTATTCATGGCCCCCAACCAGAGCGCTATCATCGGGGCGGCGCCCCGGAGCAACCTGGCTACCACTATAGGGGTAGCCAATACCGTAAGACTCCTCGGCGGCTCTACCGGCATGGCAATCGCCGGCACGCTCTACGCGCACCAGCAGTCGTTCAAATTGGCCGAACTGACCGGACAGGGTATTGCCCGCGATATGCTGGAGCGGCTATCCGTCATCGAGAGTTTCCGGCATGTTATCCTCCTGGCCGCCGTTATTAGCGCCGCTTCTATTCTGACGGCGATATTAATCGGAAAACAGCAGAAGAACTCCGGCAGCGTATAAGCAAAAGTGACCCTGGTTAAACAATCTGGACAAGTCCTACCTGAGGTGAACAACCTGCTTAAATGTCCATAGCCGCGAAGAATCCCTCCGAAACGGCGCTGTATAAATTGCCACTCTGGTTATTACAGTCGCCGATGATGGATACCTCGGGGGCCAGTCCGCTGAACTTCTCAACAACTTCCGCACATAGTTCCAGACCCAGAGCTAGGACGAGGGTATCACAGGGTATTTCAATACTCTTCCTTTTTTTGTCTATGATGACGATGCCCTCCCCGGTAATACGTTCGAATTCAACTTCAGTTTTAAGCTCCACGCCGAGTTCGCGCAGCATCGTCCGCAAGGCCACCACGCTGATGTAAGGATAGTCGGCATCAACTTCCTCCAGGGTAAGCATATCAATCAGCGTAACTATCTTCCCCTGTTGCGCCAGTAAAAGCGCTGTTTCCGAGCCGGCTAACCCGGCCCCGGCCACGACTACCCTGCCTCCGACACTCCGCAGACCCGCGGCTACATCCCCCGCCCAGAACACGTTCTCACGGTCGATTCCGGGTATATCGGGTACAACAGGCTCGGAACCTGCCGCGATAATCAGCTTATCCGGGTTTTCAGCCCTGACTCTCTCCGGGGTGGCTTCGGTGGATGTCCTGACAATCAGATGCGGCGCATTCATGGTTGAGCGTATCGCCCAGTCCAGATAGCGCTTCATATCCGTTTTAAACGGCGCCGCCGCAGCCGAAGTTAAAGTCCCGCCGAGACACGCATTTTTCTCGAAGAGGACTACCTCGTGCCCCCGGCCGGCGGCCCTTCTGGCTGCCTCCATCCCGGCGGGTCCGCCGCCTATGATAACCACCTTTTTCCCAGCGTCGGCCCCCGGAAGATTCATAAATTCGGCTTCTCTGCCGCAAAGCGGGTTAACCGCGCAGCGGATTGGCAGGCGCTGGTTGTGCGTCCTGTCAATACAGGTATTACAGCGGACGCAGGGCCTGATTTCCTTTTCTTTTCCCTGCCTGGCCTTGTTAATACAATCCGGGTCGGCAATCAGGGTACGGCCCATGGCGACCATGTCCGCTTTATTTCCGGCGATGATTTCTTCAGCCATTTCAAGGTTGAGAGAACCGACGGCGGCCACGGGTGTTTTTAACTCTTGTTTAAACATGGCTGCAAAATCGACATTTATGCCCCGAGGGAGATAGGCAGGCTGTATCATCCTGGGGAGTGTATCGGTAGTGAAGAGATGACCGGCAGATACGTGTATCAGGTCAACCTTATCCTGAATCATTCCAGCGAACTCAAGCTGCTCCTCGACTTTAAGTCCGCCCGGCACGAATTCATCGGCGCTGATACGGTACTCAATCGCCAGTCTATCGCCCACTTTGTTCCTGATGGCTTCGAGTATCTCGATAGCCAATCTGGCTCTGTTCCCCGGCGTCCCTCCGTAAGCGTCCGTGCGATGATTGATTCTGGGCGAGACGAACCGACTGATTAACTGCCCGTGAGCGCCGTGAATCATAATCATATCCATTCCGGCACACAGGCAACGGTAGGCAGCCGCCGCAAAATCCTCGATAATTTCTTTGATTTCTTCAAGAGGCATATCCGTCGGCGAGTTTTCGGTATGGTAGTTCAGCTGGATGGATGCCCTGGCGCCGTACCTCTGAATAGCCTCGGCATACATGCTCAGCGGGTTAATAGCCCTGTCTGTCCCCAGGTTGAGTGCATTCGACGATTGCATGCCAGGAGGAAGCTTAATAGAAGAGTCGCCCAGGGTAACGATACTCACGCCTCCCCTGGCTAAAGCCCTTCCCCATTCTATCAGTTCTCTCGATGCCAGCCCGCCGACTGCTAAAAGCGGCCCCACTGGAGCCATCTCAATCCGGTTTTTAACCGATATGTTACCGATTTTGAAAGGTTTAAAGATATGTTTATAATTAGTCACTTCTATCACATCATAAGGGTAGATTTAAAGGCCCTCGGCGATTAAGTTACTGAGGAATATATTCGGGCAGGCCCGGCAAAGCGGTAGTCATCCATTCGGTCTTGTCCTTACCGATGAAATACATGTCTCCAATCATCGAAAACGGTGCGACGTAACCCTGGCACCTGACCATTGGATGGACGGCATATACCTCGTTAGTAAGGATTGTCCATTCCATGTAGTCCTTCTCCTCCGGTCCGGCGGTAATATAGGGGGCATCTCCGTAAGATAACCCGACAGCATGGCCCAGCTTGTCGCACTTAAAACCGTATTTACCTATCAGGTCCTCTATCTTTTTCCCCACATCGGTAATCTCGACTCCCGGCCGGAACTCTTCGATTACCATCTGTCTCATTTCGGCCCAGAGATTGAACATTCTCTTGTAGATGCCCTTGGGTTCCTCCCACCAGTAAGCCCGAATCATTTGAGCTCCGTATCCCTTGTTCCGGGTAAACTCCGGGGAAAATGTTATCGGGTTAGGTTTCTGGATAACCGTGGAGCCAGGCCAGTTGGGGTAGGTGGCTTCGGGGCGACTGTGGATTAAAATAATCCTGTCGCCGACATCGTGCGAATTCAATACCTCTACCGCTTTACTGGCGGCTTCTTCCTCCGTCATCCCCGGTTTTAAGTTAGCCAGGAAAGTGTAATGTGCCAGGTCTGAAATTTGTATCGCTTTCCGCATTATCACCAGTTCCTCGGCGCTTTTGGAGCCGCGTATTTCACCGAATAATCTATGTGACTCGACAAGCTCAACGCCGGGGCAAAATTCGGAAAATACCTGATAGTCAAACACCGGCCACCAGCGGAAGCTGTCTAAGCCGATTTTACTCTTCTGTAACCTGAGCGCTATGACTTTTTTAGCCAGGTCCACTGCCAGATTGGTAGAGAGATGGATGTTCTCAACGCTTATCCAGCAACCCCGGCCGGCAACGCTTTCCGGCGTCTGGCCGCTATTACTGGGAATGAATAAAACGGGCTCTCCATCGACCGGAAAAAGCACCATATTTTTTCTATTACCCCAGACACACGTCAAATAATGAACCGGCACCCCCAGCTGGCTGCCTCCATAGACGATAAGAGCCGATAGCCCCGCTTTCTTCAACCGTTCCCGCAGCAACGACCATCGGCGCCCCTTTTCTTTTTGACTTAGTTCGAGCTTTGTTTCTTCTTCCGGCATTTTTCTTTCCTCCATATGTTCTATAATATTATATTTCAATTAACTTTGACTATTTGTATAAATATTAAGAACACCTGATATCAATATATGCAACTATATTTGCCATTTTAGCGGAGCTTATTGAAGCGAATGTAACATAGAAGTTATGAAGGCGAGAGAAAATGAGACAGCTCAATCAAAAAAATGACACTGTCTTTACTCTAATATAAAAGATGTTTTCCGGTACTTCAGGAAAGGTCGCTCAAGTACCTGTGTGCAACACACTACCTTATATTTCTTGACATCGCTAATATATAATCATAGACTGTAGTGACTAATCTGGCACAGGAGGACTGTTCCTCATGAAGTGCCCAAAATGCCAGACTGAGAATCGAGAGGGACGCAAGTTCTGCTCAAAGTGTGGTAGCCCACTCCAGATAATCTGTCCAGCCTGTCGGGCAGTCAATGAACCTGGAGAGGATTACTGTGGTGAGTGCGGTCACGCTTTAACAGAACAAGCACTCAAACTTACAAAGCCACGACCCAAGAAGCCCTCAACCCCCGAACCCACCTCCTTCGGCGACGGCCGCTACCAGGTCAAGAAGTTCCTCGGCGAGGGCGGCAAGAAGAAGGTCTACCTCGCCCACGATAATGTACTCGACAGGGACGTAGCTTTTGCCCTGATTAAGACCGAGAAGCTGGACGATAAAGCCCGTACGCGCGTTACCCGCGAAGCCCAGGCCATGGGACGCCTCGGCGACCACCCTCATATCGTTACCGTCTACGACTTCGGCGACCATGAAGGCCAGCCCTATATGGTATTACCGTTGCTGCCCGGTGGTGACATTGAAGGTCTCATCGAGAAGGCACCGGAGCACCGACTACCCCTGGATAAAGCTATCGAGATTACAAAATGTGTCTGTAGAGGCCTGGAGTTTGCCCACTCCAAGGGCATCATCCACCGCGACCTCAAGCCGGGTAACGTGTGGCTCAGTGAGGACGGCACCGCCAAGATAGGCGACTTCGGCCTGGCCGTGGCCATCGACTTATCCCGTCTTACCCAGTCGGGCATGATGGTGGGTACGGTCTCCTACATGCCGCCGGAACAGGCGATGGGCGGTAAGGTGACCACCCAGGCCGACCTCTATTCACTGGGCGCCATGCTTTACGAGATGGTGACGGGCAGGCCGCCCTTCGTTGGTGACGACTCGGTAGCTATCATCGGACAGCACATTAATACCCCTCCCGTATCCCCCACCTGGCACAGAGCCGATTTACCTCCCGCTTTAGAGACGCTCATCCTGCAACTGCTTGAGAAAGACCCTTCTAAACGACCGTCATCGGCTGCCGATGTCTTACAGGCTTTGGAATCAATCGATGCCGGCAGGATAACTAAGGAGGTATCTGAAGAAGCATCAACAATAACTGAGAATCCCCTTTACCGGAGAGTCTTCGTGGGGAGGGAGCCGGAGCTCAAGCAGCTACAAAGTGCCTTTGACGGCGCCGTATCCGGTCAGGGAGCTTTGATGATGGTGGTGGGAGAGCCGGGCATCGGTAAGACGGCCCTCTGCGAGCGGATATCCACCTACGTTACGTTACGAGGCGGTCGTACGCTGGTGGGCCACTGTTACGAGGAAGGGTCGCTGTCACTACCTTACCTGGCTTTCGTCGAGGCGTTGCGCTCCTACGTGCTTTCCCGTGAGGTGAAAGACCTGCGTGAGGAACTGGGCACGGGCGCTGCCGATGTAGCCCGTATCGTTTCTGAAATCAGAGAGAGACTCAAGGTAAAGCCCCGGCCCAAAGGCGACCCCGAGGAGGCACGGTATCGTTTATTGCAGGCGGTCACCGGCTTCCTGTCCAACGCCGCCACTGTCCAGCCTTTACTGGTTGTCCTGGAAGACCTGCATGATGCCGATAAGGGCACACTGGATATGCTGACGCATGTTTCAAGGAATTTATCCGGGGCAAGGTTATTAGTTGTTGGGACATACCGCGATGTCGAGGTGGACCGTAGCCACCCGCTCTCGGCGGCACTGGCCGAATTAAGGCGTGTCTCTACCTACGGTCGTGTCCTCCTGCGCGGCCTTAACGCCGACGAGGTCAGGCGGATGCTGGAAAGCATTACGAGGGAAGAAATACCCTGGGGACTTGCCGAGGCGGTACACCGCCAGACGGAGGGCAACCCCCTCTTCGTGCAGGAGGTGATTCGCTACCTCGCCGAGGAAGGACTGATTACCCAGAAAGAGGGGCGCTGGCGGCCCACGAAAGACACGCCGCTGGAGATGAACATACCGGAAGGACTGCGGGACGTCATCGGCAGGCGCCTGTCCTTTATGAGCCCAGAGTGCAACCAGTTGCTTTCTATTGCCGCGGTTATCGGGAGAGAATTTGCCCTGGATACATTAAGGGTGGTGGCAAATATCAAGGAAGATGAATTTGTTAATGCTCTCAAGGAGGCCGTGCAGTTATCCGTGCTGGAGGAGCGGTCTCAAGTAGGCGTAATACGCTACCGCTTCACGCATGCCTTTTTCCGCCAGACGCTTTACGAAGAGTTGATTGCCCCACAGCGCCTGCAACTGCACCAGCAGGTGGCGCGTTCGTTAGAAACGCAGTATGCCAATAGACTTGAAGAACATGCCGCCGAGTTGGCCGAACATTTCTCCCAGTCCACCGACCCAGCTGACCTGGTTAAGGCGGTTGAATACGGAGAGATGGCGGCAAAACGTGCTATGGATGTCTATGCCTATGGTGAAGCGGTAAGACTGCTGGAGCAGGCACTGAAAGTACAGAAAGTGCTTGACCCTGATGATAAAGGCGAAATATGCGACATTCTCCTGACCTTAAGCGATGCCCTGCTTGATGGCGGACAGTCGCGGCGTGTTCTCGATAAAGAGTTGCCGGAGGCTTTTACGCTTGCCGAGAGTATTGGTAACGAGCAGGGTGCCGCGCGTGCCTGCTTCCTGGCGGCGCAGGCGACAGCAATTGAGAGCGCTGGCCTGCCGCAGATATTCGCGTCACCTGAGGCAGTCGAGTGGGCAGAGCGGGCCGACCGCTACGCCGCGCCAGATACCAACGAACGCTCATTGGCCAACCAACTTATGGGGCTTGTGAAATTCTTTTCGGGCAAGCAGCGCGAAGGCGTCGCCCTGCTGGACCAGGCAGTCGACCTGGCTCGCAACCTCGGCGTCCCTGATGCGTTCTGGCACGCTGCTTATCGATCGCTTAACTTTGCCGCAGCGCCGCGACGTGCCGAGAAACGTCTTCAAATTGCCGAGGAAATGGTAGCATCGTCACGTGCCGGGGTACGCCCGGTGGCTTTCGCTGTGGGATTGTGGTTTGCAGGTATGGCATTCCTCGATTGGGGACAGCGGCAGCGAGCCGAAAATACCTGGCGAGAGATACAGGAGCTGGCGGAACGTAGTAACCAGGTGTACATACTGCTACTATCACCGGGATACGATGGATGCTCTGCAACCCTAGACGGGCGACTTGAGGATGCCGCGCAGACCACCCGGAGTATATTGGCCCGCGGCGAGGAGCTTGGACCCACCACACTTGCTGCTATGTGTGCACTCCAAACAGGCTACCATTCCTTGGTGCTTCTCGGGAAGGCCGAGGAAGCCCTTCAAATTGCCATGACATACTACCCCGTACCCTACGTTCAGGCTCCCTGTCTGGCCCATCTGGGACGAGACACCGAGGTAACGGAAATCCTGGAGCAATTCGTCATAAAACGTCCAGGTATCGGTTCAGCTGAAGATGAAACCCCATCGTACGAGGATATTATGTATCTCGAAGCTGCCGTACTAACTGAGCATCGGGAAGCCGCCGGGCTACTGCTGGACCGGTTCTCCGGCAGCTTTTCCCCTTTCGTCAGTACGGTTGCCATAACATGCACAGCCCGTCACCTTGGCGGGGCAGCGGCTCTCCTGGAAAGATACGATGAAGCCCGCCAGTACTACCAGGAGGCAATCAAGGTCTGCACGGAGATGCCGTTCCGGCCGGAGCTGGCCCTCACCCGGCTCCAGCTTGCCGAGTTGCTGCTGGCGCACTACCCTAGAGAGAAGTCCGAAGCCCTTGAGCATCTTGACTTCGCCATCAACGAGTTCCGGGAAATGAAGATGCAGCCCTCGCTGGAGCGGGCGCTACGGCATAAGGATATACTCAAGGCTTAAGATCAAGTCAAATTAAGTGTTCGCCTAAAATCCAGCTATCGGTGTAACACGTTCCAGTCTAAGGATTCCATTTTCATTGCCAACTAACATACATGCCGAGGTCTGTTAAGTGGCGCCTCTACGTAACGATTTTACATTCTGTCACATTATTGATATTTGGTAGTAAAGATAAAACCAGGGAGTCGGTTGGCCTGGTGTTCTGGCACCCTAGTTAAAAGTTAGCGGATGTCAAATCAGGCTCAAAAGGAGGTGAAAACGCCATCCAGAGACCCTGATTCCACCTGACTCCCTGATTCGCCGAGACACCCTGATTTTTCAGTCGAACGCTGGGTCTTAACCGATAGAATAAAACAGGAGGTTAAGACCTGATATGTCTAAAAACACTACTGGGTAAAAGGTCACAAGCTCTCGGAATGCATCGCCTACTACGAGGCCTGTAACAAAGCCGAGGGGAAAAGCTACAAAACCATCGGTTGGTACTCGGCTAATCTTGAAATGTTCCGCCGCTATCTGCATGACCGGCATCTACCAGATTCAATAAGTGTTATAAAAACGAGACTTCTGCGTGAATATATCCTTTTTCTGCAGAAGGAAAGTAGATTCAGCAACAAAGCGGGTACCACCAGTAAGTCAGGCCTACTATCCACGGTAACGATCCATGCTCATGTGAGGACCCTCCGAGCTTTTATAAGCTGGCTGACGAGGGAAGGCCTTATTGGAGCCGACATCGCAAGGGATATAAAACCGCCTAAGGTCATGAAGAAGTTTGTATCCACCCTCTCGGATGAGGAAATCCGGGAGATATTAAAGACGTTCAGTCCAACTAATCCTTCTGATCTCAGAAACGAGACCATTGTGATGCTGCTGCTTGACACCGGATTGCGAATAGGAGAGCTCATTGATTTGAGGATGGCGAATGTACACATGAACGAAGGATATTTGAAGGTCTTGGGTAAAGGAAACAGGGAGCGTATCGTGCCTATTGAGGCCAGCGCGCAGAAAGCTCTTCACCGCTATTTATTCCGTTACAGGTCCAGGAACAGGCCCGCGGAATGCGATAGAGTATTTCTCTCTATTTACGGAGAGCCTTTAGGTGTGAATAGCATGAAGTTGATGTTTGCCAGGCTTGCCAAATTACCAGGGATTTCACGGCTCCACGCGTATCTCTGCCGGCATACCTTCGCCACAAGGTTCCTGTTTAGTGGCGGCGACGTTTTTACGCTTCAGCAAATACTGGGACATTCCAGCCTGGAGATGGTGAGAAACTATGTGAACCTAGCCTCGAGCCATATAACGGTACAGCACCGGAAGTTTTCGCCAGTAGCTCATATGAATCTCTATAGATAGATCGCTTATGAAACAAAACAAGCAAGTGCTACCCCATAAAAGCCTCTATTGTTACTTCATGTAACAACTTGGGTGGTTGCTACACGAGCTGAGATTTATTAAACACTTTGACGAGGCAGTGTGAGAATTGTCTTGCTGTAACCCTCAGCTACCTTTCGGAAGTGAAACCCCGAGACGGACAGACTTATCGTTAAAGGGAAGTGACGAGGACGCTTCAGTAGCGTCGAAATGAGGAGCCTCCAGAAATATCTTCGCCCTTTGTTCGTGACGCCCAAGAACCAAAGGGTTTTAATCAAACCGGTGATATGAGAGAATCGCAGTTGTGATATCCCGGCTGTTTTTCGGGGTTTGTATTCTTTCAGGAAGGTAACGACCCGCTCATAATAATGGCGCGGCGAGTAGATTGTATCCAGAACATTTTTATACCCAGCCACGAGTGTTTCGTATTTCATTTTTGGAATGAAGTTTATGGAAAAGTCCGTATTGTCCCCGGACATATCTTTAAGCAAGCGGTTTTCCCTCTTGAGCCGTGTGTAAAGTTTTGTTCCATTGGGGGCATTGAGCAAGCCAACCATAGCCGTAACGATACCGGTCTTTTGAATAAAGTTTATCTGTCTCTTGAAGATTGAGACCGGGTCACTATCAAAGCCGATAATAAAGCCCCCCTGCACTTCAAAGCCGTGGCTCTGAATCTTCTTCACCGCGGCAACTAGGTCGCGGTTTCTATTTTGCCACTTATTACACTCCATCAGGCTTGCTTCATTCGGAGTCTCAATGCCGACAAATACCCGGTTAAAACCGGCCTCAGCCATTAGTTCCATTAATTCGTCGTCATCGGCAAGATTAATAGATGCTTCGGTGAAGAACAGGAAAGGGTACTTTCTCTGCTTCGACCATTTGATCATCGCCGGCAGGGTCTCGGTTTTTAGTTTCTTTTTGTTGCCGATGAAATTATCATCGACGATGAATAAACTGCCCCGCCAGCCGTGGCGGTAAAGTGCCTCCAGTTCATCCACCGTTTGCTGTTTATCCTTTGTCCTGGGTTTGTGGCCGTTAAGCACGATAATATCGCAAAAATCGCAGTCGAAGGGGCAACCCCTGGAATACTGAAGGCTCATAGCCGAGTAGTGTTTCATGTCGATAAGCGACCACGCTGGGATAGGAGTCTTGCTTAAGTCAGGTCGTTCCTTAGATGAGTAGATGTGCTCAGGACGTCCTTTGGCCAGGTCTGTTAAAAACCGTGGGAGTGTGACTTCAGCTTCACCCAGCACGAAATGATCTACTCCCTCGAAATCTTCATATCCGGTAGTGAAAAGAGGACCGCCGGCCACCACTCTCGTGTTCAGCACCTTACACCGGGCGATAACTTCCTTGGCTGAATCTTTTTGCACCGCCATGGAGCTGATAAAAAGATAATCGGCCCATTTAATGTCTTCATCACTGAGCAGGTTTACATTCAAATCTACCACTCTTTTCTCCCACTCAGCGGGAAGCATGGCGGCTACTGTCAGCAACCCCAGAGGCGGAAAAGACGCCTTTTTGGATAAGAACTTTAAAGCGTATCGGAAGCTCCAGAAGGTATCAGGGTATCGAGGATAGACAAGGAGTATTTTCATATTACTTCTCCATTGATATATTTTCTTCGTTATATTTATTCATCCGCACCGAATGAATTACTCAGACGGCGGGATATCTTACACTAATACGCTTTGTTAATCAGACTTAAGGCTCTTACAGTCTTCTGGTAGTCATCTTTTATATCAAAACACACACTATCTTCGGCATGCTGGATATCTCTGGGAAAACAATTGATTACCGACTTCTTTCTACCGGACAGTGCTTTAGCCTTGGCTTGTTCCACCCAGATCTTTCTCGTTGCTACCCAGTAATAATCCCTGTCTTCTTTGTGAACCCAGGCAAAAACACCCATTTTACCCTGAATATCGGATTTGTATTTTTTCAAATTATATGTCCGCTCATTAGCTTTAGAGTAATGACAGCCGATGTCTCCGGCAAGTTTGCTAATAAAATCCTCGTCCTGCTCACCAAAATCCATGGTTCTTCTTGGCTTTTTTTCTACCATAAATGACTCCTTTTCAATGAATCTCGATTGTCTTGGATAGATGTGGATCGGGAATTTCCAGCCCGTATTCATTTCACTAACAGAAATAGGGTTATCTGCTTACTCTTAATTTGCGGTAGCAATCGTTGCAGTATACTGGCCTGTCTCCGCGGGGTTCAAAAGGAACTTCGGTGCTTTTACCGCACTCAGCGCATGTAGCCGGGAACATCTGACGCGGGGCTCCGTAATTGCTGCTACCATAGCGTTCTGATTTCCGTGCCTGGCGGCATTCCGGGCAGCGCTTCGGCTCGTTGGTGTAGCCTTTAGACTGGAAGAATTCCTGGTCCTCAACGCTGAAGGTAAACGTAGTTCCGCAATCGGAACACTGAAGGGATTTGTCCTGAAAACTCACTGGATACCCTCCTCTCTTCATGATTAGTTAGAGCTCGGGCTATCCAATACTCGATGTGAATCTAAGAGGATTTCAAGAAATCTGTATTAACCTAAACTGGAACTACACATAAATTATACACCAGAGAAAATCATTCAGCAAATAAGTGAGTTTACCATTGATGTTTACAGTCGTCGCAAATCCACCAGATTCCGGGTACTGCCTTAAGACTGGAACCGCCAGGGCAGGATGTAACCTTTTTACTACCACATTTGGGGCATTTTTCCGGCTTAGTTGCTGGCGATGTGCTATCTCTTACATACTTACGATCTGCATCTTGGTTTACCATCTATGACCTCCCGTATCCTCAATAATTTGTTGCTTACTTTGAATTGTACCCTTTCCGGCCTGGCTTTCCTGTTCTTTCATAGGGCGTCTGTAAATATATAACTTGATTTTGCGAGTACTTCATATTTCTTATGTTAAGCATAATCCCATTTCGAAAGCCTTGTCAAGAATATGATTATTATCCCGAGAGGCGTTAATTGCAGTAGCATTCCTTTTGTGATATACTTAGAATAAGTTCCAGTTTAGGTTATAGCAAGATTCTCGGAAGCTATTCACACAGAGTTTTCTTAAATATTGGATGACCCGAACTCTAACTAATCATGAAGAGAGGAGGGTATCCAATGAGTTTTCAGGACAAATCCCTTCAGTGTTCCGATTGCGGAACTACGTTTACCTTCAGCGTTGAGGACCAGGAATTCTTCCAGTCTAAAGGCTACACCAACGAGCCGAAGCGCTGCCCGGAATGCCGCCAGGCACGGAAATCAGAACGCTATGGTAGCAGCAATTACGGAGCCCCGCGTCAGATGTTCCCGGCTACATGCGCTGAGTGCGGTAAAAGCACCGAAGTTCCTTTTGAACCCCGCGGAGACAGGCCAGTATACTGCAACGATTGTTTCCGGAAAGTCCGACCCAATAGATAAGTGAGGTTAAGCCATAAGTCACATCCAGGCTGGGCAACCGGCCTTGGTGTGGCTCGGGTAAATTAATATTTATCTTTAGAAGTATCAATAAATGAAGGTGAATCACAGGAATCGTTGTTACGCCGTTTTCAGCGAATGGTACAGACGAGCGGGGTCTTGTGAGAGGTTAAAGCCAACCGCTATTTCGTATCTAGGAGTGAGGCTGCCCGCATCAAAGCCAAAAAGAATGCCCAGCGAAGGCGGCGACAGGGATATTAAGTGAAACAGGAAACAAAATTCGGGATAAGAGGGGGCAAATTATGAAAATTTATGTGGGCAATCTGGCTTTTGATGTTACCGAGGATGAACTATCAGCAGAATTCGGTACCTATGGTAAAGTGGAATCCGTGGCTATTCCCGCCGATAAGTTCAGCGGGCGGCCTAGGGGCTTCGCCTTCGTGGAAATGGCATCAAAATCCGAGGCCGAAGCCGCCATCACGGGGCTTAACGGTAAATCATTGAAAGACCGCACTATCGTGGTTAATGAGTCACGCCCTCGTCCAGACAATAGGGGTGGAGGTTCCTACGGGAACAGGAGAAGTGGCGGCTATAGCGGCGGTGGTTACGGTAGCGGTAGGAGTGGCCGGTCTGGTGGCGGCAGGCAGCGAAGATATTAGGAAACTAGCGACTTAAATTCATGCTGTCAATCGTCTAAGTCTTTGCTGACTCACCTGCCACAATTCAGGGCAGTGTCACCGCTTTGATAAAAGGGGGTACGATGTATATCTACATAGGTAACTTATCGCTCGAAACGACTGAAGATGAGCTACGCAAGGAGTTCACGGAGTTCGGGGAAGTGATATCTGTGACCATCATGAACGATATGCATATCGGCAGCGGCCAAGCGAGGGGCTATGGATATGTTGAAATGGCCTCGAAATCCGAAGGTACAACCGCGATTGCCAACCTAGAAGGGAAAAAAATGAGAGACCGGGCTGTCAACGTTATTGAGGCTCTGCCCCTTTCAAATAAAAGCAGGGCAGTAATTTCCGACATGCGAAACAATAAACGATCGAATAGAAGAAGAGAAAGAGAATATCAAATAATTTGAGCCACCTGACCCTGAAGTTTAGGCTCTTGACTCGTATTTGACCAGGGAGTTTAATGAATTTCGAAACCTTTAATTTTCACCCGAGCATCATGGCTGGTGTACGTGCGCTCGGTTATACCACACCCACACCAATCCAGTTACAAGCCATTCCCCCGATCATGCTGGGGCGCGATATCATTGGGCTGGCACAGACCGGAACCGGCAAGACGGCCGCGTTCGTGCTGCCGATATTACAGCACTTACAGAAAAACCCGCGAGGCTGCATTCGGGCTCTGATAATCTCGCCCACACGCGAGCTGGTCGAGCAGACCTGCGAGGTTATCAACGAACTGGGGAGTAAAACCAACCTGCAAAATATTGCTATATACGGCGGGATGAGCATGGAACGGCAAAACCGGGGATTGCATAGCGGCGTGGAAATCGTCGTAGCCTGCCCGGGCCGGCTGCTTGACCATCTGTGGAAGGGTACAATACGCTTGTCAGGACTGGAAATCCTTGTCATCGACGAGGCCGACCGGATGTTCGATATGGGCTTTCTGCCTGATATACGTAATATTTTGGCGTGTATCATGAACAAGCGGCAGACCCTGCTTTTTTCCGCCACCATGCCCGCCGGTATCCGGCGTCTGGTGCGTGAAATCCTGCATGATCCAGTTACAGTGCAAATCGGCCGCACGATGCCAGCAAAAACAGTGTCACATGCTCTGTACCCGGTACAACAGCACCTTAAAACAACTTTACTTAAGGAGATTCTTAATAAAACCAAAACGAAATCGGTGCTTGTCTTTACCCGGACCAAACACCGCGCCCAACGCGTGGCGCAACAACTGGTAAGAGCAGGCTATCGGGTGACTTCATTGCAGGGTAACCTGTCTCAGAACCAGAGGCAGGCGGCGCTTACAGGCTTCCGTAACGGCTCGGTTAAGATTCTGGTGGCGACGGATATCGCTGCCCGCGGTATCGATGTTTTGAGCATTTCCCACGTTATCAATTACGATATGCCCGAAAGTACGGACGACTATATCCACCGCATCGGCCGTACCGGCCGGGTCGAGAAAAATGGTGAGGCATTAACGTTCGCGACCAATGCCGATGAGGGTAAGATACGGGCTCTTGAACAGCTTCTTGACGCGCCGCTGGAGCGTATGACGCTTCAAGGCTTTGATTACACCAGGCCTGCGCCGGACAAAGAACCGCACCATTCGCAACAACCGCAACGGCGTGTCGTACGAAGATAATAGATTGGTACAAAAACAGCTATGAAATAGAATATGTCTCTGTTTGCCAACCAAGATATACTTCTAATATGATTAATAAAGCCTCCCGGACATAGGGAGGCTCTTCTTTTTTCAATCCTCAGACCCCGATGCCAGAAATTTTCTACATCCCTGTTATTTATAAATTCTGAGCTTGACTTTACCATTTTGCAGAGTGAGAATGCTAAAAATGACGTTTGAAAAAGGAGGTGAAAACCCCATCCAGATACCCTGATTCCACTTGACTCCCTGATTCGCCGAGACACCCTGATTTTTCAAAAAATTCTCCGGCAGGAACGGTCTCCTGAAGCTGATAGGCCGTACATGATAAAAGGTAGAACTCTTTCCAAGAGTTTTACTCTTACATAATAAAGGTTTAACCCTCTCTGACCTTGTATCTCAAATAATATGATAGAATCTCTGTCGGAGGCTGGGTATG
>CAZCOB010000001.1:0-203092 GCA_964500415.1 uncultured Dehalococcoidaceae bacterium | reverse complement strand
TTTCAGGGGAGAGGGGGTTTCAGGGTCAAAGCCATGAGATGGCATACTATGTGCTTGGTACTTTGGGCAGGTGTTCCAGTGCCTCTTTCACCTTGTCTTCGGGGTAGGCATAGTCTTCCAGCTTGCCCGATAGATAGGCTTCGTAGGCAGCCATATCGACATGCCCATGTCCGCTGTGAGCCAACAGGATGACCTTGGCCTCGCCGGACTCCTTGCACTTGAGTGCTTCGTCGATGGTGACCTTGATAGCGTGGTTGGTCTCCGGTGCGCTGATAATGCCCTCGGTACGGGCAAACTGTACCCCGGCTTTGAAGGTAGCCAGTTGGTGCTCCGCCCGGGCTTCAACCAGTCCGAGGTTGTAAAGGTGGCAGATGATGGGCGCCATGCCGTGATAGCGAAGACCTCCAGCGTGAACCGGTGGCGGGATAAAATCATGACCCAGTGTGTACATCTTGAGCAGTGGGGTAAGACCAGCCACATCTCCGAAGTCATAGGTGTAAGGTCCCTTGGTCAGGGTGGGGCAGCTGGCTGGCTCGACATTGATGATGCGCAGGTCTGGCTTCCTGCCTTCAATCTTGTCCTTGATAAAGGGCAGGAACAACCCGGCGTAGTTGGAGCCGCCGCCGATGCAGCCGACGATAATGTCGGGGTAGGCATCTGCCTGCTCCATCATCAGTTTCCTTGTCTCCAGACCGTTTATGGTCTGGTGCAGCAGGACATGGTTTAAGACGCTGCCCAGTGAATAGTGGGTATCATCCCGGGACACGGCATCTTCAACCGCCTCGCTGATAGCCAGCCCCAGACTACCGGTGCAGTCGGGGTCTTTGGCCAGCATGTCGCGTCCTGCCTTGGTATCCGGACTGGGGCTGGGCACGCAGGTAGCACCCCAGGTCTCCATCATGACACGGCGGTAGGGCTTCTGGTCGTAGCTAATCCTGACCATGTAGACCTTGAGCTCGATGCCGAAGAACATGCAGCCCATAGACAGGGCGCTGCCCCACTGACCGGCGCCGGTCTCGGTAGTCATGCGCTTGATGCCTTCCTTCTTGTTGTAGTAGGCCTGGGCGACAGCAGTATTGGGCTTGTGGCTCCCCGCCTGGCTGGTGCCTTCGTATTTATAGAATATCTTGGCCGGGGTGTCCAATGCCTTTTCCAGGCGATGTGCCCGGTGCAGGATTGTGGGTCTCCATGTGTGGTATATTTCCTGTACCTCCTCCGGAATGTCAATGTAGCGCTCGGTGCTGACCTCCTGCATGATGAGCTCCATAGGAAATAAGGGAGCCAGGTCATCAGGGGTTACCGGCTTGCCGGTGCCGGGGTGCAAAACCGGCGGTAACGGCTCCGGCAGGTCTGCCTGGATATTGTACCACTGGGTCGGCATGTCTTTTTCGTCAAGGATAAACTTGGTTCTTTCCACTTTTCCCTCCTTTTTGTATTGTGTTTTTTTAGTTAAGAACGAGTACCTTCGTCCATGACGTGTAAAGCTATATATTAACTCACCTCCTTCAAAATTTCAAATGAATCAAGTTCCTTACGCATCTCGGCAACAAAAGACTTTAGCGAGGTAAGCGTCTTATCTTCTTCAATCAGTTGAATAAGTCGGCTCCCGACGATTACGCCGTCGGCCATAGAGGCGACGTGTCCAGCCTGCTCCGGGGTGGATATCCCGAATCCCACGCATAATGGCTGTCTGGCCTTCTGCCTGACTCTCTTCACGAATCCTTCAAGCTCCGGCGATAATTTGTCCCTTGCCCCGGTCACCCCGGTCAGCGATACCAGGTAGATAAATCCCCTCGACCTCTCCACCACCACCGCGACCCTGTCGTCGGTGCTGGTGGGCGCCAGCAGGTATATCAGGTCGAGGTCATGCTTCCGCGTAATTCCTTCCAGCTCCTTTCCCTCTTCAGGAGGTAAATCAGGGACTATTAAACCATTTATGCCGGATTTTATGCAACTCCTGCAAAAAGCCTCCAGTCCGTAGTTGAGTACCGGATTGTAATATGTCATGAAAGCTAGGGGTGTATTTATCTTCTCGCTTATCTTTGCGGCCGTTTCCAGGCAGGACCGCGGCGTTATGCCCTTCTGTAAAGCCTGGAAGCTGGATTTCTGGATGGTGGCGCCGTCTGCCAGAGGGTCGGAGAAAGGAATGCCCAGTTCGATGATGTCGCAGCCCTTTTCCGCCAGCACTGCGGCTATCTCCGGCGTCCTTTCGATATCGGGATACCCCACCGTTATATAGGCTATCAGCGCTTTATGTCCCGGTTTAAATACGGATGTAATCTGGCTCATGGCTCCATCCCCATAGCTTGAGTGACTATCTGCAGGTCTTTGTCTCCCCTCCCCGAAAGGTTCACGATAATCAGCTTATCCTTCGGCAGTTCCGCCGCCAATTCGGCGACGTAATATACTGCGTGGGCGGTTTCCAGCGCCGGTATTATGCCCTCGGTATCGCTCAGCAGCCTGAGTCCTTCCAGAGCCTGTTCGTCGGTAACCGAGACGTAGGTGGCCCGTCCGCTGTCTTTGTAAAAGCTGTGTTCCGGTCCCACCCCCGGGTAGTCCAGCCCCGGGGCGATGCTGTGGGTCTCCTGTATCTGCCCGTGCTTGTCCTCCATGAGGTAGGACTTCGTTCCGTGCAGCACGCCGGCCTTGCCCGTGAGCAGTGCCGCTGAGTGCTTACCCGTGGCCAGTCCCAGCCCCCCCGCCTCCACCCCGACGAATTTTACGTTTTTATCGTTATAAAACGGGTGGAAAAGGCCGAGGCTGTTGCTGCCTCCGCCCACGCACGCCACCAGGTAGTCGGGCAATCGATTATATTTCTCCAGTATTTGTTCCCTGGCTTCCCGCCCGATTATCGACTGGAAATCACGTACCATTATAGGGTAAGGGTGAGGGCCGACCACCGAGCCGAGTAAATAATGGGTATTGCGCACGTTGCTGACCCAGTCGCGGATGGCTTCGTTGATGGCGTCCTTGAGAGTCTGGCTCCCCGACGTCACCGGTACTACCTTGGCGCCCGTCAGCTTGATGCGGTTAACGTTGGACGCCTGGCGGCGGATATCCTCGGCGCCCATGTAGATAATGCATTCGATTCCCAGCATGGCGCCGACGGTGGCCGCAGCGACCCCGTGCTGGCCGGCCCCAGTCTCGGCGATGATTCTGGTCTTGCCCATGCGCCTGGCCAGCAGCCCCTGTCCCAGGGCGTTGTTAATTTTGTGCGCGCCGGTATGGGCGAGGTCTTCGCGCTTGAGCAGGATAGTGGCCCCGCCGATTTTTCCCGATAGCTGCTGAGCATAATAGAGTGGTGTGGGACGCCCGATGTAGTCGCGACACAGCCGGCTGAACTCCTCCTGGAAGTCGGCGTCGGCCATGGCTTCGTTATAGGCGGCTTCCAGTTCGGCCAGTGCCGGCATCAGCGTTTCCGGCACGAACTTACCGCCGTACTCCCCGAAGTAGCCGCGCAGGTCAGGCCTGTTCATCTGCTCCCCTCACCGCATCGATAAATTTTTTAATTTTCTCCATGTCCTTGACGCCCTTTGTTTCTACCCCCGTGGAGACATCGACCCCCCACGGGGAAATTACCCTTATCGCCTCGGCGACGTTACCCGGTGTCAGCCCCCCGGCGACAATCACCGGGAACTCCCTGGCTATCGGCACCGCCAGCTTCCAGTCGAATTTCCTGCCGGTCCCGCCATACCTGCCCTTAATATTCGAGTCTATCAGAAAGATGTGTTTTTGTTTGTTGAGAAGCTTTGTCCCGTAGGCGAGGTCTTTGCATACCTGCTCCGCTTTCTGGTTGCGACTTAACCTGATAACCTGGATGACCGGCCGGGCCAGCTCGCGGCAGTATTCCCAGGGCTCGTCGCCGCTAAGCTGCACCCAGTCCAGGTTGCACCTCTCGGCAATCCTGTTTACCGTGCCCACATGCGCGTTAACAAAAACACCGACGACCTCTACGGTTGCCCCGCTTTTCTTTAATGCCGCCGTTATCTTTTCCGCCCGCGCTGGGGTAACCTGGCGCGGACTATGCGCGAATACCATCCCTATGAAGTCGACCCCGGCCTCAGCCGCGGCAAGAGCCTGCTCTTCTTTTTTTATACCGTCTATCTTGATTCTGGTCATATTATTAGTTCCTTCATCTTGGCGGGAATATCTTCGGAGGTAACCAGTGCCTCGCCCACCAGCACGGCGTTCACTTTACACTCCTCCATTTTCATTATGTCGTCCCGGCTATTGATGCCGCTCTCGCTGACCACGATGTTTTCCTGCGGAATCAGCATCCTCAGGCGCCGGGTGGTGTCGGTATCGACCCTGAAGGTGTTGAGGTCGCGGTTGTTGATGCCGATGATTCTGGCTCCGGCCAGGAGGGCGGTTTTCAGTTCCTCTTCATTGTGTACCTCGACGAGGCAGCTTAAGCCGATGCCGCCGTTTATTTCCAGCAGTTCGCCGAGTTGTTCGGAACTCAGTATCGCCGCTATCAGGAGCAGGGCGTCGGCCCCGCAGGCGGCCGATTCGTAGACCTGATACTCGTCGAAGATAAAGTCTTTGCGCAGCAGCGGGATATTGACCTTCTCTCTGATGGCTGACAGGTTTTTCAGGCTGCCCTGGAAGTGTTTGACCTCGGTCAGTACCGAGATTGCCGCCGCGCCGTTCGCGGCATAGGTCACCGCCAACCCTACGGGGTCGAAATCCTCGCGTAAAATCCCTCTTGAAGGCGAAGCTTTCTTTACCTCGGTGATAATTTTTACGCCGGGACCTGTTAGCGCACCGGCAAAATCGAGGGGTTTATATTGGGCGATACGCTCCTTCAGAGCGGATAAAGGCAGAAATTGTTTTTTCTGCTCTACTTCCAGCTTCTTATTACCTAGTATTTTATCCAGTATCGTGGCTATCATGTTTGCCCCAGACGCTGGCTTAACTCCACCAGCTGGTTTAGTTTACCCTTCGCCCGGCCGCTGTCGATGGCTACTTCGGCCAGGCGCGCTGCTTGTTGAAGGTCTTTTGTAACGTTTCCGGCGACGAGTCCCGCGGCGGCGTTCATGACGACCGTATTCCGCAAGGCGCTCACTTCCCCTTCGAAGATGCTGCGCATTTTTTCGGCGTTTTCCGTCGATGTTCCGCCTTTAATCTCCGCCCTGTCCGCTGCCTCGAACCCGAAACTTCCGGGCGATATTTCGTAGGGCGGTAAAAGTAAGTTCTCGCTGACATCCCAGACTAGCGATTTATCGCTTATTGATATCTCATCGAGATTGTCACACCCGTATATCACCAGCGAGTGCTTTGTGCCGAGTCGGTAAAGCACGGCGGCTATTTTACTGCCCAGTTCTTCACTGGGAACGCCCAGTACCATGTGCTCGGCGCGGGCGGGATTGGTCAGCGGGCCGAGGATGTTGAATACGGTGCGTATACCCATTTCCCGGCGGGGCAGGGCGGCGTGTTTCATGGCCGGGTGAAAAACCGGGGCGAACATAAAGCCTATACCGACCTTCTCGATGCACTCGGCGACGGCTTTCGGCCCGAGTTCTATTTTTACCCCCAGCGCCTCCAGGATATCGGCGCTGCCGCACTGACTGGAAGCGGCGCGGTTGCCGTGCTTGGCAACTTTAAGTCCCGCCCCCGCCGCCACGAACGCCGCCGCCGTGGATATATTAAAGCTGCCGGACCCGTCTCCGCCCGTCCCCACGATATCTATCGCCGGGCCGGTGATGCTTACCGGCAGGGCTTTCGCCCGCATGACGCTGGCCAGGCCGGCAATCTCGTCGGCGGTCTCCCCTTTTACGCGCAGGGCGGTAAGGAAGGCGGCTATCTGCGCCGAGGTCGCCTGCCCGTTCATGATTTCCTCCATGCTGCCGGAGGCCTCATCAAAGCTCAGGGAACGCCCCTCGACTAATACGCTTATAGCTTCTTTAATCATCTTTTCACCTCCCCCCTTTTCCTCCAGTATATGACATTTGAAGAAAATTTTTTAGTAAGTCCTTCCCCGCTTCGGTTGCGATGGACTCCGGGTGAAACTGTACCCCCTCCACTTGGTGCTCGCGGTGGCGTAGCCCCATGATGATATCGTTGTCCGTCCGGGCGCTTACCTCCAGGCAGTCCGGCAAGCTATTACGCTTGGCCGCCAGAGAGTGATAGCGGACGGCGGGAAACGGATTGGTCAGTCCGCTAAAAACCCCCTTCCCGTCGTGGTGAATCAGGGAAGTCTTGCCGTGCTTTATTTCCCCCGCGTGGTCGACGATTCCCCCGTACGCATGGGCGATGCACTGGTGGCCCAGGCAGACCCCCAGTATCGGTAGCCTCCCTCCGAACCTCAGGATGACATCATTGGAGATGCCGGCATCCCGCGGCGTGCCCGGCCCCGGCGATATGACGATTCGCTCCGGCGCCAGTCGTTCTATTTCATCGAGGCTTATCCTGTCGTTCCTGATAACGCTTACCTCCTCCCCGAGTTCGCTGAGGTACTGGTAGAGGTTATAGGTAAAGCTGTCGTAGTTATCTATCAGTAAAATCATTATCCCGCCTCCGCCCGCTCAATGGCGGTCAGCAGTGCCTGCGCCTTGTTGAGGCTTTCCTGGTACTCTTTCTCCGGCACGCTGTCGGCGACTACCCCTCCCCCCGCCTGGACGTAGGCCACCTCGTCCTTGATAACGATGGTGCGGATGGCGATGGCCGTGTCCATGTTGCCGCTGAAGTCGAAATAACCCACCGAGCCCGCGTAAGGGCCTCGCTTGTCCGGCTCCAGTTCGGCGATTATCTCCATGGCGCGTATCTTGGGTGCCCCGGAGACCGTGCCCGCCGGGAAGCAGGCCCGCATGGCGTCGAACTGTGAAAACCCGTTTCTGAGCTTTCCCTGCACGTGCGATACCAGGTGCATGACGTGCGAGTAGCGCTCGATGTCCATGAACTGGGTGACCTCTACCGTGCCCGGCTGGCTGATTCTGCCGACGTCGTTGCGGGCGAGGTCCACCAGCATGAGGTGCTCGGCGCATTCTTTTTCGTCGTTTTTGAGTTCTTCTTCGAGGGCCTTGTCTGCTCTGGTATCCTTTCCCCTGGGTCGGGTGCCGGCGATGGGATGGTTGGAGACGATTCCGTCCTCGACGCGCACCAGCAGTTCCGGCGAGGTGCCGACGATATGGAAGTCGCCGAGGTGCAGGTAGTACATGTACGGCGAGGGGTTCAGCGAGCGTAGCGCCCGGTAGATGGCGAAGGGGCTGGCTTCCGTGCGCCGCGACAGCCGCTGCGATGGCACCACCTGGATGATATCCCCTTCGTAGATGTGTTTCTTGGCGCGCTCCACCATGCTTTCGTATTCCGCCTGCGTCAGGTTCGATTCCACGGTCGGTTTTACGTTTGCCGTCGGGTTGTTTTTATCTGTCGTAACCGTATTTTTCAGCCTCGCGGCGAGTTCGTCTATCTTTCTGACGGCTTTGTTGTATTCCGACTCCACGTCGCCGTCGAGGTGCACGTGCGAGACAACTTTAATCGTGTGGGTGAGGTGGTCGAAGATGAGCAGCGTGTCCGCCAGCATCATCACGGACTCCGGCAGGCTTACGGGGTCGCTGTCCGGCGAGGGCAGCCTCTCGAAGTACCGCGCCACCTCGTAGCTTAAGTACCCCACCGCCCCACCGTGAAACCTCGGCAGTCCCTCTATCGGCACCGGACGGTATTTCTTAAATGCGTCCTCTATCAGCTTCAGGGGGTCGACCGCTCTATCGCCGCCGGTGCTGATGATAGTGGCCGGCTCCGTCCCCAGGAAGCTGTACCGCGCCAGCCTTTCGCCCCCCTCCACGCTCTCCAGCAGGAACGAATGGTCCCCCCGCGCAATTTTGAGGTACGCGGATACCGGCGTGTCCAGGTCGGCCTTGATTTCTCTATAGACGGGCACCAGGTTGCCCTGCCTTTTCAGTTTCTTCACTTCTTCCAGCGTCGGGTAATACATCATTTCTCCAAATAAAAAACCCCCCGCCCTCTGAAGGGACGGGAGGCTATATTTCCGCAGTGCCACCCTTCTTGCCCCGATGCAATCGGGGCCACTTTGCGGGTACGGACCCGATGAAGTCGGGACGATACCCCGGGATTCTTTAACGCTTCCCCTGCGGCAAGGCCTACTCGTCCTGAGCTAGTCGAAGGACTTTCAACCTGCGGCTCCCGGGTCCATTCGGCCCCCGCGCTGGCGTCGGCTCACACCTTACCCGACTCTCTGTGCCCCGCTCCGGAGCTTACTACTCCCGTTCACAGCCTTTACATAATTTGGTTGATACTTAAATTTATCATGCGCGGGGGAGTTTGTCAAGAGAAGACAACTTTAGTTAATATCTATTACTTCTACCTGAATATAAAAACAAAACCTGTAAAATAAACCCTACTATTACAAAAATCCATCCTAGATTGGATTTAAAAAGAAAAATTGCAACGAACCCAAGTAGAATACAAATAGCAGGTACAGTTTTCGCAATGGCCTTGAAGCTAAACATCTATAAGTCCATAAAATAGTATGTAAAATATTTATTCATTTATCATACCATCAGAATTAAGCTTTCCTCTCTCAATTGCTTCTAACTTGATATAGGGAATAAGTTGCGGATTAATAAACTGCCATCTATAGTTCCGACGGCTGCCTGTTCTTTTTAAAACAGGACCTCGCTGGCTACTACAAAATTTTGCCAGATGACTTTGATAAGCAACTGTCCGGATATTGGGTTTATTAAGAATTTTACGCAATGGTTCTTTCAGGAATTTGATACCAAACCTACCACGAGAGTCTCTTTCAGCTAGAGCACAAGCAAGCAATACATCTTTAAAAAGATTATCAGGTTGAGAAGAATCTACAGCCATTTCATATTCTTGTATTATTCCACCAGCAGTATTGCTTAACGCTTCTCTTATTGCTTTGTCTAGGTCTATTTGCACTACTTCTTTTTGGTTTGATTCGATTGCTTTTCTACCAGCCCATAATCCTAATAGGTGTGCATAATGAGGATATCCTTGAGATAAAGCAGCTATTTTATAATCAATTCCGGATTCCCATGAGAGGTTACAATTTGAATAGCCTTTACGAATAATTTCTGCCAATTCCTCATTACTCATTGGTTCTACAAGAATTTGAGAAATGTTCCTGGCAATCGATTGATGTTCTGAAATCAATTCACCTATTGATTCAGCAACACCCACGATAATGATGGTCGCATTTACATTAGTATCTGAGAATAATTTGATTGTATCAGCCATTAGTCGTCTTACATTGCCTTGGTGTGGTATTCTATCAAATTCATCAATAATAATTACTGCCTGAAAAGTAAAAGATTTTAACAATATTCGCACATCATTGGGGTTTGCGATGGGTTCTTTGATATCCAGTCTACCAATGATAGTCTCAGCATTGTGTTGTGCAAATCCCAGTTGGTGTTGAGCTAACATTATTTCTTGAAATACTTTACGCCAAATTGAGGAGTAATCATCATTAGAATCACATGATACAAGAATTGCTCGAATTCCATCTTTCCTTTCAGGTTCTTGTACCCTATATGCTGTAACTCTCGCTAAAGATGTCTTACCTATTCCTCTTTCTCCATATAAAATAATATGTAAGCCTTGAGTGTGTACCGCATCTTGGATATTGTAAATTAGTTTTACGCGCCCAGATAAATACTCAGGCAAATCAATAGGTCTATTTGGAGTGAACCATTTACTTAATCTATCAAGGGCCATTAAATTATTTGTGTATGACATTTTTCACCTCATAGCTCATTATATAACATTAAGAACAATGTGTAAAGACCTATATGTAAAGATTATAATACTAATATTAACATATTATCTACTATATATCAAGCAGGATGCATACTATAAGGTTATAGGCATGTATTATAGAACGATTGTATCCTAAAAACATTTCCCCCTCTCCTGATAACCTCGCCAGGAGAGGGGGGACAAAGGGGGTGAGGTTAAAAATAATTATTGCTTAGAGTTTAGAGCTTCCCCCTGACAGGGGGACCAAGGGGGTGAGGTTAAATATTAGACCGCCTAGCCCACCGCGATATAGTACAGGTAAACCACCACGCCCGCAAACACGACGCTATCCATCCGGTCCAGCAGCCCGCCGTGACCCGGCATCGAGCTCCCGGATTCCTTCACGCCGGAGCTCCGTTTCAGCAATGATTCCACCAGGTCGCCAATCTGCCCGAAGACGCTGATGAGTACCCCCAGCATTATCGCCTGCCAGTAGTTCAGGGGAAGCTGGAGGGGCGTGTCCAGCGTGAAAAGCAGGCTGATAATCACCCCCCCGAATATCCCGGCGACGGCCCCCTCCCAGGTCTTGCCAGGACTGATGCGCGGCGTCAGCTTGTGCCTGCCCCATGCCCTGCCAATAAAGTAAGCGGCGGTATCCGAACCGAAGGTGGCGAAAATCGCCAGGTACAGCCATTCCCGCCCGGCGTCAAGTCTCAGGGCCACCAGGTAGCTGAGCAGCCAGCCCACGTAAAGAATGCCTGCCATCATCCATGACCAGCCGGTGAAAGCGCCCTCCCTGTGCCGGAGAAAAACAAGCATTATCAACGAAATTACCAGCGCCGAAGTCAGCAAAGAAGGGACGACATAATCATAAGTGCAGTGGGGATACAGGACAAACAGCACCGTCCAGACCGCGCCGAAGACGGTAAGCGGCACGATTTTAGCCGCGCCCGCCATTCTGTTGAATTCCAGGAAAGCCAGCAGTCCCCAGACGGCGGCAAGTATGCTGAACCACGGCAAGGGCTCATCGAACCAGATGGCAACAACAAGGAGAGGAATGCCCCAAAGTGCTGTTAGTACTCTTTTCCCGAGCATATCGCCTTCGATTATAACCCGCCGAAGCGCCTTTGCCTTCGGCCATAGGTTGCCAGGGCCTTCTCCAGTTTCTCTTCATTAAAGTCCGGCCAGAAGACCGGGGTGAAGTAATATTCGCTGTAGGCTGTCTGCCAGATAAGGAAGTTGCTGGTACGGATTTCACCGCCCGTGCGAATTACCAGGTCGACGTCGGGAAAGTCCGCAGCATAGAGGTGCCTACTGAAAAGCATTTCATCTATATTTTGAGGGGGCACCTTGTTTTCAACAATAATTCGTATCGCATTCAGTATTTCCTCGCGCCCTCCGTAGTTCAACGCTACGCCGAGTGTCATACCGTCGTTTTTAGCAGTCAGGTTAATGGCTCTTTTTATAGATTTCTGAAGCTCCTGAGACAACCCATCAAGACTACCTATGTGACGGATTCTTATGTTGTTCTTATGGAGCTCACGCGCCTCTTTATCGATGATGTTTTCCAGCAGGTGGAAAAGGCCGTCAACCTCCTCTTCGGGGCGACTCCAGTTTTCGGTAGAAAAAGCGTAAAGGGTAACGTACTCAATGTTATGATTGTTAAGAGATTTGATAACAGGGCGGACGTTCTTTACTCCAGCCCGATGTCCCTCAAGGCGCGGTATTCCGCGTTTCTCGGCCCACCTGCCGTTGCCATCCATTATAAGGGCTACATGACGGGGAAGACTGGTAATACTCTCCATATTCGTTGAGGAAACCAATAACAGGTCAAGTACTTTTTCTGAACAGTCACAAATTATCCTTACTAGACTTCCTGTAGTTCCTGTTCCTTATCCTTACCGAGCATCTCTATTTCAGCCATGAAAACATCGGTGATTTTCTGCAACTGGTCCTGGGCACGCTTATGCTCGTCCTGCGATATTTCCTTGTCCTTTTCCATCTTTTTTAAATCATTCATAGTGTCGTGTCGCAGGCTGCGTATTGCTACCCGTCTTTCTTCAATCCTCCGGTGCACCACCTTAATCAGTTCCTGACGTCGCTCTTCGCTGAGCGGTGGGATAGCTATCCTGATAACATTACCATCGTTGGATGGATTTAAGCCGAGTTCCGATTTTAATATTGCTTTCTCAATGCTACTGACACTGCTTTTATCCCATGGCTGGATAACCAGCAATCCCGCCTCAGGCGCCGAAATACCTGCGATCTGATTTAGCGGAGTGGGAACGCCAGCATATTCCACTTTAATATGCTCGATAAGGGCGGGCATAGCATGCCCTGTTCGGATGGTAGCCAGGTCCGCGTGGAATACCTTTATCGAGGCTTTCATTTTATCTTCCGTGCTCTTTAAAGTATCGTTAACCATATCAGTTCTCACTTGTTACCAGTGTACCTATCGATTCTCCGAGAACGACCTTTCTCATACTGTCCGGAGCCTCAAGGTCAAAGACGATAATGGGAAGCTTATTATCTAGGCATAAAGACAGGGCGGTAGTGTCCATCACTTCCAGTCGTTTGTTCAACACTTCGAGGTGAGTAATTCTATCGAACTTCTTCGCTTTAGGGTCTTTTTGAGGGTCGGCAGAGTAGATACCATCAACATTATTCTTCGTCATTAACAGAACCTCGGCATCTATTTCTATGGCTCGCAGGGCGGCGGCGGTATCTGCTGTCATATAAGGATTACCGGTGCCCCCTGCGAAGATAACCGCCCGGCCCTTTTCTATGTGCCTGATGGCGCGTCGTCTAATATAAGGCTCGGCTACCTGCCTGATATCCAGTGCCGATTGCGTCCGGGTATACACACCTTCCCTTTCCAGTACGTCCTGGAGAGCAAGAGCATTAATAACCGTCGCCAGCATACCGGCGTAGTCGGCCGTAGCCCGGTCCATGCCATTGGCCTCTGCCTGGGTACCACGCCAGATGTTGCCCCCGCCGACGACGATGCCGACGCCAACACCCATCTCCACTACCTGTTTAATCTGGCGGGCTATCCTGCTTAGAGTAGGATTATCGATTCCGTAGCTATGCCCGCCGCGTAAAGCCTCGCCGCTGAGCTTGAGCAGTACCCGCTTATATTTAGCTTCAGGCATTTTTCTACCCCTAGATACCTAATTCGTATCTCTGGAACCGGCGTACCCTGATATTTTCTCCTACTTTAGCGATGGTTTCTATGATAACATCTTTGATAAGTATGGTGGGGTCTTTTATATATGGTTGCAGCAGCAAACAGGCTTCTTCCGGGTTGACTTCGGAATCTTCAGGAATTTCCTTCTCGGAGACATACTGTGGTGCGAGAGCTGCCACCTGCATTGCGAGGCAGTGAGCCAATTCTTTGAATTCGTCGGTACGGGCTACGAAGTCGGTTTCGCAATTAAGCTCAACCAGGGCTCCAATGCGTCCGGCGGTATGTATATAAGCTTCAATCAGTCCTGTGCTGGTAGCGCGTTCGGCTTTTTTCTGTGCTTTTAGGAGTCCCTTTTCTTTAAGAACCACCAGTGCTTTTTCTATATCTCCCTCACAGCTTATCAGGGCGTTGCGGCAGTCCATGATACCGGCGCTGGACTGTTCTCTAAGCTCTTTTATCATCTGGGTAGTGATTTCCAAATAGTCCTCCTTATTCCTCATCAGGTGTGAATATCAACGGTTCGGTAGACTCTATGGCTGGTTCTCCTTCTTTCTCCTCGATTACATCAGATGTTACAGCGGTTGATACACTTATCTTGCCTTCGAGGACAGCATCCGCGATTTTAGTACAGATAAGCTTGATGGCACGGATAGCGTCATCGTTAGCAGGAATGGGATAGTCTATTTCGTCAGGGTTGCAGTTGGTATCCACAATGGCGACCACCGGTATGCCCATGCGTTTAGTCTCAGCGAGAGCAATCCTTTCCTTAGTGGGATCGATAATGAAGATGGCACCCGGTAAGACTGTCATCTCTTTAAAGCCGCCCATTTGCTTGTTGAGACGCTCGATTTTTTCGCTGATGTTGAGAACCTCTTTCTTGGTAAGCCGCCCCAGTTCACCCCGGGCCATCTGGTCTTCAAGGCGTACGAGCTGGTCGATACGCGCCTGAATCGTGGCGAAGTTGGTGAGCATGCCTCCCAGCCAGCGCTGATTGACGTAATACACGCCGCAGCGTTCCGCCTCTTCCTGCACGGATTCCTGCGCTTGTTTCTTGGTACCGACTAGGAGGATGGACTCACCGCCGGCGATTACATTCTTGATGAACTCGCAGGCTTTATCCAGCATGACGGCGGTTTTTTCAAGGTCGATGATGTGGATGCCGTTACGCTTGGTGAAGATGTAATTTTTCATCCGCGGGTTCCAGCGACCCGTCTGATGTCCGAAGTGCGCACCGGCTTCGAGGAGCTGTTTAATGGTTGCTGTATCTGGCAAGTTAGTTGACCTCCCTTGGTATATTAATCATAAGTATTCAGGATTCAGGTCTTTAAACAGTATAGCATATACAAGAGGGGGCGACAATAGCTTATGTTAAGGAAAAGAACAACCCTGAACTTTTTGAGGGGAAACAATTCCATCGTGGGAAGGGGAGAATACGTTTGAGTTGTTTTTCGGGTTATGGTAAGTGGGGTTATCGGAGTGCCGGAGGGGGCAAACAATTAAGGGGGAAACGGCGACATGGAAGGGTTGACTTTTTACAGGGTGAATTGTTCTGGGAAAACAATTATTTGAAAAAGTGGGGTTTTGTCGCGTTAGATATTATATTCTGCGATTAAGATGAAAGTGATATAATTGGATGTAAAAATGAAAAGGCTACAGTCCGGCGCGCGGAAATTAGAAATCGAACTCAATACAAAGCAGCTTGAGCAGTTCGAGGTTTATTACCGGGAGCTCGTGGAATGGAATCAGCGCATGAACCTCACCAGCATCGTTGACTATGAGGAGGTGCAGGTAAAGCATTTCCTCGATTCCCTGACGGTAATCCCGGCCATCGGGACGCCTGATAAAAGGCAAAACCTTAAAGTAATCGATGTCGGCACCGGCGCCGGGATGCCCGGAATACCCCTGAAAATTATCCGGCCGGATATCAGGCTGGTATTGCTCGAGGCCACCGTTAAGAAGACGAAATTCCTACGATACGTTATTGATAAAATGGGACTTGATAACGTGGAAGTCGTCAGCGGCAGGGCGGAGGATATCGCCCACGACGCCAAATACAGAGAGTATTTCGACCTGGCGCTGTCGCGCGCCGTGGCGACCCTGCCTGCGCTGGTGGAGCTGGCTTTGCCATTCTGCGCGGTGGGCGGACGCTTTATCGCCCTGAAGAAGGGGGATATCCGGAGAGAAATCGAGCGTTCACGTAAAGCTGTCGACGTGCTCGGGGGGCAAATGCAGGAAGTGAAGTCGATTATACTGGAAGAACCGGAGGATAACCGCTGTCTGGTGATAATCGATAAGGTAAAATCGTCGCCGGCGGGATACCCGCGCCGTCCCGGCATACCGGCCAAAAGGCCGATTATCTCTCCCCTTTAGGGGGCTTTGCCCTAAATTTCACACTGAGCCCTTCGGTTACACTCAGGATACACTCTGTGAAGGGTCTCGTACACAACCGAATGACGAGATTCTTCAGTCGCTCCGCTCCTTCAGAATGACATTTGAGGCAAGGCCGCTTTAGGGGTTAGACGTATCATCCATTGCGTTAAGCTTATCCTGCAAGCGCATAATAAGCTGTTTGAATTCCTTGTCGCGGCGCAATCTGCCGCCATACAAGCGCAGGTGTTTTATAGTTTTTAAAATTTCCTCTGCGGTGGGGGTTTTCATTTCCAGAAGGCCGTAGGCGGTTTTCCGCCACCTGTTCTTCGTTCCTTTTTCAATCCTGGTAATTAAAATGAGCACAAAGACCAGAAAAAGAATCAGCAGGATGAAAGATAAATATTCCATAGCCTGTCATGTTTTAGCATATTCTACGTTGAGAGTCAACGATTTGTTGGTAGCAGCCGATTAAATGTATTGCTAAGCCCAGCTAACAGTAGTAGAATTATATTAACAACCTGAGAAAACCAGGAGGAGGCGGAAAATGGAAACCGGGACGTGGAAGGTAAAAACGGGACTGGCGCAGATGCTGAAAGGCGGCGTTATCATGGACGTGGTCACGGCGGAGCATGCTAAAATCGCCGAGGAAGCCGGCGGCTGCGCGGTGATGGCGCTGGAGAGGGTGCCGTCAGATATCCGGGCTGCCGGCGGCGTGGCAAGAATGGCCGACCCGACGGTTATCGAGGCCATTATGAAGGCAGTTACCGTACCTGTCATGGCCAAGTGCCGTATCGGCCATTTTGTCGAAGCGCAGGTCCTGGAAGCAATGGGGGTCGACTACATAGACGAGTCCGAGGTTCTGACGCCGGCCGACGAGAAATACCATGTCTGGAAGCACGACTTCAAGGTGCCGTTCGTTTGCGGCTGCCGCGAGCTGGGCGAGGCTTTGCGGCGTCTCCACGAAGGCGCAGCGATGATAAGGACCAAGGGAGAGGCCGGCACGGGTAACATCGTCGAGGCGGTAAGGCACATGAGAGCCCTCATGGAGGGCATTCAACAGGTGGTGAACGCTTCCGAAACAGAACTCAAAAAACTGGCGGCGGAATACCGCGTACCCGTAGAGCTGGTGAAGGAAGTAAAGCAACTGGGGAAACTGCCGGTGGTAAATTTCGCCGCAGGCGGCATAGCCACGCCGGCAGACGCCGCCCTGATGATGCAGTTAGGTGCCGAGGGCGTCTTCGTCGGCTCGGGGATATTCAAGTCGAGCAATCCGGAGGTCAGGGCCAAGGCAATCGTCAAGGCTACCACCCACTACCGCGACGCGGCTATTATCGCCGAGGTATCCAAGAACCTCGGGGACGCCATGGCAGGACTGGATATCAAGCAAATCCCTTCCGAGGAACTGCTGGCACAGCGAGGGTGGTAAAAACCGAAACGACCAGGGGAAGGATGAACATATGAAAATCGGTGTCCTTGCTTCGCAGGGAGCCTTCGCCGAGCATATAGCGACATTAAAAAAACTGGATACAGAGGCCGTGCCCGTCCGTTTACCCGGGGAACTCCGGGGAGTGGACGGGCTAATCATTCCGGGCGGAGAGAGCACGGCTATAAGCCGTTTGATGTCTTCTTATAAACTGATGGATGAAATAGCCGCCGTAGCCAGGGGGAGTATGCCACTGTTCGGCACCTGCGCCGGCATGATACTTATGGCCAAGGATATTTCAAGTAACAGCACACACTCGCTCGGGCTGATGGACATTAAAGTCAAACGCAATGCTTTCGGGCGGCAGGTTGACAGCTTTGAAACGGAACTGAAAATACCCGTTCTGGGTGATAAACTTTATCCGGCGGTATTCATCCGGGCGCCGTTAATCGAACGCTGCGGGAACGGCGTGGACGTCCTAGCGCGCCTGGCAGACAACACCATCGTAGCTGCCAGGCAGGGGAAACTGCTGGTCACGGCGTTCCATCCGGAGCTGACCGACGACCTGAGGTTTCATCGCTATTTCCTGGATATCGTATCCGGAAAGGCTCAACAATAATCGGGGGAAGGGTTGTGCAGAAAATAATAACCGATGATATGGATGCCTTGCTGGATATTATACCGCCTCACATAAAAAAGCCTCTGTTACAGCAGAAGGATATCAAAGAATTACTGGAAGTGGTGCTGGACCTGGGACGCACGCCGGAGGCGCGTTTGACCAGGCGTGAAGTAGCCCTGAATGACAAGGAAATCGAGGAAGCGGATATCGACTTTGTGGTGGCGCGTATCGGTAGCTTCGGCGAGGACAACCGCGCCGGCATCGAGAGAACACTGCACCGCATCTCCGCTATTCGCAATCGGCGCGGTCGCATCGTCGGGTTGACCTGCCGGGTGGGACGGGCCGTTTACGGCACCATAGAAGTCATTGAAGACTTGGTGCAGTCCGGGAAGAGCGTCCTGCTGCTGGGCAGGCCGGGCGTCGGCAAGACGACCATGTTGCGGGAGGTAGCCCGGGTGCTGGCCGATGATGCGGATAAACGGGTTATCATCGTGGATACTTCCAACGAAATAGCCGGCGACGGCGATATACCCCATCCGGCCATAGGGCACGCCCGCAGAATGCAGGTAGCTACGCCGTCCCTGCAACACGCCGTCATGATTGAGGCTGTCGAGAACCACATGCCCGAGGTAATAGTTATCGACGAGATTGGGACCGAGCTGGAGGCCATGGCCGCCCGCACCATAGCCGAGCGGGGCGTCCAGCTGGTCGGCACGGCGCACGGCAATACCCTCGATAACCTGATGATGAATCCGACTCTGGCCGATCTTATCGGCGGGATACAGTCCGTGACCTTAGGGGACGAGGAGGCGAGGCGGCGGGGCACGCAGAAGTCGATACTGGAAAGGAAATCGCCGCCGACCTTCGATATCGTGGTCGAGATTCAGGAGCGGGACAGGGTGGCCATCCACCCGGATGTCGGGGAGGCCATCGACGCGCTGCTGCGTGGTTCGCCGCCCAGCACCGAGGTACGCTGGCTGGACGAGGATGGGGAGGTGAAAGTCGAGAAGGCGGAGATAGAAAAGGCTAAAACCGCAAAGAGCAAACGGGCTGAGAAGGAAGCCAGGTCGCCGAAAATATACCTCTTCGGGGTGAACCGCTCCAGGATACTACAGGCGGGCCGCGAGCTACACATCGACCTGGATATCGTTGACAACCTAGTCGAGGCCAGCATTTTCGTGACCTCCAAGCACTATTACCGGAGGCGGCCACAGAAGGTCAGGGACGCCGAAAGCGCCCACCTGCCCGTTTACGTTCTCCGGAGTAATACCCCACCCCAGATGCGGCAACTCCTGGGGAATCTTTACCACCTGAAAAACAACGATAAGTCCGGCATGTTTCGAGACGCCCTCGATGAGGCCGAGGAGGCCGTGGAGCAGGTGAAAGAGGGTACGGAAGCGGTGGAACTCGGTCCGCAGAGCTCTTATATCCGCCGTTTGCAACACCTGATTGCCCAGCGTAGCGACCTGCCTTCACACAGCTCCGGCAAAGACCCCAACCGGCGGGTAAGAATATATAAAGAGCAACCGGGATAAATAACAGGAAGGTAAATATGTCCCTTTTCATTACCTTTGAGGGGGGCGAGGGATGCGGCAAGAGCGTACAGTCGCGGCGGCTGTACCGTCGGCTGTCGAAATTAGTGATTCCGGTATTGCTCGTTCACGAGCCGGGCGTTACCGCTTTAGGTAAAAGAGTTTCACGCATGCTTAAATGGACGGATAACGTCGCTATCTCTCCGGTTGCCGAACTGCTGCTCTTCAACACCTCCCGCGCCCAACTGGTCGAGGAAGTAATCCGTCCTGCTTTAAATAAAGGGACGATTGTTGTCTGCGACCGCTACGCCGACTCCACCACGGCTTACCAGGGCTACGGACGCGGGCTGGACCTGGAGACGGTAATGGCAGTCAACCGGGTGGGAACACGGGGGCTGGTGCCCGATTTAACCGTTTTACTGGACATGCCGGTGGAAGCAGGGCTGGCGCGAAAGAATGAGAAAAATAAAGACCGTTTTGAAGTCGAATCCGTAAAATTTCACCGGCGGGTCAGGAAAGGCTACTTGAAGCTGGCCGGGCAAGAACCGGAACGCTGGCTCGTGGTAGATGCGACATTAAGTAAAGAGATAATAGCCGGGATAATCTGGCAGAGGATGAGTAAATTAATTCCAGGATAAGGTGAGTTCAGGAGTGGGGCGGTCTTGTCTGGATTCCCGCTTGCGCGGGAATGACAGGCGAGGGAGAGTGAATTTGATAAATACCCGCCGGAAGCCGTCGTTCGCCGAGGAGAAGTTACTCAGGTCCCAGGGCTACCTCTTCATCGCCGGGGTGGATGAGGTGGGGCGGGGGGCTTTGATGGGGCCGGTAGTGGCCGCGGCCGTTATTTTACCATCCAATTTCAAGGCGCACTGGCGCTCTAAAGTCAGAGACAGCAAGCAGCTAAAACCGTCCGACCGAGAAAACCTCCACGATAATATCCGCGAAGCAGCTATTTCAGTAGGAGTAGGCGTTCAATCGAACGAAATAATCGATTCGATAGGGATAGCGCGGGCCACACGACTCGCTATGATATCTGCAATCCAAAAATTGACGCCGGAGCCGCAATACCTCCTAATCGATTACTTCCGAATTCCGGAGATATCGATGCCTCAAAAAGGAATCGTCAACGGCGACGGCATCTGTTTCTCGATTGCCTGCGCCTCGATTATCGCCAAGGTTACCCGCGACCGCATGGTGGTGGAGATGGACGGCGAATACCCGGGCTACGGTTTCGCCGGGCACAAGGGCTACGGCACCAGGGAACACCTCGACTGCCTGCGGAAAATAGGGCCGTGCCGGCTGCACCGCCGGTCCTTCCGCCCGGTAAGCGTGTTAGTGGGACAGGGAGTATGAAACGACGCGAGACCGGCATACTCGGTGAAAAGCTGGCCTGCGATTTCCTCGGCAAGAACGGCTACCGGATTATAGAGACGAACTATCGCTGTCCTGGAGGTGAAATTGACATAATCGCACAGCAGCAGGATACGCTTGTTTTTGTCGAAGTACGGACGAAGAAAAGCCGGCGGTTCGGCACTCCGGAAGAGTCCATAACCTCCGGTAAAATGGAAAGACTGAGAACGGTCGCCGCTCATTACGGCCAGAACCACAGCAACCTTCCCGCTATCTGGCGTATCGATGTTGTCGCCATAGAGATGGACAGCCGGGGCAGGATATCCCGCATCGAGCTCATCGAAAACGCCGTAGAAGAAACGCGCTAAGGTATTCTTTACCCGCCGACAAGGCTGTGCTAGAATTAACCACCGGGGTAACATAACCATGAAAGCTGTATACAGAGACACCCTGCGCATTATCGATGCCAATTTGAACCGCATCGGCGAAGGGCTGCGTGTTCTTGAAGAGTACGCGCGCTTCTCGCTGAACGACACGCCCCTGACGCAGCAGCTAAAAAACCTGAGGCACGATGTCCTGAATGTCGGTTCGGAATTTCAGGAAAGACTCGTCGATGCCAGGGATTCGGAGGGAGACGTCGGCGCCGACATGGAAGCGGCGGGACAGGAAAAGCAGCGCGACGTCCGGGAGGCTATCATCGCCAATGCCCGGCGGGTGCAGGAATCGCTGAGAGTCATGGAAGAAACGACTAAAGCCCCGGGCGTCACGCTGGACACGGATAAATGCAAACGGGCGCGGTTCGCCATATATACCATCGAAAAAGAACTGCTTTCCGGGATGCTGCGGCAGGATAAAATAAAACGACTGACCGGACTCTATGTAATCATAGATACGGCATTTTTAAAAGGAAGAAGACCCGCTGAAATAGCTGCTCAGGCAGTCCGGGGAGGGGCGAGGGTAATACAGCTGAGGGATAAGGAGCACGACACCGGGGAATTTATTGCCATCGCGGAAGCGTTAAAAAAGATATGCGCGGAGCACGACGTGCTTTTTATCGTCAATGACAGCTTCGAAGTAGCACTGGCAGTCGATGCGGACGGACTGCACCTGGGACGACATGATATGCCGTTAGCCACGGCGCGGCGTTTGTTGCCCATTGGTAAAATACTCGGCGGCTCGGCGTGCACCGTGGAAGATGCCAGGAATGCCGGGACCGAAGGCGCCGACTACCTAGGGGTCGGCTCGATGTACGCCACCGCCACCAAGGAATCCGCCGAGGTGGTCGGGCCGGAGAGATTGAAAGAGATACGGCAGGCGGTGGATTTGCCAATCGTGGCGATTGGTGGTATTAATGAAAGTAACCTGCGCGAGGTATTAAAGGCCGGGGCTGATGCCACCGCCGTAATCAGCGCCGTAATGGGAGCCGAAGACATCGAAGCAGCTACCGGACAACTGGTAAAAATAATCGGAGAGGAACAAAGTGAATAATCTGGATTCGATATCGGAGCAGGCGCGAAAAGACCTGTCGGCCAGGGACGAAGCCAGGGAACAAATGCTCCCGCTCTGTCGTGATGCTATACGTTACTGCAGTAACGCTATCCGCGCCATACACCGGCAAGAATTCGACAAGGCTGAAGAATTGATTAAAACGGCCCGCAGCATGCTGACCGACGCCGAAGAAGCGGTCAAGAGTTATAGCGAACTCAGCAGTACCGGCGTAGTCAGAGACGCACGGAAAGAGTTCGCCGAGGCGAATATTACGCTGGCTCTGGTTACCGGTAAGTCGTTTCCAAGACCCGAGGGGCTGGGGGTCGATACCGCCGCTTATCTTAACGGACTCGGGGAGGCGGTAGGCGAAGTACGGCGCTACCTGCTCGATGCCATGCGGAAGGGAGACCTGTCACGAGGCGAGGAGTTTCTGACGGTCATGGATGATATCTACAGCGTCCTGGTTACCATTGATTTTCCCGATGCTATCACCGGAGGCCTGCGGAGGACTACCGACATGGTGCGCGGCGTGCTGGAAAGAACACGCAGCGACCTCACTCTGGCGGTGAGACAGGAAGCGCTGGAGACAAGACTGGCGAAGCTACAAAAAAAAAGCGGTGAGAAGGCAAAGCCGGCGCAAGACGATTTACAGCCTGAAAATATAGAGGCCGCTCAGCTTGATGAACCCGAGCTCGATAGTATCGAGATGGAAATTTACGATGCTCTTTCCAAGTGGAGAGACCATAAAGCCCACGAGGAGAACCTGGCGCCATTCATTATCGCCCGTAATTCGTGGCTGAAAGAGGTTGTAAAGCTACGCCCGTCCACGTATAAAGAACTAAACGATGTCAAAGGATTCGGGGAGAGAAGGGTCAATAAATACGGCAAGGAGATAATCGCTATTATCAACAAGGGCAGGTAATTTACTCTTGATATTCATCACAAATTGACCTGAAAAAGAAAATTATGATAAACTGCCTTGAACCTGATGGATAGAATATCGTCCGACATAAGGCTATCGAGAATAAAGGGGGGTTGGTATAACCTCCTTTTATTTTTATATTTATCCTGAAACTGGAAATATTCTACGGGAGGTACGCTCATGGAAGAATGGGTCATGAAACTGCTCGTCATAGTGGGGGCTGTTCTGGGGCTGGCCTTCGTCGTCTATCTGGCATTCACGATATTACGTGAGAGCGAAGGCAACCAGAGGATGAAATCTATATCTTATGCCATACGGCAGGGAGCCATGGCCTTTTTACGTCGCGAGTTCCTGACGCTGACGGTATTCACGGTGGTTGTTTTCATCGTACTGGCTGTTTTCATCGACCCCAAACCTTATGTTGCCGTAGCCTACCTGGCCGGTACCGTCACCTCGGCGCTGTCCGGCTGGCTGGGCATGAATATCGCGACCAAGGCGAATGTCAGGACGGCCCACGCGGCCATCAACAGCTGGGCGAAAGGACTTAAAATCGCCTTCTCCAGCGGGGCTGTAATGGGCTTCTGCGTGGTCGGGCTGGGGCTGCTGGGTCTGGCTATTATCTCCTTTATCTGGGAAGATAGCCACGTATGGCTCGGTTTCGCCTTTGGAGCGTCGTCGGTAGCACTGTTTTTAAGGGCCGGAGGCGGTATTTTCACCAAGAGCGCCGATGTAGGCGCCGACCTCGTAGGTAAAGTGGAAGCCGGCATCCCCGAAGACGACCCGCGTAATCCGGCGGTGATTGCAGATAATGTCGGCGATAATGTCGGCGACGTGGCCGGCATGGGCTCCGACCTTTACGAGTCATACGTTTCCGCGATAGCCGCTTCGATGGTGCTCGGGGTTCTCGCCCTGGGGACGTCCGACGGCATGTTCCTGCCTTTAATGCTGGCGGCGGCGGGCATTGTAGTATCGATTATCGGGGCACTATCGGTCAGGCCGAAGGATATAAAAGACGCCGATTTCGAGAAGCAGGTGGCCAGGGCACACGCCACGATGAATACCGGTGTCTATGTCAGTAATATCCTCATGATAGTGGCCAGCTTCTTTATCATCAGGGGATTTACAGATAAACTCGACCTTTTCTGGGCATTGATATCGGGTCTGGTGGCCGGTTTCCTGATATCACTGGCGACGGAGTACTTTACCTCCGCCGAGCGTCCTCCGGCAAAGAGGATTGCCAAGTCGGCGGAGAGCGGGGCCGCCGTTACCATCATCGACGGCCTGGCTACGGGAATGCTGAGCACAGTGCTGCCCGTTATCCTGGTGGTGATAGCTACCGTCCTCGCCTACCTCTTCGGCGGGTTGCTGGGCATCGCTATCGCCGCCATGGGCATGCTGATTAACCTGGGCATGCTGCTGGCCATGGACTGCTACGGGCCCATTGCCGACAACTCGGCGGGCATTGCCGAGATGGCCGGACTGGGCAAAGATGTCAGGGAACGCTGCGAAGCCCTGGACGCCGTCGGCAACACCACGGCGGCCCTCGGCAAGGGTTTCGCCATCGCCTCGGCGGCGCTGGCGTCGCTGGCCTGGCTGGCTACATATTTCCAGGTCGTCCACCTGGAGGGTGGTATCGCCAGCCTGACCAACGTCGGCGTGATATCCGGTATTATGATAGGAGGTATGCTCACTTTTATCTTCAGCGCGCTGGCCATGAGGGGCGTCAGCACCGGCGGCTTCGCCATCGTCAACGAGGTAAGACGGCAGTTCCGTGAAATCAAGGGACTCCTGGAAGGCAAGGAAGGCGTTAAGCCGGACTATGTAAGCTGCGTCGACATTGCCACCAAGGTTGCCCTCAAATCCATGATAATCCCGGGCATCCTGGTAATTGCCGTACCGCTTATACTCGGCTTCACCCTGGGTCCGAAAGCCGTGGCAGGCCTGCTCATCGGCGCATTAGTGACGGGATTCCTGATGGCGGTGATGATGGCCAATGCGGGCGGCGCCTGGGACAATGCCAAGAAATACATCGAGGCGGGCGCCTTGGGAGGAAAAGGCAGCGATGCCCACAAGGCGGCGGTCGTCGGCGATACGGTCGGCGACCCCTTCAAAGACACGGCCGGGCCTTCCCTGAACATCCTTATCAAGCTGGTGGGCAAGGTGGCCGTGATTTTCGGTCCTGTCTTTATCACGCTGATTACTTTCTAATTAATATAAATCGTCGTATTATAGAAGCAGCCTTATCGGAGAGTATCGCACCCCGGAGGGCTGCTTCTCTTTAACGATTTCGGCCAGATATAAAATGAAAAGCGAGGTAAGAACATGGGAGACATTTTAAAGGACAGAGTCGCCGTGGTGACCGGCTCGGGACAGGGAATCGGCAGGGCTATCGCCATCGGGCTGGCTCAGGAAGGCGCCAGTATAGTCACCAATAACCGCCAGCCCGGCTCTACCGGCCATGCCATTTTAACGGATGAGCAGGTAAAATCGCTCGATAGAGAAAAAAGGGAGTGGTTCGAGAGGGAGACCGCCGCCATCAGCGGCGATGCGGAGACCACCGCACAGACAATCAGGGAAACGGGCGGTAAGGCCGTGCCCTGCTTCGGCGATATTTCAAAATTTGATGTTGCGGAAAAACTGATACAAAGCGCTATTGATAACTTCGGGAAGATAGATATCCTGGTGAACGTGGCCGGGACCTTCGGCTTCAGCCGGGCTGAGAAGCTAACGGAAGAGCTCTGGGAGCACGTTACCCGCACCAAGCCTAAAGGCTACTTCAACACGATGCGCCACGCCCTGCCGCACATGATAAAGCAGAGGTGGGGGCGTATCATCAACTGCACGTCTAGGGCTTTTAACGGAGACGTTATCAGGCATGCCGAATATTGCGTGGCCAATGCCGGGGTAGTAGGATTGACCAAGGCGGTAGCCATAGAAATGCACGATTACGGGATAACCTGCAACGCTTTTTCGCCCAGGGCGAAGACGAGGGCTTCATACGAACTGGACACCTACCCCCTGACCGTGACTGAGGAAGACCGCCCCTTCATATTTAAAATGGAAGGGCCCGGCATGCTGGTGGAAATGACTCCCACTCCCGACTACATAACGCCCTTTATCTGCTACCTGGCTTCCGATGCCGCCGCGGGTATCAGCGGCTCGGTTTTCAGCCTGGGAGGAAACGGCATCGGACTTTACTCGGAGCCGGAAATAACCAGGAACTTGACGAAATTCGGAGAAGGCCCCTGGACGATAGACGAGTTGATGCAGCAGGTGCCCAGAGGCTTGCTGGCGGGATACCAGAGTCCCGCCGCAAATCCGATGTAGTGTAACATTAGAAAAATGTCATTCCCGTTCTTGACCCGAGAATCCAGAGTACCTGCCCCACCCCGAGATTCTTCGCTTTGCTCAGAATGACAGGTTGGGGATACTGGATTCTTCACCGCTCCTTCACTCCGCTCAGGGCTTCGGCTCAGAATGACAGGTTGGGGCTGCTGGATTCCAGCTCCCGTATCAAGTACGGGACAAGTTTCGCTGGAATGACATCAAGCTATTTCGGGGCGAAGATAAGCGACCTCGGTTTTTTCTCCATTTCTTTAGCCAGCTCGGTCACCGGGCCGTACATCATACAGATGGCCTGGCAGTGCTTGACGCAGGCGGGCGATTGTCCGCCTTTTACCCTCTCCGCACAGAGGTCGCAGAACCGGGTAGTGACGGGAATGAAATCCACGTGAACCTTATCCGGTCCCACCGTGACCAGTTCGTCCACCCTGATGCCGCACATACCGTCGGAGAAGTTATGCTCCTGCTTGCAGGCGACCTCACAGGCGTGGCATCCGGTGCAGTATTCGTATTCGATAAGTAAGCCGTTTCGGGGCATGACTACTCCTTTCAATCTTTAATTTTGGTAATGCGGCAGAGACCGGAGCGGTAATCCGTCCCGCCGAAGCCGGACTTGCCCTGGTTGCCCATGGTGGTAAGGTTATTAATGTTATACTCCCAGGTGCTGAACAGGTTGGGCGCTTTTCCATCGGTCTCCGGCAGCCACCAGCCGTGTGGCGCGGTAACGACCATGGGATGAGCGGTGGGGGTGACCTTGGCCTTCATTTTAATCTTGCCGTGCGCATTCTCGATATAGACCCACTCGCCGTTGCTGACGCCGAGCTCTTCAGCCGTCTTATCATTGATTTCGCACTCGGGGTCGGGGTCTATCTCACGCAGCCAGGGAATCATGCGATGTTCCGCATGGAAGAAGACCGGCGAGCGGCGACCCGTCGTCAGTATCAGGGGATATTTCTTACAGACATCGGGGGTGGCCACGGGGCT
Source organism: uncultured Dehalococcoidaceae bacterium (assembly GCA_964500415.1). Classification (GTDB taxonomy): domain Bacteria; phylum Chloroflexota; class Dehalococcoidia; order Dehalococcoidales; family RBG-16-60-22; genus JAFGPF01. The sequence continues at coordinate 176,152 of CAZCOB010000001.1, read as the reverse complement.
TTCCTTCGGCTCCTCGTAATAGGGCAGCGGGTCGAGGCCCCACTCCTCATACCGGGTGGAGTACAGCTCCACCTTGCCGGTGGGGGTATCGAAGCCGGGCTGGCCGTCGCCGCGCAAGAGGCCTCTCTCGTAGCGGTAGTAGGGGCGGCTGGGGTGTCCTTCCGGCGGGTACTCCCAGCAACCTTTGGCCTTGAGTTTCTCAAAGTTGGTATTTCCGTCCTTCAGGCGGTCGTCGATAAGCTCTCTGACCGTGTTGTATTTAAGGGGATTGGTGGCCAGCCGCTTGGCCATCTCCAGATTGATTTCCCAGTCGGACCGGCTCTCATCCACACCGTCGACAGCCCTGACGGAAACACCGAGGGGCTGCCACCAGGAGCGGAAGCTTTCCTTCTCGCAGATAGTGGCGGCGGGGAGGAAGATATCGGCCAGAGCCATGCTGGTGGGATTCTGAAAGAGGTCAACCACGACAACGAAATCTAATTTTTTCATGGCCTCGTAATGCCGCCGGGGGTCAGCCGCCTGACCGCCGATAATATTGGATGTCTGTATCCAGGCAGCCCTGACCTTATACGGTTTATCTGTTTCCAGTTGCTCGATGAGTACGTCGGGCTGTACCCATCCCCTGAAGCCCTTAATCATGGGGTAATCGTTGGCACCGATTCTTTTCTCGTTGAGCTTCTTGACGAGGTCCTCGCCATAGAGTTTGGTAAGCTCGGCGGAGCTGAAGGGATAGGTGGTAACGCCGTGCGAGTTCTTGGCGATGACGTTGCCGCCTGGGTTATCGATATTGCCGGTGATGGCCCAGAGCTGGTTGATGGCCTGGGCTACCACGCTGCCCGCCGGCATGGCGTCCACCGGCTCTCCCCACTGGATAGCCGACGGCTTATTCCTGGCGTAGAGCCGGGCGGCTTCCCTGAGAAGGTCGGCGGGAACCCAGGTGATTTTCTCCACCTTTTCCGGAGTGTATTCCTGAACGCGCTCTTTAAGTTCGTCAAAGCCGTAGCACCACTTTTCGACGAACGCTTTATCGTAAATGCCTTCGTTGATGATAACATTGAGCATACCCAGGGCTATGGCGCCGTCGGTGCCGGGTCGATTCTGGAGGTGGACATCGGCGCGACTGGTAAACCAGGTATGGCATGGGTCGATAACAATTAGCTTGGAGCCCCGCCTCATGCAGTCGATAATCCAGTGACCGAAGAAGCCGTCGTGACAGCCGGCGGCCGGATTCTGCGCCCAGAGAAGAATGTACTTGGGCGGCGTCCACTCCGGTGAATCATAACGCTTCTCCAGGAACTGAGAACAGTCAGCGACACAATAAGAACCCTGGGTGGCGAACATGGCACCAAGTCGGGGAGTGTAGCAGGCATGACCGGCCAGTCCCACTTGCACCCAGTTCGGGCTTCCGTAAGCGTACATCAAAAAGGTGATAGGACCGCCGATATCACGGCCCGTGCCCTGGCAGAATATGACCGATTCCGCGCCGTAATTGACGCGGATGTCCTTGAATTTCTTCTCGATAGTATCGAAGGCTTCATCCCAGGTAATGCGCTCCCACTTCCCCTCGCCCCTCTCACCCACCCTCTTCAACGGATGAGTAACGCGGTCGGGGTGGTACATATACTGCGGTATAGCCAGGCCTTTGGGGCAAAGCCTCCCCAGGTTAAAAGGGTGATTTTTATCCCCCTCTACCCTGACCACCTTGCCATCCTGGACGTATATCTCGCAGCCGCAGCCTCCGTGCGAACCGCAACCGGCCGACCACATGGTAGAAATTACTTTATTCTCTTTACCTTTCGCCATGCGTCATCTCCTTTCTAAAAACGAAAAATACAGCAATCGACAATAAAATATTAATGGTTCATCAATAGGTGTGTCAAATAGGGAAAGGCTGGCTCTTTATATTTTCACAGTTTTCAGTGATGGGAAATTTGTGTAATAAACAGTTAATGGTGTGATTCGACACAGGCAGGAAAAATGATAACATATTGAACTACTTTACGCTGGGCTATAATATCTGATAAGATATATGAGGGAAATATGGCCAGTTGATTTCGGTGGTTGCAGTTGTCATTTTTTCACCGGTAACAAACCATAAATTCCGTGACTATATAAGTTAAAGTTAAAGCAAAGGAGATGTTCATATGGCAGAGAAAAAGAAAGCCGTAATCGTCGGCGGAGGAACGAGCAAATTCGGGGTCAGGCAGGCAACGTTTTTCGACATGCTTCAGGAGGCGATGAAAGCCTGCTCCGATGACATTCCGGCACTAAAACCCGCGGATATAGACGGCCTTATCATCGCCACGACCATGGCGGGGAGACATTCAGCGGCATTGAATACCGCCCCGCTGGTAGTGCACCGGCTCGGACTGACACCGACCTCTATCTGCATTCGCCTGGACACGCTGTGCGCCGGCTCCAACTCCGCTATCATCGTCGCCAAGGGGCTGGTGGAGAGCGGCATCGCCGAGGTAGTCCTGGTAACCGGCGCGGAGAAGGTCTATATGCCCCAGCGATGGGAGACCAACTACACGCAATTGATGGTCAACGACCACGACTGGGACTCCGCTATGGGCCTGGGAGTGCCGCCGCCTTTCTTCGCCATGATTGCCAAGATGCACATGAAGCGCTACGGAACTACCAAGGAAGAGATGGCCGCCGTTTCCGTCACCAACTATACCTATGGCGACGGTCATACCAAGGGACATTTCGCAGGAAGGACTTTAACCATGAAGGATGCGCTGGAAGCCAGACTTATAGCCGAACCCTTCGGGCTGTATGACTGCTGCCCGCTTTCCGACGGGGCTTCGGCGGTTGTCATCGCCTCGGAAGAGAGAGCTAAAGAACTGACCGACAGACCCATGGTATACGTACGCGGCACGGGGCAGCACGCTTCACACAGCATGTCGGCCGGGTGGCCGGGGGAAACACTCGCCGAATGGACACACCTGAAAATCGCCGGCGAGGTGGCTTTCAAGAACGCCAAACTCACCCCCAAGGATATCGATGTTGCCCAGACGCACGACTGCTTCACCATCTCCGAGATTATCGAGCTTGAAGAGCTCGGTTTCTGTAAGAAGGGTGAGGGCGGCGACTTCGTCACCTCCGGCGCCATCAACATTGACGGCGAGATTCCGACCAATACCGATGGCGGCCTGCTCGTTTACGGGCACCCCTTCGGCGCCTCCGGCGCCCGGCAGTCGCTGGAAATCTGCAAGCAGCTTCAGGGCAGGGCCATCCACCAGGTAAAAGACGCCGCTTTCGGCCTGGCGCATAACCTGAGCGGCACCTGCGCCCAGCATACCGTGGTTATCTACGGCAAAGAGCCGGTTGACTAGAGTACATGACAGTTTTACATAAGGAGAGAAGAAATGGCTGATTTAGATAAAGTAAATGTAGTCGGAACGCCCGCCCTGGACGGCACCTATATAGCGGAAATGGATATGTGGCCGTTAGAATGCGAGGAGTTCAATCGAATTCATCCGTTTTACGAAAATCTGAAAGCCGGCAAATTTACCACGACCAAGTGTAAAAAATGCGGTAACATAGCTTTTCCTCCCGGCGTGATATGCCCCAAGTGCTGGTCCGACGAGCTGGAGTGGGTAGAGCTGCCGCAGCGGGCCAAAGTGGTCACGTTCACGGAGACGCAGGCCGGCGCACCCATCGGCTTCCCGCCCCCGATAATCATGGCCTGGCTGAACTTCGGCGAGGGGGCCCCTTTAAAGCACCTGCTGGCACGCATCATCAACTGCAAAGAGGGCGAGCTCAAAGATGGAGACGAGGTCAAGTTCGTGGTCTTTGATGTACCTTCCCACCCGATTGAGGTCAAGAGAGAGACCAAGATACGCGACCGGGTTTACTACGCCTTCGAGCCGGTGAAATAAGGGAAAAATCTGATGTCGCTCACCCTGAGCTTGTCGAAGGGTGAGCCCTCATGGTTCGACAGGCTCAACATGAGCGAATAACCTGGAAAGGGGCTGTAAGTCATGAAAGAGATTAAGAATGTTACCGTGCTCGGAGCGGGTCTTATGGGGGCTCAGATTGGCGCCCTGGCCGCCGAGGCCGGTTACGACGTAAAAATCCGGGACATCGAGGAAAAATTCCTGGAAAAGGGACGCCAGCTCATAGAAAGCAACTACGACAGGAGAATCAGCCGGGGCCGTTATACGGAAGAAGCCAAGAAGGACGCCATGAGCCGGATGACCTTTCTCGTGGACCTTAAAGAGGCGGTCAAGGACGCCAATATCATCATCGAAGCGGTGCCCGAGATAATGGACCTGAAAAAGAGCGTCCTGAAAGAGGTTACGGCACTGTGCCCGGCCGACTGCGTTTTCGCCACCAACACGTCGTCGCTGAGCATCGCCGAGATGTCCACGGCCGGCAAACGACCGGAGATGGTCGTGGGCACGCACTATTTCAATCCGCCCAGTCGCATGACCCTGCTGGAAATCGTCCACGGCGAGAACACCAGCGAAGAAGCCATTGCTATAGCCGAGAAAGTCGCTATCAAGATGGGACGGGCAGTCGTTCACGTCAAGGACGTCCCGGGGTTCGTTGCCAACCGAATCTTCTGTAACATGTCTAACGAGGCCGACTGGGCGCTGTCTCAGGGTGAAGCCAAGAATGCCTTTGAAGTAGATTCGGCGATTAAGTACAAGCTGGGGATGCCGATGGGTATGCTGGAGCTACAGGACGCGCTCGGTGGTGGCTCTATCGATACGCAGTTTCACGTCATGGAATACTTCGGCGAGACAATGGGCAAGAGCTACGGTCCCGCTCCCATACTGGAAAAATTGTTCAAGGCCGGTAACTACGGAAGAAAAACCGGTAAAGGCTACTACGACTGGCCGGAAGGCAAGACCAACGAAATCCCCATGAACGCCGGCGTGGACTTCGACCCCATCAGGGTGCTGGCGACGGCTGTCAACGAAGCCGCCAAGCTCATCGAAATGGATGCCACCACCCGCGACGAGATAGACACCGCCGTGCTCCTGGGACTGAACTACCCGCGCGGCATCCTCCGCATGGCCGATAGCACCGGACTGGATAAGATACTTGACGAGTTGAATCGGCTTTATAAAAAGTACAATGAGGAAGACAGGTACAAGGCCTCCTCCGTCATAACCAAACTCGTGAAACAGGGGAAACTGGGACGGAAGACCGGCGAGGGATTTTATACCTACGGGCCGGGGGAATATGAATTCGTCAAGCTTGATATCAACCGGGAAAAGAAAATCGCCAGGTTAATACTGAATCGGCCCAACCGGGCCAACGCTTTCAATGCCGATTTCATGACGGAGATAAACAAAGCGCTCATCGAGCTTGAGAATGACGAAAACGTGCGGTGCATAATTATCACCGGGGCTGGCGCCAATTTCTGCGGCGGCGCCGATGTGTCGGCGTTCGCGACCGGCCAGGTGGACGACGCCTTCAAATTCAGCGAAGCCCCCCACGAAGTATTCACCCGAATCGAGACCTACCCCAAGCCGGTAATCGCCGCTATCAACGGCGCGGCGATGGGCGGCGGACTGGAGCTCGCCCTGGCCTGCGATATCAGGATTATGAACACCAGGGCACAGCTGCGTCTGCCTGAAATTACCCTGGGACTCTTGCCGGGTGCAGGCGCCACGCAGCGTCTGGGGCGGTTAATAGGCTGGGCGCGTGCTAAAGAGATAATATTGCTGGCCGACCCCGTCATGGCCGAGAAAGCCCTCGACTGGGGAATCGTGAACTTCGTCGCCGAGCCGGACAAGTTCGATGACCTGGTGGATGAAACGGCCGTAAAACTGGCCAACGGCGCCCCCCTGGCCCAGAAGCTGGCCAAGGGACTGCTTTACTACGGCGCCCAGGCCGACCAGCGGACGGCATTATACCTCGAAGCGGCAGTCTCCGGCGATATCGCCATGACAAAAGACCTGAACGAAGGACTGACATCCATGAACTACCGCCGCACGCCCAAGTTTACCGGCAAGTAAGAGATATATATCGTGGATTTTAGATTAACTCCCGAAGAAGAGGCCTTCCGCAGGGAAGTTGCCGCTTTCCTGGAAAAGGAAGTACCGCGGGAATACCGGGAAAAGCGGCTGACCTTCTTCGATATGTCCGCCCAGTCCGACTGGATAAAAGTCCACCGGGAGATGGCGAAAAAGCTGGGAGAAAAGGGGTGGATATCCATCCACTGGCCTGAGGAATACGGCGGCCAGGGAAAATCGCCTTTTCACAGGCTTATTCTCAGGGAAGAGCTATCGCGCTACCACTCGCCGGGATACGACTCCATCGGCGCGGGCATCGTGGCTCCGGCGCTTATGCTGAAAGGCACCGAAGAGCAGAAAAAGAAACACCTGCCAGGCATAGCTTCCGGAAAAGTCATCTGGTGCGAGACCCTCAGCGAGCCGGGACACGGCTCCGACCTGGCTTCCATCGAGGTATTCGCCAGAGAAGAAGACGACTGCTTCGTCGTCAATGGACAGAAGATATGGACGACCAACGGTCATTTCGCCGACTGGAATGCCCTGGTAACCAGGACCGACCGCGAGGCCACCCCGAACTACCGCGGGATTACGTTTTTCCTGCTGGACATGAAGACGCCGGGGATAACGGTCAATCCCGTCATCAATATGGCCGGTCACCACGATTTCAATGAAGTCTTCTTCGATGACGTGCGCATACCCAGGGAAAACATCGTGGGCGGCCTGAATAAGGGCTTTTACGTGGTCATGTCTTTGCTGGACTACGAACGCACGACCGACCCGGTTTACGCTATAGCGGAAACCCTGGTAGCAGACCTGGCGGAGTACGCGCGGAAAAAAGATTTACTCGACCCCGTTATGGAAAATCGTCTGGCCGAGTTGCGGGCGGAATGCGAAATAGCCCGCCTGCATCATTACCGCGTCACCTGGATGCAGAGTCGGGGCATGGTGCCCAACGCTGAATCGGCTATGAGCAAGTTGGTCAGCTTCGAGCTTCTCCAGCGGGTAACCGAGTTCGGCATGGAGCTGACGGGACAGTACAGCCAGCTTGGCGAGGACGAGGAGCTGGCGCCCATGTATGGCAGGATACCCTCCTGCTACCTGCGCTCCTTCGGTCACAGCATGGAACAGGGCACGTCCGAGATAGACAAGGACGTTATCGCCCAGCGTGGACTGGGCCTGCCACGTTTACGCTGATACTGGAAAGATTTACACGGAGGACAATAGTGGACTTTGCTCTCGACGAGCAGCAGGAAATGATGCAGACACTGGCCAGGGACTTCCTGGCCAATGAATACTCCGATAAAGTCCTGCGGGCGATGGCCGCCGATGAGAAGGGCTATACGCCGGAACTGTGGCGGAAAATGGCGGAGATGAACCTGCACGGGCTTTCCATCCCGGAGGAGTACGGCGGCGTGGGCGACTTCTTGGACTTAATCGTGGTGCTGGAGGAGATGGGAAGCGCCTGTTTTTTGAGTCCGTTTTTCTCCAATATCGTGCTGGGGGCCTCGACGATTATCGAAGCCGGCAGCGGCGAGCAGAAACAGAAATATTTACCCGGCATCGCCGAAGGCAAGTCCATCATGACGCTGGCCTTAGTGGAAGCATCGGGGAAATATACTCCTGAGGCTGTACAGGTAAAAGCGACACGGCAGGGGAGCGACTTTATAATCAACGGAACCAAACTCTTCGTGACGGATGCCGGCGCCGCCGATTACCTGATTTGCGTCGCCAGGACCGCCGAAGAGGGCGGCTCTGAAAAAGGCATATCGCTTTTTATAGTCGATAAAAATACCCCCGGCTTAAATTGTAAACCTCTTAACACTATTTCCGGCGATAAACAGGCTGAGGTTATTTTCGATGATGTCAAAGTCTCCGCCGACAGTGTTCTGGGAGGAGTAGATAGGGGCTGGCCGTGCGTTGAAAAGATACTACAAAAGGCCAGTGTCGCCAGGTGCGCGGAGATGGTCGGGCTGGCCCGGCAGGCCATGAACATGACGCTGGACTATGCCAAAGAGAGAATTGCCTTCGGTCATCCTATCGGGGCTTTCCAGAGCATACAGCACCGCTGCGCCGATATGCTCATCGATGTCGACGGCTCGACATTCGCCACCTACCAGGCTGCCTGGCGTATCAACGAGGGATTACCGGCGGCTAGGGAAGCCGCCATAGCCAAAGCCTGGGTGAGTCAGGCCTGTCGTCGCGTTATGCACTCGGCCCACCAGGTGCACGGCGCCATCGGCTTCACGGAAGACCATATCCTCCACTTTTACACCAAGAAAGCCAGAGCCAGCGAGTTCAGTTTCGGCGGTGTCGGTTATCACCTGGAAAAGCTGGCAGCACAATATTAAATTTCCACCTGTGACTCGTTTCATTTTTACTTTTCTTTTTCATTAATCTTTACAAAGTATTCTTCAGCTTTGTATTAATATGTCACTACATGTTATATTGTGAATGATGAATAACCAAAATTATACAGTCGTATTCCAGCCCTCCGGGTTGCGGGGCAAAGTCAACAAAGGCATCACCATACTGGAGGCATCCCGGCTTTTGGGCGCCGATATCGAGAGCGTTTGCGGAGGCAAAGGTGCCTGCGGCAAGTGCAAGGTGAGAATCGAGGAAGGATACTTTGCCAAATACGGCATAAATTCCACAATATCATCTGTTTCCAACACCGGCGAAGCCAACAAGAAATTCTTGAGCAAGAAGCAGCTACGTGATAACTACCGGATGGCATGCCAGACGCACGTTCACGGCGATATCGTTGTCTTCGTCCCCGAGGAAAGCCGAAAGGGCCGGCAGGTGGTGCGCAAAGAGGCCACTGTTCGGGACATCAAACTCAAACCGGCGGTTAAGAAATACTATATAGAGTTGCAAAAGGCTACCCTGCACGATACGACCGGCGACCTTGAGAGGCTCCAGGAAGCGCTTAAGAATAAGTACAAACTGCGCGACCTTGCCATCGATTATACGATAATGCTGGACTTGCAGAATAAGATACGAGAGGGGAGATGGAAGGTCACCGTCTCGATATGGAATAAAAAAGAAATCGTCGATATAGAGCCGGGACAGACTTCTAAGGGCTACGGCCTGGCCGTGGATATCGGCACCACTACCGTGGCAGGTTATCTCTGTGATTTGACCACCGGGGAGGTACTCGCCACGGATGCCATGATGAACCCGCAGGTCGCTTACGGCGAGGATGTCATGTCCCGTATCAGCTACACCGTGAAGGAAAAAGACGGCTTGAAAAGAATGAATCGGGCGATTATAAAATGTATCAACCAGATTGCCGGACGAGCTGCGGCCAGGGTAGGTATAAAGCGCTCGGATATAACCGATACGGCTATTGTCGGGAATACCTGCATGCACCACATATTTCTGAATATCGACCCCCGGCAGCTCGGCAAGGCGCCTTTCGTACCGGGTTTGCATCACTCCCTGGATATCAAGGCCCGCGACCTCGGAATAAAAATATCATCCGGCGCTTACGTCCACGTCCTGCCCATAGAAGCGGGATTTGTCGGCGCCGATAATGTCGGCGTTCTCATCGCCGAAGAGCCCTATAACCGGGACGAAATGCTGCTGATTATAGACATCGGCACCAACGGCGAACTGATTCTGGGAAATCGGAAGAAGCTGCTTTCTTCATCATGCGCCACCGGGCCCGCCTTCGAGGGCGCGGAGATAAAGCACGGTATGCGCGCCGCACCCGGGGCCATCGAAAAAATGAAAATAGACCCGGAGACGAAAGATGTACAGTTCAAAGTAATCGGCAACGAGAAATGGAATACGGAGGTCAAACATATCAGCGCAAGGGGTATCTGCGGCTCAGGAATATTCGACGCAGCCGCCCAGATGTTCCTGGCGGGTATTATCGATAGGGGCGGGCGTTTCAATACCCGAATGAAATCACCGCGCTTGCGCAAGAACGGGAACGAACCCGAGTTCGTTATCGCCTGGGCTAAAGAAGCTTCCATCGGCAATGACATCGTCATCTGTCAGAAAGACATCAGGGCAATACAGCTTGCCAAGGGCGCCATGTATTCCGGCGCTAGGATTATGATGAATCGACTCGGTATTAATAAAATCGATAAAGTCATTCTGGCCGGGGCTTTCGGGAGCTATATCGACAAAGAGTCGGCGGCGGTTATCGGACTTTTCCCCGACTGCGCCCCGGAAAATGTCTATGCGGTCGGCAATGCCGCCGGCGACGGCGCCCGCATGGCACTCCTCAATACAGATAAAAGGAAGGAGGCAGACCTCATGGCGCGGCGGGTAGAGTATGTGGAACTGACCGTCGAGCCGGACTTCAATAATACCTTCACCCAGGCACTTACGTTTCCCAACGCCACAGACAAGTTTCCTCACCTCAAGCACCTCCTCCCGAAGAGTAAGAAATTATAAAATCGTAAGGAGAGTAATATGATGATGCCATTAAAACAAGACCTGTCCGTGTACCGTAAATTTAATTTTGAAAAGCAGCCCGTAGGCGTAAAGTTCCTACCCACCAGACCCGAAGGAATTGAGCAGCTTGATAAGACCCTGTCTTTCTGCGAAATGCTTAAAGAAGCCCAGGAGAGGGGAACCCCCTTTTACTTCGCGAGAGAGAATGAGAATTGCTTCGGGAAAGCACTGCTGGGAATGGAGGACTTACCCGCCTTCGCCCAGGCGGGAGAGGTGGGGATTAAACTTGAGATTTTCCAGGATTCGCGGGCTAACGGCAACCTCTATCAATACCTTAACCTGCTGCCGAAGGGTACTGTGAACTATGTCGCTTTCGCCACATTAGACAAACTGGCATTCGAGCCGGACCTCTTGATTATTTTAGCCGACACCAGCCAGGCGGAAATTATACTGAGGGCGATGTGCTATTCCACCGGGGTGTTGAGGGAATCCAAGACAACGGGCGTGCTGGGATGCGCCTGGGTTTACAATTATCCATACCGGAGCGGTAAGGTGAACTTTACGGTTACCGGGCTGGCCTTCGGTATGAAATCGAAAGAGGTGTTCGATGAAGGGTGGGTACTGATTTCCATCCCTTATAACTGGATTCCGATTATCACCCAAAACCTGAAGGAAATGAAATGGGTTCTCCCGTCATACACCGAGGGCAGGGAGAAGTTCCTGATACGTGAGAAAGCTAACATAGACGAACTGGCACGGGCGATGGAAAATCCCTAGGAACGAAAAGAGAGGCAAAAATGTTAGCCGTAATATGTACGTTTGAAGTGAAGGACGAAGTGAAGAAGCTGCTGGCTGATACGGAAACTGTCAAGAAGCATCTTGCCCAGGTGATTGAGGTCTGTAAGAAAATTCCCGGAATGAAGGAGAAACTCTTCATTATGAACCCTAAAACATATGGGCAGGGTGCTACGTTGATATTCGACACGCAGGAGAATTGGGAAGCATATCGAAAATCAGACCTCTTTAAAACTACCGTTCTTGATATCTGCGAAGGCGAACCCAGAATAGAGATCTACGTACATACTGCCAGTCTGTCAAAGGGCGTGCTTATCTAGGTTGAAGCGACCGGGAAAACTAAGGCTTCTCCTGAGCCCAGTTCTTCAGGTCGTAATACCCCCGGGCAATGCGGTATCGGGAGATTTGCTGACCGCCCAGCCAGAGTTGCGTTATCTTAACATCCCTGAGGCATTTTTCATAAGGGAAGTCCTCAGAGATAGCCATGGAACCTAATAACTCGGCGCCTTTGTTAATTATCTTCACCGCCGTGTCTCCGGCGAAGACTCTTGTTGTAGTTGCTTTGGCGATAAACTCTGGCGTCCATGGCGGGCCGTATACGTCAAGGTGGTCAAGCATACAACTCAGGTTATAGATACTTGCCTTCATCATGTCGATACCGATAGCCATATCGGCAATTATCCCGGCTACCATGCTGTGCTGTCTGACCGGTTTAAATCCACCCATGCGGGTGCCGGTATACTCAAGCACTATTTCAAAAGCACGTTCGGCAATTCCCAGAGCCATGGTTGCCGAATGCCAACCGGTTCCTGCGGAGATGAAATGGTAAAAGTGAGCATCCGTGCCGGGATCGGCGAGCCGGTATTCCTTGGGCACCCGAACGTTATCATAATACACCGACCCATTTATCGATGTTCTGAACAGCATCTTCTTTTCAGGTTTTCCGAACGAAAGCCCCGGGGTATCCCTGGGAATATATATCAGAGCGACTCCGTCGTCCCCCGCAGTGGTGTCGGTGGTACATATCGTTAAATAACATTCCGCGATACCGCCATGAGTCGGCCACGACTTGGCCCCGTTTATTACGTATTCATCACCCTCCAGCCTGGCCGTCGTTTTTATACCGGCACCCTGCAGTAATGGATTCTCGGAATCAGCACCCCCGGCTTCATCGGTCATGGAAAGGCAGGCATACGCCAGCTTCCCGCTACAGAAGGTCGGGATGAACCTGTCCATGACGGTCTTGTTCCCGGCTACTACCGCCGGCTTCAGAATCAGGCCCCAGTTGATACCTGTCGAAAGGCTTATCCCACCGTCGCCTTTAGCCAGTTCCTCGCAAATGATACCGAGTGCGATGCTGGACCCATCACCACCACCGTATTCGGCAGGATACCCCGCTGCCTGGATCCCCATGTCAACAAGTTTTTGATGGACTTCTTCCACATATTTATAGTCCGTTTCCAGTTTCTTGGCATTAGGGATTATCTCTTTCCTGGTGAAGTCCCTTACCGCTTCCCGAATCTGGCGGTCCTCGTCGGTTAATAAATGCTCTAAATTCATAATTATCTCCCCCTACTGTATAATAAAAAAAACAGCTTTAACGGTTGTGTAGATAATTCTTTCGCTTGATAAATTAATTGTGTAGCTAATTTAATATATTTCTTCGCCCGTCAGGGTCTGGAAGTCCGGTTGCACCATGGTGCTCCACTTGGCGCCGAAGTCCTGGAATTTCTTTGACGGCATAGCTTCTTTGGCAAATTTCTCCATATCTTCCACATGCAGGATGCCGACGTATTTATAGGGTATCTCACCCTTCATCGAGCCCGTTATCCTCACCATTTCAAACTTTTTAACCCCCGGCAGGCTGTCCAGCAGCGGCCCCTTTTCATTAACGACATAGTCCTTGTACTGCTCATCGGTGACGTGTTCCGCCAGATTATAAAGAATAATCTGCTTGGCCATTTTCTACCTCTTTCTTTTAATATTTAATGCACGGGTATCGCTTTTGGCTGTTAAGAGACTAGCCTATACACGTTTCTTTGTCAAATTACATCCGGATTTAATGTTATCATGTGACAATAGTCCTTTTACTCCGCTATAGGTAAAGTGTTAGACTATATCGTAGGCAGATGAGTTATATCGTCAGCGATGATAACCTGGATAAACTAAACTCATACTGGAACGACTCAAGGCAAGCTCTCAACTGGTCTTCCGTTTTCGTTTTACCGGCATGGTTGCAGGTCTGGTGGCAAATATTCGGTTCCGGTAACGAACTCTCCATACGCACGGTACGGCAGGGAGAGAAAATAATCGGCGTCGCTCCGCTGATGGTCAGGGGGGAAACAGCCTTTTTCATCGGCAATACTGATGTCTGCGACTATCAGGACTTCGTGGTGGTGTCCGGCAGGGAGGACGATTTCTTCGGCATCCTGCTGGATGATTTGAGAGAGAATAACGTAAAATCGCTGGACCTGAAGCACGTACGCCCCGATTCAACCGTGCTTACGAGCCTGATAAATATAGCGACTGAAAGGGGTTATAAAGTCCTAAATACACAGGAGGATATCTCTCTTGAAGTGGACTTACCGCCTTCCTGGGACGAATATTTAGCAACATTAAATACCAAGCAGCGACACGAAGTTAAGCGCAAGTTGAGGCGTTTAGGAGAGGCGGGCAATGTAGAACACCGCTGTATTGAGAGCGGGCAGGAAGTTGACGATTTTTTAGATATGTTCTTTAATCTCTTTCCGAGGAGCCGGGAAGAGAAAGCTAATTTTATGACTCCGCAGATGAAGTCATTTTTTAAGTATTTTGCCAAAACGATGGGAGATATCGGGCTGCTGAGGTTCGGAATTATCAAGCTGGACAACCAGCCAGCCGCTATGACCATAGGCTTTGATTATAAAAATACACATTTCTTATATAATAGCGCTTATGACCCGCGTTTTAATTACTTAAGCGTGGGGTTGCTATGTAAAGTTCTCTGTCTTAAAGAGAGTATTGAAAAGGGTAAGAAGAAATGGGACTTTCTTAAAGGTGCGGAAACGTATAAATATCGCCTGGGTGGTCAGGAGGTACCTCTGTATCGATGCCAGATAACCATAGCATAACGGGGGAAACGCCGGAACACTGATGGACGAGAGAAAATTGCGCATTGCCATGTTGAGCGCCCATAGCTGCCCGGTAGGCGACCTAGGGGCCAGGGATACCGGCGGCATGAGCGTATATATCCGGGAACTGGCCTACGAACTGGGGAAACAGGGACATTATGTGGATGTCTATACCCGCACTCATGACCCCGCCGACTCCCAGATTTATGACCTGGGTCAGCGGGCGCGGCTTGTTCACCTCAAGGCGGGGGAGGAAAAGAAGATACACAAACTGGCGGTGTATTCCTGCCTGCCCGAATTTACCTGCAAACTGGAGAATTACCGAAAAGACAACGGACTCCGGTATGATATTATCTTCAGTCACTACTGGCTTTCCGGGTGGGTGGGTAAATACCTGCAACAGTGGTGGCAGGTGCCGCATGTTATCATGTTTCACACGCTGGGCGCCGTGAAAAACGCCATCGGCATCGGCGAGGATGCTCCGGAACTCCGCATCGTCACGGAAAGGGAAGCCGTCGATGATTGTCAGAGAATTATCGTTGCCACGGAGCGGGAAAAGGAAGAGTTGATACGACACTACGGAGGCGACCCGGAGAAAGTCGGCATCGTGCCCTGCGGCGTCAACATGGAGATGTTTCAGCCTCTAGAGAGAATAATCGCCAGGCAAAAGCTGGGATTTACCGATGAAAAAGTCCTCTTGTTTGTCGGCAGGATTGACCCGCTGAAGGGAGTTGACCAGCTTTTGAAGGCCGTGCCGTACCTGGATAACTTTAAGAGCCTGAGACTGGTGATAATCGGCGGCGACGAGTACAGCCGGAGTGAAATAGACAGATTACTGAAACTGGCTGCGGAATTGAAAATACGGGACAGAGTTACATTTCAGGGCATGGTGAAGCAGGAGCATCTGCCGGATTTCTACAGCGCCGCCGATGTCTGCGTGGTGCCCTCTTATTATGAGAGCTTCGGCCTGGTATCCCTGGAGTCTTTAGCCTGCGGCACGCCCGTGGTAGCCACGGATGTCGGCGACCTCAGGAATATTATCAGACAGGGCGAAACAGGATACATCATTGCCGATAATGCGCCCCGGAACCTCGCCGAAAAGATAACCTCGATTTTATCAAAGCCCCCGCGGGATATGGCGTTAGCGCTCGCTACCAGAGAATCAGTAAGTGCGTACAGCTGGACGAATATATCCGGGGGGATAATCGGGGAACTGCGCCGGGTACTGGACAGAAGCGCGGCGCCGGTGGCCTAAACAACCGATTTTTCGTACCAGAGGTAACTCTCAAGCAACCTGAATCCGGTCGATTCGTAAAGAGAAAGGGCTGCCTTGTTCCCGTCATCTACCGTTAGCCAGACGTCTTTTACACCCACGTTTTTAAGGTGGGCCAGTCCGGCCAGCAGTAATTTTCTGCCGATGCCCCGACCGCGATGGTCAGGGTCGGAACCAATCATATATATCCGGCCATCTCCGCCGGAGGTTACCTCCGTCCAGCAATAGCCGATAACCTCGTCTTCTTCGCAGGCCAGGACGGTATCCCCCGGGGAGCGGTGGCTCAGGCCGATGCGATAGGCAATCGTCGCTACGGTATCGGGATTGTAGCCCCATTGCCCGGCGAAACTGCGTTTCTGTACCTGTGTCAGTATTGCCTCCTCGCCTTCGCGCAGGTGGCGGCATTCGCCATAAGCGTTGCTTAATTCCCGCGTGTACGAGTTGCTCAGGTCCAGACCCAATTTCAGGTAGCGCCGGACGCGCTCGAATCCCAGCCTGGAGAGCACGTTTTTGGCGACGGTATTATCTTCACTAACGTTAACGTGGAGGACAACGGCACCCAGTTCACCGGCGCGGCGTACGGCTAATTTCAGGAGCTTCCTACCCAGTCCTTTCCGTCGGTGCTCCGGCCGCAGCCAGGCGTCGACTATCAACCGCTTAATATCCAGCTCCGGCAGTATATCCATGAAGCCGATGATTTCGCCGGCCTTTTCGACAAGGAATAAATCATGTTCGGGAGAAAATGCGGGATGGGACAGCTTTTCCATGATGGACTGAGGCGTGGCCGGCCTGCCGATGGGTTCCTGCCGCTCGGCTTCCCGGTACAGCAGGACGAAAAAATTAAAATCGGCGGGACGGTAATTCCTGATACTGTAAGGGGGGTCAGCCATAGCCGAATCGAAGACCTCTCGCTGTATTCATTATAATTGTACCAAGTCAATGAATGTTATACAATTATAACGTCCACCCTTAATCAAGGAGTTTACACTTGCATGGATAAAGAGACCTATTTACTGGTGGTAACGCCACACCCCGACGACGCCGAGTTCGGCGTGGCGGGTACGGTCGCCCGTCTTACCCGGGAGGGGAAGAAGGTGGTTTACGTGGTTTGCACCAACGGCGATAAGGGTACCAGCGACAGGAATGTGAAGCCGGAGGAACTGGCAAAAATACGCGAGCAGGAACAGCTGGCTGCCGCCGAACTACTGGGCGTCAGCGACGTCGTTTTTCTGCGCTACTCCGACCAGGGCCTCGAAGATTCTGATGAGTTCAGAAGAAGACTTGTGCGTGTTATAAGGCAGTACCGCCCGTTCGCCGTGGTGACGGCGGACCCGTATCGCAGGTACATGTGGCACCGCGACCACCGCATCACCGGGTTGGTAACCCTCGATGCCGTTTTCCCGTACGCCAGAGACCACCTTTCCTATCCCGAGCTACTCGACGAAGGACTCGAACCCCATAAAGTCAGGGAAATGTGGTTCTGGGGTTCCGACGATATCAACTATCATCTGGATGTTACGGACACCTTCGATACCAAGCTGGCTGCCCTGGGATGTCATAAAAGCCAGGTAGGGGATATACCTCCGGAAATGCGTACGCGAATGCGTGACTGGGCCATGATGAATGCCGAGGGCGAGGAATTCGAACTGGCCGAAGCCTTCCACCGTATCGAGATGCGATACTAGGGAGAAAGCCAGAGGACATCGCCGCAGAGGTTGGGACTGTGGGAGCGGGTGGCAAATACAGCGTATTCTTCTTTAACCTTTTTCACGGTGGTCACTTCGCCGTGTCCGGGGCAAATCAGGGTATCTTCGGGCAGTGGCAGTATCTTCTTTGTGATGGAATCCACAATCTGCCTGAAATCATCCGGCGACCATGTCTTACCGGGCCCGCCGGGAAAAACCGTATCGCCGGAAAGCAGGTATTTGCCGACTTTGAAACACAGGCTGCCCGCCGTATGACCCGGCGTATGCAGAACTTCTATTTTCAGTTTCCCCAGCGATATGATATCGCCGTCAATTAAGGCCATCTCCGGCGGCGTCTCCAACGAGCGGGAATCGGCATGATAAGCCGCCACCGGCACTTTTAACCGCGACCTCAATTCGGCCAGAGCGCCGGTATGGTCGGAGTGTCCGTGGGTCAACAGTATAGATACGGGATTGGTACCCTGCAGGCTTGCGATGATTCTATCCGCATCGGCCGGGGCATCCACCACCATACTGTCCCGCGTCCGCTGACAGGCAACGATATAGGCGTTGGTACCGTACGGGCCCAACTGCATGGTCTCTACGCTGATATCTGCGTCGTTTACGAGGAAAGTCATTTTCATTAACCCCCGTTTTTTGCCTATATACAGGTTAATAGGTTAGTATAGATTATTATACTTGTACAAAACCTTGCTGACAATGAGAGAAAAACTGGCCGGTCTCATCTCGAATATATTGAACCCTTTCCTGCTAAGCTTCGCCGTGATAATACTTCTCGCGGTGGAATCGACCGCCAGTGCTTCGGAAGCCCTTAAGTGGGCGTTAATATCGATATTTCTCAGTGTGATACCAATTTTCATAATCGTTATCTCCCTGGTAAGGTGGAAAAAGCTGGAGGGCATTTTCGTAAATCCCCGCCACCAGCGAAACAGAATCTACGTCCTGGCAAGCATCCTGGGAGCAATCGATTGCGGCGTGATGTGGTATTTCTCCGCCCCGAAGTTGCTATCGGTTACATTCACCGCCGGCCTGGCGGCGATACTCATCTACATGGCGATAAACCGTTTCTGGAAGATAAGCCTGCATACCGCCTTCATGTCCGCTTCGGTAACCGTTATAACCATTGTCTTCGGTCCTGGCGGAGCTTTGACGATACTGCTGCTGCCGCCGGTTGCCTGGGCGAGAATCTGTCTGAAGCAACACTCGCCGGCGCAGGTAATTACCGGCGGGCTCCTGTCGGTAGCTATCGTGGTGGCGGTATTCTGGGAGTTCGGGTATTTATGATCAGGCTTTCTTCCTGGGCTTGGGCGGCCTGACGAGCAAAAGCGGCGTGCTGCCTTCGTTCAGGACCTTGTTGGCATTGCTCCCGAATATCCAGCGTCCGACCCCTGACCGGCCGTGTGTGGCCATCGCCACCATGCTGTATTTCCCTTTTTCCGCCAGCTTAATTATCTCCTCGGCCGCGCTGCCATATGATGAATCGTTGAAAACGACACGGTTACTTACTCCCTTGCTTTGCAGCCTTGCTCCGAGCCTGTCAACATAGTTTTTAGCCTGTAATCTTTCTTTTTGTTCCCTTTCTACCGTTTCCTTGGTGGGATAGGAATCAATTACCCCCGCCCAAACGTGTAAAAGAGTAATTTCTAAACCAAGCTGGGTAGCCAGGTGGGCAACGCTCCTGAGTACGGATTCACTTTCCCTGGAGCCATCGACGGGTACGAGCACCTTTTCCAGACTGCCTTTATATACGTCGGTTTTCAGCCCTTTAGCCCTGATAAGGAGCACCTGTTTGCGGGTAGCGCCGACTACTTTATTCGCCACGTTGCCCAGCGGCCAGCGCTTGATTCCGGACTTACCCTGAGTTGACATGATTATAAGGTCGATTTTAGCCTTGTCGGCATAATCGATTATCTCTTCTGCGGGGTCACCTTTCAGCATTTCATAATTCACCTTAATATCTCCGCCTTTGGTATCTGCGGCGGTCTTGTCAGCTTCCGTATTAACCCTGGCGGCGACGTCCCTGAGATAACATTCATGCATATGCGGCGAGGTCAGTTCATCCGGCGACGAAACGTAAACAAGGGTAAGTGCCGCGTTCAGCCTGCCGGCCAGCCTTGCGGCATACCACAGCGTTACCTCGGCCAGTTCCGAACCATCCAGCGGCACCATTATCCTGTCATACATACACGACCTCCTTATTGCTTATAATACCCGGGATAAAAGTTACGATTTATTAATGCCACGAAGTCTTATATAGTCGATTTCCCGCCGGCTCTTTTTCTTTGTTATCCTGGACTGGTCCTGGGTCAGCCAGGCTATAGCATCGAGGAAACGGTTCCATATCCTCTTGACTATTGAAACGCCGGAAACTTTAGTCGGCCTTTCGTTTATTATCGGGCCGTTATTCAAGTATGTCTTTTTCTTCGTCCCCATTTTCGTCTTCTACCACCTCGTCTTCTGCCTGGCTTTCCTGCTGAAGCACCGCCTCCAGTTGCTCCATGAGACGAGCGGCACGCGGATAGCCGATGTGCAATCGGCGCTGCAGGAACGAGGTGGAGATATTATCGTGCTGCCTGGCCAGTTCCCTGGCCTGTTCCAGCAGCGGGTCGCGGGGATGTCCTCCGATGGTTCCGGTCGGGGCCGTGGCTATCAGCGTCTCCATCTTCAGCCTGTCAGGCTCTCCCTGCTGCTGGCCACCCCAGAAATATACGAGACGGTCTATTTCGGGGTCGGAGAGGAAACAGCCCTGGAGACGCTTGGGTTTGGCCGCCTCGGTGGGCATGTAGAGCATATCACCCGCGCCCAGGAGTTTCTCGGCGCCGGCACCATCGAGGATGGTCCGCGAGTCCACCTGCGAGGTAACGGCGAAGCTGATACGCGTGGGGAAGTTCGCCTTGATAAGGCCGGTAACCACATCCACCGAGGGACGCTGTGTCGCCACGACCAGGTGGATGCCGGTGGCACGCGCCAGCTGAGCAAGCCGGCACAGGCTGCTCTCGACTTCGTCGAAGCCGGCCATCATCAAATCGGCCAGCTCATCGATAATTAAAACGAGGTAAGGCAGCTTTTGACTACCCTGTCTATCCTTATTGTAGCCCTCTATATGACGCGCCCCGGCGTTGGTAAACTTCTGGAAACGCTGGTCCATCTCCTGCAAAAGCCAGCGCAGGGCAGATATAGCTTTAGTAGTATCGATAATAACCGGAGTGGCCAGATGGGGTATGCTGTTATACTGCGTTAGCTCGACCCTCTTGGGGTCGATGAGGATAAAGCGGACATCATCGGGAACATTGTTCGTGAGCAGGCAGCAGATGATGGTATTCAGGCAGACGGTCTTGCCGCTGCCCGTGGCTCCGGCAATCAGCAGGTGGGGCATCCTGGTAAGGTCGGCAACAACGGCCTCCCCGCCGGCGCCCTTGCCCAGGGCCAGCGCCATCGACGTCTTGGCGCGCAGTTTCTGAAAAGCGGCGGTCTCCACCACACCGCGCAGGCTGACCATATCCGAGGTCATATTAGGCACCTCAATGCCGACAAAGCTTTTTCCCGGTACCGGTGCTTCAATCCTGATGGTAGGCGCGGCGAGGGTCAGCGCCAGGTCATTAGCCAACGAGCTAATCCTCTCCACCTTAACCCTAGTCTTGGATACCTCCTCCAGCCTCACGTTTACATTGCCGTCCCGGTCTCTTTCCTTGACTTCCTTAAATTTCCTGTCCCAGCCGGGTTCCACGCCGAACTGCGTCACGGTGGGGCCGGCGTTAATCTGCACAACCTTGGCATCGACATTGTAGCTGGCAAGTGTCTCCTCGATGAGCTTGGCCCGCTGCATATTCTGGTCCTGGCTGAACTGGATTTCCGGAGAGGTGTCCAGGATATCAATAGGCGGCAAACGCCAGCCGCCAACGACTTCCAGGTCGGATGATTGCCCGTATTTTTTCCAGACGTCCTCGGCCACCTGCCGCAACTCCTGCCGGGGAGGCGGCTCCACTTTTTCAGCAGTTTTTCTATCCGTAAGCTTATCCGCATCCGGCCTTAAAGCGGCGGCTTTTTCCGCCAGTTCTTCCAGCCTCTTCCGTGAACTGACCACTTCCGGCGGCATTACCGGCTCCTCCATCACCCTGGGCAGGGGCGGTTTGCTTTCAACCGGCGTGCGGGGATGAAGCGCGCGGTGCGCCGGCTGGTCCGCTTCCGGTCTGGCGGTACGCGCCGGGGCCGGTCGCCTCTTTAACTGCTCGTTCAGCCAGGAGAAGAACCGCCCGATAGCCCGCCAGCTTTGTTTTGGAGCTACCAACAAAATACCTATAATAATCAGGGCTAATATACGCAGCGCATAAATGATATTCCAGTTTTCGTAATCAATAATTTCACGCCCGAAGCTTCCGCCCAACCCATTTTCCATATACTCGTTGGTATAATCAACAGCCCCCAGGATGCCCCAGACGGCGAGGACGAAGGCGATGCCACCCAGCCACCGGTTCCACCTGCGGAACAGCGTGCCGAAATTGCGCCGCCATATCATCGTTATAATTGCAACGATGGCGGCAAAAATAAAGAGAAGACCCCAGCCGAAAAACTCACGAAGGGTATCGAAGAAATCAGATAAACTTTGCCGGAACACGAACAGGAGAACCACGATGATAACCGTCATGATGAGCTGTCGCATCGGAGTCGACATTAAAAAACGCAGGAATGCGCCCAGCGTAGATTCCGCAGGCTGCTTGCCCGCCTTCTTTCTTGCTCCGGTTTTATCTTTTGGGGGTATTTTTTTTACGGGCGTTCTCTTTTTAGCCATAAGACTCCTGTAATACGGAAAACCCGGTGTTATACTTTTACCATGAAGGGGAGAATCATGGGACGGCGCTTGGTCCGCTGGTAATAAAATTTATCCAGGGTATCCTTTACCTTGGTGTTGATAAAGCTCCACTCGGCGATACGCCCGCCGCTGTGGTCCAGCGTTTTAGCCAGCAACTCGCGGCTCTCGTTCATCATGTCCTTGAACTCCCTGGTATCGATAAAGCCCCTGGTAACGATGTCCGGTCGGCCTACCAGCTTGCCGGTCTGGCGGTTGACAGCGATGATTACCACGACGATACCATCGCGGGAAAGCATACGGCGCGTGCGCAGGACAACCCCTCCGATATCGCCGACACTTAAACCATCGACGTAGACATGCCCGGAGCCGACCTTGCCATTGATTTTAGCCGTATCGGCGTTGAGTTCGAGGACATCGCCGTCTTCCATGACGAATATGTTATCGGTGGGGATACCCACCGACTCCGCCAGGCTGGCGTGAAGGCTAAGATGGCGGTATTCCCCGTGGATAGGCACGAAAAATTTCGGCTTTACCAGGCTCAGTATCAGCTTCAGCTCTTCCTGGCTGCCGTGGCCGTGGACATGCACCTGTCCCAGCTTGTTGTACAGGACGCGGGCGCCCTGCTTGAAAATATTGTCCACGGTCCGGTTGACCAGCGATTCGTTGCCCGGGACGGGAGTCGCCGAGAGCACTATGGTGTCGCCGCGCTGTATGTGAACGTGGCGGTGGTCGCGGTTAGCCATACGCACCAGCGCGGAAGTAGGCTCTCCCTGGCTGCCGGTGGTTACCAGGACTATCTTTTCAGGCGGCAGGCCTTTCAGTTCATCGATACGCCCCAGCAGGCCATCGGGAGCATTAAGATAGCCCAGTTCCAAGGCCATATGTACCGTATCGGACATGCTGCGGCCAACGATGAAGACGCGACGCTCGTACTTGGCGGCGGCATCGATAACCTGCTGCACGCGCGAAATCAGTGAAGAGAAGGTGGTGACAATCACTCGACCCGGGGCATTGGCGATGACGTGTTCCAACGATTCGCCGACTATCTGCTCGGAGGGCGTATAGCCGGGTAGCTCGGCATAAGTGGAATCGGAAAGCAGCAGCAAGACTCCCTGGGCGCCCAGTGTCGCCAGCCGTGAAAGGTCGGTGCCTTTGCCGCTGACCGGGGTATAGTCAATCTTAAAATCGCCGCTGTGAATAATGATTCCCTCCGGCGTGCGCACGATGATGCCGACGGCATCGGGGATGCTGTGGCAGACGGGAAACAGCTCGATTTTAAACTTGCCGAGGCTGATTTCCTTGCCGGTGTCCAGTATTTTCAGGTTGACCCCCTCGCGGGTTCTCCGCTCTTTCAGCTTGACCCGGATAAGCCCGTTGGTAAGCTTCGTAGAGTAAACGGGGACGTTATCGAGCTGGGGCAGTAAATAGGGCAGGGCTCCGATGTGGTCTTCATGACCGTGGGTGATAATAATACCCCTGATTTTATCTTTTCTTTCCACGACATAGCCGAGGTCGGGAATAACCAGGTCGATGCCGAGCATCTCTTCTTCCGGGAACATGAGCCCGGCGTCGATGACGATGATATCATCCTCGTACTCCATCACCATCATGTTCTTGCCTATTTCACCAAGTCCCCCGAGGGGGATGACTTTTACCTTTGGCCTTGACATAACATTATACCTCAAACATATTCAACTGCTGCGGCTGCGGCTTTTCTTCCTGGACACTCGTAGCTTCGTCCATTATTTTCGGAATCTTCAACATATCGGCTTCTATAGCCTGGCGCAGGCTCTGCTGGTGGAGGGCCGCCGCCGGGTGATACATGGCATAGTAGATAATGTCATCACGCTTTTGAGCCGTCCCGTGTATTTTACTGATGCTCTTGCCGGGAAAGTACCTCGCCATCGAGTAACGCCCCAGGGTAACAATCATCTTTGGCTTGATGATTTCTATCTGCTCGTCCAGCCAGGGCCGGCAGTTCTGAATTTCCGTGGGCAGGGGGTCGCGGTTGTCGGTGGGGCGGCACTTAATGACATTGGCGATATAAACCTGCTGGCGGTTCAGGTTGATGGAAGCCAGCAGCTTGTCCAGGAACTGCCCGGCCGGCCCCACGAAAGGCCGTCCCTGCTGGTCTTCATGCCAGCCGGGCGCCTCGCCGATGAACATAATATCCGCGTCTTCCGCCCCCTCGCCGGGCACCACCTTGGTGCGAAATTTAGCTATTTCACACTTCTGACAGAGTGCTACCTGCTGGTAAAGATCGCTCAGCGGTGACATCCCACTACCTTATCCGTTTTCTCTGAGGTATGATAACACCGCTGATAGGTCAAGTCAATTAATGGCATGACATAAAACAATAAAGAAAGGACGTTATTAATATAACCGATTATAGTTCTACCAGCTTGACGGAATAGACGTCGGGTATGGCCAGTATCTGCTGCTGCTGCTTCTCCGGCAGAGGCTCGTCCAGGGTTAAAACCAGCAGGGCCTGTCCCCGCCGCTTGAGGCGACCCAGGTGCATGAAGCTGATATTGATATCGGCGTCACCGGTGATTTTACCAATCGCCCCGATAAATCCGGGACGGTCGAGGTGGTCACTGAACAGGAAGTAAGACCCGGGAATGGGCACGATATCCAGCCAGTATTCGTTTACCCGCACGATATGCAATTCATCATGCATGACTGTCCCGGCGACGGCACAGATGCCCCGGTTGGTAGATATTTCCACGGTAAGGACACTGGTGTAGTTTTCACAGGTAGCCTCTTTTTCTTCAGTGACGGTCAGGCCGCGCTTGGCGGCTATCAGGTTGCAGTTGACGATATTGACCCGTTCTTCGCTGATGCCTTCGAGCAGGCCGCCGACGACAGCCGCCTTGAGGGCATTGGTGTCGTAGTTGGCGATATCGCCTTCGTACCCGATGCGGATTTTCCTCGCCTGTCCCTCGGACAGCCTGTAGACTATTTTGCACAGCGTCTTCGCCAGCTTCATATAGGGCGCCAGCGCCGCCAGGGTCTCCGAAGGTATGTAAGGAACATTAATGGCCGACCGGGCCGGCTGCCCCCGGAAAACGTCTGCAATCTGCTCGGCGACATCCCGTGCCGCCAGGACCTGCGCCTCGGTCGTGGAAGCCCCCAGATGGGGCGTAACGATAATATTTTCCACTCCGAAGAGGATGCTCTCGGTACAGGGTTCCTTCTCAAAAACGTCGATAGCCGCCCCGGCTAATTTCTTCTCATTTATCGCCTTAATCAGCGCTTTTTCATCGATGAGGCCGCCCCGCGCGCAGTTGATGATACGGGCCGAAGGCCTGCACATGGCCAGTTCCCTGGCGCCGATGATGCCCCGGGTCTGCGCGGTCAGCGGGAGGTGGAGAGTAATAAAGTCAGATTCTTTGAAAAGCCGCTCCATGTCAACGAGCTCTACCTGGAGTTTCTGGGCGTATTCCTCGGAAACCAGGGGGTCGCTACCCAGCAGCTTCATCTCAAATCCCTGCGCGCGCCGGGCAACCTCCGAGCCGACATTGCCCAAACCGATAATGCCCAGTGTCTTGCCCCTCAGTTCCGTGCCCATGAATTCGCTCCGGCGCCACACGCCGGACTTGAGCAGCCTGTTAGCCTGCGGTATATTGCGCGCCGATGCCAGCAGGAGGGCAATGGTGTGCTCGGCGGCGGAGACCGTATTGCCGGTCGGGGCATTCACCACGACCACGCCGCAGCGTGTCGCCGTCTCGACATCGATATTGTCGATTCCGACGCCGGCCCGGGCGATTACCTGTAATTTCTTACCGGCCTCGATAATATCGGCCGTGACCTTTGTCTGGCTGCGCACCATCAGGGCTTCGTAGTCGCCGATAACACCGATTATTTCCTCCGGTTTCATCCCGACTTTTACATCTACCCGGGCTTCTTTCCGCAGGATTTCTATCCCCTCTTCAGAAACCTGGTCGGTAATCAGTACCCGCTTTTTTATATTCGCCATATATGTTTCCTTACTTTTTTACTCCGGTAAAGCCTGCTTTGGGCAGGACTTCCCTGAGCGCGGCAATTACTTCCTTAATGTCGTCTTCGGTTACCAGGCCGAGGTGGCCGATACGGAATATTTTACCATCAAGGCGCTGCTGGCCGCCAGCCAGGACGATTCCATGTTCGGACTGCATAAGCTGGCGCAGCTTTTTACCATCGACTCCCCCGGGAATCGCCACCGCCGAAACGGTGTTCGAGGCATATTTTTCATCGGCGAAAATCGATAGCCCCAGCGCTTTTACACCTTCGCGGGTCATCTGGCCGATGTGCGCCTGCCTGGCGAAGATACCCGGCAGTCCTTCCTTCAGCATCACTTTCAGCGATACCGAAAGAGCAAAGACCACCGAGATGGCCGGCGTCCAGGGATTCTCGGCTTTATCATTATAATAGCTCCTGGCTTTACCGAAGTCCCAGTAGAATCGGGGCATTTTAGCCTGCTCGAATGCTTTCCAGGCCTCAGGACTGATACTGACCATGGACAGACCCGGCGGCACCTTCCAGCCCTTCTGCGAACCCGTGACGACTACGTCACAGCCCCATTTATCCACCGGAAGGTCGATGGAGGACAGGCTGCTGATGGCATCGACGAGGAGCAACTTGCCGGCGTCTTTCACCACCCCGCAGATAGGCTCAAGAGGATTGGTAACGCCGGTGGATGTCTCATTATGAGTCACCAGCACCGCTTTAATATCCGGGTTGACCTTGATAGCTTCAGCGACGGCAGCGGGGTCGGCGGCCCTGCCCCACTCGTAATTGAGAGAGACGACATCGGCCCCGAACGTTTTAGCGATATTCGCCCAGCGGTCGCCGAAAACGCCGATGGATACCGACAGTATCTTATCACCCGGCGACAGCATATTGACCACGGCAGCTTCAAGACCGCCGGTACCGGAGCCGGTGAGTATATATAAATCGTTCTTAGTCTGGAAGACCTGCTTCAATTCTTGGGTGACTTCCTGGTGCATTTTCTTATACTCCGGCCCGCGGTGGTTAATCATGGGCCAGCCCATCGCCTGAAGGACTTCCGGCGGGCAGGGGGTCGGTCCGGGGACGCGTAATTGTGACATTTGGTCTCCTTGTATAGTTTATGTATCAGAATTTATTACTCTAGCGAAACGGCGTTTGCCGACATTGATAATAAAAATGTCATCGACATGGGCTACATTACTGGTTAATTTTTCGCCATTTATCTTCACAGCACCTTGGGCAATTAATCTACCAACTTCACTGTGACTCTTAGCTAAACCTATTTCCACAATCAGCCGATTCATGTTAATCGCTGAACGAATATTTGGCGTCGTTGCTTCTTGCGTTTGACCAATTTGCATTAGAAATTCTCTAAACTTGTTAAAAGATATAGGACACTCGGGGATTTCGTCCGGCACTTCTTTCTTCTGCACCACCTTCTCAAAATGCTTCTCCGCCTCATTAGCGTCTTTTTCGCTGTAAAGCTGTGTAACGATATCCCTGGCCAGATGTTTTTTTAAGTCCATGGGATTTGAACCGCTATCAAGCAGCTTCTTTATTTCTGCCAGTTCATCCGTCGGGACATCGGTCAGCAATTCAAAGTATTGCATCATAATGCCATCGGGAATAGACATGGTTTTGCCGTATATCTGCTCCGGCGGTTCGGTAACACCGATGTAGTTACCCGTACTTTTACTCATCCTCTGAACGCCGTCGGTCCCCACCAGTACCGGGAAGGTGAGGCATACCTGCGGCTTCTGTCCGAAGACCTCCTGAAGTTTGCGTCCGGACATCAGATTAAAAAGCTGCTCAGTAGCCCCGATTTGTACGTCGGCTTTCAGGGAAACCGCGTCATAACCTTGAGCCAGAGGATAAAGCAACTCACGTAACCAGATGGGGTCGTTACTATCATAACGATTACGGAGTCGGTCGCGAACTAAAAACTGCTGAACGGTAAAATATGAAGCCATACCGATGACATCGGCAAAGGTCAGCTTGCTCAACCATTCGAAATTATAACGGACTTTGGTCTTCTCCGGGTCAAGTATTTTGAATGCCTGCTCGGCATATGTTTTAGCATTTTTCTGGACTTCTTCCTGCAGCGCCATGGAGCGTGCTTCGTCCCGGTCGCTGGGGTCGCCGATTAATGTGGTAAAAGTACCTATGAGGAAAGTTACGTCATGGCCGAACTCTTGGAACTGGCGTAATTTACGCATAGTGATGGTATGACCCAGGTGAATATCGGGGGCGGTAACGTCATAACCACAGTAAACCCGGAGCGGACGCCCCTCATCTCTGGCTTCAATCAGTTTCTGTTTTAGTTCTCCGGTCATCATCTCTTTAATTTGCGGGTCGCCAAACTCAGAGCCTTGCATGTAAATAGAGACCTGTTTATCTATTGAGTCCACCTGTAATCCTCCTGGCTAACTCACACCTGTAGATTCCAGTATCGCCTTCCCCCGCCTGACATCCTCGGCTACCTGTTTCTTAAGCTCATCGGCGCTGGCGAATATCTTCTCATCGCGGAGCTTGGCGATGAAATCGACCGATAGCTCCTGGCCGTAAAGGTCGCCGCTATAATCGAGGAGGTAAGATTCGACAGTACGTTCGGTGCCTCCGAACGTCGGGTCCTTGCCGATATTGGTCATCGACTGGTATATTTTACCGTCGATATGCGCCAGTCCGGCGTAAACACCATCGGGAGGCAGGGCCTGCCCGGAATTGACGTCCAGGTTGGCGGTAGGAAATCCCAGGCCCCCTCCCCTTCCTGCCCCGGTAACCACCTTGCCGTGCAGGCTGAAGTAACGGCCGGTAAGCCGGCTTACTCTCTCCATATTTCCCTGAGCCATCGCCTTTCTGATGGCGGTGCTGCTGACTACCTCTCCATTGATTTGCAGCGGCGGCACCACGGTGACGCTGAAATCCATCTCCCTGCCGAGTCGGCGTAGGGTATCGGTGTGGCCTTCCCTCCCCTTGCCGAGAGCGAAATCCGAGCCGATTACCATACCACGCATCCTGAGATGCTTGTGTAACAGGCCGATAAACCGATGCGCATCCAGTCCAGCCAGTTCTTTATTAAACGATAGAGGCACGATAATATCAATACCCTCATTCTGGAGAAGCCTTATCCTCGTCTGGATATCGGTTAAAAAGGGCAGTTTTTGTTTTGAGGAAAGAAGGTCCTCGGGATGTTGGCGGAACGTTACCACGCCGGAAAGCATGCCCCTCTGCCCAGCCTCCTGCAGCAATTCGGCAATCAGGTGCTTGTGGCCCAGGTGCACGCCATCGAAAACACCGACCGTTATAATTGTATTCTTTTCGGGTGAAAATACGGCTAACTCTTCCTCAATCAGCACGCTTCCTTCTCCTGCTGTTAAAACAGCCAATTATACATTTATTATACTATAAAATCCCAGCCTGGCGTCAAACGTAAATTTAACGCCAGCTTTTCAGTATTACCGCACGAATATTAAGGTTGCACCGGCAGGAAAGACAGCATTAACCGAACCTGTATAACACGAGCCCGGCCGGTGTCTTGGGGAAAAAATAGGTCGATTTCCGGGGCATGCGGTCACCGCTGTCGGCAATAGCCTTGATAGCCTCCGGTTTTACCGGGTTGACGATAAACGCCAGCTGATATTCCTGCTCCGCGACCATCTTAACGGCATCGAGGGTATCATTGGTGTAGTCGAGAAACGCCCCCACCTTATCGTGAGTCAGGCCGAGAAGCTCCTCCAGTATGACATGGTCGACGATGCTCACATCTAACCTCTGGTAAGCATAAGAATGAAAGTACGGCATCATCTGGCTGACTTTATCGAAATCGCGCAGTTTCAGCAATAAAAACCGATCTGTATTCAAACCGTAAAGAACGAGCTTCAATTCATCCGTATCTGCGGACAGCAGCCCGTTGACCTGCGATGATATCTCAGCTTTATTTAAAGGTAATTCTTCGACGGTAAAGCATGTTTTTAATCCGGTCATCAGACCATCGATTGACGAAGGCGGCAGACCCCTGACCATGCGGTGCGCCGGCAGGATAATGAGTCCGGTATCTTCAAAATTTACCAGCGTCATCATCACGAAATCGTAGGGGGCTTCCTTAATCTCCGCTGAAGAAGCAGTGCGCCTCTCCCGCTGGTAAATCAGGGCGCTTTCGTAACGGTGGTGGCCATCGGCAATATAAAGCGGCCGGTCGGACAGGTAACCGTGTATTTGACCGATTATCTTCTTATCATTGACGGCCCACAGCCTGTGGCTTTCTCCTTTTCCGTTATCGGCTTCGAGAACGGGCTTACCGGCGGTCGGCGCCTCCAGCAGCGAGGCTATGGTACGTTTCTTATCCTCGTAGAGAGCCATAACAGGACTCGTATTGGCCTGAAGCGCCCATAAGAGGCTTAACCGGTCGCCTTTGGGTCGGGGTAGAGTGCCTTCGTGCGGGCGGACAACCATTCTATCCCACTCTTCCAGTTTTACCAGGCAGTAGATGCTGCGACGACAATGTTCTCTGCCGTGATGTATGAAATGGTGGTCAGCTACATAAATAGACGATTCTTTATCAATCTCCAGGATACCCTGTTGCAGCCATTTCTCCAGCGTGGCGGCAGCACGGGTATATCGGTTATCCGTGTCTTTATCGGACGGCAGCTCGCGCCCGAGCTCAACACGTACGAAATTACAGTTGTTGCACTCATACAGCTCCTGCTGTAGCTTGGGATTAATGACATCGTAGGGAGGGCAGATAACCTTCACCAGGTCTTTCACCGGCGATGGATTGTAATGTACACCGTAAAACGAGCGAATATCCGCCAAATCCGGCTCCCTAACAAGTACGTGAAGAAACTTCTTATTGTAAGTTTAACGTATAGTGTGAAAATAGCGCAAGTGGTAAACCGTGCGGAGCCGAATGAAAATTATCTGAAGTTCGGGTATACTATTTAATATCAAACTTGATACCCGGAGGTTGCAATGATAGTCAGGAAACTGGTAGTCGGGCCTTACGCCAGCAACTGTTATATTATCGGCTCGGAGGCGACCGGGGAAGGCATGATAATCGACCCCGGTGCACAGGCTGAAGATATCCTGCGGGCTGTCGAGAAGCTGGGGTTAACGATAAAGCTTATCGTGTTAACTCATCGACACCCGGACCATGTCGGGGCGTCGGCGCAGGTCAAAAAAGCCACCAAAGCTCCATTAGCATCTCACGCTGAATGCGCTAAATATCTGCCCCAGTCGCCGGACTACGTATACGAGTCGCCCTTTGAGGGTGCCCCCAAGCCGGAACGCATCCTTGAAGAAGGCGATGAAATAGAAATAGGCAACCTTCATTTTAAAGTGCTGCACACGCCTGGTCACACCCCCTGCGGCATCAGCATCGTGGGGGAAGGGCATGTTTTTACCGGGGACACGCTCTTCAACTACGGCATCGGCCGGTACGACCTCATCGACGGTGACTACGACCAGCTTATTAATAGCATCCGTACCAAGCTGCTGACGCTGCCCCCGGAGACTGTCGTCCATCCCGGCCACGGCCCGGACTCCACCATCAGCACGGAGAAACGGGCCAATCCTTTTCTGAAATAAGAATCGAAAACAAATAAGGGGCATGACCTCTATAAATCATGCCCCTTATACTTTTAAAGTAAGCAGTTTATACCTAAATAAACAGCGGGCACATCACCAGCGTGATGGTGGCCAGGAGTTTTACCAGAACGTGCAGCGAAGGCCCGGCGGTATCCTTGAGAGGGTCGCCGACAGTGTCGCCGACAACCGCCGCCGCGTGAGCGAGAGTCCCCTTACCCAGGACTGCTCCGCTTTCGTCTTTAAGCTGCCCGTCCTCAATCATCTTCTTGGCGTTATCCCAGGCGCCGCCGCCGTTGTTCATGAACGACGCCATCATGATACCGCCGATGGTGCCCACCATCAGCACCGCCGCCACCACCATGGCGGCATCATAGCCGCCCGGCAGGTAGCGGAAAATTACGCCGATGACTATCGGGCCCAGCACCGGCAGCAGGCCGGGAGCTATCATCTCCCTGAGTCCGGCGCGGGTGGTGATATCCACCGCGCGGGCATAATCGGGCTTGGATGTTCCCGCCAGAATGCCAGGGTCGGCCTTGAACTGGCGGCGCACCTCCTCGATAATCTTGGAGGCAGTCTTACCGACGGCCTTGATAGCCCAGGCGCTGAAGAGATAGACAATCATTACCGCCAGCAGCGCCCCGACGAAGACCTCGATGCGGGCGATGTCAACGACAGTATACAGTCCGCTTTCCCCGAACTTGATAAAGGAGACCCTGTCCAGGTAAGCCTGGAAGAGCAGGAAAGCCGCCAGACCGGCGGAGACCATGGCATAGCCCTTGGTAAGGGCCTTGGTGGTATTGCCGACGGCATCCAGGCGGTCGGTTATCCGGCGTATTTCGGGTCCGGCACCCGCCATTTCATTAATGCCGTTGGCGTTATCGGTAATCGGCCCGAAGGTATCCATGGACAGAACGTAAGGACAGGTCATCAGCATACCCATCGTGGCTACCGCCGTGCCGAAGGCACCGGCGCCATGTACGCCGCTCTCGTTACCCAGCCAGTAAGACAGCAGGAGGGCGATGCCGATAACGAGTGCCGTGGCAAAAGTCGTCGAAAAGCCTACGGACATCCCCATGATGATGTTGGTGGCCGGGCCGGTCTTGGACGCTTCCGCAATCTCCTGCACCGGTTTGTAACGCGCCTCGGTGTAGTACTGGGTGATGAACACAATGACAACGCTGGCAATGATACCGACCATGCCGGCCCCGAAGAGCCACCAGTTATCCAGCATGAAATAAACGGTAACGGCGAGACCGACTACGGAAAAGCCGATAGACACGAAATAGCCGCGGTTGAGGGCGTTCATGGCGTTCTCGTTCTCTTTAGCCTTAACGCAGAGCAGCCCGATCATGCTGGCAATCATACCGAAACCACGGACGCAGAGCGGGAACAGGATCCAGGCTATGTTGTTCGTGGCGAGATAAGCGGCGATACCCAGTATCATCGCCCCGATATTCTCGGCGGCGGTGGACTCAAAAAGGTCTGCGCCACGGCCGGCACAGTCGCCGACATTATCGCCGACGAGGTCAGCGATTACGGCGGGGTTACGCGGGTCGTCCTCCGGTATTCCAGACTCGACCTTGCCTACAAGGTCGGCGCCGACATCAGCCGCCTTGGTGTAGATACCGCCGCCAAGCTGGGCGAACAGCGCCACGAAGCTGGCGCCGAAACCGAAGCCGACAATCAGGTGAGGTGAAATTTCCGGCGTATTGTTGCCGCCGTAGGCAAAGAAGATAACGGTAACGCCGATAAGGCTAAGCGCGGTGATAAGAAATCCGGAGACGGCACCGCCGCGAAGGGCTACGTTGACCGCCTCCGTAAGACTATGCTGCGCGGCGGCAGCACAGCGGACGTTCGACTTTACCGCAATGAACATACCGATAAAACCGGCCAGACCGGAGCAGAAAGCGCCCACTAAAAAGGCAACCCCCGTGCGCCAGCCGATATCAAGCGCGCTCATGCCCTCCACCTCGGTCCCGCCCAGCACGCCTACCAGAACGCCGATGATGATGGCGATTACAAACGAGTAGATTGAAATGGTGCTGTACTGGCGCTTGAGAAATGCCCAGGCACCCTGAAAGATAATATCGCCGATTTCCTTCATTTTAGGTGTTCCCGTGGGACGCTTGAGGACGTTCCTGGCTAGTATTATGGCGAATATAACCGTGATTACCCCGGCCGCGGGGACAATCCAAAATATTCCTGGTAGCATTTTCCCCCTTTTCTAGTAGAGCAAAAACAGCTCAAGTATTATCTTTTTTATACTTCCCGGCAAGCCGTTTGTTTTACCGTCAACCCGACCCGCCCGGCTTATTTTGAATATTGATAATAAAAATAGTAGAGCAGGGGTATATCGACTCCTGCTCTACGATAATAAGTCATTTGTGGTCATTGTTACTTAAAAATTATATACGAAAACGAGCGTATTGTCTATAGCTACAAGACAGAACCCCATGCACCGCCGCTAATTACGGTTTCGGAGAGGGCGACGAGGGGGGCTCCTTGACGTACTCCGGTGTTAGCGCTACATTCATGAATATTACCGGCTTATTGACCACTCTAAAGTTTAGCGGACAGTGAATCATGCCACTGGGGATGTAAAGAACGGTGGGCTCGGTGATGATGTGTTTCTCGACCTCCTCTCCCAGCGACATCTCGACCACGGCGTCGAATTCGGTAATATCCAGCGAGTTGGCCCCGTAAAAATGCAGGAACTGGTCGAAATCATGGGAATGGGGCTCGGTGACCATGAGAAACGGCTCGGTGATGCAGTTCAATAATACGGAGAAGTCTTTTTCGCCGACTTCTTCATGCTGTCGGCTGAAAAAGGCCAGTCTGGGGACGAACTTGCCCTCCGCTATCGGGTTCTTAAAAAAATATTTCCCGTACTTGCCTTCGGCCATGTTATCTCCCTCCTTAAGAGCGGTTGGTTATTCGCCAAACCTTACCCTGGGAATATCCGCCTCTTTGAGGTTATCGGCAAATGTCCAGATAAAAGCCTCGCCTTTACGCAGGGCAAACACTACCAGGAAAGGGTCTTCCGGGCCTTTGACGCCTATCTCCTTAAGAAAACCCCTTTCCTCATAAAATCTCTTCCTGATATCAGTATCATCGATATACTCTATCTTCCCGGAGATTCTCAACACCTTGCCCTGGGCGAAGAAACACATTTCTACCTTCTGGTTCTTCTCCAGCTGTTTGGCCAGAGCTTTTGTAGATTCGGTATTGAAATAGAATCCAGTTTCATCGGCATAATGCATCCCCATAGCCCTGACCCGAGGCTGGTCACCGTCCACGGTGGCCAGGTAGCATGTCTTGTTCTCGTTAGCGAAATCAACACACTCTTTGAAATCCATTGCTCTACTCCTACTGACTGAAATATTTTTGTAATCCCATTAAATTAATCAACCCTTGGGATTCCATCTTACATCGGCGTAGCGGTCTCTCAGCTTGGGTTTTTCAATCTTACCGGTCGGATTGCGCGGCACGTCACCGAAGATAATAATCCTGGGCCAGGCATACTTGGGCAACTGCGCCTCATAAAAGGTGCGTATTTCTTCCTCGGTTAGGTCGACGCCCTCTTTAGGCTGAACGATGGCGGCGACTATCTCGCCGTACCTGTCGTCAGGAATACCGATGATAGCCACGTCCTTGATTTTGGGCTGGCCGATAATGACGGCTTCCAAGTCGACGGGGAAGATATTCTCTCCGCCGCTGATAATCAAGTCCTTCTTCCTATCGATGTAAGAGATAAATCCCTCTTTGTCCTGCCTCACCAGGTCGCCGGTATAAAGCCAGCCGTCTCGGAGAGTTTCGGCGGTCTTTTCGGGGTTCTTGTAATAGCATTTCATTATATTCGCGCCCTTGATAATCATCTCACCGACGCCGCCTGCCGGAACATCGTTACCCTTATCGTCAACAACCCGCGCATCTAAATTTATCCGCGGGTATCCGAAAGAACCGAGTTTATGGAAATTCTCCAGGCCGAGGTGCATGCAGGGTCCGGCCGACTCCGTAAGCCCGTAGTTTTCTTCGTAATCGATGTCCGGGAAGTACTCCATGAAACGCCGTACGAGTACCGGCGGGATAGGCTGCGCGCCGGAATGGACCAGCCGCAGGGAACTGACGTCATAATCGGATAATTTCAAATCGCCCCTATCGAGGGCGGTGACGATATCCTGGAGCCAGGGCACCAGCAGCATGCAGATGGTTATCTTTTCTTTATTGATGGTTTCCAGTATCAGTTTCGCCGTAACCCTCTCGCCGCCGGTGGTCATGGCAGCCCGGCCGCCGGCAATCAGGCTGCCGAACCAGTGCATTTTACCGCCGGTATGGTACAGTGGCTGGATGAGGAGGAAACAGTCTTTCCGGGTTTCACGGTGGGAGAAGTTCTCGTTAACGGCGGTATGTTCCAGGCTGCGGTGACACAGGCACGTGGCTTTCGGGTCGCCGGTGGTGCCGGAGGTAAAGTAGAGTCCGGCTTCGTCTTCACTGGTAAGCTCTATGCCCGGCGGCACCGGTGAAGACTTCGCCAGCACCTCGTCATAAGCTTCCATATCCTTTGGCAACTCATCGCCCACAAAGATATAGTGCTTAACCGTCGGCATCTCACCGCGGATTTCCTCAACCCGCTCGGTAAAACTCTGGTCCAGCATAATAATTTTAGGCTCGGCGATATCGATACAGTACTTAATCTGGCGACTGATAAACCTGAAATTGAGAGGCGCGGCCATGGCGCCGGTCTTCAATATGCCGAAATACGCCTCCAGCCATTTTATGGAATTCATCATCAGGTGTACAACGATATCGCCTTTCTTGATGCCTCTGGCGATAAGGGCATTGGCGACGCGATTGGCATTGTCGTCGAACTCTTTCCAGGTTATCTCTCTCCTTAAGTTCTGGCTCGGGGTTATCTCTGTCAACGCTATTGAATCAGGAGTTAGTCTGGCATTTCTGGCAAGTATCTCCGTTATAGTCATACTGTCAGCTCCTTCTAGCCCGAATATATAAACAACAAGAATTCAGCGAACACGAACCTGCATTATTCAAACATATCTCACGATTGCCACTTGCTGGCATGACGGGCACGCTTGATTATAGTGTATTTGACCGAAAATTGTCAATTTAACCAGCTTGGAGCGCTATCTGACGCTGTGTTATAATTCTATTAAGGGAATGGCGTATGATGATACAACAACTTGAAAAAATCGAGAAGCGTTACCGGGAGCTCGATGAGAAGATGGCCCGGCCGGAGATAGCGACCGACCTCACACAGCTGCAGACGCTGGCTCAGGAAAGGGCAACCATCGAAGAAATCGTAAAGGACTACCGGAAATATAAGGCCGTCCAGAAGTCGCTGGAAGAGACCAGGTCAATGCAGGAAGATGACCTCGACGAAGAGATGGCTGACCTGGCCAGGCAGGAAATCGAATCTCTGGAGACAGAACTCAACGTACTGACTGAGAAACTCAGGGTAGCTCTGCTGCCTAAAGACCCCAACGAAGAGAAGGATATCATCATGGAAATCCGGGCGGGGACGGGGGGCAACGAAGCCGCGCTCTTTGCCGCCGACCTCTTTCGGATGTACACCAGATATGCTCAGAGTCGCGGCTTTAAGACCGATATCCTCAGCCTGAGCGAAAGCGGCATCGGGGGCTTTAAAGAAATCGTCTTCGAGATAAAAGGCAAGGGCGCTTACCGTCGCCTGAAATACGAGAGCGGTGTCCACCGCGTCCAGCGCGTGCCCATCACCGAGGCCTCCGGCAGAATCCATACCTCCACGGCGACGGTGGCCGTTCTCCCCAAGGCAGAAGAGGTAGATATCAATATTAACCCGGATGACCTTAAAATCGACGTTTTTCACAGCGGCGGGGCCGGGGGGCAGAACGTTAATAAGGTGGCCACGGCCATCCGTGTGACTCACCTGCCCACGGGAATGGTCGTCGTCTGCCAGGACGAACGCTCCCAGCTCCAGAATAAGATAAAAGCCCTGTCCGTGCTCCGCACGCGCCTCCTGGATATAGAGCGGCGTAAACAGGAGGAGCAAATAACCTCCCGGCGGCGCTCGCAGGTCGGTACGGGTGAACGCGCTGAAAAGATAAGGACGTACAACTACCCCCAGGACCGCATCACCGACCACCGCATCAATCTCAACCTGCATAACCTGCCCGCGTTCATGGAGGGCGAGCTGGATGACCTTATCAAAGCTCTGACTGCCGCCGAGCAGGCAGAACAACTCGAGGAACAGGCGGTGTGAACCTCAGACAGGCTTTAGCG
The DNA here is from genome assembly GCA_964500415.1 of uncultured Dehalococcoidaceae bacterium. Classification (GTDB taxonomy): domain Bacteria; phylum Chloroflexota; class Dehalococcoidia; order Dehalococcoidales; family RBG-16-60-22; genus JAFGPF01. The sequence continues at coordinate 138,233 of CAZCOB010000001.1, read as the reverse complement.
TACGCCCGCGGCATTCTGGCAGACAGCAGCATCAGCGACGCATCGCTCGAAAGCGAGATTCTCCTGAGACACGTACTGGGGATAGACCGTGTCCAGCTTTATGCGGACATTGACCGGGATATGTTACCCCCGCAAGAGGAATCCCTGAAAAAATTACTGGAACGCCGCATTCAGGGGGAACCCTCGGCCTATATTACCGGACACCGCGAGTTCTACGGCTTCGATTTCATTATAAACCGCAATGTCCTGATACCCCGACCGGAAACCGAACGGCTGATTGAAAAAGCTATTTCCCTGACTCAGGTCCACGATATCTCCCGTATTGCCGATATCGGCACCGGCTGCGGCGCCATCGCCGTAAGCCTGGCGGTAAACCTCCCGGCAGTCACCGTTTACGCCACCGACGTATCGGCCGCGGCGCTGGAAGTCGCCCGGTCTAATCTTAAAAAACACGGCGCGGCCGACAGGGTTATCCTTCTGGAAGGCAATATGCTGGAACCCCTGCCTGAACCTGTCGACCTGATAATCGCCAACCTGCCGTACGTCAGAGAAACAGATTTATCCCCCGGCGGTCCATTGAGCTATGAGCCGGCGCTGGCGTTGAACGGAGGTAAAGACGGGCTGGACAGGATAAGAGCTCTGAGCCGGCAGGCAGGTAATAAACTCCGCCGTAACGGCTTTATTCTGATAGAAATAGGGCAGGGGCAGGCGGAAGCCGCAACCTCCCTTTTACGGGAAAATTTCACTTCGGCACGGGTTGAAATAGAAAACGATTTGGCCGATATAGAGCGCGTTATCTGCCTGCGTTTGACATAGTCTCCCGCATGATGCTAAATTAATCTGGTGTCTTCTTACAGTCGTATTCCGATAAAATTCTAGAAAGAGAACATTTTTTAGATGAATATAATCGTTTGTGTCAAGCAGGTCATCGACCCTGAAGCGCCACCGAGCAGTTTTAAAATAGACCCTGCCAGCAACAAAGCCGAAATGCACGGCGCGCCGCCGGTAATCGACCCCTACGGAGAGTTCGCGGTAGAAGCAGCCTTGAAGATTAAAGAAGCCAAAGGCGGTAAAATCACGGTAATCAGCCTGGGTGTCAAGCACTCGCGCGAAGTGGTAAAGAAGCCGCTGGCTATGGGCGCCGACGAGCTTATCCTGCTGGAGGACGAAGCCTATACCGGCGGTGACAGCTGGTCGACGGCCTCGGCACTGGCCGCAGCCATCCAGAAAGTAGGAGACTACGACCTCGTCCTGTGTGGTCGCGAAGCCTCGGACACCAACGCCGGACAGACCGGGGCCGGCATCGCCGAGATGCTGGGACTGCCTTGCGTGACCATAGTACGCAAGATTGATATTACCGACGGTAAAACCAAGGTAGAGAGGGTGACTTCGGACGGCTACGATGTCATGGAAGTACCCATCCCGGCGGTAATGACCATCAGCAACGAAATCGGCGAGCCGCGTTACCCGACCATCAAAGGAATCATGACCGCCAAGAAAATCGAGCCGATAATCTGGAAACCGGCCGATATAAATATCGATTCTTCAAAAGTAGGGGGCGCCGGGCAGCGTACGAAGCTACGCAAGCTGTTCCAGCCAGTATACGAGGGTAAATGCGAATTCGCCGAGGGAGACAACCCGGAAGATGCGGCGGCAAACCTGGCGCAAAAACTCAGGGAAGCCAAAATTCTCTAATATTCTTTAACAGGTTTTTAACAATTTATTATTAATATAGGGGAGAGAAAGAATGGCCGATTATAAAGGAATAGCCGTTTACTGTGAGGTTAAGGGCGATAAAATCCTGCCCATTGCCACAGAAGGACTCGGCATCGGCAGAAAGCTGGCCGACGACCTCGGTCAGGAGATGGCGGCGGTGCTGGTCGGCAGCAATATCGGCAGTCTGTCCCAGTCAGCCATTGCGCAGGGTGCCGATAAAGTCTACGTGATTGACGACCCTTTACTCAAGGACTATCAGACGGATGCCTATGTCAACGTCATGGAGAAATTAGTCAAGCAGGTAATGCCGCAGATTCTTATCATGGGGCAAACTGATTCCGGGCGTGACCTGGCTCCAAGGCTGGCCTTCAGGCTTGGAGTTGCGGTTACCATGGACTGCATCGACCTGGCTATCGACCCGGAGTCGAAGCGCCTGCTGCAGACCAAGCCCGTGTACGGCGGCAACGCCCAAGCCATTTTTACCAGCGATACCGAGCCTCAGATGGTTACCATACGCACCAAAGCCATGGCCGCCCTTGAACCGGATACTTCCAGGAAGGGAGAAGTTATTAATATCGCCGCAGAACTGCAGGAATCCGTTATCCGGACGAAGATTCTGGATAGAGTGGTGGAAGAAGTAGCCGGTATAAAAATCGAGGACGCTGAGATTGTAGTCTCCGGCGGCAGGGGTATCGGCAGCGCCGAAGGCTTCCAGCAACTGGAGGAACTGGCCAAAATGCTCAAGGGAGCTGTCGGCGCCAGTCGCCCGCCCTGCGATAACGGCTGGGTGCCGGACACGTTACAGGTAGGACTTACCGGCAAGATAATCGCCCCGGAACTCTATCTCGCCATCGCCATATCCGGGTCCAGCCAGCACATGAGCGGCTGTTCCGGCTCCAAGACTATTGTGGCGATTAATAAAGATGCCGAGGCTAATATCTTCCGCCAGGCGCGCTTCGGCGTGGTGGGCGACTGGAAAAAGGTGCTCCCGGCCTTTAACGAAAAGGTGAAAGAGCTTCTGGCTTCCTGAAATAATGCATATGCTGTAAATGCCTTTTTTAGAATCTTGAACGTCAAACAATGATTTGCTATAATACGTGATTGTAAAAATCAACTCTTTTAAAATTTGTTTTTGTGAGGTGGTAATGTGATGAAAACAGCGAGAATTACCTCTGGTCTTATTCTCTGCATAATAGTGCTGTCGGTGTTCCTTTTGCCGTCCGCGCTTCTGGCGCAGGAAGATGAACAGGCCGCCACGGATAATACTACCCCGGAACCTGAGCTTATATCCGAGCCGGAGCCTGTCGCTCAGCCTGAGCCTATTGCTGAAGAAGAGGAGGAGGAAGAAGCTACTATTACCATATCAACCGAGTATCCTGAAATAGAGGCCATTGCTACGGGCACCTTTCAGTATAACGTGAAACTCGAGTACATGGGGCAAGAAGACCGGATTTTTGACCTGAATACCACCGTGCCTGCCGGCTGGAGCGCTTACATAAACCCGCAATATGAGTCGATGATGATACCGTCGATAGCGATAGAAGCCTCTCCTTACATCCCCACCGCAAAAACCGTTAAAGTAAATGTCAGTCCTCCGACCTGGCCGCTGGCCGACCCCGACGAATATATCATAACCCTGGAGGCAGTCTCCGACGACGTTGTCGGTGAAATAGAACTCACCGCGAAAATTACCGCCAAGTACGTTCTGAATGCCGTGCCTTCCAACGAGCTTTATAATACCAGAGCCAAGGCCGGAAAAGACAATATTTTTTCCATGGATGTTACCAACTTCGGCACGGAATCCATCAGTAATATCACCTTCTCTTCCGATAAGCCCGAAGGGTGGGAAATTAAGTTCACCCCGGAGAAGATAGATGTTTTAGAGATAATTACCCCGACAACGGTCGATGTCAACGTCAAACCTCCGCCGAAGACGGTGGCCGGTGACTACATGGTTACCCTGAGAGTAAACGGGACTGAGGCTTCGGCCGATAAAATATCCGTTCGTGTTACCGTGGAAACGCCTACCATCTGGGGATGGGTCGGCGTGGCGATAATAATTATCGTGGTTATCGGCCTGATTGTCATCTTTATGAGGTTCGGCCGGCGATAGCAAATGACTGATACATTAGCCATAGATACGAAAGACCTTACCAAGAACTACGGGAAGGTCACGGTGGTTGACCGCCTCAATTTCCACGTCAGGGAGAACGAGGTGTTCGGCCTGCTGGGGCCCAACGGCGCCGGTAAGACAACCACCATCCTGATGCTGCTGGGACTTACCGAACCGGCATCGGGCACGGTGCGGGTATGCGGCTTTAACCCCACCCGCGAGCCCCTGAAAATCAAGCGTATCGCCGGTTATCTCCCCGAAGAGGTAGGCTTCTACGATAACCTCACCGCCAGGGAAAACCTGAGGTTCATCGCTGACCTTAATAACATCGACGCCTCAGAGACCGAGCGCCGCATCGACGAAGTGCTGGAAACGGTAGGCCTTACCGAAGAGAGGGACATCACAGCCGGTAAGTATTCCCGTGGTATGAGGCAGCGCCTGGGCATTGCCGACGTGCTCATCAAACAGCCGAAACTGGTCATCCTCGACGAGCCCACGTCCGGCCTCGACCCATCCGGCATCAACCATCTCCTCGATATTATCGCCGACCTGCCAAAGATGGGAACGAGCGTCCTGCTATCCTCGCACCAGTTGTACCAGGTACAGAGGGTGTGTCAGCGGGTCGGTATACTCTCCGAGGGCAGGATGGTAATCGAAGGGTCTATCGACGAACTCGGCAGGGAAGCGCTGGCGGGCGGGCGTTATCTCATAGAAGTCGAAATAGCCGACCCGAAGCCGGAACTGGTGGATATCCTCCAGAAAATCAAGGGCGTGGAGAAAGTCGAAGCCGACGGCACGAAACTTTCCATCAGCACCGATTCCGATTTACGTTCTCAGATATCCAAGGCGATAATCGATAACGGTGCCTTGCTCGTGCAGATGAAGGTTCACGAGTTCTCCCTCGATGATATTTACATGAAGTACTTCAAGGAGAGTTAGGTTCATATAATGATAGCCATAATACGCAAGGAACTCGCCGACTATTTTAACAGTGTCCGTTTTCTGGTCCTGTTCCTTCTGGTGCTGGTGGCCGGCGGCTGCGGTATCTACGCGGCTCAACAGGGCATCCGTGAAGCCCTGAAACAGAGCAGCGCGGTCACCGAGGGCGGTTTCGTTTTCCTGGCGCTGTTTACATCGTCCTGGGCCGGTATTCCAATCCTGACTCTGGCTATCGCTATCATCATTCCCATTACCGGCATCGTTCTGGGTTTTGATGCCATCAACAGCGAACGCTCCGGCGGCACGATGAGTCGTCTTCTGGCTCAACCCGTCTACCGCGACAGCGTTATCAACGGCAAGTTCCTGGCCGGAATTATGTCCATGGCCCTTATGGTAGGCACGACAATACTGCTCGTAGCCGGTTACGGACTGAGGATGATAGGGGTGCCGCCCACCGCCGAGGAAATAATCAGGCTCTTCCTCTACGTGTTTCTTACCATCGTCTACGGCGCCTTCTGGATGGGGCTGGCGATGCTGTTCTCCGTCGTCTTCCGTCGGGCGGCCGGTTCTCTGCTGGTTCCGATTGTTATCTTCCTCATATTTTTCTTTTTCTGGGTGATTTTTGGCTTTGGACAGGCTATCGCCAGTGCCGCCGCTCCAATCACCAGCGGCAGCGATGTCGCGACCCAGATTCAACAGGCCGGGTTGCAACAGACCATAATGCGTCTCTCCCCGAGTTACCTCTTCCAGGAAGCATACATGGTGCTGCTTATTCCCATTTGGAAAGGCCTGGGTGCCATAACGTACGGCGATTTAGCTTATATGCTGCCGAATCCCCTCGGCCTCGGTCAGTGCCTGCTGGCTATCTGGCCTCACCTGGTCGGTCTGGTCAGCCTGAGCGCTATCTGCTTCGCCATCAGCTACATCATCTTCATGAAGCAGGAAATCAGGGCCACATAAAAAGAGTGACGCTCTATTATTGATAGAACGTCACACCTGTTAAAAGCATCACAGCCGCCGGATGTTTATTCTTTTTCCGCCTGCCTCTGGGCGACTATCTTCTGGGTTATTTGTGCCGGCACCTCTTCGTAGTGGTCGAACTCCATGGTATAGGCCGCCCGTCCCTGCGTCATCGACTTCAAATCGATAGCGTAGCGCTGGACTTCCGCCAGGGGCACCTGCGCCTCGATAACGTTGCTGTCGCTTTCGGGGTTCATACCGAGCACGCGGGCCCGCTTGGTATTTAGGTCGCCGATGATATCGCCGGTAAGGTCGTTAGGGACGGTTACCTTGAGATTCATAATCGGCTCCAGGAGAATCGGCTGACCGTCGGTCATTCCTTTTTTAAACGCACCGGCCCCGGCAATCTTAAAGCATATCTCGGATGAATCCACCGGGTGGAAGCTGCCGTCATAAAGGGTCGTCTTGACGCCGACTACCGGGTAGCCGGCCAGGCTACCCTCCTGGTATGCCTCAACGACTCCCTTTTCCACGGCAGGGATATAATTCTTCGGCACCGAACCACCAACTACCCTGTCGCCGAACTCGTTTTCCCCGTGTTCCGGCAACGGCTCCATCGCCAGAAGAACATGCCCGTACTGGCCATGGCCGCCGGACTGCTTCCTGTGCTTATATTCGGCCCTGGACGACGTCGTGATTGTCTCACGATACGGGACCTTGGGGATGGCCAGTTCCACATTCACCCCGAATTTACGCTGCATTTTCTCCGCAGCTACGGCAAGATGAGTATCGCCCATCCCGGAGAGGATTGTCTCGCCGGTACCCATCTCACGATGCACCATTAAAGTGAGGTCTTCTTCGGCTAAACGGGACAGGGCCGTCCCCATCTTGTCAACATCGGTCTTGGTCTTGGGATAAACGGCCTCCCGGAATGTAGGCTTGGGAAAAACGATTGGCTGCAACTTAATGGGTTTATCCTGGGCGCACAGCGTATCCCCGGTATCGGTCACGTTCAATTTAGCCACGGCGCCGATATCTCCGGTCACGACCTGTTGTACCGGCTCCTGCGTCTTGCCTTTCATCATAAATAACTGGCCGATACGCTCGGCGGCCTGCTGATTGGCGTTATAGACCTGGGAGTTGCTGCTGATAACCCCGTTATAAACACGGAAGTAGGTCAGCTTGCCGACATAGGGGTCGGCGGTGGTTTTAAATACGAGGGCGGCCAGGGGCGCTGTCTCACTCGGGTCAACCATGGAACCATCGGCAATAGCTACTTGCTGCTCCTCTGGCACCGGAAGATAGTCACATACGGCATCCGCCAGGCGGTTTATGGCCACGTTCTGCAATGCCGAGCCGGCCAGTATCGGCACGATATGACCGCTGATGACCGCCTTGCGTAATGTGCTGGTAAGCTCTTCGGGACTGATTTCTTCGCCGCCCAGGTATTTTTCGATGAGAGCGTCATCGACTTCGGCAATCGACTCTACCAGTTTCTCGCGGTAGTTATTTACCTGCGCTTTCAAATCCTCCGGGATATCACCCTCGGTAGAATCGGTGCCGGTATAAGCTTTCATATTCAGCAGGTCAACCACCCCCCGAAACCCGGTATGAGCGCCGATAGCTACCTGCAATGGCCAGCACCTGGGACCGAGTTTCGCTCTGATTTCTTCCACTATCTTGAAAAAGTCGGCGTTCTCCCGGTCCATCTTATTGACGAATACCAGACGCGGCAGCCCAGCTTCCTCGCAGTATTCCCAGACCATCTCCGTGCCGACCTCCACCCCCGATGCGGCGCAGACAACAATGACGGCCCCTTCGCTGACCCGCATACCGGCCTTAACCTCACCGATAAAGTCGGTGTAGCCCGGGGCATCAAGAATATTCAGCTTGGCGTCACGCCACTCGAAGGGCAACAGGGACAGGTTGATGCTGATTTTACGCTTTATTTCATCCTGTTCGTAGTCCGACACGGAAGTCCCGTCGTCAACCTTACCCAGTCGGCTGATAGCTCCCGCATTAAAGAGCATCGCCTCCGCCAACGAAGTCTTGCCGGCACCCCCGTGGGACAGTAAAACAGCGTTGTGAATTTTATCAAGTCCGTGTTTTTGCATCGTGTCACCTGCTATCTAGAATATCCGCTACTATTATACCCGTAGTCGACCGAGCACGGCAAGCGTTCGTAGATACTACCCTTGCGTTAATAATAGAGGCGTAACAAACGTTTCTATTATGGCGGCGGGCACGAGCAGGGCAAGGGCTATCAGAAGGTATTTCAGGTTCGTCTTAAACCTTGGCAGCAGCCTGTGCCCCCTGTCCCTGGTGAAAAGGGCGATTATCAACGAGACCCCGAAGCTGAGAGCCGCCGCCTCGCCGATTATCAGGGCGGGGATTTCGAAAATGCCGTGAGGCAGTATGCCTGCCAGCAAAAACCAGAGCGATTTCTCCTCGACGACCATTATGGAAATATACGATAGAAACGCGCTGTTGAAAAGCAGGGCTACGACGGGTACGATGCATAAAAAGGGACTGAAAAGGAAGCTGACAACCACGGCGGCAGCATTCTTAAAATAGATAAACACCGCCGTCGTTAACTGGTAAGGGCCCAGGCCGGCCACGAGTTCTTCGAGAGCGGATGCCTCCTCGGAGAAAAGGCCGGATAAACCGTCGGTTACATTCTGACTGAAGACTATGCCGACAATAATACCGATAACGAACAACCCGCCGGCAATGACAACCCAGAATCTGAAACGCATGATGAATCGTTTTTGAGCTACTTGCCCCACGTGTCCTTGATGACTATCTCGGACAGCTCATTTCTGGGTGGCGTCCTCCCTTCCTGGGCGGGTACGCCAACGGGGAACAGGGTAACCACCCGGAAACCCGGGGGCACGCCCAGGACTTTCTCCACTTTGGCGGCATCAAACGTGCCGATAATCACCGTGCCCAGCCCCAGGGCATGGGCCGCCAGCACCATGTTCTGCACCGCCAGAGCGGTATCGAACATGAACCAGTCTCCCTTATCGGTGATAAACTCGCCGCCGGCGCCGCCCGGGCGCCCGGGAGGGCCTCCCGATTTATTCGTCTCCGCACAGATAACGATTATCACCGGCACCGTATTGATGATACTAATAGCCGGATTATCTATCACCTTATCGGGTAGCTTGAACGGTAGTAAACACTCGGTTAAACTGGTTTTAACCTGAGGGTCGCGTACCACGATAAATCGCCAGCACTGTGTATTAGACCAGGACGGCGCCCAGCGGCCGGCCTCCAGAATCGCCTCAATCTTTTTATCGTCAACAGGGTCGGAGGTGTATTTGCGAATGCTTCGTCTCGTTTTAATGGCATCAAATAGTTCCACGTAAATTCTCCTCTTTAATCTCACTTTCTATTAGCCGTATTTCTCTCTATATATTACTTCCGATAGGTCCTTCCTGGGAGAGACCTGTCCTTTATGGTCGGGGAAACCGAGGGGGGTCATGGTAACAACGGTCAATCCGGCCGGTACTTCCAGTATCTTGGCCACTTTTTCAGCATCAAAATTGCCGATAATGACCGTGCCCAGGCCCAGCGCGTGCGCCGCCAGCGCCAGGTTCTCCATCGCCAGGGCGATATCGAACATTAACCAGCAATCTCCTTTATCGGTAGCCGGAGTGCCGTCAGAGCGGAACCCCACCTTGCCTTTTTCAGCGCAGAGCACGATTAGTACCGGTGCCTGCTTGACGGAGCTGGCGGCGGCGTTTTCCACCCACTCGTTATCTACTTTTACCTTCAGCAGGGTGCCGGCTAACTCATCCTTGACTTTAGGGTCCCGTACCACGATAAATCGCCAGCACTGCATGTTACCCCAGGACGGCGCCCAGTGCGCCGCCTCGATAACGCTATTCACGACCTTATCATCCACCGGGTCGGCTTTATAGCGCCGGATGCTTCTCCTGTTTTTTATAGCCTCAAGTACATCCATAACCATCCTCCGTATCTGTTAAAGAGTTAATTTTCCCAGGCGCCTTTCCCTATCAGCGCCACAAAGCGGCAGCCGCATAACTTCCTGACTACATTCCTGTCCTGCCGCCTGGTAATCTTACAAAGTTCCTGCGTATAACGGGAACCCACCGGAATTACCATGCGCCCGCCGACCGATAGCTGCGATACAAGGTCGTCGGGCACGCCGGGGGCCGCGGCGGTAACCATTATAGCATCATACGGCGCTCCCTGCTTCCAGCCCAGGTTTTCCTCGGCGAGGTGTATCTCAATATTGGTATAGACCAGGCTATCCAGTACCTTTCGGGCCGACTCGGCTAGGGGCTTCACCCTCTCTACAGTTATTACCCGGTCGGCCAACTCAGCGAGAATCGCCGTCTGATAGCCACTGCCAGTACCCAGCTCCAGCACCTTTTCGCTTCCGTTGAGTTCCAGTGATTCCGTCATCAGAGCGATAATATACGGCTGTGAAATCGTCTGCTCCCATCCGATCGGCAGCGGCTTGTCCTCATAAGCCTGATATCTGTATTCAGCGGGAACAAACTCTTCCCGGGGTATACGGGACATCGCTTCCAGTACCCGTTTATCCTCAATCTCGGAGCCGAGATTCTTGATTAATTTAGCCCTTGCCGCTTTAAAGTCCATCATGACCGCCAGCGCAGAACTAGGTTAAAACGATTGATAGCACAATAAGGATAACGATGGTGATTCCCGCCAGAATGCCGATTCTTTTCAGCTCTGCGGTAACGTAACGATGTTGTTGTGTCGTGACGACCGCGGGTGTTGCCGCCGGCTTCGGTGTCGGTTGAGCACGGGCCGTTACCTCCGGCTTTGGCGCCGCGGCTGTTGCCTGTGGCTGCATGGGAGTGCCTGCTTGCCGTATTATGGCTTTACTCTTTTTACTATGGTGAGGATGCTTGCCCTTGCTGTGTCGCGATTTACCTGGCATCCGCTACCTCCTGAAAATTACTCGTTAGCCCTGGGGTGTGATTTATCGTAGGTACGGCGGACATGCTCGGTGGTCAGGTGAGTGTAAACCTGCGTGGTGGATATATTGGCGTGTCCGAGAAGTTCCTGCACCGACCTCAGGTCGGCCCCGCCGCTCAACATGTGGGTGGCGAAGCTGTGCCTCAGGGTATGGGGGCTGATTTTATCGCCCAACCCGGCCGATTTAGCGTACTCCTTGAGTTTCTGCCAGAACCCCTGCCTGGTAATTCTATCCCCGCGGGCATTAAGGAACATGGCATTGTCTTTTTTACCGTGGGCCAGCTTGGGGCGGTCTTCCTCTATGTATTCCTTTACTGTCAGGGCTATCTGCTCGTAAAGCGGGATGATGCGTTCTTTCCGTCCCTTACCGAGACACCGCACGAAATAATCGCCCTCGATATTGATGTCACCCAGATTTAAAGCGACGAGTTCGCTTACTCTCATGCCGCTGGCGTATAAAAGCTCCAGCATGGCCCTGTCTCTCCTGGCCTCGGCAGTAGAAAGCTTGGCCGGTTGTTCCAGCAGCAAACGTACCTGGTTAATAGGAATGGGCTTGGGCAATGCCTTTCCCACGCTGGGCGAACTCATATTTTCGGTGGGGTTTGTCTTAATGATGCCTTCCGACACGAGGAATCCGAAGAAAGACCTCGCCGCTGCCACTTTACGCGCCACGGTCGTGGCCACGTAGCCCCTCTCTTTCAGGTCGAGTAAATGGCTTAACATGTTCTGCCGACTGAAATCAGACCAGGAAGTTATACCCTGTAATTTTACATAGTCGGCAAGTCCCGTCAGGTCGTTACGGTAGGCAGCTATGGTATGCTCGGAATAACCTTTCTCTACTGCTAGATAATTCAAGAAATTTTTTATTGTCTCTATCATTACATCTCCTCGAAATATGTTAATTATACCGGTTATGCCACTTAAGGATTACATAAATATTTTAACATAATATTCTACCACAAAAAAGTATCGTCTTGTCTATAAAACAACATAACCAGGGTACTATATCCCACAAAATAACTATGACTAAATAGCTATTGTAAATGGGACAAAAGACATATAAGATTTTTGTATAGCAGCTACGTGCTTACGTATGAATAAGGGAAACCCTGATTATGTCGGAATCTGTTGAAGAAGTCCAAAATAGCCTGCGCCAAAATTCACCCGAGACGGAAGCCCTGAAACTTATTCCCGAGGCTATGGCACGCAAGTATAACGCCATACCGATGGCCATAGACGGTAATATCCTGCGTGTAGCCATGGCGAACCCGTCCGATATCTTCGCGCTCGAAGCACTGGCCAGCTGGAGCCAGATGCGCATAGAGCCTGAAGCTGCCACCCAGGAAGAGATACTGGAAGCCATCGACTTTAATTATAAGGCCTATGATGAGATAGAAAAACAAATTTCCAGCATATCATTCGCGGATAGTGGCAAAGAAGACAAGCATATAGTCATTGACACCGCCACGGAGGCTCCGGTCGCCCAGGTACTGAGGTTAATTATCGATGAGGCGGTAAAAGCCAGGGCGTCCGACGTTCACCTTGAACCGGGAGAAGATAAAACCAGGGTACGTTTCCGCATCGACGGCACGCTTCATAATATGTTCACGCTCCCGCTGGTAACGCTGACGCCGATTGTCTCCAGAATCAAGATTCTGGCCAATATGAATATTGCGGACCACCATCGCCCCCAGGACGGTCAATTTTCTGTTAAAACCAAAGGTAGATTGATAGATATCCGGGTAGGCATTGTCTCCACCGTATACGGCGAGATGGCGGTGCTTCGTCTCCTGGATAAATCACGCGCCACCTTGACGCTAACCGACCTGGGATTTCTCTCTGAAAGCCTCGGGAAATACGAAAACATGCTGAAAGTACCTTACGGGATAATACTGGTAAGCGGTCCCACCGGAGCCGGCAAAACCACCACTCTATATGCCTCGGTAAATTCCCTCGACCAGGTAGAACGCAATATTATAACCATAGAAGACCCGGTTGAATACCGGTTCTCAAACATAAACCAGATTCAGGTAAACCCGCGCGCCGGCATCACTTTTGCCAGCGGCCTCAGGTCCATACTGCGTCTCGACCCTGATGTGATATTGGTCGGTGAGATACGCGATGCGGAAACAGCTAATATTGCCATTCAGTCGGCTCTCACCGGGCACCTGGTACTGTCCTCGATTCACGCCAATGACGCCGTAGGCGTCGTCCTGCGCCTTATCGACCTCGGCGTGGAACCCTTCCTGGTTTCCTCAGCCCTCATCGGTGTAATTGCACAGCGCATGGTGCGCCGCGTCTGCCCGCATTGTGCCCATTCGGTTGCGGCTTCACCCGAGGAGAGCGTGATATACAACAAGGAAATGGGCGAAGAACGGAATGAATTCCTCCAGGGTAGTGGCTGCAAATTATGCGCCAACAGCGGCTACCGGGGCCGGACGGGTATATTCGAGATATTCTGTACCAGCGATGATATCAAAACATTACTGGTTAAAGGAACAACCGCCAATGAATTACGTACTCAGGCTATTAAAGAAGGTATGCTTACGCTGCTGCAAGATGGGATGTACAAGGTAAAGAAAAATATTACCAACCCGGCCGAAGTTATACGTAACGCTTACTCAATGGGATAAAAAACCATTTTAAAATAATCCCTTGAGGTGATATAAATATCGGAGCGGTCAGTTAATGATTTATCAATATATAGCCTGCGGCGAATCGGGCGATATAGTCAAGGGTAAAATAACGGCAACCAACGAAGACGCTATTACCGAAATGCTCGGTTATGCCGGTTACCGCCTGATTAACCTCAGGCCGTATATCCCGTTTTTCAGTTTGGGGAAGCTGACATCGCAGCTTTTCCCGGTAAAGCAAAACGATATTATATTACTCTATCGCCAGCTGGCCCTGCTTATCGAATCCGGCATCAATATCGTTACCTCTCTGGAGTTATTGCAGGAACAGATATCCAACCGCTCACTTCAGAAAGTAATACAGGATGTTATCACTGACATAAGAAACGGGGACCAGCTTTCAACGGCCATGGGCCGTCACCCTCAAATATTCTCCGCCATGAGCTGCCGCACGCTGGGTATCGGTGAGCAGACCGGTAATATGGAGTCGATGCTGAGGCAGATAGCCGAATATATGGAGAAGGAAATCGTCACACGCAAAGGAATCAAGGGTGCCCTTATGTACCCGATGATAGCTGCCGGCGTGGCGGTGGTCGTGGTCGGCGTATTAATGTTCTTCGTTCTGCCGGCCTTTGCCAAACTTTACGGGTCGCTCGGCGCCCAATTACCCGCCATGACCAGAATCATGATGGATTTATCCGTGATACTCCGCAATTACATTCTTCACATATTGTTGTCAATATTCATCGTGGCAGGGCTGGTTCTCATCTATATCAGAACGTCGGACGGTAAATTTAAGCTTGACGCTCTGATGCTGCGTATTCCCCAGCTTGGAAGGATAAAGCACCTTAACGAACTGGCACGCTGCTGCCGGAGTATCTCGCTGTTGTATACGGCCGGTTTGCCCCTGACCGAAATTATGCCTCTCGTCATTCAGGGCTGCAACAACAGAGTCATGGCACAGGCTTTATACAACGTCCAGGCGGACATGCTTAAAGGCGAAGGCTTATCCACGCCGATGTCAAAAAATTCCCTTTTCCTCCCGATGATGGTACAGATGGTCAAGGTAGGCGAAGAGACAGGTAGCCTTGACACCTCCTTGCTTGCCGTAGCCCAGAACTACGAATCCGAAGCCCAGGACAAGACCAAATCACTCATCGCTATGATTCAGCCGACAATGACACTGGTTATTGCCGGCATGGTCGGCCTGATTGCCCTCTCCATGGTTTCAGCAATGTATTCCATCTACGGGCAGGCATTCTAACCCCCGGAGAATTACGGACGCAAATATGAAAGGTTTGAAGTTAAGTAAAACAAGCTGGTTGATCCTATCGGCGGGCATCTTTGTCGTCGTCCTGGGAAGCCTGGGTGTAACCCGTTCCCAGCAACTCAACGAACAAAACAAGCTGGAAGAAGAGTTGAACTTATCCACGGCACGAGTGGAGAAAATGCAGACGACAGACCTGCGCCCGCAACTGGAAGAACTCCAGCAAAAAATAAATGAAAGCCAGAGTCAACTCAATGAGGCGAAGGAAAGATTCCGTCAGATGATAGCCAGCGTTGATGTTGTTGATAAATTCTTCGCCATAGCCGAAAACTGCAACGTGCAGATAAACAGCATCAGCAACTCATCGATATCATCAAACAAATTTGAAGGCATCGAATGCTCTTCAACATCCATTGGCGCGACTGTAATCGGGGATACATCTGATATCATTGATTTCGTTATCAGCCTGAATGACGGTTATACCACCGGCTATGTTCAATCCGTCCAGTTAAACATCCCTGAAGAATCTGATGAGGACGATGAGGACGAGGATACATCTGTCACCGCCACCATCCAGATGATTATCTACTCTTATGAGGGAAGCTGATTATGGCTACAAACACCACCAGTCTCTACATTAACGATACCTGCATCCGCCTGATGGTCACGCGCGGTAAGCGCATAACCAAGCTGGCCGA
The DNA here is from genome assembly GCA_964500415.1 of uncultured Dehalococcoidaceae bacterium. GTDB lineage: Bacteria > Chloroflexota > Dehalococcoidia > Dehalococcoidales > RBG-16-60-22 > JAFGPF01. The sequence goes on along the minus strand of CAZCOB010000001.1, from coordinate 122,936 downwards.
CGTACCTCTGGATACAAACCTTAGCGATATCAATACCGAGGAAAAGGAAGCGGAACTCGTCGCCAGGATTAAGCAACTCTTCAAAAGCAACAAGATAAACGCGAAGAAGGTCATCCTGGGTCTAAGCGGGATGCACTGTTTAACCCGGCCGGTTTCCCTGCCTGAATTACCCAGGGCGCTGCTGGATGAGGCCATAACGAGGGAGGCCAGAAGGGTTCTACCGGTACCACTTGAGCAGCTATATATCTCCTGGCAATCTATCTCGTCTTCCGAGGGGAAATTACAGGCCTTTATGATAGGCATACCCCGGCACATAGCCGATACCCTAGTAAGAATACTTACCAAGGCAGGATTAAAGCCATATCTCATGGATATCAAACCGCTGGCCCTGGCTAGGTTAGCCAGAGAAGCAACCAGCATCGTTGTTGATGTTCAGGAAAAAGAGTTCGATATTATTATTATGGTCGACGGTATTCCTCAGCCTATCCGCACCGTAGACTTCCCCCAGGAATCCCTATCACTGAAAGAAAAGAGAAAATTAGTAAAAAATGAACTTAAACGGACCATAGAATTTTATAATTCCAATAATACGGAGAATCCTCTTCAAATGAGTACGCCCTTGCTTGTCTCCGGAGAACTGGTCGATGAACCACAGCTATACGAATCCCTGGCGCAGGAACTGGGGTTTCAGGCATCTCCGTTGACATCACCGTTGAAATGCATGAAACAGCTCGACCCATCACACCACATGGTGAATGTCGGACTGGCTCTTAAAGAGTACTCCAGAGAAGCAGGCCCTCTGCTTACCAACATCAACACCCTGCCGTCGCCATATCTACCCAAGCCTATTTCCCTGAACAGGATAATGGCTATTCCGGCAGCTGTTGCCGCCGTTGGCCTAATCGTTTTACTGGGAACGACGATTCAAAATGCCAGCGTCAGTATTGAAGCAGCGCAAAATCAGGTGGACTCCAATAACCTCATCATCCAGAAAAAACAGGGACAGAAAAACCATCTGATAGATGAAATTGCCGTGGCGGAACAAAAACTGGCCAGCTTGGACGCAACACACAAAAATTTTATCGCCGCGCTGGGGACTTTCGCTAAAAATGGCGACAAGATTAATAAAGACCTGAGTGCCATTGTGGATAACCAGATAGAAGACTTTGTTCTGCTCGGTATAAGCCATTCCGGCTCCAATCTGGTTGTTCAGGGGTGGGCAGAGAGCGAACAAGAGGTTATGGAATACGTCCGGAAGATTGACGCTACCGGAAGGTTCTCTGAAATTACCATTTCCAATCTCTCCAGAGATGAAACCGACGGCGAGGATGAAGATAGCGGTGGAATTAACGAAGATGAAAGTACCATGCTGTATGCGCTGAATATCAGACTACAAGAGTAAAAAATTATGGATATAGTAAAATTGCTTCAGCTAGCCAAGTCCAGGAATGCTTCCGACATCCATATAGTCGTGTCCGGGAGTCCGCTATTTCGCATTCACGGCAACCTGCAGCCGGCGGAAGACCAGCCCAAGTTAACCAAAGAGGATATCGAGCAAATATTATGCCAGGTAACGACGGAACAGGAAAGAGCTGAATTCGAACGATGCTTTGAACTTGACTTCGGCCGCAGCGTTCCCGAGGTAGGCAGAGTGCGTTTCAATGCCGCCAAGCAGCGCGGTACAACCAGCCTGGTGATGCGCTTACTGCCGCCGGATATTCCCTCCCCCGAGTCTCTGGGCTTACCCGACGTCTGCAAAGAGCTTATTATGCGTCCGCGCGGCCTGGTGGTCATCAGCGGACCTACCGGCAGCGGTAAGTCGACAACCCTGGCATCAATGATTGATTATTTGAACCAGACCGAGAGCCGCCGCGTTATTACCATCGAGGACCCGGTCGAATACACTTACGAGAACAAGAAGTGCACCATTACCCAGCGCGAACTCGGCGCCGATACGATTTCCTTCGCCGAAGCTCTCCGTCACGTATTAAGACAGGACCCGGACGTAATACTGGTAGGGGAGATGAGAGACCTGGAAACAGCCTCTGCAGCAATAACCGTGGCTGAAACCGGCCACCTGGTGTTAACCACCGGTCACGCCCCCAGTTCCTACCAGGCCGTCGAGAGAATCACCAGTTTATTCCCGCCTCACGAACGCCACCTGGTCCAGGAACGTCTGGCGTCGCTACTCCTCGGCATCCTTTGTCAGACGCTCGTACCTAAAGCCGACGGCTCAGGCAGAGTAGCCGCTATCGAAGTCATGATGGCTAACCCGGCCGTGAGAAACCTTATCCGCGAGGGTAAGACCTATCAGCTCCCCAATACAATTAGAATGAACACGCAGCATGGCATGGAGCTGCTTGACCATGCCCTGGTCAGGTTGTTTCGCAGCGGCATCATCAGCCACGAGAGTATCTTTGAATTCTGCAACGACCAGGAAGAAATAGCCAAGATAACCGGCGAAAAAGAGCCGAAGCCCCAGAACGACCCGAACATGGCCTTTACCACTCAGTTCAACTAAAAAGCCCGTACCTACCGCAACCTAAACGTCATTCCCGCGAAAGCGTCCAGTATCCCCACTTTGTTTGTAATTCTGAGCGAAGCGAAGAATCTAGGGGAGGAGTGGCATTCTGAATCCCCGGGTCAAAGCCCAACAACGACAAACTGAATCAACCCGATAAAAAGACAAAAAAAGCCTATCAGCAACACTCCGTGTAATTCGTTGCTGATAGGCTTTGCAGTTCTATATTAACTCAGGTTTTTAATCGTTAAGCCGTTGTAAACCCGGCTTAATTAATCGTGAAACCATATCTGCGAGACGGTTCCTTCGGTATCTACGGAGTAAGAGCCGTGAACCTTATTTACGCCACCGGTAATATAGTCCCCGGCATCGTAATTGGTAACAATTGTTATATCAACGCCGTCGTCGGTTGCTTCATCGTGGTCCGTGTTACCGAAGTTCTCATCGCCGGCACCTGGGGCGCAACCGCCGCTGACGTTGGCGCTCACCGCGTCAGCCATAGCTGCCGTTACCGCCGTCACCACGTTGGAATACTCGGTACTGGCGGCTTCCTCTTTACCCTGGCCGATGAACTTACTGACGTTAGGCACGGCTACCGCGGCCAGAACCCCCAGAATAGCCACCACCACCAGCAGTTCGATGAGGGTGAAACCTTTCTCTCCGTAGCGGAAACTCCTGAAAAACTTTTTCACTTTAGACACCTCCTGTTTCTTTACGCTTTTATAGATTTTGTTCTTATTTACAGCTTAGCACAGCTTCGATAAAGTTCAATGACGTATTAGTCCCACCCGGACATGGGAATTAAGTCCTATAAAAACAAAGAACGTTACAAGCGTTAAAAACATAACAGACAAATATAGCTTATTCATTTCTACGGAATATCGCCATAATATTTTCCCTCAATTTTAATAGAGGTAAACCCCCACTTTAGTAAAGGGCTTGCCCGCAGTATCACTAACAGGAGCGTACTGTTGACTCTCCTGGGAAAAAAAGGCAAAATGTAACGACATGACTTGGTGTGATTTATGAATACTCCGTCATTGCGAGCGTAGCGAAGCAATCCCTCAGCAACGCCTGGAATACAGTCTGGGATTGCTTCGGGCTTTCACTCCGCGATGACGTAAGGAGTCTATAAACGATATCATGACTATCCTGTTGACTGTTGTCTTTACCCTGTTCGGTATCGCCATCGGCAGTTTTCTGAATGTCTGCATCGACCGGCTGCCACTGCGCCGGTCTCTGGTTAGTCCTCCTTCTCGCTGTGATTCTTGTCAGCAACAACTCTCATGGATAGAGTTGGTTCCATTGTTCAGCTACCTGTGGCTGCGGGGACGCTGCCGTCATTGCGGCGCGAGGATCCCCTTCCGTGTTTTACTCGTGGAATTAATCACCGGCATTCTCTTTTTCGTCGCTTTCTGGCGATTCGGCCTGAGCGTCCATTTCGTTATCACGGCTTTCTGGAGCTGCGTGTTCCTGTTGATAATATTCATCGACTGGGAGCATAAGCTGATATTAAACAGGGTAACCCTGCCCGCGGCTATCGTGGCCCTGGTTATCCTCGCCGTAGATTCGCTGCTGCCGGAGCCGGGTATCCTGAAAAATCTGGAACTTACGCCGCAACCCGCCATACTCAGTGGAATTATCGCGGGCGCTATCGGCTTCGTATTCTTTCTTATCGTATTTCTGATTAACCCCAGGGGCATGGGGATGGGCGATGTTAAGCTAGCCGGCCTGATAGGCCTCGTTGCCGGCTTACCCCTGGTAATCGTCGCTTTATTAATCGGGATACTGCTCGGCGGTCTCGTAGCGATTGTGCTCCTGGCGCTGGGGCGAAAAGGAAGAAAAGATGTCATTCCCTACGGCACTTTCCTGGGGATAGGGCCCATCGTAACCCTGTTATGTGGAAATGATATCTTCAACTGGTACTTAAACCTCTTTTAGCTTCTATTTATATACCATCGCTTTCGTAACTAAATACGCCAAAATATTGACAGCTAACCCCTCTGGCAGTACAATAGTCCTGTATGAATATAGGACTAAACGGTAAACAGAGTCTGGATAGCGAAACCACGCAGCGGGTAAGCATTGGTCAGCGTCGCTCCAATATCGAGATAATTGCCGATATGCTGAGAGTCGGCGAAAATGGCGCCGGTAAGACCGAGATAATGTATACCGCTAACATGAGCTACAGCCAGATACAAAAATACCTTGATTACCTGGTAAATCAGGGCTTTATTAATAAGGTAAACATGGATAATACCATGGTGGCGTATCAGGTAACGGATAGCGGTCTCAAACTGCTCAAAGCCATCGATACGCTCCTGGAGATACTGGAATCCACCAATAAATAACAAGAGCTGATATCACACCGGTTTAATTTTCTTTTAATAATAACCCGGGGGCACTTAGAGCCACCGGGTTAATTTTTGCCATATCGTTTTCTTTTTCGTAAATCGCCTTTTTTCCAGGCATTAATGAAACCTTAAGTAAATATTTATGAATTTTTTATTACTTTTACACGTAATTTTATGACTCAATGATAGACTAACAATTAATAATAAGTGTATATGGCTTTTTGAAGACCGTTGACGAGGCATTAAACAGACAATGAAAAGAACTCTTTTTTTAGATGAAGACGATTTAATAATGGTAGTCAAAGAGGACGTCGTCAAACAGATAGATGAAAACCGCGGCGAGATGAATCGCACTGAATTCGTTAATTATCTCATTCAGTACCAGCTACAAAAAGAGGAAAAGCAGAAAGAATACATATCTAAAGAAGAGTACCAGCTTTTTGCCCGTCAGATGATAGCACTACTTCACAATTTCCTTCAGTTCTTCGTCAGTTATGGCATGGCCATGGGCCACGGACAGGAAGACGCAGAAATTCAGTCGTTGAACGAGCAATTAGAATCGTTCTCTAACAACGAAGAAGAAAAAAAGGAATCTTAATACGTTTTTTCAGATATTTTCCCCCGGAGCCATGCCATTCTTTAACAATCCCCACACATAATAGAACTATGTTCTAGAACATAGTCCCTTCCCAAGTTAAACGTTATACCTTAGGCTTTTTCTATAGGTTCAGTTTGCCCGGAATGACGTTTATCCTTGGGAGGTGGCATGCCGAAAGCAATAGAGCTCATACGCCAGGGAAAGTATGAAGAGCTATGGCAAATGTGTTGCGGCTTTCTTAGCCTGAATACCAGCGATTTCATGGCTATACAGGAGCGCCTCTTACTCCAGCAACTGGAATTGCTCAACAACTGTCCCCTGGGAGAAAAACTCATGCGCGGGGCCAAACCGAGGACAGTCCAGGAGTTCAGAGAGGTCGCGCCGTTTACTACTTATAAAGATTATTGCCCCGAGCTTCTTGAGAAAGACGAAAATATTTTACCGGCCAGGGCAAAGGAATGGGTGCACACCTCGGGTAGGTCGGGAGAATACCCCTGTAAATGGGTGCCGCTAACACCGGAATTCCTCCAGGAGATGAGTATCGTTTCGTTCGGGTTAGCTATTCTCTCTACCTGCAAGGACTGGGAAGACACCTCGCGGGTTCTGCAATGCCCCAGGATTATCAACGCCGTAGCCCCCAGGCCCTATATGTCAGGCGCCCTGGCCAAAATGCTTGACCTTCAATCCCCTTCGAAGTTTATGCCCCCGCTGGAGGATATGGACGGCTATACCTTTGAAGAAAGGATTCAACTCGGTTTCAGGCAGGCTCTTTCCCAGGGACTCGACGGTTTCTGTGGCATGTCTCTGGTACTGGTGAAAGTCGGCGAAAGGTTTAGCGAGGCTTCTAATAAAACGGCTATTCTCCCCATGCTCAAACAGCCCAGAGCGGCTTTCCGACTTGCCAAAGGTCTGCTGAAAAGTAAATTACTCGGACGCCCGCTGTTACCTAAAGACCTTTGGACGGTAAGGGGAATCCTGAGCGGCGGCCTCGATAGCTGGGTTTACAGAGATAGAATCAAGGAGCTCTGGGGCAGGTATCCGCTGGACGTATACTCCGCCACCGAGTTCGGCATCGTAGCTACTCAGACGTGGGACTACGAGAGCATGACGTTTGTTCCCAACCTCAATTTCCTGGAATTTATACCGGAGGATGAACTACTCAAGTGGGAGATGGACCGTAGCTACCGCCCCAGGACGCTGCTGCTCGATGAAGTCGAAGCGGGAGAAAATTACGAAATAGTTATCACCAACTTCCACGGCGGGGCCATGACGAGATACCGACCGGGAGACATGATTAAAATATCCTCCCTGCGTAATGACAGACTGGGCATCGAGTTGCCCCAGATGGTCTTTGAGCAGCGAATCGACGGTATGCTCGATTTTGTGGTCGTCCGGCTGACCGAGAAGACAATCTGGCAGGCGATAGAAAGCACCAGTGTCGCCTACGAAGACTGGACAGTCTACAAGGAGCCCGGCCAACAGGTACTGAAACTCTATATCGAGCTTAAAGACGGTCACGCCCTTAAAGAGCAGGATATCGCCGATGACATACACCACCATATCATGAGTGCCGATAATGAAGACCTTGATGCCGATTCGCCTCTTCGCGAAGATTTCGCCAGCACCATTGATTTCAAGGTAGACGTTACTCTACTACCCCGGGGTGCCTTCACCAATTTCATGACTCACAAACAGGCAGAAGGGGCCGACCTGGCTCATCTTAAGCCCCCTCATGTTAACCCATCACCTGAAATACTTTCTCAGCTATTGGGCGAGACCGAAGAAATCGAAGTGGTCAAAACTAAAACACCAACCAAAGCCGGGGAGTTAACCGCCTGAAAACGTAGTACTTTAGTCTCCCTTACCTTGGTTTGCCTACTTTAGTTACCCCTTGACAGTAATTACATTTGGCCTGATAATTTCTTTATATGAATGTATATGCCTTATTCCCCTTATTTGCTACAATAGCTTATATACCGCTGCTGCTGACAACAGCCGGCAGCCGTCCCTGGCAAAAACGGCATACGCTGTTCATTCTATTTCTTGTTTCGGCCATGCTCTGGAGCCTCTGCGACTACTTCCTGCGCAGCGGCTTTTTCGCGCAATACAATATCATCTTCATCAGGGGTATTATCATCCTTTTCCCCTTGATGGCGGTACAGTTCCATTCCTTTGCCTCCACCTTCTACGAGCCGGGACGAGGACGCTGGTTGCCGTTCGCTTATATCTCTATGGCAGCTATTATCGTACTCGTAGTACTGGGCTACGTTCCGGAAAGTGTCAGGGTAAGCGGAGATAAACTCTACCCCGTGTATGGCAAATTTGTGTTTATCGTAGGAATACCCCTCATTGTTTTAACCGTTAGAGGTACATATATATTATGGAGGCGTCTGAGGGCACTGGAAAATCCGGTACTCTACAATCAAATAGTGACGATACTACTCGGCGTTGGGGCTCTCACCCTCTTCACCGTGGTGAGTTTCCTGCCGTGGGGGAGAGAGTACCCCATAGCCCACCTGGGTAACATCATTAATGCCTTCATCCTCAGTTACGCCGTTATCAGGCACCAGCTGGTCGATATCAAGCTTGTCATACGGCAGGGTACCACCTGGTTTGGTCTCGGTGTTACCGGCATCGCCAGCTTCTGGCTATTACTCGTGGTATTGCATGCCGTTTTTGATTTTGAACTGGACCTTTTAGCTTCATTTGTGGCTACACTGGTCGGCCTTTTCGTCGCTATTTTCATTTATAAAATACGCGGATATTTCTTTGAATTTATGAACCGGGCATTCCAAGGTTCAACTTATGATTACCACAAGAGGCTTAATGATTTCACCAATAAAATACATAATATTTTCAGCTTGAAGGAACAGGGCGGCGAATTACTCTCCCTGCTCATTAAAGCCATTAACATCAAACAAGCATGTCTGCTTTTCCCCGAAGCTGGCAGTAATAATTTCACCACCCATTTTGTCGAGCCCGAAGAAAAGGACAGCCCTTTAGCCAGTCTCAAACTACGGGCCGGCAATCCTATTATTACGTACCTGGAAAGAGAACAGAAATTATTACCCAGAGAAAATCTTACGATACTCCCCGCCTTTTTAGGCCTCTGGCCGCAGGAAAGAGAGGAGATAGACTCAAAAGAGATAGAAATATTCATGCCGCTGATAAGTCGTGACCGGCTGATAGCTGTTCTGGTACTGGGGAAAAAGCAATCTGGCCGTTATTCGCTTGAGGATTTCAATGTAATAGAGGATGTTACCAGCCGTGTGGCGGTAAGCCTGGAGAAGGAATACCTCCGCGAACAGCTCAGAGAACGTGAAGAAGAGCTATCCGTGATTAATAAATCCACCACCATTTTATCTTCAAGCCTGGATATTCAGGAAATATTCGGCAGCTTTATTGCAGAATTAAAAAAGGTAATTAACGTAGACTGGAGCTCAATCGTTCTTGTTGAAGGCTCCGACCTTTACTGCGCGGCCCTATCAACCTTCGAAGGTTCAGCCTATCAGGTGGGCGAAAGAATTCCGATTAAAGGAAGCGGCACGGGATGGGTGGTCAGCCAGAAAAAGGTATTCGTTGAGCCTGACCTGGGGCAGGAAAGGTTTTTTCAAACCGAGGAAAATTTTTACAAACAGGGACTACGTACTATGGCCTACCTGCCGCTATCGGCTAAAGGCAAAGTAATCGGTAGTTTCATCGTGGCCAGTCGCCAGCCGAATGCCTTCAGCCAGCGCCATATAACACTCCTGGAGCAGCTTGCTTCACAGATTTCAATGCCGCTGGAAAACGCCCAGCTCTATGTAAAAGCCGAGCAGAAGGCTCGTGTTGACGAACTCACCGGACTGCTGAACCGTCGTTCTCTGGATGAAATGATTGACAATGAAATCAGCCGTCACTCCCGCTACGGCGGCGTCTTTTCATTAGCCATTGTCGACCTCGACTCCTTTAAGGCATACAACGACACCTACGGCCACCTCTCCGGCGATAAGCTCCTGGGGCAAATCGGCAATATTATCAAGGGCGCTATCCGGAATGCCGACCACGCTTTCCGTTATGGCGGCGACGAATTCGCTATCCTTTTGCCACAGACCACGGTCGATGCCGCCCTCCAGGTAACCGAGCGGGTTCGCAAGAAAATCGCCGAAGGGGTAGAAAGCGATAAAATACCCGTCACCGCCAGCATCGGCCTGGCAAGCTGGCCTGACGACGGTATAAGCCACACTGATATTATTGCGGCTGCCGACGTTACCCTTTATCGTGCCAAAAGAGACGGCGGTAACCACAGTTACTGTGCTTCGGGCGCTTTAACACCCTTACAACTAACCGAGCCGATTTTAGATACAGAGAATAACATAGACAGTAAGATTTTAAGCGTTGTTCACGCGCTGTCGGAAACCGTTGATTCCAGGAACTACTTTACCCACAATCATTCGAGGAGAGTATCCGATTATTCTATGACCATCGCCAAAGCTCTCAAGATGGATACTGCCGAAATGACCCGGCTGGAAGCATGTGCCTTATTACACGATATCGGTAAAATAACCATCAGTGACGAATTATTAAATAAGACGGATGATTTAACCGCCGAAGAGTGGGGAATAATCAAAACTCACCCCCAACTCGGAGCGACAATCGCCGGCAGGATACCTCAATTATCCTCCTGCGTGGAAGGGATTTTACACCACCACGAGTGGTATGATGGAAGCGGTTACCCCGATGGCTTGAAAGGCGATGATATACCACTGGAAGCACGCATACTGAGTATTGCCGATGCTATTGCTGCCATGACCTCCGAAAGACCTTACTCTGAAACCCTTACTCATGAACAGGCTATAGAAGAACTCAGGCGATGTGCCGGCACACAGTTCGATCCTTATCTGGTTGAGCAATTCGTCTCCAGTTATGAAAAAAATATCAATACCGCGAGAAAGAAGGCAAGGAGGTAAAAGGGTTCGGGCTGTTCCAGACATTACCGAACCTGGTCATAAGATATGAATAACAATAAGAACAACAAGATACAGGTGTTTATAATCAGTCAGCAATCGCTGTTTTTACAGGCGGTAGAGGCTACCTTTTCTGATACCGATGACATAATAATTATCGGTACTACCGGCGTTAATAGCGAAGTGCTTAAAGCTATTGATAACCTTCCGCCTGATGTAGCTTTACTGGACCTTGATGGTCTGGCTGAAAGCGGTCTGGAACTGGGCCGAAAAATAAAACAACGTTCGCCCAATATCGGCGTCATTATGCTTACCTCCAACCCGGACGACAACCAGCTGTTTCAGTCGCTCAAGGCGCAGGCGGTAGCTTATCTCAGCAAAGAGGTTACGGCGGAAAAACTGGTTGAGATTGTCAGGCGCGTCTCCAAAGGAGAACACCCCATAAACGAAAGCCTCACTACCCGGCCTAAGGTAGCCGAGCACGTGTTACAGCAATTCCAGGAGCTCACCACACGCAACGAAGCCGAGGCCTTCATTTCACCCCTCACCCCCAGGGAGATTGAAATACTCCAGTACATCGCCCAGGGTTACCTTAACAAGCAGATTGCCGCCGAACTCGGCATCAGCGAGCAGACCATTAAAAACCATGTCACCTCCATTCTGCGAAAACTGAACGCCAACGCCCGCACGGAAGCGGTGGTAGTAGCTATAAAACAGGGCCTGATAAAGATTACCTGAAGATAAACAGAGTTAATTTTCGCCCGACCAAGAAAGCGGAGCACCTATAACCCCTTTTCTCACTCCGCTTTTTTCTTTTTTAATTTTAATTCCCTTTTATACCCCCTGGGGTAATTTGACAGAGACGCAAAAGAGAATTATAATTTGCCCGACACCGAATTCCGAATAGAGCCTTCTTATACGGGGGTGCGTTATGACATGATGACATGCCAAAAAATTTATATAGAAACATTAAAGGAGCGATGAGCTAACAATGAAGAGATTTTTAGTAGCAGTTCTATCGATTGTTATATTAAGTGTACTGATTTTCGGTGGCTGTGCCGAGCCGGAAGAGCCAGCACCGGCCCCGACACCGGCCCCGGCTCCGGAAAAACCGGCCCCGGCTCCGGAAAAACCAGCACCGGCACCGGAAAAGCCGGCACCGGCCCCGGAAAAGCCGGCGCCCAAAGCAGGTGAGCCGGTATATGGCGGTATCTTGAGGCAGGTTGATGACAGTGGCCCGCAGGTCCTGAGCTATTTGCCGGAGATGGGTCCCTGGGACGAAGGTGATATGCTGCCGGCTACCGAGAAATTACTGGAATTTGATGAATATCACAAGCTGGTTCCCCTTCTGGCTGAATCCTATGAAGTTGATCATGAGAATTTAATAGCGACTTTCAAACTGAGGAAGGGTATCAAGTTCACGGACGGGTCGGACTTCAATGCCGTTGTAGCCGCCTGGAACTTACAGTTATACAAAGATGCGCACAGGATATTATTTTCGGACAAGATTGAAGAAATTGAAATCGTCGATGACTATACCATCGCCGTTCATCTGTCAGACTACAATAACATGTTCGACTTCGCCATAGGCTGGGTGCCCATGTTCTCCAAGGAAGCCTGGGACAAAGCCGGCGGTGGCGACCCTGAGAAAAGCAAGGAATGGGCTCGAGTTAATGTTGTTGCGACAGGGCCGTTCAAGCTGAAAGAGTACAAGCGGGACGACCATATGACATGGGTAAAGAACGAAGATTACTGGCAGGAAGGCAAACCCTATCTGGACGGCATTGAGGTCCGCTACGTCCCGGATAGCGTGACCGCCAGATCCCTGTTGGAAGCGGGCGAGGCGGACATGTGGAATGCCCCTCCGGTGAAAGACCAGTATGAACTGGAGCAACAGGGCTTTGTCAGACAGGAAGCAGCATTGGGAACTCCCTTGATACTCTATTTTGACCTGAATGCCAACCCCGATTCAAGGTTCCAGGACCTGAGGGTACGCGAGGCCGTCGAGTACGCGCTTGACAGGCCCGCCATAGCCAAGGCGCTTTCGTTCGGCTATGGCATACCTTTACTTGCGCTGCAAAGTGAAAAAGGCTGGGGCTTCGACCCGAACTATGAAGGACGTCCCTATAACCCGGAGAAGGCAAGAGAGCTGCTGTCCGAAGCAGGCTACCCCGATGGCCTCAAGGTAAAGATGTTATGCCAAACAGGCGGCGGCACCGACCTTGCCGAAGCTATAAAACGCTATCTCGATGACGTGGGCATGGAGGTTGAACTGGATATAGCCGACCAGGGCAGGTTCATGTCTTCAGCCTGGTTCGACGGTTACGAGGACCTGTTACTCTTCTCAGGCGGTTCGGACCCTGACCCCCTCATGGTCATCCTCGTTATGTACGGCCCGCACCCGATGAATCTGGTCCAGGGTTTCTTAAGGACTCCAGAATTACTGGCAATGGGTGAAGAGGCATTACATCAATATGACCTGGAAGGCAAGATGACCTATGCTAAGAAACTGGTACGCCAAATGGCTGATGAGGTTGCATTAGTACCATTATATGAAATATCAGTCGGGTATATCATACAACCCTACGTCCACACCACCTACCTTAAAGAAATGTCGGTGGCCAGACGGACGTATAACGAGTGGATGGACCCGCACTAAGAATATATCAGGTAAAAATAAAACAGTTTAACTGATAGCCGGGTGATTTGCCCTCGGGGATTTTTATTCTGAAATAAGGGCGAATCACCCGGCTACATGAAAACCGGGATACCTCTGTTGCATCGTGCGTATTCTACCCTTTTCCAGCTTTTCCACGATATACACAGCCGTCACCCGCCGCATGCTTTGCTCTTTAATATACCTGTGCTAGAATAATTACAGGTAATTTTGAAGGTGCGAAGGTGACCAGCAGCCTGATTGAAGAGCAGCTAAAACGATTGCCCCACAACCCCGGCGTCTATCTCATGAGAGATGCCGCTGGCGCGATACTCTACGTCGGCAAGGCCACCAGCCTTCACCACCGCGTTAAGTCTTACTTTCAGTCCCCCCGGCGGCTGACGCCCAAGATACAGCAGATGGTATCGCGGGTGGCCGATATCGACTTCTTCGTCGCCACCTCGGAACAGGAAGCCCTCATCCTGGAATTAAACCTGATAAAGCAGTACCACCCGCGCTATAACGTCCGTCTCAAAGACGATAAGACGTTTCCTTATCTCAAGGTAGCTACCAACGAAGAATGGCCCAGGGTATACATCACCCGCCGCTATGAAGAGGACGGCGGACGGTACTTCGGTCCCTTCTCCAATTCACGGTCAGTAAAACAGACGCTCCGCATACTGCAAAACATCTTTCCTTTTCGCATTTGCTCTAAGACCATTACCGGCAGGGCGCCTCGCCCCTGCCTTGAATATCACCTGGGACATTGTCTGGCTCCGTGTATCGGTGCCGTGAGTCGTAAGGAGTACTCCCGGATAATCCGGGAGGTCATACTTTTCCTTGAAGGTAAACGCGAAAAAGTAGCCCGAGACCTTAAGGAAATGATGAACCGTGCCGCCAGCAATATGGAATATGAAAAAGCGGCTCGGCTGAGAGACCAGATTCAGGCCATGCAGGAAGTCATCCAGGGTGAGAAGGTCGCCGCCGTTATCAGGGGGGAACACGATGTTATCGCCTTCGTCCAGGACGGCGACCAGGCTTACGTGCAGGTATTATTCATACGCAGCAATAAAATGACCGGCCGGGAAAGCTTCCTCCTTCAGGGTACGCGACAGGAAGAGCCGAAGCAGATAATGACCAGCTTTATCAAGCAGTATTACTCGTCCTGCCCCCGGATTCCGCCGCGGCTGCTCCTCCAGTACCCGGTGGAAGACGGGCCGGTTATCAGGGACTGGCTGAAAAGTCGGCGGGGCGCCGGGGTCGAAATCCAGGTGCCGCGCCGCGGTCTGAAAAAACAACTCATCGTTATCGCCGCGGAAAACGCCCGGCAGGGCCTGGAGCAGCTCAAGATTAAACAAATTACCGCGTTCACGTCGCTGGACGACGCGCTGGAAGAAATCGAAAAAGAGCTAAAATTGAAGCACCCGCCACAGCGCATGGAGGCTTACGATATCTCCAATATCCAGGGAACCTCGGCGGTAGGCAGCATGGTCGTCTTTGAGAAAGGCAAGCCCAGGCCGGCCCACTATCGCCGTTTTAAGATAAAGGCCGTGTCCGGCGCCAACGACTACGCCATGCTTCGGGAGGTCCTCCAGCGGCGTTTCAAACACGCCTCGAAGCCGGCGTCTTCCACAACGGATACGTGGTCTATCATGCCCGACCTGGTTCTTATCGATGGGGGCAAGGGGCAGCTGAATACGGCGCTGGCCGCACTTAAAGAAACCGGCAGCGATGTCCCCATGGCCAGTCTGGCCAAGGAAAACGAGGAGATTTTCCTCCCCCGCCGCAAAGAGCCGGTGGTCTTGCCGAAATCCTCCCCCGGACTCCAGCTTCTCCAGCGCCTCCGCGACGAGGCGCACCGCTTCGCCATAAGCTATTTCACCACTATCCACCGGCGGAAAACATTCGCCTCGGCCCTGGACGGCATTCCCGGTATCGGCCCCCGGCGCAAGAGCGCCCTGCTCCGCCAGTTCGGCTCCGTCCAGAGAATCAGGGACGCCTCTATTGAAGAACTCACCGCCGCCACGGGCATGACGCAGGAACAGGCAAAAAGAATAAAGGAGTACCTGTAGCCATGCCGGCTAATCTTACACCGGAATACATCGCCGCCGAAAAAAACTTCCGCCTGGCGAAAACCACCCTGGAAAAGATAGCCTGCCTGGAGGAAATGCTTTCGGTCATGCCCAAGCACAAGGGGACCGACCACCTTCGCGCCGACCTGCGTACGAAAATCGCCAAGCTGACGCAGTCGCTGGACAAGAAAACGGCCACCCAGCGCGCCTCCATGATGATTGAAAAAACCGGGGCTGGCCAGGTGGCGGTAATCGGACCGCCCAACACGGGAAAGTCGCAAATCGTGGCCAGCCTGACCAAAGCCACGCCGGCCGTGGCCGCTTACCCCTTCACCACCCAGTCCGCCACGCCCGGGATGATGACCTTCGAGAATATCCAGATACAGCTCGTAGATACCCCGCCCCTCAGCGAGCCGCCCCCGGAGTGGTGGCACCTGAATATTATCCGGCGCGCCGACGGCCTGCTGCTGGTGGT
The DNA here is from genome assembly GCA_964500415.1 of uncultured Dehalococcoidaceae bacterium. Taxonomy (GTDB): domain Bacteria; phylum Chloroflexota; class Dehalococcoidia; order Dehalococcoidales; family RBG-16-60-22; genus JAFGPF01. Next base: position 107,314 of record CAZCOB010000001.1, on the reverse strand, counting down.
CGACCTGAGCCATGACCCGGTCGCCCAGGCGGAAGCGCTGGTCGCCAGGCTCAGCGAAAAGAGAATAGAACTCGGCCGGGAGAAACCGGACGTTGCCGATGATGATTCCCCCGTGAACTATAAAAAGGCGCTGCTGGTGGGAAATAAGTCAGACCTGGACGATGGCGGGAAAAACCTCCGCGTTTTACAGGAGCGCTACGGCGGTCAGCTGCCCGTTATCGCTATCTCTGCCTTCGGGCAGGGACTCGAAGAACTGAGGCTGAAAATTTTCCAGATGCTGGATGTCATCCGCGTTTATACCAAGACCCCCGGCGGCAAGCCGGACATGACCGACCCCATTATTCTGGCGAATGGGGGCACGCTGGAGGATGCCGCCGTATCCGTGCACAAGGACTTCGGTAAGCAGCTGAAATACGCCCGTATCTGGGGCTCCGGCAAGTTCGACGGCGTCATGGTCAAACGCGACCACGTTCTTCAGGACGGGGATATCATCGAGCTGCACGCGTAGGTGCTTGACAAAAGTGTCTTGGCTAATTAAAGTATCACTAATTGAGTAATGCTATAATTATTTCTTGAAAAAACGGATATGCCAGTTGCACAATTGTCAGATAAAGATATAGATGGACTTATCGCAGTTCCTAAATACCTACCAGTAGATTATAGGGGACGTTTAAGGACACGTGCTCGTTCTTACTCTGACAAGCATGAGGAAGAACAGCTTGAGATAAATGTACAAGACGCAGGGACATTTAGGATTATTATTAGGAAAAATCGCATTAATCCTTTAGACTTCAGTGCAATACTTGGATATATTCCAGTAGAACGTATAAAATTATTCCGTCTGCGTAGATACAATGGCGTGCATAGACACACAAATAAGATAGAGGAAAAATCCTTCCGTGACTTCCATATTCACTATGCTACGCAGCGTTATCAAGAGGCTGGATTAGATATAGATGCCTTTGCAGAATTAACCGAAAAATATACCACCATAGATGGCGCTTGGGAGTTATTACTAAATGAATGTAATTTCATCAGGCCTGAAAATGAAAGAATCCAAACAAAAATGTCATTATAAATTCGTAAGTACCCTCTGTTATCTATTGAGGTCAGTGATATGAATGCAATAGAAATCGAAAGGAACTTCCAAGAAAAAATAAGAGATGAAATTCATCTTTTACCAGAAGGCTTAAGACGCTACATCGTTGAACACCCATTTACTTTTGATGATGGAGATCATTATGTAATTATTCTTAGGAATACCATATCTGGAGAATGGGAACTGAGTGATGAGGGTCATACCATCATGCATCTTAGCTACGAGGATATGGATTTCAGTAAAGGTGGCTATAAGGAGATCATTGATAATACAGTAAGTGCATTTGGTCTCGCAAACCATGAAGGCGAACTTACTTTGTCAATACCAGAGATGAAATTCGGTGATGCATTGTTCTCGTTTGTTCAGGCACTAATCAAAATTTCCGACGTTAAATATTTAGAACGTGAAAGGGTACGCTCATTATTCATGGAAGAATTTAAGGGATTTCTGAGTGAATATGTCCCTGAGGATAGACGTAAGTTTGAGTATCACCATCCCCAACGTGATCCAAGCCGAGTGTACCCGGTTGACTGTCGTATTGAAGCAACACGCAAACCACTATTTATTTTCGGCATTACTAATGATAGCAAGTGTCAGACTGCTACTAACATTATATACTGGTGGGAAAAACAAGGCGAATCATTTAATGTAATGGCTATTTATGAAAACCAAGAAGAAATAAATAATAGAATTCAAGCACGTTTCAGTGATGTTTGTGGTAAACAATTTTCAAGTCTTCCTACAAATAGAGACCGAATTATATCCTTTCTGGAAGAAAGTCTTAACGGCAATAGATAATAATAACGGAAATTCTATATTATCAACTCTCTAATCGCCGCCGCCAGCCCGTTATTTATTCTTCTCAAGATAGTCGCGAATGGTCACGGCATTTTTCAGCGCATATCCCTCGATATCGTTATTGAAGTAGATATATACCGACTCCAGGTTCCGTGCCATTTCTGCTATCCTGCCGGCCCAGTCGGCCAGTTCTTCATCGGAGTAGCAGCTTGAGTAGAGGCTGCCGCTGCCGTGAAACCGTATATAGGCAAAGTTGCTGGTGGCCAGCAGGGGAGCGGTCAGCTTCGGCATATCGAAAACGCAGAAGCCCGCATGATGTCGGCGCAATATGTCGAAGACCTCCTCCACCAGCCACGATTCGTGCCGGAACTCGATAACATGCCTGAATCCGCGCGGCAGCTTCTCCAGGAATGCAGTGAGTCGCTCATCGTCGCGGCGCAGTCCGGGCGGTAGCTGGTAGAGAAGGGGACCCAGCTTCTCCTTTAATAGAGAGCTTCTTGACATAAAGTTATTCAGGGCTTCGTCGCAGTCCTTGAGTCTTTTAATATGAGTGATAAATCGGCTGACCTTTACCGCGAACACGAAGTCGGGCGGCGATGAATCGTACCAGCGGTTAAACGCCTCCTCCGATGGCAGCCGGTAAAACGAGTTATTCAGCTCCAGCGTGGTGAAATGACGGGCGTAGAACTCCAGCCATTTCGCTTTGGGCAGCTTTTCGGGATAGAAACGCCCCCGCCAGTCATCGTAATGCCAGCCAGATGTCCCGATAAAGTAACTAACCATTGTTTTTGAGCCTCCCGCTCTCATTCTAGCATCGGCACTATGTTTTTCCAAACCCCCTCAGCTTGACCCCTTCAGACTCAATCAGATATAGTTAATTCAGCCAGTCCCGCACGGCAAGGAGTTCGCCCCTTGATGAAGACCGTCGTTCAATGTGATTTTGACGGCACCGTCACCATCGGTGAGGTAAGCCGGCTTTTACTGGAAGAGTTCGCCGATGGCGACTGGCAGAACATCGGCAAAGACTACACGGAAGGCAGGATTTCGGTTCAGACCTGCAATATAATGCAGTTCGCCATGGTAAAAGCCGGCCGGCGTACCATGACTGATTTTCTGCTTAACAGCGGTCGCGTGAAAATCCGCCCCGGCTTTAACGAATTAATCGAATATTGCGCCCGGCATAGTTTCGATTTTGTTATTGTCAGTAACGGCCTGAGGTTCTATATAAAGACCATACTCGATAGTCTGGGTATCGATGGTATTGACATCCATGCCGCGCATTGCCGGTTCAGCCCCGGAGGTATGGAGCTTACATACTCCTCTCCCGACTCCGGACTGGCGGAGACGGGTTTCAAGGAGATATATGCCAGGATATTGCGGGAAAGCGGTTACGACGTAATGTACTACCTGGGAAATGGAGCGTCTGATATTTATCCGGCCCGGCAGGCCGACCATATTTTCGCTGTTGACGGACTTCTGGAATGCTGCCGCCGGGACGGAATCAGGCATACCCCCTTCGAGACCTTCCATGATGTCATCAGGGGCCTTGAATCTATATCGTAAGGAGTCGAATCCGGACCATGAAAATCGCCCTCCAGATTGATTTCGATGGCACCGTCACCGAGGAAGACGTTGGCTTCCTCCTGCTGGATACGTACGCCGACAGCCGGTGGCGCGAGCATCTGAAAGATTACACGGCCGGCAAAATATCGGTGGGCGCTTTTAACCGGAAAGTGTTCGCCACGGTAAAAGCCGGCCGGCAGGTCATGACCGACTTCGTTTTGAATAGTCGGCAGGTGAAAATACGCACCGGCTTCCGCGAACTGGTGGAGTACTGCTCTCAAAAGGGTTGGAAAGCCGTCATTGTCAGCAACGGTTTGATTTTTTATATAGAGGCCGTCCTGGAGCACCTGAAAATCGACGGACTCGATATCTATGCCGCGGAAAACGAGTTTCACCCCGGTGGCATGAGGGTCAGGTATGTCGGGCCGGACGGCGCCGAGATAGAGGTCGGCTACAAGGAAGCCTATACAGGGCTACTGGAGAAACAGGGCTACAGCGTTATCTACGTGGGCAACGGCACGTCCGATATCTACCCGGCCCGGCGGGCTACCAGGGTATTTGCCACCGGCGACCTTCTGGAACGCTGCCGTAAAGAGAACCTGGCGTGCACCCCTTTCGATGACTTCTACGATGTCATCAGTGGGCTGGAAATCGCAGCACCTGATTAACCTGTTTCCAAAACGATGCCTATCGGGCAGTGGTCGGAGCCCATCACCTCGGGCATGATGAAAGCCTGCTTAACCGAGGATATCAGGTTATCGCTGACGAAAAAGTAGTCTATCCTCCACCCCACGTTCCTTGCCCGCGCCCCGGACTTCATGTCCCACCAGGTATACTGGTCAGGTTCGCCGTTAAAGTGGCGGAAGGTGTCCACGTAGCCGTGAGAGATGAATTTATCAATCCAGTCTCTCTCCTCGGGTAGAAAACCGGATTTTTTTGAATTCTCTTTCGGGCGGGCAAGGTCGATTTCTCTATGGGCGGTATTGACATCGCCGCAGATAACCAGCCTCTTACCGGCATTTTTCAGAGAATCGGCATACTCCAGAAAAGCGTCGTAAAAAGTCATCTTGTAGTTCAGGCGCTCCGGGCTTGCCTTACCGTTGGGGAAATAGATATTAAGAAGGGTAAAACTGGGATAATCGGCAATGATAACGCGCCCCTCCAGGTCGAGCCCGCCGCCGCCGAAGTCGTACCGGACATCCCGCGGTGTTTCTTTCGTGAAAACAGCCACGCCGCTGTAGCCCTTCCTCTCCGGGTAGTTCCAGTAAACCCGATAGCCCGTCGGCTCTTTAAGGTCGTTATCGAGCTGCTCGGGCTGCGCTTTGGTCTCCTGGAGGCAGAGAACATCGGGAGATTCACGTTGCAGCCAGTTTAAAAAACCCTTCCCCTTTACCGCCCGTATGCCGTTGACATTCCAGCTGAGCAGCTTTGTCTCTTTCATGCTCTATCTCCAGTTTGATACAGGACGTATGTATTTATTATACTTTCAATATAGCATAACACAATTATTAGAAGGGTGATAATACACCTTGGATAAAGTCTTCACCAACCTGACTAACGGCGGTCCGGTACAGGTATATGTCCGGGACGGCAGGATAATCCGCGTCCGCCCCCTCGTCCTGACGGATAGCGATGCGGTTTCGTGGACAATCGCTACCGCCGACCGTAAATTTACGCCGCTGCGTAAGGCCTGCGTGTCCCCCTTTACCGCCGTCGAAAAGGCGCGGATATACTCCGATGCCCGCATCAAATACCCCCTCGTCAGGGAAGACTTCGACCCTCATGGCAAACGTAACCCGGAAAACCGGGGAAAGTCGGGGTATAAGCGTATCGACTGGGACAACGCCCTGGACATCGTCGCCGGGGAGATGAAGAGAATCCGGGAAACCTATGGGCCGGAGGCCGTCATGTCCCGCGCTTCTTCGCACCATAACTGGGGCAACGTGGGCTACCGCACGTCGACCTGGGCGCGGTTCTTCAACATGATTGGCTTCACCGATATCCTGGACAACCCTGATAGCTGGGAAGGCTGGCACTGGGGAGCTACCCATGCCTACGGCTTCTTCTGGCGACTCGGCATGCCGGAGCAGTACGACCTTCTGGAGGATGCCCTGAAAAATACCGACATCGTGGTGCACTGGGGCAACGACCCTGATTCGACGCGCGGCATCTACGGCGGGCAGGAATCGGCGGTGTGGCGACTCTGGCTGCGTGACCTGGGTAAGAAGCAGATTTTTATCGACCCCTTCTGCAATTACACGGCCACGATTCTCGGCGATAAATGGATAGCCCCCCGCCCCGGCACCGATGCCGCCATGGCCGAGGCTATCGCCTGGGTCTGGCTTACCGAGGGCACCTACGATAAAGATTACGTGGCCGCGCGTACGGTCGGCTTCGATGATTTTAAAAAGCACGTCCTTGGAGATAATTGTACGCCGGAACGGGCGGCGGAAATCTGCGACGTACCCGCCTACACCATCAAGAGCCTTGCGCGGGAATGGGCAACCAGTCGGACGATGCTGGCGGCCGGCTCACGCGGCGGCGAGTCCGGCGCCTGCCGCCAGGCTTACGGCACGGAATGGGCCAGGCTGATGGTGCTCTTGCAGGCCATGCAGGGACTGGGCAAGCCGGGCGTCAATATCTGGGGCACCACCATGGGCTCGCCCTATAACGCCGACTTTGATTTTCCCGGCTACAGCTCTTTCGGGCCGAATTTCCTCAACGAATTCGCCAGGAATAAGGCGGAGAACCCCGTCATGCAGCGCGTCTATCGCCTGCTCATTCCGGAGGCTATTCTCAATCCGCCCATCAGCTGGCTGGGACAGACGTTCTGCGGGGAGTCGCTCGAACAGCAGTTTATCCCTTACACATACCCGGCTCCCGGCTGCTCCGAGGTCAAGATGTTCTACCGCTACGGCGGCTCGTTCCTCGGCACGATGACCGGCACCAGCCGCTGGGTGAAGATGTACCAGAGTCCGAAGCTGGAGTTCGTCGTCAACCAGGACTGCTGGTGGTGCACCGAGACGGGACTGGCCGATATCATTCTGCCGGCCTGCACCAACTTCGAGCGTTACGACATCGGCGAGTGGGCGAATACCGGCGGTTATACCCATCACGGCTCCAACGCCTGCAACCACCGGGTTATCGTCTACCAGCACAAGTGCATCGAACCGCTGTATGAATCGAAGTCCGACTACAAGATATTCACCGAGCTTGCCGACCGATTGGGCATCAAAGAAAAATTTACCGAAGGCAATACCGACGAGGACTGGATAGAGAAGGTCTTTAACCACTCCGACCTGCCCCGGTACATATCCTTCGAGGACTTTAAGAAGAAGGGGTATTTCATCGTGCCTATGCCGGATAATTATGCGCCCACGCCCGGCCTGCGCTGGTTCTACGAGGGACGCGAGTGCGATACCCCCGACCACTTTAACCCCAAGAAAGACACGGAAAAGGGCAAGGAACTGGGGACTTACAGCGGTAAAATCGAGTTCGTCTCGCAGAGCCTGCTGAAACACCTCCCCGATGATGAAGAAAGACCGCCGCTGCCGCGCTATATTTCCTCCTGGGAAGGCTATAACTCGGAGGCGGCAAAGAAATACCCCCTCCAGCTTATCACCCCCCACCCCCGCTACTCCTTCCACACCCAGTACGACTCTAACGTCTCCTGGCTGGGCGAGGTGCCGGGACACCGCGTTCTCAAGGACAGCTATTACTGGCGCCCGGTGCGCCTTAATCCCTCGGACGCTGATGCTCGCGGTATCAAGAACGGCGACATTGTTAAGCTCTATAACGACCGCGGTGCCGTTCTATGTATTGCTGATATCACCGAGCGGATGAGGCCGGGAGTCGTGCATTCCTACTACGGCTCCGGCAAGTACGACCCTCTTGAGCCGGGGAATCCGTCCAGCATCGATAGGGGAGGCTGCGTCAGTATCCTCACTCCCGACCGTATGCTCTCGAAGAATACCCCCGGTATGGCGCCGAACTCCTGCCTGGTGGAAATATCAAAATGGGTCAGCTAACCGTCATTCCCGCACGCCCAAAACGTCATTCCCGCGCAGGCGGGAATCCAGCTTTTCCATAATTTCATTGCAAGGAACGCAGTGACGAAGCAATCTCTTTGTACCTCACCCCCTTAATCCCCCTTTTTAAAAGAAAAAGAGGCGTGATAGCTTCTCCCTTTTGTAAAGGGAGAGCGAGAGGGATTTTGGGGAGGGCCTGGGTGGGAATAGATATCATCGAGGGGCGGGGAACGGGGGTGCTTTAAAAGAAATGGAGCGGAAGACGAGATTCGAACTCGCGATCTTCTCCTTGGCAAGGAGACGTTCTACCGCTGAACTACTTCCGCCCGTGCTATGCTATGGTGCCGAGGCCCAGAATCGAACTGGGGACACGCGGATTTTCAGTCCGCTGCTCTACCATCTGAGCTACCTCGGCTCGGCAATCACGAGATATATTTTACTTGAGATTGGGCTGGCAGTCAAGGAAAGGGGAGAAGCGGAATATCTGGTTTTATCTGCATTATTTCATTTCCATATATCCAGCCAGTGGTACGGCAGGAGTTCCTTTAACGTAATGGTCTCGTTCTGATTAAGTATTATTTTCGTCTCCGCATTGGCCCTGTTAACCTGGTAAATCAGCTCCCGGCACCTCCCGCAGGGTGGCGCTATCTCCTTTTTTTCGTTAACGGCCACCAGCATCTCTATTTCCGACTCTCTATGCTTGAGCATCTCGGCAACGGCGGAGTGTTCGGCGCAGAACCCGATACCGCAGGCGCAGTCGATGCATACCCCCGTATATACATTACCGTCCCTGGTTATCAAAGCCGCTCCCACCTCACCGCTCTCGCACTTTTCGCTCGGTTGATATTCTCCGGTTATTTTATACGCCTCATTAATCAAATCCTGTATTGTCATAGTTGAATCTCCTGTTTCCTGATATCTGCACTATTATACCCTATTCAGGCCGTTTTGGGTGGGAATAGATACCAAACAGGACACGCGGATTTTCAGTCCGCTGCCTTTTGTTATATAATACCAGCGCATGAACACTCAACCACCCCCCGAAACTCCCCCCAATAAAATCTGGGGGCTCCACCCCAACATCTTCTTTTTAGGGCTGGTCAGCCTGCTCACTGATGTCTCCAGCGAGATGATTTTCACCCTCGTTCCCCTTTTCGTCGTCAACGTGCTGGGGGGCAGCGCCCTGTCCGTCGGGTTTATCGGCGGCCTCTCCGAGAGTTTCGACGCCGTCTTCAGGATATTCAGCGGCCGGATCTCCGACAGGCTCAGGAAGAGAAAAATCATGGCGGTGCTGGGTTATGGCTTTTCCACCATCGTCAAGCCGCTGATGCTGCTGGCCTCGACCTGGGGGGCCGTGCTGGGGGTCCGCTTCGGCGACAGGGTCGGCAAGGGTATCCGCACCTCTCCCCGTGACGCCCTGATAGCCGATTCCGCCGAGGTAGGGAAGATGGGTAAAGGCTTCGGCTTACACCGGGCGATGGACACGACCGGCGCCGTCCTCGGGCTGGCCATTGCCGCCGTGATTATCTATATCGTTCAGGGCGGCGGGCTTGAGATGGCGCTGGGCACTTACCACTGGCTGGTGCTGGTGGGCATCGTGCCGGCGGTCTTCGCCGTGCTGGTGCTCCTCGGCTTCGTCCGCGAAAAAAAGAACCCCCCCGCGGCCGCGCCCGACGGTAAGGCATCGTTACCCGTGAAAATAACGGCCCGGAAATTCGATAGCCGTTTCAAGCTCTTCCTCGTTATCATGGGCCTGTTTACCCTGGGGAACTCCAGCGATTTCTTTGTGATATTGCGGGCGCAGGACCTGGGCAATTCGGTCCTGTACATCACCCTGATGCTGGTCCTGTTTAACGTTACCTACGCCGCTGTCTCGATGCCGGCCGGCATGCTCTCCGACCGTCTGGGCAGGAAGCGGGTTATCGCCCTGGGATGGACTATCTATGCCGCCGTCTATCTCGGATTCGCCCTCTCTTCGACCACCTGGCACATCTGGGTGCTCTTCGCCTGCTACGGCATCTACTACGGCATCGTGGAAGGGGTCGCCCGGGCCTTCGTGGCCGACCTTGTTCCCGCCGAGCGGCGGTGCACGGCCTACGGCTATTATCATGGGGTGGTCGGACTTACGCTGCTTCCGGCGAGCCTGATTGCCGGCTGGTTGTGGGATACGGTAAACCCGGCCGCGCCGTTTTACCTGGGGGCGGGGCTGGCCTTCGTGGCCATGCTGGGACTGATGGCACTTATAAGAGAATAGGACTGGACTTACTCCAGCACTAAGTTATCGATGAGCCTCGTCTTGCCGATTTTCACCGCCATGGACACCAGTGCCGGCGGCTTAACCTTGTGCAGCATCTCTTTCAGCGTCTCCACGTCCGCGATGCTGATATAGTCGATACTCGCCTGCGGCTCCATGTTGATAAGCTCGGCCATCTCCAGGCGTATCTCCCCGGCGTCCCTTTCCCCCTGCTCCCAGCGCTTCTCCGCCAGGCTGAGCGCCCGGAAAAGTACGGTGGCCGCCTGCCGCTGCTCGCGTTTGAGATAGGTGTTCCGACTGCTCATCGCCAGGCCGTCGGGCTCGCGTATCGTGGGACAGGCCACCACCTCCAGGTTCACATTGAGGTCGGCCACCATCTTCTTGATTACCAGTACCTGCTGGGCGTCCTTCTGCCCGAAGTAGGCTTTCGCCGGCTGGACGATATTGAACAGCTTGTCAACGATGGTGTTCACACCGCGGAAGTGACCGGGTCGGGAAACCCCCTCCAGCTTCTCCGTAATCGTGCCGACCTCCACCCAGGTATCGTAATCATCCGGGTACATCTCCGCCTCCGACGGCATAAAGACGATATCGGTAATCGGCTCCAGCATGGTCAGGTCGCGCTTGGTATCGCGCGGATAGCTTTTGAAGTCTTCCTTGGGCCCGAATTGCGTGGGATTGACGAAAATACTCACCACTACCGAGGCATTCTCTTCCCTGGCGCGCCTCACCAGCGAAAGGTGTCCTTCGTGGAGAAAGCCCATCGTCGCGACGAAGCCCACCGGCTCATCGAGCCCCCTGCGTGCCTGGCTCATCTCGGCAATCTTTTCAACAATTTTCATATGGCATGCCTGTACGTGACCACAGAGGTAAAAAGATTATAAACATAGCATACCACTATTTATCAAGTGAAGCCAGTACGTTTTCATCTATGATAAAACTGTGTTTTTCGGTGGGGAATTTGCCGGACTTTACCTCGTTGTAGTATTCGGTTATTGCGTTCGACATAATATCGGTAAGTTTAGCGTACTGCTTGGCGTGCTTGGGCACGAAGTCCGTGAACGAGCCCAGCATATCGTTGATAATCTGCACCTGGCCGTCGCAGTAAGGCCCGGCGCCGATACCGATGGTGGGGACGCTCACCTTTTTAGTAACCTGCTCGGCCAGCTTGAAGGGGACAGCCTCCAGAACGATGGAAAAGACGCCGGCCTGCTCCAGAGCTATAGCATCCTCAATCAGTTTCTTAGCCGCCTCAAGAGACTTTGCCTGTACCTTGAGACCCCCGAGTTGGTGGACCGACTGCGGTGTCAGGCCGATATGCCCCATCACCGGGATACCGCAATCCACGATTTTCCTTACCTTGTCGGCGACGGTCACACCGCCTTCGAGTTTAACCGCCTGGGCTCCGGCCTCCTGAATGAAACGGGCGGCGTTACGCATGGCATCCTCGGCGCTGACGTGGTAGGTCATGAAGGGCATATCTCCCACAACGAGGGCGTTCCTGGCGCCCCTGGTGACCGCTTTGGTATGATGCAGCATGACATCGATAGTCACCGGTATCGTCGATTCGTAACCGAGTACCACCATGCCCAGGCTATCCCCGACCAGAATCAGCGGCACGCCCGCCTCATCAACTAATTTAGCGGTAACATAATCGTAGGCGGTGAGCATCACTATCTTCTCACCCTTTGGCTTCATTTCCCTTATTGTATTAACTGTGACCCGCATGGCAGCTCCTTAGGCGAATATTTTCTCGTCCAGCCTGGTGACGATGACATTTTTTTCATTGACATGCACAATCTTCGGTTTATAATTCCTCGTTTCCTCTTCGGGAACCTGCGTGTAGGTCAGAATAATAACCAGGTCGCCCCTGACGGCCAGGCGGGCGGCGGCCCCGTTCAGGCATATCTCGCCGCTGCCGGCTTCCCCTTCGATGGCGTAGGTGGTAAAGCGGGCGCCGTTGTTGATATTAAGGACGTGTACCTGCTCGTAGGGGATGATATCGGCCGCTTCCATGAGCTTCCTGTCGATGGTAATGCTGCCCTCGTAATCGATGTTGGCGTCGGTAACGGTAGCCCGGTGGATTTTACTTTTCAACATAATTCTCATTTTCCTTCCCCCTGAAGGTATTTTATCATTTTGTTTTTAATATCCTGGCCATTTCGCCGGCCTTCTTTTTGGTGATTTTTCCTTTAGCCAGCGAAATAGAGATAGTCTGCAGTCCGAGTTCTTTATAAGGGAATAAGAGAGCTGGAGCTTTTTTACGCAGGGTTTTAAGGTGTTTATCAACCGTACCGGTGTCGCCGCGGGCTATCGGCCCGGTCAGGCATTGCGGTATGCCGACGGTTTCGATGTTGTGGAGGGTGCCTTTAATTAAGGGAAGCAGGGCTCTGGTAGCCTCGTCGGTGGGGATGGAGAATGTCTGCCAGAGGTCCGTGGCCATCTTGACCAGCGTTACCAGGTAGTTGCAGGCAAACACGGCAGCGGCGTGGTAGGCCACTTTATCGCCGGCTTCCAGCTTTATCCAGTGTCCACCCAGGGCCGTAGCCATTTCCTTGAGTGTGGTCAGCAGGGGCTCCTCGGCCTCGATGCCGAACGTGGAGCCGGGTATATTCTCGATGGCCTGCTCGACGCTGGCAAAGGTCTGGAGGGGATGGAAGCCGCCCACCATAGCCCCCGATTTCCTGGCGGGTTCCAGAATATCTATCGAATCGGCGCCGCTGCAATGTACAACGCTCTGCCCGCTGTGCCATTTCACCTCGGAAGCTACCTCGGCTATAGCGGCATCCGGGGTGGTGATGAATACCAGGTCGGCGCTATCGGCTACTTCCTGGTTGCTATCCAGTATGTGCAGATTACTGACTGTCCCGCGTCTGCTATCGGCGGAGGTTCGGCTCCGCCTGGACGCACCGACGAACCGGTAACCCTTGCTGTTCAGTAAAACAGCCAGGGCGGTACCCACGGTTCCGGCTCCGATAAAACCTGCTTTGAGCATTATCCCCCTTAAACAAAAACCCCCTCAGATAAACTGAGAGGGCAAAATTCCGCGACTTTACTTCCTGCCGTCTCGGTCGTATCCGATCCAAGCGACTTCTTTTGTTAAGGTCTTAGCTCTAAACTCACCGCCACAACGGTCGATGGTAACTATTATTTTAACTTAAATATATCGTCCTGTCAATACATATGCGGGCACAATAACATCACAGATTGTCTTACATGTATTCTAGTGCTATAATTGCCACGTAATCCATGGTTGAGAGAGGTGTAAAATAGAGATAATACCGGCTATAGACTTGCGTAACGGCAGGTGCGTACGCCTGTATCAGGGCAATTATAACCAGGAAACTGTCTTTTCCGATGACCCGCTCGATGTAGCCCTGAAATGGCAGTCCATGGGCGCTCCGCGACTACACATCGTCGACCTCGACGGGGCTGCCTCCGGTGAAATCTGCAACCTGGAAATCATCAGGGATATTGCCAGGGCTATACTGGTGCCCGTCCAACTCGGCGGCGGTATCCGCGATATCGAAACGGTCGAGGGGCTGTTGAGAACGGGTATAGAGCGCGTGATTCTGGGCACGGCGGCGGTGGAAAACCCGCGACTCATTATCGAGGCCTGCCGCCGCTTCCGCGACTCGGTAGTCGTCGGCATTGACGCCCGCGAGGGTTTCGTCGCTACGCGCGGCTGGATAAATAATACGGAACAGACGGCCACGGAACTGGCCAACGCCATGGTGCAGATAGGCGTCCGGCGTTTTATATATACGGATATCACCCGTGACGGCACCCTGACGGAACCCAATTTCTCGGCTATTGCCGGAATGATAGATGAAATCCGGGTGCCCGTTGTCGCTGCCGGCGGTATCGCCTCGGTCAACCACCTTAAAATGCTGAGCAAGCTCGGCGCCGAAGGTGCCATCGTAGGTAAGGCCCTGTATACCGGCGATATCAACCTGAAGCAGGCGCTTTCCGAGATTAGCCAGATTTAGATTTATAGATTAGAAAAGGTGAATTCCGGTGAGCAATCTGAACTTTAATGAAAAAGGACTTATCCCGGCCATCGTTCAGGACGTCGATACCGGCGAGGTGCTGATGCTGGGGTACATGAACGAGGAGTCCATCCGCCGTACTTTAGACAGCCGGGAGGTCTGGTTTTACAGTCGCAGTCGTAAACAACTCTGGCATAAGGGTGAGACTTCCGGCAATAAACTCCTGTTACGCGAACTGTGGCAGGACTGCGATAGCGATACTATCCTGGTAAAGGCTCACCCCACCGGCCCCGTCTGCCACACCGGCAACAAGACCTGCTTCTTCCAGGAATTGACCGAGACTGACTTGTAGAGCTTTTAAGAGGGGAATTCTTAATCTTACTCACCCCCTTAATCCCCCTTTTTCAAAGTGGGATAATATGTCTTGAACAGTGGGTCGTCTCCCTTTCGTAAAGGGAGATTGAGAGGGATTTCTCAACGTGATAAGCCGCAGACGATACTGGGCGGCCTGGGTGGGAAAAGATATCAAATAGGGTTTGTGGGGTGTGGTTGAGATAACTAAGAAGCGGGCTGCGCCGCTTCCTCCTCCCTGTCCACCTCCACCGCTTTGTTCATCGCCGCTATGGCCACTTCCAGCTGCCTGTCATCGGGCTCGCCCGTCGTCAGCGACTGCATCAGCAGCCCCGGGGCCAGGATAATCCTCATGAACCAGTTATGGGTGTACCTGGCCCCGAAATAAATCACTTCGTAGCCGAGTCCCATGATAACCGGGATGAGGATGATGCGCGCTCCTATCATCAGCCACAGGTTCTGGCGTCCCACGAAAGAGAAGACGAAGATGGCGATTACCAGCACCAGGAACAGGAAGCTGGTGCCGCAGCGCACGTGGGCCGTGCTGTAAGACTTGATGGACTCCACGTCCATCGGCACGCCCGCTTCGTAGGCGTTAACTGCTTTGTGTTCGGCCCCGTGATAGGTGAAAACACGCTTGATATCGGGCAGGAACCCCATTACCTTGAGGTAGGCGACGAAGATAATCAGGCGTATCACCCCTTCGACGATGTGAAATACCACCGAGTTCGGTATATAGGCATTCACCAGCTTTGTCAGAAAAAGTGGCGCGATAAAGAACAGGACGACCACCAGGACTACCGCCGAGGCAATCATGCCCCAGATGGCCTTGGTGGGTATTTCCTCCTCCTCTTCCTCCATGGCAATATTAGCCGAATACAGCAGACTCTTGATGCCTAATAACATGGCCTCAACCAGAATGACCACGCCGCGCAGCAAGGGCGTCCGTCTCATCCGGTTCGTGGTGAGAGACGGCAGCGGCCTGACGTCGGTGGTAATCTCGCCTTTGGGCCGGCGGACTGCCGTCACCACGGAGCTGCGTCCGCGTATCATTACCCCTTCGATGACTGCCTGGCCGCCGTAATTGAACTTCTTTTTATCCGCCATTCTGACTGAATGAAAAAGGAGCGGAATATATTAACCGCTCCTGCCTTCCGGGATTATTGTCACCTAACCTTCGAGCTTGTAGCGCTTCTTGAATCGCTCTACGCGACCGGTGGTGTCCAGCATGCGCCTCTCGCCGGTGAAGAACGGGTGGCAGTTGCTGCATACCTCGACTTTTAGCTGCTTCCTGGTAGAACCCGTGGTAAACTTATGGCCGCAGGAACAGACCACTTCGGCATCGGGATAATATTTGGGGTGTATTTTCTCTTTCATATTAATTAGCTGGCGTAAACGCTGACCTTTCTCCGATTGTTACTGGTCGGCTCGAATTTAACGATGCCATCGACAAGCGCGAAAAGGGTATGGTCCTTGCCGGTGCCCACGTTATTTCCGGGGTGAATGCGCGTGCCGCGCTGGCGCACCAGTATGGTGCCGGCGTGGACCGCCTGCCCGGCGAACCTCTTCACTCCGAGTCGCTTGCTCTGGCTGTCCCGGCCGTTGCGACTTGTCCCGCCTCCTTTTTTATGCGCCATTTGCCGTCTCCTCTTTCTTCTTGCGCCGCGTGGCTCTCTTCCTGGCCGGCTTGGGGGCTTCCACTCCCGGCGGCAGTATCTTATCTATGCTTAGGCTGGTGAAAAGCTGGCGGTGCCCGTTCTTGCGGCGATAGCGTACCTTCGACTTGTATTTAAAGACGATTATCTTCCGGTGCCGGCCGTTTTCTTTAGCTTTGACCAGCACCCGGGCGCCTTCTATAAACGGCTTGCCGACGGTGATATCATCACCCTCACCGATAGCCAGCACCCTGTCCAGCTCGAAGGTGCCGCCTTCGGCCACTTCCAGGCGTTCCACCTTGATTGTCTGGCCTTCGGTTACTTTATACTGCTTGCCGCCTGTTTCGATAATAGCGTAAATTTTAAGCCTCCAAAAAGAATATTATACCAGTTTTATAGCTGAGCGTCAACTAGCTTGAATGTCATTGCGAGCGAACTCAAGTAATCTCACAGCCTCGCCAGCAGCTTCCCCCACTCCGTCGCCACCTTATCCCTTAGCTCATCCAAGGTACAGTCGGTATCGATGACCACGTCGGCCTGCCTGATACGCTCCTGGCCGGACATCTGCGAACTGATGCGCGCCTTCGATTCCTCCTCGGAATACCCCGTTCTTTCGGCCAGCCTTTTTAATACCGCTTCCTCGGGGGCGACGGTCACCCACATTTCATCCACCTGCCGGGCCCGCCCCGCCTCCAGAATCGCCGCCGCCTCCAGCACCACAACTGTAGCCCCTTGCCGCCGGTAGTCCGCTACTTTCTCCTTCACCATGGCGTCGATAAAGGGGTGCACTATCCGGTTCAACCGCGCCAGCGCTTCGGGATTGTTGAAAACGAGTCTGCCCAGCTTCACGCGGTCGATATCCCCGCCGGCGGCTAAAATACCCTCGCCGAACTCGCTGACCAGTTTCCCCCGCGCTTCTTTCTGCTTGAGAGCCTCGTGACCCAGCCCGTCCAGGTCGACGATGACCGCCCCCAGTTCCGCCAGGAACTTAGCTGCCGTGCTCTTGCCGCTGCCGATACCGCCGGTAAGCCCGATGACCTTCATCCTTCTCTCTACCCGGTAAGAAAAATTCCCAAACGCATAATATTTATTATATTATAGTTGATAGCATGTTTCGCAACTTTCGAGGATTTTATTCTAGATGCTGATACTGGGACACGTCGGAATCACGCTGGGCGCAGCGACGCTCCTCGCCGGGGCTGCCAACCGCCGCCAGGCCACCAACATCATCAGGATACCGTGGCTGGCTTCACTCTCACGCTACCTGGACATCAGACTGCTGCTGGTCGGCTCCCTTTTACCGGATATCATCGATAAACCGGTCGGGCAGTACCTGTTCCGGGAGACCTTCAATAACGGGCGGATATTCTCTCATACTCTCCTCTTCCTCGTCCTTATTTCCGCCGTCGGTTTCTATCTCTTCAAACGCCACCGTCAGGCCTGGATGTTGCCCCTCGCCGCCGGCACTTTAATGCACCTCATCCTCGACGAGATGTGGCGCGCACCGGCCACCCTGTTCTGGCCGCTGATGGGCGTTACTTTCAAGAAAATCGAGCTTGCCGCCTGGGTAGAAAATATATTCCAGGCGTTGTTTTCCGACCCGAAGGTCTATGTTCCCGAGTTGATAGGGCTGGTTATCCTGCTATGGTTCGGAACAGCGTTAGCCGGTAGAAAGCAAATCGGCATATTCATCAAACACGGTAGAGTCCGCTAACTGTTACTCGCGTGTGCCTATCTCGACGGAAATTTCGAGTACGGCGGCATCCCTTATCACGTCAAGCATAATAGCTTCTCCCGGGCTCATATATTCCCCCAGGTAGGAGGTAAGCTCATCCATATCCCTTACCATCGCGCCGTCGATAGCCACGATGATATCCCCGGTCTCGATACCGGCGGTATTGGCGGGACTGTCGGTGAAAACAGAAGTCACCATTACCCCGTTGGCCGTCTCCAGCGACATATCCAGCACCATCTGAGGAGTGAGGTCGGATATTCCCACGCCAATCCAGGGATAAGCGAAGGAACCAGTAGTGATAATGGCATCGGCTACCCGTTTTACTTTATTGGAAGCCACCGCCCAGTAAATTCCGTCCCCCTGGAGCGGGTCAATCCGGGCTGTTAAAAGCCCGATAACCTCGCCGCTGGAGTTAAAAAGCGGGCCTCCCGAGTTGCCGAAATTCACCGCAGCATCGAACTGCAACATATTGGATAAGGTATGATTTTCCACGCTGACGAACCGGTTGACCTGGCTGATAGTGCCGGATGTCAGGGTATCCCTGAGACCCAGCAGGTTGTCGCCAAACACTGGACTACCGATGGCGACGACCGGGTCGCCGATTTTTATCAGGTTAGAATCTCCCGTCTCTACCGGCTCGACAGACGGATTGGTTTCCAGTTTCAAAACGGCGACATCGCTGAACTCGCAATAGCCCACGGTCGTCGCCTTGAAAACCCTGCCGTCGTACATCAGGACGTATATGGAAGAGCGCTCCTCGATAACATGATTGGCGGTAACGATATGGCTGTCGCTATCGTAAATAAACCCGGAACCCAGCGTACCCGCCCCGTTGGTAATCCTGACCACGGCCGGGCTTACTCTCTCGTACACCTCGCTGGCATCTAACACCATACGTGATATATCGGCTTCGTTACTGCTGACGCGCTCGTTAAGAGCTTCCAGTCGAGATGAAAGGCCGGAAATTTCATCCTCCATCCCGGCGATGCGGTCGCTGGCTGTCTCCAGTTCACCGGCCAGAGCGTCGATATCAGCCCGGGATTCTTCCAGTTGATTCTCCAGGGAACTCAGGCCGCCTGCCATTTCCTTCCTGAGTTCATCGCTCACCGTTTCAATGCGGGCCGCCTGCTCCTCTTCGAATACCGCCAGTTGCTCACTCAGGTCATCAATCTGCCTGTTCAAAGTGTACGAGTAATAGCCGTTGCCTCCCGCAATAATCACCAGCAGCACCAGTATCCCGATAATCACCTTATTAGCCATCTAGTTAACTCCTCAATACCTTCTGGTTCGAATATACACGCCCTTATTATATTATTTTACCCTGTTTAGCGTCACCGGACAGGTCCGCCAGACGCCCTCGGCATCCGGTGTCCCCAGAACAATGCCCCAGAGGTCACCGCTGCCGCTGCGGGCAAAATGCCACCAGTGGGTAAATAATCGCGGGATTCCCTTGGTCCGGAAGACTATCTCTTCCATCGGGCCGAATGTCTGTACGACCAGGCCGGGCCATTCGGCAATTCCTCCGGGGGCTTCGTCGATGTGTACCACGACTTCCTTCGTTTCCCAGTCTATCTCCAGTTCTAAATTCCACGCCTTATCCGCTCCGGGCAAATGCGCCTGACCCTGAAATCTCTCCATTATCCACCTCCTTGAAGTCTGAAGATTATCAGGAACCGGCCAGCTTCTTCTTGATATCGGATAGCTGTTGCAGGTGAGATTTTTCCTCGGTGATTATCCTGTTTATCATCGGGGCGGCGTGCCGGGGCAGGCTGTCTCTCATCTCGTAGTAGAAAAGTATCGAGTCTTTCTCGGCGCTGATGCCCAGTTCCAGCGCCTTGATATCGCTGTCTGCCTGGGTCGCCATCTCGCTGGTAATCATATCGTCGGTAAAAACGGCCTCATCCAGGAGTGCCTGAAGATAATCGGAGTATTCCCTTGACATACCCTCCTGCGACTGCTGCGTATCCGCCTCCCCCAGCATGTCCTCAAAAACTTTGATATGCTCACGTTCCATCTCGGCAAGCCCCTCGAAGACAGCCCGGGCATCCTCGTTATCGGTCGACTTGGCCATGATATCGTAGAACATAATACCCCTTCTTTCGATATCGATGGCGATATTTATCAGGTCACCGCCGGAGAAAACGACAGACATGCCTCAGCACCTCCTCAATTTCATATATAAAAAGCCTGGCAGCCGGCTTTCATGAACCTTATTTCGTTTCTTTTTCTTCTTTTTTCGTTTCCTGGTAGCTCTTGATTACTTCTTTTACGGAGGTAGCGTCTTCCAGTGTGGTGATATCGCCGATATTGTCCCCGTTAGCTATCGCCTTTAGAATACGCCGCATAATTTTGCCGCTTCGAGTCTTGGGCAGTTTTTTGACAAAATAGACTTCATCGGGGGATGCTATTGGCCCCAGCGTCTTCCGCATGTGATTGACCACTTCTTTCCTTAGCTCGGCGGAGGGGCTGACCTTCTCTTTAAGCCTGACGAAAATAACGATGCTTTCACCCTTTACCGGGTCTGCTTTGCTGACGACGGCTGCCTCGACCACGTTGGTATAAGAAATAGCGGCATCCTCCAACTCGGCAGTGCCGATTCTATGGCCGGCCACTTTTAGAATCTCATCGGCTCTTCCCAGGACCCAGAAATAACCGTCTTTATCCCTCACGGCGTAGTCACCGGTATAAAAGAACCCCGGGAACCTTGACCAGTAAGCCTTCTTATAACGCTCCGGGTCACCATATACGCCGATGAGCATGCCGGGCCAGGGCTTCTTTATGACCAGGAGGCCACGCTCTTCAGGGGCTACCGTCTTACCTTTTTCATTGACTACATCAGCGTCGATGCCGGGTAAGGGCAAACTTGCTGAGCCGGGTTTCAATGGTATTCGCTCTATCCCCGGGGTAGGTGATATCATAATGCCGCCGGTTTCTGTCTGCCACCAGGTATCAACGATAGGACACCGTTCATTGCCGATGTGCTGGTAATACCATAGCCATGCTTCCGGGTTGATGGGTTCACCCACGCTTCCCAGTAACTCCAGGGTGCTCAGGTCATGCTTTTTCGGCCATTTTTCACCATGTCCCATGAACATCCTGATGGCCGTGGGTGAGGTGTAAAATATGTTAACGCCGTATTTTTCAATGATGTCCCACCATCTGTCAATCGCGGGGTAATCAGGGGCTCCTTCATACATGACCGTGGCCGCCCCGTGGGCCAGTGGCGCATATACTATCATGCTGTGCCCGGTAACCCAGCCCACGTCAGCCGAGCACCAGTAGACCGACTCTTCTTTTATATCGAAGACCCACTTATAGGCAGCATAATTGTAAACCATATAGCCGCCGGTACTGTGGACAATCCCTTTGGGTTTGCCGGTAGTGCCCGACGTATAGAGTATATATAGCGGGTGGTTTGACTCAACCGGTTCGGGGCGAACGTAGGATTTTGCGTGAACGAGTAAATCGTCGAGCCAGATGTCCCTGGGTGGCTCCATGTTAACCGGGTTTCCCGCTCTTTTGACAACGATGGTGTTTTTCACCGATGGGCACATGGCAACAGCTTCATCGGCGATGTTCTTCAGTGTAATCACCTTGCCCCTCCGGAAGCCCCCGTCGGCGGTTATCAATAACTTCGCCTGCACATCATTGATTCTTCCCGCCATAGCCTGGGCACTGAAACCAGAGAAAATTACCGTCTGAACGGCACCAATTCTGTCACAGGCCAGCATAAAGATAGGGAGTTCCGGTATCATGGGCAGATATAGAGCGACGGTATCGCCCTTACCAATCCCGCAATTTTTCAGTACCGAGGCAAATCTGTTCACCTCGGTATACAGGGTTGAATAACTCAATACCCTGACATCGCCTGGTTCACCCTCCCAGTATATAGCCACCTTGCTCCGGCGCCACGTCCTCACATGCTGGTCAACGCATATAAACGATGCGTTTAGCTGCCCTCCGACAAACCACTTGGCGAAAGGCGGGTCCCATTCCAGCACCTTGTCCCAGGTTTTAAGCCAGGGTAGCTGCCGGGCCTGTGATGCCCAGAATTCTATCGGATCATCGATAGACTTCTGGTAGAAATCGAAGTATTTCTTGGTAGGGTAGTACCTGGACTCGAAGGGAAGTGATAGTTCAGCCATAACTTTACCTCCTTAGCCGTTTTTCAAATGGCAGGTGACTCTGTATTTCAGATCTCTATCATAATAGTATCATTATTTACCCTTACTTTATATACGGGCAGCGCCCGGGGTGGTTTGAGCACTTTACCTACCGCCGCTAAAAACCCCGAGCCTTTCAGCCAACGAACATTATGCCCGTCGGTGATATCGAACTGCGAGCCGTGAAGGGGACAGGTGACAGTCGTTCCTTCGAGTCGCCCCGCCGCGAGTTCCCCGCCCATGTGGGGGCATCGATTGCCGACGGCGTAAAATTTACCCCCGACCCTGGCCAGCAGGATTTCAATCCCGCCGACCATCACCTCCTTCTTCATTCCGTCCTGATACTCGCTGGTCTTCCCGGCTTCGATCAAACTCCCCATTTTTATCCACCGGAGTCGGGCAGGTTGACGCTGGGCCCCGGACTTCGTTTGCTTTCTTCATCTTCAAGCAGGTCGTTAAAGACATCGATGTGATATCTCTCGTTATCCCTTATCCGGATGAGCAAGTCCCGCAGTCCGGCATCGTCGACTTTTTTGGCGGCCTTGTCGTAAGCCTCGGCAACTTCCTTTTCGATTTTTAAGTCCGCCTTGAGCATGTCAGCCGTATCCGTCGAATTATCGGTTTCGGCGTGTTCGATTCTCGGGTTACCGCCACCGTCAACCACCTCTTCGGCAAGCCAGCCGAGATGCTGCATCTCGTTAATGGCCTGGTCTTCCAGTTGCTTCTTGGCCTCTTTATTACCGGTCATATACGAGTGAAACATGTACTGCAAAATCACCGTATACTCGTGTTCGATGCCCCAGTTCAAAGTCTTCGCCACGTCGTCCTTGCGGTCTCCCCTTACGTCTTTCAGGCCTTCCCTTTCAGCTTTCTCGACAAAGTGCTTGAACTTGCCCTGATGGGCCTTTTCATCCGACTGTATGCGCTTCAGCAACCTTTTTATTTTGGGGTCGTCAATCGCTTTGATATGCTCTTCATAATTGTCGATGGCGCCCTGTTCCAGCCCGACGTCGTTTGTCATCCATTCGGTGACTTCCTTGCCGGCCATGTTCATGGTGCCCCTCTTCAGGCTGGGCTGGCCGCCCAGGTCCGCTATCGTTTCCGCCAGCCAGTCCAGGTGCCTCATTTCATCCCGCGCCATGGCCTCGATTTCGCAGGACATTTCGCCCTCGCCCATAGAGTAGGCATGCGTCAGGTACTGGATAATGGCGCCGTGCTCGTCCTGAAGGTCAAGATTCAGCAGCTCGATGATTTTTCCTGTTTCCATATTATCACCTCCGATTTTATATTCCCGGTTTCAGGGATTTCTTCGTCATATAGACTATCCACTTCCAGTGGAGTATTAGATGTATTATTATCATCACCAGCAGCCCTGCGGCCGTCCAGTCGTGCAGGTCAATCCAGGTATCTCTCTGCCATAAAAAGCCATTGCCTGCCAGTTCCAGTCCCCTGCCTCCCCGGTATCCCGCCCCGTGCGGCAGTACCAGCCAGAGAACCAAGCCGGACACCGCCTGAAAAAGCGCCAGCAGCAACATGATTATGAACAGGATATAGTTGCGTATCCACTGCTTCATAAACGCCCGCCGGCCCTTTCTTACCTCTAGTCTTCTACCTTCTTAAATTCGCTCTTGGCGGCCCCGCAGACCGGGCATACCCAGTCGTCCGGGATTTTCTCGAAAGGCGTCCCCGGGGCGATGCCGCCGTCGGAGTCTCCCAGTTCCGGGTCGTAGATATAGCCGCAAACGGTGCATTCGTATTTATCCATCCTGTTTCTCGCCTCCTTTTTCTCCGGCAATATAGCTGGGGGCGGTCTTGGGAGTGGTCCCCCGTTTGACCTGATAATAGTATTCGTATGTCATGCAGGCGTCCCCTGTAAGCACCTCGGCATTGACAATCCTGCCGATAAATATGGTGTGGGTGCCGACATCTACATGCTGGACTACCTCCGCCTCGAGATAGGCCGTGGCATGGTCGAGGAACACGGGGGCTTTCGTATGGCCTGTTTTGTATTTAACCCCCCCGGTTTTATCCACGTCCCTGCCGGACTTAAAGCCGAAGCCGCCGATATAGGGCAGGGGCGTTTCCTGGTGGAGAATCGAGGCGGAAAATACCCGGCTGGCCATGATATATTCGTGCGTCAGGTTGCTCTTGTTGATGCTCACTGCGACGGTTGGTGGCTCTGAGGTTATCTGGAATACGGTGTTGGCTACCTGCCCGTTGAGCTTATCACCCTTGTACGCGCCGATGATATACATGCCGTATCCGAGTTTATGCAGAGCGTTTAAATCCATTTCCCTTGCCTCCTCCGGCTACATTACTTCTTTCTCGCTGGCCTCTACCGCCCGCTTCAGTTCCTCGGCCAGCAGCGGCGGCAGCCCTTCTATATCCACACGGAGGAATCCCCTTACTATAGTAGCCGTGGCCTCGTCCCTGTTGAGTCCCCGTGCCATCAGGTATTCCACCTCTTCCTCGGCAATCTTGCCGACCGCCGCCTCGTGGGAGAGGTCAATTCCGGCCAGATTCCCTTTCAGTTCCGGAATAGCATGAATCAGGCCTTTTTCACCCAGTATCAGGCCCCGGCACTCGAGGTGTCCCTTGACCTCTGGCGCGTTACCCTCGATATAGCCACGGGCGATTATCTTACCGCCGGTGGTGATAGCGCGGGAGATAATTTCCGTCCTGGAACCTTTACCGTCGAGGATTACCCGCGAACCCACGTCCAGCGACGAACCTTCGCCGGTCACCAGGACGCTGTTGAATCTGGCGGTAGCATTGTCACCGACGCATTTAACGAGCGGGTTCATCTGTAGCGACTTCACCGGTTTCATGAGGATGTAGTTGCTCAGGAACAGGCCGTCATCCTCGATGATAATGCCGCTGCGGGGCCTTACGGCTATCTCCGGGTTCCAGCTGTGTATCATGGTGAAGGTTACTTTAGCCCCCTTCTTGATATAGAACTCGGAGACCCCCAGGTGCAGCCCGGTTTCTTCTTCAGAAGCCGTAGCGCAACCGGTAATAATGTGCAGCTCCGAACCTTCCTCGGCAATGATGACGTTATGCACGTTCTGCACCAGTTTATCCTGGGCAAGGTAAAGGCATGCCTGGACCGGAAAGAGCGTCTTCTGGCCGGGCAGGGCCCTGATGAAGTAGCCGTTGTACTGGTTCAACTCGATATTGGCGGTGTACTTGTCCTGGTCTACGGCGACTGCCTGCCACCAGTAGTCCGTCAGCCAGTCGTACTTCTCCATGGCCTGACTCACCGGCATTACTTCTACTCCGTCCTGGCTCACAGAGCTATGGACGGGTGTATTGTCCATCTGGATATAGGTGCCCGACCTCTGGCTGGTATCGTCCAACATGACGCCGGCCTCGAGCATCTGCTTCTTGGCTTTGCTCGGAAGACGGGAGGGGTCATCGCTATAGGCGTGCTTTTCATCGGCGTTGACGAATTCACTCAGGTTAATATCTTCGCCGAGGGCGGCCACTTTGTCAACGGCAGCTTTTGCTTTGCCTTTATAGTCTTGGGAAGTCTTCTTTTTACTCATTTATCGGCAACCTCCCCAGGTAGCATTTAATACACTCGTCATACCCTTTCTCCCGGATTGTCGCCAGCATCTCGTGGGGGTCGCCCACGCAGCCTATCGTGCCGTCGCACATGACGTAGCCGGTGCGGGCATTAACGTAGTCCAGGATATGGCCGGTATGGGTTATGATAAGCCCCATGCACTTGCGGTACTGTATCGGGCAGTTCTTCTCCAGCAACTCGTTCATCAGCTCGCCTATTAGGGCGATATTCACCAGGTCCACGCCCGATTCAGGTTCGTCCATCAGGGTCAGTTCCGGCTTCTGGGCGAGGAGTTGCAGCAATTCGGAGCGCTTTATCTCGCCTCCGGAAAAACCGTAGTTGATATCCCTCTCCAGGAACTCACCCAGGTCGGCTTTTTCCGCCAGCGCCGCTATGGCTTTTTCATCTCCGCTCCCTTTAAGACAGGCGGCTACCATGTCGCGCGTTGTAACCCCCCGTACCACCGGCGGCCGCTGGAAGGACATGCCGATGCCCAGACGCGCTCTTTCATCTACGGTCAGGCCGGTGATATCCTTACCCTTGAAGCTGATGCTGCCCTTCGCCACCCTATACTTGGGAAAACCCATGATAGCCATCAGCAAGGTGCTCTTACCGGCGCCATTGGGACCGAAAAGAACATGGGTTTCCCCGTTATTTATCGTCATATTAATATCGTGGATGATTTCCTTGTCCTCTACGGCCACGGACAGGTCTTTAATCTTAAGCATCTTTCACCCCTGTAAGCGTATTTATTTCCCGATTTCACCCCTAGCCGCCGTCCAGGGACGGGTGTTCCTTCTGGACGAACCACGCCTCCGGGTTCTTGAGAAATTCGAAATAGTCGAGGAGGACCCGGTAATGCTCCTCTTCCTGAACGGCTAAGGCCTCGTAAAACTGCTTTTCAACCTCGTAAGCCGCTTTTTGACCGCGGCTTTTATAGAAATCGTAGGTCTTGTTCTCCATTTCCATGGCTCTCTGCACGGCATCGATTTCCGTGGAGATGGACTTTACGTCTTTATCCATTTGCTCTATTGCCCGGGCGAATATAGTCCTCAGGCCCCTGCCGCCATCGAGGTGAACCTTCCTGTCAGGCCAGCCCTTCCGGGTACTGAGATCTTTATAGATACCCTCGAAAACCTTCCGGTGCGCATCTTCTTCCTCGGCCAGTTGCTTGAGCAGTTTCTTCCCCAGCTCGTTTTTACTCGCCTTGCTGGCTTCGAGGTAGAATTCCTTGCCGTCAATCTCCATCTGAATAGCCGTTTTAAGTGCTTTAAGGGTGGTATCCTGTTCTTTTGCCATGAGCCGCCTCCTCGGGCTTAACCCGCAATAGTATTTAGCCTGCCATGCCCCTGTGTTGCGTAACGAAATGATAGAATGTAATCATGACAATGTCAACACATCTGGCAACTGCTTGGTTAACATTTTACCTGCGATTTTGTCTTATGTATGTGACAAAAGTTCCATTAACATTTTAATAAGACTGTTCCTCAAAAAGTATATCACATAATATTCCCGTCCAGAGACGCTCTCACAAAATACCTCCCCTTTACCCGCCGTCCTTGACATCGTTATCGGGGTAACTATATGATTGGTCTACTCGATGATAGCATATGGAAAAGGACAGCCAGGTGGTAGATAAAACGAAGCAAACGGCGGTTGCGGGCATAATCATCGATGATAAAGACATCGTGATAGGCTTTAATCCCGACAGGCCGGACGTACTTTTATCGCCGGGTAAAAAGAAGTAAGCCCGGCGTTTACGGGTCTTTCTTTACAGGACTTCCTCCTGAAATACCGTTAGATGCTCACTTTTAAATTCACTGTATCTCATAACATTCGTTAAACATGTGATTATTATCACATACAGCGGGTCGGATACCTAATAAAATTGAAGTAATAAACCGCGAGGAGGGGGAAAATGAATCTGACCCGCAGTCTGGCTATCCTGATTATGCTCCTGGGTCTGGTGGCTATCGTTATCGGGGGTGTCTTCATCGGACAGGGTATCGCCAAGAACGACCTCATTGTGGACAGGATGGAGATAGAGAAAGTTACCCTGGCCCTGGACCCCGATAATCCGGATGTCTATACTCAAATAACCGATATTACATCAGCGCAGGATGCCGCCGACATCATCGCCGAGCACCGCCGCGGCATAGCGCCTACCTATCAGGAACTGCTGGCCGGCGGCCGCTATGACCCCACTAATCCCCAGCATCTTTCCTACGCCCAGGCGATGAACCTGGAGAACTACCTGTACCTAGCGGTGGCTGCTTTCGGCCTGGTTCAGGTGGCCCTGGCCAGCGGGGCCTTTATGGTCGTTACCGGACTGGCTCTCGGCGGCACCGGATGGGTGATTCTCCGTATCTACCACGTGCACTCATAAATAAACGCATATAAATCAACATCCCCGGGATACTCTCTTCGCGGGAGTCCGGGGGTGGGTTGACCCTAGCCCGTTATGCTATACTTATTATGACCAGCTACGAGCCAGCGAGATTATGCTTACGTTTATAAGGAAGTCATCGAACTAAAGGAGAAAAACAGTGACCAGACAGGTAAGCCTTTCCGTTAACGATATGCCCATTAACCTCGACTACTTTGCCGAGAATTATATCGACCATACTGTCGGCGGCATCATCGCCAGCCTGAAAGATACGGGCGAAATCAGTAACCTTGAACTCCGTATCGATAATGAAGGGCAGGTAACGCTAAATCTCAACGGCGACGAAGTTCCGCTGAAGTATTTCCCGGTGGAAATAATCAAAAGCACCATCGAGGGCATGGTCTCACCGCTGAGAGGCGTGAAGAGCGCCGTTAATACGCTGGAACTTAAAATCACCCGGTAAGTCCTTTAAATATTTGCTCAGACGTATGTCTCGCAGAGTTTCACATCCCCCCAAACGCCCAGACTTTCTCCGATGATAATAACGATGCCTTTAATACCATTGATGCTATTGCCGAAATCGATGGCGGCATCGATGTCGCCTGGCTTCTCAACCCGGTTGCCGATAGCTGTCGCCGCAGCATCGGCCAGCGCCGCCGAAGCGGAAACAACCACCACGGCGTCGGCCTTACCATAGCTTAAAGAATGCCCCACCGTCCCCGAGGAGGTGCAAATACCCAGCGGCGTATCCCGCGCCTCTATTTCCAGTCCAATTTTCCCGCTCAATGGCGATTCTCCGGCGAATATGCCCACAACCCTTTTGTTCAAAAATTTTAGAAAGATATCCCCCCCGTTTTCCACGATTATCTCCGGTGAAAACTCCAGCAGTTCCCAGCCGACATACTCCGCAATGGCTCCGGCTACCGCCGCCATCGGCCCGACTCCTGCCTTCTCTCCCGCCTCCGCCATCCCCTTGACTATAGCCGGTGCATCGTCCTCCACGCGAAGAGGCGTAAGTGATGTAACGAAGTCGGGATTGCGTCCGATATAACCCTCAAGCTGACGGCGGTATTTTACTATCAATCGTCGGGCTTTTCTCTGCAAGTCGGATACGGCGCGAATGTATAAATCGGTTTCCTTCTCGGCTGCGTTAAACGCGATGAGGTCTTTGCCCTCAATCCAGTGCCGGTACGTCCTCGGCTGGTAGGTATCCTCTTTCATTCATTCCGTCATTCTGAGGAACATTCCCTCTGTCATTCTGACCCTTCGGCTGAAGGGGAAGAATCTCGGGGTGGGGCAGGCAACATACAGACCCCACCCCCCGTCTATGTTATCTTTTCCCGCCCTGACCGCCCTCGCACCATCCTCTGCTTATCCCGCTAATATACCCCCGCCCCAAAATCCCTCTCGCTCTCCCTTTACCGAAGGGAGAGGTTGTTTGCACAAACCCTTATATCAATGCCTTAACCCAATCTGTCTCCCTCCTTCGTAAGGAGGGATTAAGGTAGATTTTCGTCCCCAGTTTCCTCCTTTGAAAAAAGAGCCTGTCATGAGCCTGCCGAAGGAGGGATTAAGGAGGATTTTGATAGCTTAGGAATTTTATCCCTTCCTTGATACTTGTTCCTTGATACCTGGCGTTTCCCCACCCCTTACAGGGGAGTGCACAGCGAGAGGGGGCGAAGCCCCCTCTCAAATCCATTCACCCTCTCCTTCACCCTGCCTCGTAAGGAGAGGGGGACACAGGGGGTAAGGTTTTTAAATAACGCCACTCAATATCAAAGCAGCTAGAAATGCACTTCCATCGCCCGCGGCGGGCAAGCCGGGATGCAGAGCCCGCAGGCAATGCACTTCGTATTATCGAACAGCACTTCCCGCGTCTTCGGGTCTACCCGGAAAGCGCCGGTAGGGCAGACGGTGACGCAGGCGCCGCAACTGGTGCACCTCTCCTCGTTACGCGTCACGTCCTGGCTCAGCGACTGTATCTGCACGCCGGCCTTGATCAGGAAATCGATGCCTTTATCGTATTCCTTCTGGTTCCCCTTAAGCTCCAGCACCAGCAGACCTTCCTGCTCGGGGGTTATAGAAGCCTTGAGAATATTGAACTCAAGGTCGTAGTCCTTGACCAGACGGTATATTATCGGTCGCTCCACCAGTCGCCTGGGAAAGCGTAAAACGATTCTTTTCGTAACTGCCATTGCTTACACCTCTTCCCCTGCTCACTATAGCTAAGGCAATATAACCTCAGATTCTCTATATTTATATTATCTCGCTTCTGCTGAAGTTAATATTCGATGGGCCGCTCGTTGAGCGGCTTCACTTTTACGGCGGACTCCGCGCCGGGCAACGGCTGCACCGCCTCGGTCAGTAAAAATTTGCCCGATTGTATCCACTCCTTGAGCAGGTTGGCTATCTCCAGCGCCCTCGGGTAGCTGGAGCGCGAAGCCGTCGGCACGTCCTTCCCCTTGACCTTTATCTTGCCGCTCTTAAGCTCGGCGTAGCTGACCTCGCCCAGGATGTCCGGTTTTAGATTAGGGAAGGCGTCCGAATAATCGACGACCGGCGCCAGGATATCCGCGTCGGTTACCGCGGTATACTCCAGGATTTCCTCCGACAGCACGGGAATTGGCACCCCGATGCCGACCGTCAGGCTGCACCCGTAACCGAGCACGCTCGTGCCTACCAGCCAGCGCGCGTTCATCTGCTTCAGGTCGCCGATGACCGCCAGCGTCCCGGCGCCTTCTTTAGGAATGCCCTTCTCGGTGCGGGGCACGCCGGGATTGTGCTGCGTGCCCTGCCAGGCCACGAAACCGGTGCCCCCGCCCAGGAATATCCTCGTCCCGATTCCTATCGTCTTGTAATAGGGGTCGTTGAACAGTGGCGAAAGCTGCCCCGCCGAGCTATAGTTGGCGTTGCCCAACTGCGCCTTGAGCACCCCCATGTATGTATAGATTGTCTTATCCGAACAGTTCACCGCCACGTTGTAATTCTGGTAGGCATTCCTGATGTTAAAGAGCACCGCTTCGTTAAGGTCTTTGATGTTCAGCAGCGTCTCCAGCTTCTTGCGTGGATAGCAGTCCGTGCCGAAGGCCGTGGCCACCAGCCGCACGTCCTTGCCCGCCACCAGCTCTTCGATAACATGCCCGCCGCCGTAGGTGAATTCACCGGGATGTACCCTGTTTCTCGGGTCGTCGTCGGGCAGGGCGTTAGCCCCCAGGAACAGGTCGGCTGCCGCCAGTCCGGTATAAGCCGGCACGTCGTTCAGGTAAGCCCGGCCGCCCCCCAGCTTAAAGCGCGGTTTGGCGTGTCCGATGTTGAAATAGGCCCCGGAGGAACACATAATCCCGAAAGTCCCCGTAGTGACCACGTCCACTTCCTGGGCGGCCCTTTTGATGCCTTTCTCCCGGGCAACGTCGATAATCTCTTCCGCATTGAAGACTACGGCCTTGCCTTCTTTGATTTTTTCGTTTATCTCCGCGATTGTCTTGGCCACTGGACTGCTTCCCTCCTGTCCCCTGATGATAATTAGCGGGATTACATAACATTCTAGCAGAGCCGCCGTACTAATACAACTGTACCTAACTTACTGGCATTATTCTCGCTATAAAAGTTGACTGTTTTCATCAACAATACTCAGGATAGCACCGGATTATTTATTTGTCAATACTCGTCTAGCCAGACTATCCGATATCGCCGGTCGGTGCATTTTTGTTGAAGCGCCTACCTGTATAAGCTATAATCAAAAGTGAAGGCATCTATCATTGGGGAGGCAACTTTGCTCAGGACGCATTCCTGCGGTGAATTAAGGAAAGAACACATCGGCAGCGAGGTATCGCTGGCCGGCTGGATAAACCGCAGGCGCGACCACGGCGGCCTTATCTTTATCGACCTGAGGGACAGGGAAGGCATCGTCCAGACGGTTTTCAATCCAGAAATATCACCCGCCAGTCTGAAAACCGCCGAAAAAATGCGCAATGAGTACGTCGTGAGGATTAAAGGCGAGGTAGCTCTGCGTCCGGCGGGTACCGAAAACCCCAGGCTCCCCACCGGCGATATCGAGGTAATCGTTAAGGACACCGAGATACTGAACCCCTCCGAGACCCCTCCCTTTTATATTAACGAAGAAATGGAGGTAGACGAAAACCTGCGCCTGAAATACCGTTACCTGGACCTGCGCCGGCCCCGCATGAAAGAGAACTTGCTCCTCCGTCACCGGGTTATCAGGTTCATGCGCGATTTCCTGGATGCCAGAGGTTTCGTCGAGATAGAGACGCCTATCCTTATCAAAAGCACGCCGGAAGGAGCCCGCGATTACCTGGTGCCCAGCCGTGTTTACCCCGGCCACTTTTACGCCCTGCCGCAGTCACCCCAGCAGCTCAAGCAGCTACTTATGGTGGCCGGCTTCGAAAAATACTACCAGATTGCCCGCTGCTTCCGCGACGAGGATACCCGCGCCGACCGACAGCCGGAACATACCCAGCTTGACGTTGAGATGAGCTTCGTTGAAGAAGAGGATATTTTCAGTCTGACCGAAGAACTGTTTACCGCCATGATAAAGACACTCATGCCGGAAAAGCAGTTGATACAGCCTTTCCCCCGCCTCAGTTATGCTGACGCTATGGAACGCTATGGCTCGGATAAACCCGACCTCCGTTTCGGCGTGGAGATTAAAGACCTTTCGGATATCGTGGCGAATTCCGGCTTCGATATATTTACCTCGGCTATCGCCGGCAAGGGCAGGGTAAAAGGTATCCGTGCTGCTGGCTGTGCCGGTTATACGCGCCGCCAGCTTGAGGAGTTAAACGAGATAGCCAGGGGACTCGGCGCCGGTGGCCTGGTTTCCATCGCCCTGAGCGGTGCCGGTAATAGCCTGGCGGAACTTACCCCGGAAATGGTGAAATCAACTGCCGCCAAGTTCCTCTCGCTGGATGATATTAAAGCAATGGCCGGACGACTCGAAGCCGGTATCGGCGACCTGCTCCTGATTGTGGCCGGGGAAAACAAACTGGTCAGTACGGTGCTTGGAGGACTCCGCCGCGAGATTGGCTCCCGGCTGGGACTGGCCAGCCCTGATGTCTTTGCCTTCGGCTTTATCATTGATTTTCCTATGTTCGAGAGGGATAGCCAGACAGGGCGACTGGAAGCCATGCATCATGCCTTTACCATGCCCAGGGAAGAGGATATGCCGCTGCTGGATACCGACCCCGAGAAGGTCAGGGCCAGGAGCTACGATATTATCTGTAACGGGGGCGAACTATGTAGCGGCAGCATCAGGATTCACAAGAGCGACCTGCAAAGAAAAATATTTAAAATACTTGGCTACACTGATGAAGCCATTGAAGAACGCTTCGGGCATTTGCTCGAGGCCTTTAAATATGGTGCGCCCCCTCACGGTGGCATCGCTCCGGGTATTGACCGTATTATCATGTATCTTACCGGGGAGGAAAACATCAGGGAGGTAATCGCTTTCCCCAAGACTCAGAGCGCCGCCGACCTTACCTTTAACGCGCCTTCACCCGTCACGGAAGAACAGCTTGATGAATTGCACATTCGTCTGCGTGAAGATTAGCTAATCGGGAGGGAATTTGAAAGTTACGAAAGAAAAAGAGGAGAACCGTCAGGCATATATAACCGTCGAGATGGAGCCTGCCGAAATGGAATCATCCCTGCAGCATGCCTATCACAACCTGGTGCAAAAAACCAGCATCCCCGGATTCCGCAAGGGGAAAGCGCCGCGAGCGATAGTGGAACGCCACCTGGGCAAACCCAGGCTCCTCGAAGAGGCGCTCGACCACCTGCTGCCCCAGGCCTACGAGCAGGCCCTCAAGGAGCAGGAAATAGAACCCTTCGCCCAGCCGGACCTGGAGATAACCCAGACCGACCCCCTGATATTCAAGGCTGTCGTGCCTCTGTCGCCCACGGTGGAGCTTGGTGACTACCGGGATATCCGGATAACGCCTGACCCGGTTGACATAACGGATGAGAAGGTCAATGCTGTTTTCGAAGAGCTGCGCCACCAGCACGCCATCTGGGAACCCGTCGACAGGGCGCTCGACTACAATGATATGGCTATTATCGATATTAACGGCATGGTCGATGAGAAGCCCTATGTCCAGAAAGTTGGCGCCCAGATTCAGGTACTGAAAGAACTGATATCCCCCGCGCCTGGATTTTCCGACCAGGTAGTCGGCATGAAGAATGAAGAGGAGAAGGAATTTAACCTCAGCTTTCCCGGGGACTACCCCAACAACAACGTAGCCGGTAAGGAAGGCCATTTTAAAGTTAAACTTACTGAAATCAAGGAAGAGAAGCTCCCGGAACTCAACGACGAGTTCGCCGGTCAGGTCTCTCCCGACTTTAAGACGGTTGATACGCTCCGCGAGGAAATCGCCAAAAGCCTGCAGCTGAGGGCCGAAGAAAACACCAGGATGGAATTTGAGGAAAAGGTTATCAATACCGCTGTCGAGCGGTCAAGTGTTGAATATCCGCCGGTCCTGGTGGAGATGGAAATTAACCGTATTCTTAACGAGCAGGTAAGGCAGCTGCAAATGACGGGGCGGGGTATGGACGAGTACCTGCAAAGTATCAATAAGACGGCGGAGCAGCTCCGTGAAGAACTACGCCCGGTAGCGACGAAAAACGTAGCCGCCTCTCTGGTAATGAGCAAAATCGCCGAGGCGGAGAAGATTGAAATCACCGAGACAGACATTGAAAATGGAATTAGTAATATGACGCGGGGCGCGGGAGATGATAAAATAGATGAACTTCGAAAAATGCTGGACACCCCTCAAACCCGCGAATCGATTAAGCAGTCGTTAAAGACCCGCAAGACCATAGAAAGAATGACCGATATAGCTAAAACTAACGGAGACCCTAAGAAAAAGACAAAGGTGGAGAAGAAGACCAAAAAGGAGGAAGAAAAATGAATAATCTACCAGCGAATATCATACCCGGTGTGGTCGAAACCGGCCCGAGGGGTGAAAGGTTCTGGGATATATATTCCCTGCTCCTGAAAGAACGTATCGTTATGCTCTTCACCCCCATTTCCGACCCCGTAGCCAATACCCTGATTGCCCAGCTTCTCTATCTGGAACGCGAAGACCCGGATAAGGACATCAGCATGTATATCCAGAGTCCGGGCGGCGTTATCAGCGCCGGACTGGCCATCTACGATACCATGCAGCTCATCCGCCCCAGTGTTTCCACCATCTGCGTGGGCATGTCAGCCAGCATGGCCACTGTTTTACTTTGTGCCGGAGCCGAGGGAAAGCGTTACGCCCTCCCCCACGCCACCATCCACATGCACCAGGCCAGTAGCGGTGTCCAGGGGCAAGCGGCGGATATGGTCATTGCCGCCCGTGAAATCATGCGGCAGCAGGATATCATCAAGGACATATTCGTCAGGCATACCGGCCAACCTCTGGACAAGATAACCCACGACACCGACCGCGATTTCTATCTCAACCCCGAGCAGGCAGCGGAATACGGCATCATCGATGAGATATTGGCCAAACCCGCCGATGAAAAAGAGGCGAAGCCCAAAAAAACAAAGAAATAAGCTATTCATAACTGTCATTCTGGCGGAGGCCAGAATCCAGTACTTCCCCTCTGTCATTCTGAGCGCAGCGAAGAATCTCGTGGTGGGGTGGGTAACGTACCTATACGCCCCACCCCTCGCCTGTTATCTCTTCCCACCCAGGCCGCCCAGTATCATCCTCGGCTTATCCCGTATTATATTCCCCTCTCCATTGATGGGAGAGGGCTAGGGTGAGGGTGATATACAGTTTCCCCATTTGAAAAAGGGGCGACTAAGAGGGATTTTCATTGTCTTATCCCTCAGTCTTTACCCCCACCCCCAAACGGGGCGTCTAAGAGGGGCGAAGCCCCTATTTCAAATTACTCCCCCTTCCCTTCAATAATCCTCAAGGGAAGGGGGACATAGGGGGATAGGTTCACCAGCCAGTTTAGTGCTTAGAATTTTCCCTTGAGGGGGACACAGGGGATGAGGCTAGCACATTGTTCTACTTAGGCTAAAATTTATGAAAATATTGACTAAAGCTCGCCCTTCACCATCTCGTCAATCTCGGCGGTAAGGTCATAACCCTTGATAACACGGCCAGCAGCGTCAACCACCTGCCAGTCTTTCGATATTTTCACCTTACCCCGGCTGAAAGCCCTGATGGTGGCCACCATCAGCGGCAATTCGCGTATGGCGCCGTGCTCCCGTATGGTCTTGAACAGCACGTTCTCCACACCCTGTTCCTTCTTCACATCCTCCACCGTTTTCCCCCTGATTTCCTCCCACCCCCCGTCGTAGGCCTCCCCGCGTATCGGGAACGTGCAATACGTGGCCGTAGGGCCCATGTCCAGTTCCGGTATGGCCACGTGCATCTTCACCCCCTGCACCTCCGCCCCGGTCTCTATCAGCTTCCAGATTACCTGCTGCCAGGTGCCGGCCGGGCCGTCGGGCGCCGCCGGGTGCAGGTTGATAATATCGTATTTTTCACACATCTCCGGGCCGGTTATCAGCATGAAACCCGCCAGAACACACAGGTCTGGATGAAAACCCTCCAGCCGTTTCATGACCTCTCTATCGTAGTCGATTCGCCACTGCGGCAGGGGCTGAGCCGGTTCGGGATTGGGCATATCCCTCACCGCTTTATACATCTGGTAGGAAAATCTGACCAGGGGTATGCCGTATTCCTCCACCATCGTCAGGTACTGGTCGGTGGCTTCCGTCTCACCCCATTCACGACTGCAAAAAACGAACTCTAGTTCTGTGTCGAGTTCTCCGGCGATAATACTTTCCTGGACCGTCTGTAAAAGTCCCCGCGAACCTGACCCCCTCCCGGTGGAAAACCAGCCGACTTTATAGCGGTTACTCACGGCTACCTCCTTCTGAGGTACTGCGATTTCACTTTGGCCCAGGTGCTGAAAAGACGCACAAATACACTCGACCGCCTCCCCTGAATTTTACCCTGGGCCAGGGACTTGAGAAAATCATCTTTATTATTGAACTCGGGCATCTCGACATAGGCGTTTCCTATTTCGTAAACCGTATGAGCATCGCTGCCGGCACTTCCGGGTATGCCGTGTTTCCCGGCAAAAGCCCTGGCTTTCTCGGTATTGGCCGGGAAAGGACTCCTTGAGTTGAGCACTTCCATGAGGTCGATGTCACCGACTATCTCTTCGATAGCCCAGTCCTTCAACGCGGAACCGCGCATTGTTTCGAAGGGATGCGGGATGTTGACCAGCCCACCCTGGGCCCGGATACGTTTAATCGTCTCCTGGGGAGTCAGGCCGCCGGGTATGGTCTCTTTCAGGAACATGCCCATGATTTCGCCCTGGGTGGTCAGGATTTCCTCGGCGACGATAACCCTGAACGGGGCCAGTTTCTGCATCATCAGGGCGCCATCGACGATGCCGTGGTCGGCTATGGCAATACAATTGATTTTCAGTTCCTGACAGCGCTGGACTATCTTTTCCAGGGGCGTACTGCAGTCCATGGAGAACATGGTATGGATATGAAGGTCGGCTTTCAGCATAGCAGTCTCAACCCCTCCTCTCCAGATAGGTTCCGGTACGCGTGTCCACCTTGAGCACATCGCCTTCGTTGATGAACAGGGGAACCTGTATCGTCAGGCCGGTCTCCAGCCTGGCCGGTTTCGTACCGGCGGTGGCGGTGTCTCCCTTGAAGCCGGGATCTGTCTCCGCTACTTCGAGCTCCACGGTAATCGGCATCGTGACCCCCACCACCTCGCCTTTATAGTTGGATACCTCCACGGTATTGCCTTCTTTAAGGTAGTCGAGCGCGTCGCCGAGCTGTTCCTTTGTCAGGGGCATCTGCTCGAAGTTCTCCTGGTCCATGAAATAGTACAGGTTGCCGTCGTTGTAGAGGTACTGCATCTGCCGCTCGTCGAGGCGCGCCCGGACGAGCCTGTCGTCCGACTGGAAGGAACGTTCGATGGTATGGCCGGCATTGATATCACGGAGTTTCACCTTCGCCAGGGCCGTCCGCTTCATCTTGACATGCTGGTGCTCGACGACCTGGTAAAGCTTGCCTTCGAATTCGATAAGAACCCCTTTCCTCAACTCCGTTGCGTTAATCATACCTCGCCTTTCTAGCTTTAGAGAGCGCTATGGCCTTCCCGCTCTTCATTACGACAGTGTCTTCAATCCTGACGCCTCCCCACCCGGACAGGTAAATACCCGGCTCCACGGTGAACACCATACCCTCGGTTAGCGGCTCCTCCGCGCCGGGGCCGAGGCGGGGCAGTTCGTGAGCGGCCAGGCCGACGCCGTGTCCCAGCGCGTGTCCGAAGGCCTCGCCGTAGCCAGCCTCTTCGATAGTTCCCCTGGCGGCGCTATCGGCCTGGTGGCCGGTCGTTCCCGTATTTATTATAGACATTGCCGCCGCCTGCGCGTCAAGGACGGTGCGGTATATTTCTTTATATTTATCATCGGGAGCTCCGATACATATAGTCCGGCTGAGGTCGCTGGCATAGCCACCGTATTTCGCCCCCATGTCTATCAATATTGGCTCGCCTTCTTTAACGACCCGGTCCGTAGGCTTGGCATGGGGCAGGGCTGCCTGAGGGCCGGAAGCGACGATTATTTCGAAGGGCAGCGACTGGCTCCCGTTTTCACGCATGCTTTTCTCCAGTTCCCAGGCCACGTGCTTTTCCGTCATGCCGGCCTTCATCGTCGCTTCTACATATTCAAAGGCGGCATCGCTGATGGCCGCCGCCTTCCTGATGAATTCGATTTCTCCCGGCTCTTTGACTGCCCGCAACGATTCCACCAGCCCGCTTACGGGGACGAGCCTGACGGTAGCTTTTTTCTCTTTCAGGGCATCGCTCAACTGGAGGTAGAAATTAAACGTAATGTCGGCTGCCTCAAACCCCGGTCTTTTGATACCCGCATCATGTAACAGACCGGGCAACCAGTCGGCGATTTTGCCGCCGATATGTAAAATCTCAAAATCTGGCGCCTCCCCGGCAGCCTGCTCGGTATAGCGAAAGTCCGTGGCCAGAACCGCTTTCTTCCGGGTAATCAGCAGATAGCCGGCCGTGCCGTCGAACCCGGAAAGATATCGGCGATTTTCCGCCTGCGTAATAAAGATAGCATCGATTTCCCTTGCGTCAAACTCGTTGCGTAACTTTTCCAGTCGACTATTCATGTTTACCAATGTCTCCCCGCGCCATCGGATGGTCAGTCATGTCATTCTGGCGAAGGCCAGAATCCAGACCCTTTTCCCGCGCCATCGGGTGGGCGGCGAGGTATATCTTGCGCGCCCGACTCTGCGTTACGTGCGTGTAAATCTGCGTGCTCTGTAGGTCGGCGTGTCCCAGCAGCTCCTGGACGACCTTTAAGTCCGCCCCGCCGTCGAGGAGATGCGTGGCGAAGGTGTGGCGCAGTACGTGCGGGTGCACTTTTTTATTGATATTCCGGGCATATTTTTGAAGTATTTTCTGTACCCGCCGGGCCGGCAGGCGCTCGCCGTAGCGATTCAAAAATAGGGCGTTGTTCTTTTTACCTCCGAGCAGTTCCCGCCTGCCTTTATCGATATAACTCGTTAACGCCCGCGCCGCCGGAGTGCCGATGAGCACCACTCTTTCCTTGGAGCCTTTGCCCCAGACACGTATTTCATTTGTCGCCAGGTTCACTTCCTCTACGTTTATGTTCACCAGCTCGCTTACCCGCAGGCCGGACGCGTATAAAAGCTCCAGCAGGGCGCGGTCGCGCTGACCGGGCGCCTTGGAGAGGTCGGGCGATTCCACCAGGCGCTTGGCTTCCTCCACGGTCAGAAAAGAGGGCAGGCGTCGGTCCAGCTTTGGTGAGACAGTCGTCGCGGCGGGACTGGCCGCTATCATTTCTTCCCGCATCAGGTAACGATAAAAAGAGCGTATCGCCGAGAGTTTCCGGGCGATGCTGGACTTGGCCTTACCCTGCGCCATCAGGTACGCCATATAGTCGCGCAGCGTCTGCTTGTTAACGTCCCTGAGCGACTCTATTCCCTTGTCCCTGACGAAGCCGAAGAACTCCATCAGGTCGTTGGTATAGTTCCTCACCGTATACGCAGAGGCGTTCTTCTCCGCCTCCAGAAACGCGATGTACTTGCTGAAGACCTGCTGCATAGTTCTATCCTGCGACCAGCCCTTTACCTTTCCATACTTCCCCTCTTTTCTTATCTTTTCCCACCCAGTCCGCCCTCGCATCATCTGCGGCTTATCCCGCAGGTTTCCCTTCCCAGTTTCCCCCTTTGGAAAAGGGGGATAAAAGGGGGATTTTCATTCACCCACCCAGGCTACCCCCGCATCACCCGCCGCTTATCCCGCCTTTTCCTCTTCCACCTTCCCCTTATACTCGCACTTGACACACCAGGCCTGTTTGCCGTGCTGGGTAAGCAGGCCGCCGCACCGCGGGCAGGGCTGGGTCAACGGCCTAAAACTGGTAATGAAATCGCAGTCGGGATAGCCGCTGCAACCATAGAAAGTCCGCTTCTTCTTGCTTACCCTCTGTACGATTTCTTTGCCGCACTTGGGGCATTTCGCCCCGACTTTAATCTGGTACGACTGCGTATACCGGCACTCGGGGTAGCCGCTGCAGGCGATAAACTTCCCGAAGCGCCCCGCTTTAACCACCAGCGGTTTACCGCACTTGGGGCAGGAGTCGCCGGTTTCCTCGTCCGCCAGCTTAACCTTCTCCGCCGTCTTGAGCGCCTTTTGCAGGTCTTTTTCAAACGGAGTATGAAAGTCCTGTACGACGCTCGGCCATTCACGCCCCTTACTGGCGATATTATCCAGTTCGTTCTCCATACCGGCGGTAAACTTCACATTTATGATGTCGGGGAAATGCTGGACGAGTAAATCGTTGACCACCATGCCCAGTTCCGTGGGCTGAAAGACCCCCTTGACCCTGGTGACGTACTCCCGGTCCTGAATCGTGGAGATGGTCGGCGCATAGGTGCTGGGCCGGCCGATGCCGTTTTGCTCTAGAATTTTCACCAGCGTTGCCTCGGTATAGCGGGGCGGCGGCTGGGTAAAACGCTGCTTAGGGAATATACCCAGGAGCTTAAGCTCATCACCTTTTGCCAGACGGGGGAGCGCATTCTTACTACCTTCCTCCTCGACCTCGTCCCTGCTCTCGCTGTAAAGGCTCATGAAACCGGGGAAGGTATTGACCGAGACGGCCGTTCTCAGCAAATAGTCGCGGTGGTCCTTGGCCTTGATATCGACGTTAGTATTATTAAATAAAGCCGCCGCCATCTGGCTGGCAACCATCCGCTTCCAGATAAGGTCATACAATCTGAACTGGTTGTTATTGAGATATTTTTTAATAAAGTCAGGCTCACGGCTGACCCTGGTAGGGCGAATAGCCTCGTGCGCTTCCTGCGCCCCCCTGGTGCGGGTGGTGAAGGCGCGGGGGCGGGGAGGCAGGAATTTGGCACCGTATTTTTCACGGATAAAGGCCACGGTCTCGCCGATAGCAGAACTGGCCACACGGGTGGAATCGGTACGCATATAGGTGATAAGGCCGACATTGCCTTCATTGCCAACCGGCAGGCCTTCGTATAGCTGCTGGGCGATAGCCATGGTCTGCTTGGCAGTGAAGCGGAGCTTACGCCAGGCTTCCTGCTGTAAAGTGCTGGTAGTAAAAGGCGGGGCCGGCTGGCGAGTCGCCTTCTTAGTGCTTACCTTGAGCACGTCATAGGCTGACTGCTCCAGCACGCTTTTAACCTTATCGGCTTCTTCTTGCGCATGAATATCAAGCTTTTTACCATCGATGAGGCCGATTAATGTTGCCCGGAAGGAAGGTTTTTCTTTTTTCTTTTCAAGTTCAGCCTCGACGGTCCAGTATTCCTCAGGAACGAAGGCCCGTATTTCACGCTCGCGGTCGACGATTATTTTAACCGCTACCGATTGCACCCTGCCGGCGGAGAGGCGTTTTCTGACCTTCTGCCAGAGCAGCGGGCTGATTTTATAGCCAACGAGCCTGTCCAGGATACGCCGCGCTTGCTGGGCATTCACCAGCTGCATATCGATGGTGCGGGGATTCTGAAAAGCCGATTTCACGGCGTCTTCAGTTATCTCATGGAAGACGACGCGATGGTAATTTCGCTTTTCGATCCTGGCTACCTCCGCCAAATGCCAGGCAATGGCCTCTCCTTCGCGGTCGGGGTCGGTAGCCAGATATATGGCTGAAGCGTCTTTAGCCGCCTGCTTTAACTCATTGACCAGTTTGGTCTTGGCTCTAGGCACCACGTACTTGGGAATAAATCCGTTCTCTATGTCCACACCCATCTGGCCCCGGGGCAGGTCCCTTACATGTCCGAGTGAAGCCTTGAGCTTGTAGTTCTTCCCGAGAATTTTACCCAGTGTTTTGGCTTTAGCCGGCGATTCCACGATAACCAGTTTCTTGCTCATAGTTTCTAATCCACTCTCACTCGATACTCCTGCCGCAATTCCCGCGCCAGGACATAATTCATGGTTCCCATTTGCTTGACGAGTCCCTTCAACTCCATCATCGCCAGTGTGCCGCTGACCTCCGCAGCCGGAAGCCCGCTCTTACGGCAGAGTTCATCTATATGGGTCGGTTCAGCGCTGAGCTGCTTGAGCAGGACAGACTCGGTGCCAGACTCAGGGAGTATCTCCCGCATCTCCATCTGTCGGGCTACTGCCGTCAAGTTGAGTTCCTCCAGTATATCAGTGTATTCGCGCACCAGTTTGGCTCCATC
Source organism: uncultured Dehalococcoidaceae bacterium (assembly GCA_964500415.1). GTDB lineage: Bacteria > Chloroflexota > Dehalococcoidia > Dehalococcoidales > RBG-16-60-22 > JAFGPF01. The sequence continues at coordinate 64,994 of CAZCOB010000001.1, read as the reverse complement.
CTGGATAAGGTGATTGGTACCCCGACTCACCGGCGAGAGGATATTGCCGGGAATAGCGAATACCTCCCGGTTCTGCTCCAACGCCATACGGGCCGTAATCATGGCACCGCTGGTCTCGTCCGCCTCGGTGATCAGAACACCCAGGCTCAGACCGCTGAGAATCCGATTACGGCGCGGAAAGTTTTCTGCACGAGGCCTGGTACCCAGAGGGTATTCACTGAGTAGCGCGCCGTGTTTCATAATATCACGAGCCAGCCTATCATTCTCGGAGGGATAGACGACATCGAGTCCGCAGGCAAAGACTGCCAGACTACGCCCACCGGCCTCTAGTGCGCTCCGGTGAGCAATGGTATCTATCCCTTTAGCCAGACCACTGACGATGGTAATTTTATTTCGGGCAAGGTCGGCTACCAGTTCTTCAGTTACCTGTTTACCGTAGACGGTCGCCCGCCGGGTGCCGACCACCGCCACACACCAATCATCCTCCGGCAATAGCAAGCCGCGCAGGTAAAGCACCGGAGGATAATCATATATCTCCTTGAGTCGGCCCGGGTAAGCAGAATCGTTGCAGGTAAGCACCTTAATGCCGAACTTTTCCAGCTTCTCCATCTCTTCGTCAGGTTCTATTTTATCACGCCACTGGTTTATAGCCCGCAGAGCCATACTATCGATTCCGGAGCGCTTCAGCTCGCCGGGGGAAGCCCTCCAGGCCTGCTCCAGCCCGCCGAAGTAATCTTCAAGCTGGGACAGCCTGACACGTCCGATGCCGGGGATGCTGTTGAAGCCTACCCAGTATTTAATGTCCTCTTTCAAAGCAAGTTTAATTCTAGCACAGGGGTAGAGCGATGACAATTTACGATATAAGGAACGATGAAAACCAAGGACTTTTATAAAGGGAAACAATTCCTTCGTGGTGGGGGGGAGGAATAACTTTGTATTGATTTTAGATTTATGGTAAGTACAGCTTTGTTTGGTTTTAAAAACAATTCATCGTAAAATGGGGGAGGTTACTTGACTCGGGTTTGAACTGGCAGGTATAATCGGGGCAATATTTTATTTAAGAAGGGAGATATATAAATGGGAGATTTAATGATGATACTGGGTTGGGGAAGCCCGATAGGTATAGGGATTTTCCTGGTACTGCTGGGGACAATGATTTTTGTCATCGCCAAGGCCGACGAGGTCAGCAAGCGAACGAAGCGTGAGAGCAAAGAGAAATAATAATCCACTATAAACTTCTTTGAGGTTTCAATATCACGTAAGGAATTAGTATAACATGAGGTTAATCACCTGGGTAATAAAACGTGATATACTTTATTAAAAACAAACAGTAAATATCTACCCCGAAAAGTGTTACCAATACCGGGGGTAAGTCAATAAGAAAGAGGTGGAAATAACGATAACAACGCATAAGTCTCTCAAGGCTCAAACGGTCACGGGACCGGTTGATGCCAATAAGCTGGGTATAACCCTTCCTCATGAACATATCTTCGTTGACGCCCGGGAGAATTTTTACTTTGAGCCGGTCGAACCGGCCGAAAAGCGGCTGGCCAACGCTCCGGTCACACTCGAAAACCTTGCCTGGGTACGCGCGCATGCTTTAAGTAACCTGGACTGCCTGCAATCACCGGATGAGGCTGTTCTGACGAAAGAGCTTCTGGCCTACAAACAGGCCGGGGGCAACACCATTGTCGATGTCAGTACCAGACCCGTCGGTGGTGATAATCCTCTGGGGTTGCAACGATTGGCACAGGCTACCGGCCTTAACATAATCATGGGCACCGGCTACTACATGGGACTACAGTATTCTACAGAGGTAGCCGCTTTGACCGAGGCACAACTTTGTGATGGGCTCGTGCGCGACCTGACCGTGGGTATTGATGATACCGGAATATGCGCCGGCATCATCGGCGAGATAGGCCTGACTCCCGCCCTGCGTGAAGATGAGCGCCGATTGTTGCGTGCCTGTGCGGCGGCTCAAAGCCAGACCGGGGCACCCCTGACGATTCACCCGCCCGGCCTGGACAACCAGCTAATACAGGAGATACTACACATCTTACGGGAGAACGGCGGCCGACCGGACAGGACGGTCATCTGCCATATCGACATCATGGGTTTAAACCTGGATACCGCCCGCCGCATTGCCGATGCCGGCTGTTTCATCGAGTTCGACACCTTCGGCCACCTGTTCCCGCCCTTCCTGCTTGGTGAAAGCGTGATGAGTTTCCCCGGCGAGTCGCAACGCATCGACGCCATAATGCAGCTTATCGCCGAAGGGTACCTGGAGCACATTCTCCTGTCCCACGATACCTTTTTAAAGGTACTCCTGACTGCTTACGGCGGGTTCGGTTACGCCCATATTTTGCGCAACATCGTACCTGTAATGCTGCGGCAGGGAGTCACGGAAACGCAGGTTAATACCATGACGATAGATAATCCCGGACGCCTGCTGTCGTATATCGCTGACCGGCCAAGCGGGTAATAGCTTATAATTTATATTCTTCATACTCGTACTCGCAGGGGTGCCCGCAGGTTACGTACATGGCGTTATCTTCAGGCACCATTATCACCGAAGCCAGCGTCTCCGCGGTAGACCCCTCCAGGGCGTGATTGCATATTCCCTTCGGGTAATGATTATGGTCGGACATGATTTCCATCATCCGCTCCAGCGTGATATTTCCGTAATGTTTATCAATCAACCTCCTCATTTGCGGCTCACGAATGTAGCTGCTCGGAGCGCCCATATAGACCAGTTCGCCCTTCTTAAAACGGTCGGTATGATAATGATTGGCATGAGCCAGTACATCCTTAACCGGCTGTATCACGTTATAATCGTCGGGCATGGTTTCGATGCCGATAATATCACCCTCCTTACCGGCAAGGCAGTAGTACATCATGCTGCGTCCGGCGGCGCAGAAGACTCCCAGGGCATCGCCGATTCTCTTTTGCCTCATTGCCTTCGGGATAACACAACAGGCAGGCAGGTTGAGAAGCTGTTCCTCCACCGGACTCACCACAACATTTAAGACCATCCCCAAACCCGCCGAGTTCAAGGTAAGCTCGCAGGCCCCCCAGAAAATCAAAGACAGCTGCTTCAGTCCATCGGCATGCGTTACTTTCACAAGGTCTATCGTCCTGCCGACGGTGGCGTCAAAGTTCTGACCGATAATCGTCTTTCCGTCTTTCGCAGCCCTGCCGGTAACGGCAAAGGACGTACAAAAGGTCTTCATGCGCTGATAATAAAAACTCAGCTCGAAATTACACCTGAGTAAGAAAATCTCTTCCAAGGAAACCCCGGCGCCCTCCGCCTGGCCTTTGAGCATTTCGAGCAAATCGGGGTCGAAGCTTTCCACCAGGGGAATGTATTTTCTCAACGTGGCGATTATTTCTTCTTGGCTGGTTTTATTGGATACGATGTATTCTTCAAACATGGAGTTAATCGAAGTAATAAAACTGTCCCGGCAGGCAGTCCCGTATTGCTTGCCAATATCAAAGGCAGTACCCCCGCATTCGATAATATTGAACCTCTTTCTCTTTTTCATCACTGCCCCCTTATTTCAATCTTCATGCCTGCTTACTGGCGCTGCCCCATCGCTGAAAACCTGCCGCGGCCAAGAGTGCTATAAGTGCGATTGTCCCCCATATAAACAGGGGTTTCGCGGGAAACCCGTCGAGGAGAACCCCACCGAGCAGCGACGCCGCCGAGAACCCCAGCCCCTCGCTCAGGCCGAAAAACGCCATGTATCGTCCCCGCCGGTCCTGCGGAGAAAGCTCCCCGACAACCGAGAGCGATACGGGGGAGAAGATGACCTCACCCAAGCTGACGATTATCATGGCGATGATAGCCAGCGTAAAACTCCCGACCCAGCCGAATAGCAGGTAACCCATCGCATAAAACAGGGCCCCCAGGGCAAGGGCTTTATATTTCGCTATCCGGCCGGCATTAACAGCCACGGGATACTGCAATACCACCACGATTAAGCCGTTAGTTGTAAGCAGCATGCCGTATTGGGCCGTGGTAAACCCCACGTGGTCGACAGTGAAGATTGATAGAGTGCTTATCATCTGTCCCATTACCAGAAAGACCAGCAGGCTCAATAAAGTGAATTTCAGTAAATGCCGGTCCCTGACCGCCAGGAAAATAGTCCGCACGTTTACCTGTTCCACTGCTCCGCCGAATGACTCTTTTACCAGGAAAAATATCAGCCCGCAGCTGATAAAGCTCGTCAGAGCCGTTACCCCGAAAAGCCACGGGTAGGGTAAGAATACCAGTAGATGACCACCAATCGCCGGGCCAACCGCCCAGCCCAGGTTCATACCTACTCTAAGGATGCCGTAAGCTTCCGCGAGCTGTTTTTTAGGGGAAATATCAACTACCATTGCCTGGTTGGCGGGTCGTGTTATCATCATCGCCGACTGGCCGGTAGCATATACGATAACGATAGCCCAGACCGGAGCCTCGGCAGCGATTAAGATTGCCATTGCTATGAATAACAATGCCGCCGTCATGGCGGCGCCGATGAGCAGAGGTCGGCGCCCGAGGCGGTCAGAGATTACGCCGCCGAAAATCTGGGTTACGGCGGAACAGAGACCGCTGATAAGGATGATAGTCCCCACCACGGTCATGGGTATTCCGCGTTCCTGGTACAGGTACAAAGAGAGGAAAGGCAGGCTGAGAGAAAAGCCGGCTACGTTAAGAAGACCGACGGCGGTGATAATCCAGATTCTGGTATCAAACCGTCGGTAACGTTGAAAATCAATGGTAGCCAGCAAACGTTTCATGACTGCTAAACCTATTCCGGCGCCCTATGGGTTATAACTAAAATATATTCAGTAGATTAATCTTCTCTTTCAATTGACGATATATATTTACCCCCGGTTCCCGCCGTGAAGTGAAAGATGGGCCGGTCAACCCTGTTGAAGGACAGGGGGCAGTGCTCCATCCCCCTGGGGACAAAGACAAGGCAACTTTTAGTAATGATATGCTTCTCGCCGCCCATCCACATTTCCACCTCGCCTCCCAGGTCGTGGATATCATCAGGGTTGCTGCCGAAGAATGCAATTACTTCGTCAAAATCGTGCGTATGAGCTCCCACTATGCTTTTCCTCGGCTTGTAATACCAGACGACCTCGGTATAAAACGCACCTTCGATTTTGCTAGAGTCCAGCCAGGCTACGTGAGAGTACGTACCGGCATACTCATCGGCGAACTTCTGTTTGCCCGCCGGGAGTTTAACCTCCGTCATAAAATACTTGTCATATTTACCCATTGCTTTATTCCCTCCTTATATTTTTTAACATAACGGTTTCCTTATCTCCGGTTTTTCCATAGCAGGCCGATACAACCAAGTGTTACCGCGACTAAAAAGGCCCCTGCAACGGTGAAACTGGTAGAAAAGCTGAATCGGTCAATTAAATAACCTATTATGGGTGTTATTGCGCCACCGCCGCCCCGGCTGCCGAAGTAGTAGAACCCGAGAAATTTGGGACGTTTCTTTTCCGGAACATATCCTATTATATATGACTCGGCGACGGGCATGGTCATATACATGGACATGCCGATAGCAAACGACAGGACGTAAATAACCCATCCGTAGGACACCAGTGACAGCAGGTAAAGCAGGGGGCCGCCAATAAGGACGGTTATTACCATCACCTTAACCATTCCGAACCTGTCGGAGAGGTAACCCCCCAGCGGACCCGCCAGCAATCCGGCAAAGTGAACAATCGCTAACAGGGTTGCCCCGATTTCCTCACTGACATTCAGGTAATCCACGGCAAATAACGGGAGGAACGATATCACGGAAAGGATAGTGGCGTAGCTGGTTATACCCAGGATTAAAAACACTATCAGGTGGCGGGCATGATTCGCCGGGGGCGGTGTTATTATATGACTCTCGGTTTGTACGGGTTCGGATTTTCCGCCACTCCTCCAGCGCCTCAGGAGTATATAAAATATGATACCGAAAATTAACGTAATCAGGGCCAGCCCGACGAACGAGCCGCGCCAGCCGAAGTAGCCGGCGATTCCAACCGCAATGAGGGGAGTCAGGAAAAAGCTGCACGTACCACCTACCTGGTGGATTCCCAGGACCACGCCCCTTTTTTCCGGTTCTACCAGTTCGGAAACCAAAGGCGCCGAAGCCGGATGGTAACCGCCGCCCAGCAGCCCTAGAATTACCAGTAAGACAGCCATTATATAGTAAGACGGCGAAAGGCCTATTACTATCCCGACAAGCGCCACGCCCGAGATACCTATGGTCATAATCAGGCGCAGACCTATTTTTTCGGTAAGGTATCCCGCCGGAATCTGGCTGATGCCGTATGACCACGAATAAGCAGAGAGCAACCATCCTGCCTGGGTGTAATCAAGAACAAATTCGTCGCGGATGAACGGCAATAGAGGTGTCAGCAGTGCCCCCAGGAGGTGGTGCATGAAGTGGGCCAGGATAAAGAGTATCAGAAATCCTGAAAACGAGGGAAAACGGAATCTTTTAATAAAAAGCTCCTTTTCAAATTCTGGTTATTAAAAATAAATATCGGTAAATATAGGTTTTATCGGTCAGCCACTTGATAGCGATGCTATGTGTACTCGGGATTAAATAACAGGGCCATCATCATCTGTGGTTTATTCTTGTCAACACTTTTATAAACAATGGGGCAATGTGTTATCCCCGCCGGTATGAAGACAGCCGCGGTGTGGCTGAAGCTGTGTTTTTCTTTATCCTTGCCCTTGCCTATCGTAATCTCGATTTCCCCGCCCAGGTCGCCCTCCGGATTAGTCGCAATAAAAAGGAGTATCTCATTTTGCTCGTGTTTATGCGGCTTGACCCAGCCTGGAACGGAAGGCAGGTGGGTATCATAAATCCAGTTAATGTCGAACCACACCGGACATCCGGGCACCATTTCGCCATCCAGATAGACTTCGGCGGGGTTTTTCCAGGGATAGTCGGCTTCTTTGGAATGGTGCGCCAGCTGTTCGGCAATCTTCGGATTCGATATGACATATTTCCCGTATTTGGACTCTGCCATTTCACCCTCCTGTAATAAATTTACGAATAATCAGGCGTCAAGGGCAACGCCTGAATGTTTAATTCCACATGTCCGGTATTATTACCCGGAAATTAAGAGGTAATACGCGGTTCGTTACCGGTTACGGGGTTGCTATAGTGGAACGGCACGATATATCTATCCGGTAGCGGCTTGTAGACCGTCGAAGGTTTATCCGGAGTCCCGCTGGCCATGGAATAAACCACCGGCGTCATGGCCCAGCCTTCGTGAAGCGGCGTTCGGAAGATAAGATAGAAGTGCATTTTCTTGAACGCCCAGACGCCGTTTTCCTTGATATACTCCACTTCATACACGCCGAAGCCGACCATTGCCGTCAGTTCATTATTGTAGGGCACGGCCAGCAGAATAACGCATTGCCATCTTCCCCTGGCGGTATCGCCTCCCGGGTCCAGATTGACAACGCCCTGAAGCTGCATGTGGGTGCCCAGGCTCCCTCGTCCGGGCGGTAGGCCGCCTCCGCTCAGGAAACCCTTGAAGAATCTCTCGACCCCCGCTTTACCCAGGTAGACACCGCTATCGCTTATCTCCAGCGACTCCGTATTATCGGAAAACAAGTCTACAATATCATCCCACAGGCGATTATCCAGGTAATAACCGTATGTTCTCTGCAATTTTTTTATCTCCTGTATATCATGCACGGCAGTAAGCTCCGTCTCCAAATTCTTAACCTTCGCTTCCAGGTCCCTGACCTTCGCCTCCAAGGTTTCACCAGCCATAATCTATCTCCTTTTACTAAATTTTACCTGATATTTTTATCAGATAGGGTCGGCAAGCTTAAAACGCGGCGGTTTTTTCGTTACGTACAGCGCCGTTTCCCAGCCAACCTCCTCGGGTTTGACCAGCGGACGGAAACGCCCGGCTTTCTCGGCGGCTTCCAGCGACGTAGCATAATTCTGCGCTACCATGATGTTGTGAGATTTGTGGAGCGGCGGGTAGTTGAATGATATAGCGCCTTCAGGGCAGGTCTGCTCGCACAACCAGCACTGCTCGCACGGATGAAAAACCGGCGGGTCTGTGGAGAAATCGATGCTGTTGGTAGGGCAGAGCTCAACGCAGTAATTGCAGCGGGTACATTTATTCATGTCGATGCTGAATCCCTGGGCTCGCGCCTCCATGACACCCGCAGGCAACGTACCTATCATCATGCCGCCGTAAATCTTATCGTACTCTTCGCCTTCAGGCAGCTTCTGGACGAGGTCGGTCTCGCCGTCATGTATTCTACGGCTGCGCTCGACCATCTCCCGACCGAAGTCCTCGGCCTCTTTAAGGTCGATGTCATCCGGATGTCCGTCGGTGAAGTACGGCTTGGGCACGTAGGGTAGATAGACGGAACAGTACCAGTTTTTAAAACCGATAACGACCAACCCCTTCTCTTTTAGAGCGGTTATTGCCTCCCGCATAAAATTTACTGGAAGGGCGGCGTGAGTATTTAAAACGAAACAATGCTTACCTTCCAGGGAATTCATACCGGCGATAAATTCTTTGAGCTCGAACGGCATTTTGCCGAGTCGTACCGGGCTGCCGATACCAATCAGGTCGTAACCAGTTAGAATCTTAGGGTCTGTCTTGCGCAGTTTTACAATGTCGCACTGGTCAATTGCAGGACTCATGCCTTTGTAAATAGCCTCGGCAATCTGCTTGGTATTTCCGGTATAAGAGAGGTATACAATTATCCCTTTTGACATTATTTCCTCCTATTACCCTGACGGCCCGAAGCCCGGCGCTTTCAGCGGTGGTGCAATCTCATCCGCTATATCGTCGAGGCCGAGTTCCAGCAGCTTCTTCCGACTCGGTATGGCGGTTGTCCAATCCCAATCCAGGGCTCCCAGGTTCCACAGGCTCTCCGACTTTTCGTCAATGGTTACCCCGGCCAGCGGACCTTCCTGCTGGGGAGGAATGCCCAGCACTCTGTCATGCATAAAACTCTTCACGGGGTTTATACCCTCACGAAGGTTAAAGACGTGCCTCATGTTGGCAATTCTCTCACCCGCCTTGAGCAGTTCTTCCCAGGAGCGGTCCCAGCCGGTGACGGCTTTCATCATAGAAGCTGCGTAAGGAGAGCCTACCGTGGGATTCGAGGGGAGAGGGGATAAATAAACGAACAGGCAGGTACCCATGGAATTGTTGAGATGCCTTTCAAAGCCGTCTGGTCCAAAAGCCCCGGTGTGCCGGCCCGGAGTTGAATCCATCTTGTAAACGGTGGCGGTGGGGTGGCGGGGATATTGCAGGGGATGGCCTTTTAATTTGGGGTCATGCATTCCGGGTTCTTGTCCGCCGGCATGTACCGCATATTCCTCCGCACCTTTGCCGATTTTCTCTGCCGCAATGTTAACGCCTTCCGCAAGAATGTCCCCGATTCCCTCGCGCTTTACCAGTTTTTCCGTCATGGCAACCAGGGCATCAGGGTCGCCCCACTTGAGGTCAATGCCGTCCGTGTCTTTCCTGGTGATAATGCCGTGCTCATACAGTTCCATCGCGAAGGCGATGATACTACCGGCAGAGATTGTATCCATACCGTAGCTGTCGCAGAGGTGGGCTGCCATGGTTATTGCCTCGGCATTAGTGTTCAAACAGTTAGCACCAAAAGCGCCGATAGTCTCATACTCCACCCTTTTACTGCCGGCCGGATAGGGGTATTCCGTTCCGGCTTTAAGGATGCCCTTGCAGGCCGACGGGCAGTGCCAGCAGCCCGTCCTGTAGTCGAGATTGGCAATCATCTTATCCTTATGGAGGCCGGAGACATCAGACAGTTCGTTAACGCCTATCCCGCCCCAGTTTTTAACGGGGGTATCGCCGCTCATAGCCGACGTGTCTCCGTGTCCCGAGGTGCCGTAAACGTTCATGCCGCTGAATGCCATTTTAGAAGCTTCCATGTGTTCTTTCCTGATTCTGTTGGCGGCCTCGCTATCGGCTAGAGGCACTTCCCGGTCTCCCCTGGCAACCACTGCTTTTAGTTTTTTCGAGCCCATTACCGTACCAAGCCCCGAGCGTGCGGCGGCATCCCCGTGGCGGGTAATAATACAGGCCACGGGGGAAAGTTTTTCACCGGCCGGACCGATAGATACGACTTCGGCGGCGTCACCGTATTCCGCCCTGAGGGTATCTTCTGTATAGTACGTATCTCTGCCCCAGAACTGGCCTGCATCTTTCAATTCGGCCTTGCCATTGTCCAGCAGCAGGTATACCGGCTTGTCCGCAATGCCGGTAAAGAACACCCCATCAAAGCCGGCAAACTTGAGCCTGGGGCCGAAATGCCCTCCGGAGTTGGCGTCTCCCCAGCCGCCGGTCAGCGGCGACTTGCCCATGGCTGCATACCTGGTACCGCTGATTGCCGGTGTGCCGGTTAGCGGACCGGTCATCAGGCCAAATATATTGTCCGGCCCCAGCGGGTCCACTCCCCCCTTCATCCTGCTGTAAAGTAATCGCGAACCTATCCCGTAGCCTCCGATAAAATCCCTGTAGAGGTTGTCATCCGGCTGTTCCACTTCTATTTTTCCTGTGGAAAGGTCAATCCACAGGAGCTTTCCCATATATCCTCCTCTAACCATTTCGTACTCCTTTCTGTAAAAATCACTAACTGAATAGTTAATATATATTCATGTGGATGAATTCATAACGAGTTGCTAAATATAATCACGGACTATATTCAATGAAACGAGAAGTAGGGACAGGCAGGATACCACTTGACCAATTGTGCATCAGGCTGCCAATGGTAGGGGCGCCAGCACCAGCCTTTGCCTGATTCTCCCCTGGCAGAGCCTGCCCGTCTAATGATAATCAAGAAAATAACAGGAACAACAATGCGAAGTAGGTCCTAAAAGACCTTTTAGTTGTTTAATTACTCCTTTCGATAACTGATATCATACCCTGAAACAGGCCACCTCGTGGCCGTTACCAACGTCCCTTAAGGTCGGCTTTGTCTCCATGCAATCTGTAGTAGCTAAATCGCAGCGTGGATGGAAGTGACAACCACTCGGCGGATTAGCCGGACTGGGCACCTCGCCCTTCAAGACGATACGCTGGCGGTTTTTTTCAATATGCGGATTCGGTATCGGTACCGCCGAAAGCAAAGCCTTGGTATATGGATGCAGCGGATTGGAGTAGAGTTCCTCCGCGTTTGTTATCTCCACGATGCGTCCCAGATACATGACAGCTACACGAGTGCTGATATGCTGCACCACGGAGAGGTCGTGGGCAATAAAGAGATACGTCAATCCCATCATATCCTGGATTTCTTCAAGGATATTAATTATCTGAGCTTGAATCGAAACGTCGAGAGCTGAAATAGGCTCGTCACAGACTACCAGTGAAGGCTGGCAAGCTAATGCACGTGCAATAGCCAGACGCTGTCGTTGGCCGCCGCTAAACTCGTGAGGAACGCGGTTCATCATTACGGGGTTAAGACCGACGAGATTGAAAAGGTCGGATACCTTGGTATTAAACTCATTCATTCCTACGAGGTTATGGGTTTTCAACGGCTTACCGACGATATTGCGGGCCGTCTGGCGTGGATTAAGTGAGCTATACGGGTCCTGGAAAATAGCGCCCATGTGTATGCGCATCGGTCTAATATGGTGTTCCGGCATCTTTGATATATCGCGTCCGAGAAATGTGATATTTCCGGAGGTAGGTCGATAAAGGCGTAAGATGCAGCGACCAACAGTGGTCTTGCCACACCCGCTTTCACCAACTAGGCCAAGCGTTTCATTTTTCTTTATCTTGAAACTCACGTCATCTACAGCTTTAATATCGCCGACTTTACGCCGCAATATGCCTGCTGTTATGGGGAAGTACATTTTCAGGTTTTTTACTTCTATTACTGAGTCATCCGCTGCTTCTTTCATTTCTTCTCCCAAGTATCAACATAACACGATATATAATGCTGACCATCTATTTGTCTTAACGGAGGCCAAGGCTCTCGTTTACACCTTTCAGTTCGATAAGTACATCTTGGGAGAAAAGCGCAAGTTGGGGCCATATCAATCAGGTTGGGAGGCATACCGGTAATCGGTACCAGTTTTCTCGTGTTTCGTGTTTCTCCCAACTGAGGTACGCACTTAAGAAGACCTATTGTGTATGGATGGCACGGGTTGTCAAATATATCGTAGGAATGGCCAGACTCAACGATGCGACCGGCGTACATGACATAAATCCTCTCGGCATAACGGGCGACTACGCCGATATTGTGTGTGACGATAATAAGAGAAGTATTCAAGTTCTCTGTCATTTTTTTCATGAGGTCTAATATCTGCGCCTGAGTGGTTACGTCTAGAGCTGTGGTAGGTTCATCGGCGATCAGTATTTCCGGATTACAGGAGATTGCCATGGCAATCATCACTCGCTGGCGCATACCGCCGCTGAACTGGTGCGGGTAGGCATCAATGCGTTTTTCAGCTTCAGGGATACCCACCAGCTTCAGCAGGTCAATAGCGCGCAGCCTGGCCGCACGGGGGTCCATACCGAGATGCCGCTCCAGCGTTTCGGTTAACTGCCGGTTAATAGTCAGTACTGGGTTAAGCGAGGTCATCGGCTCTTGAAATATCATGCTAATTTTCCCACCGCGGACAGAACACATTACATCGCCTTTAGCATTGTACTGGAGCAAATCATTCCCTTCGAAGATAACCTTGCCGTCAACTATATCACCCGGTGGCGTGGTGATTAACTGCATTACTGACAACATACTCACCGATTTACCACAACCACTCTCTCCCACTATACCAATAGTCTCTTTCTGATTTATATGAAAGGAGACGCCATCTACAGCTTTAACCTGTCCGTGGTAGGTATTGAAGTAAGTCTTAAGATTTTCAACATTTAGCAGAGCTTCCATGTCAACTTCCTTGCTTATTCTTTGAGCAATAACTAGATAACACCTCTCAGCCTCGGGTCGAGTGCATCCCGCAGGCCATCACCCATCATATTGAAACCGAAGACTACCAGCATGACCGCCAGGCCAGGTGCTATTGACAACTCGGGATTGGTAAGGAGATATCGATAGCCGTCATTTACCATGCGTCCCCAGACCGGTGTCGGTGGGGTGATACCTACCCCCAGAAAACTGAGCCCCGCCTCCGCCAGAATGGTCGCACCAATTCCCATGGTCATCATCACCAGTATCGGAGCGAAGCAATTAGGTAAAATTTCGCTAATCATAATATTCAGTTTGCTCACGCCCATTGCCCGTGCAGCCATAATATATTCATTTTCTTTAATAGACATGGCCGTACCACATGTTATACGGATAACCGGCGCTATCATACCAACGGTCAGAGCTATAATGACATTCTGCAGACCACCTCCGAGCAACCCGGCGATAAGGAGAGCCAGTATTATACTCGGAAAGGCCATCAGACCATCGGTAATTCTCATAATTACATGATGCAGTGCTCCGGTGGAATACCCGGCAATAAGACCCAGCAGTACACCAATAGCCGAAGATACACCGATGACCACGATGCCGATGAACAGCGAAGTACGCGCGCCGTAAATCAAACGACTCAAGGTATCTCGGCCTATTTCGTCGGTGCCGAGGAGGTGATTGCTGCTGGGATGCGCTAACGAGCTCATGACATCCATATCAAGAGGGTCGTAGGGAGCCAGCCAGGGGCCGAAAATAGTAATGATAATAAAAATGGTGATAATTACCAGGCCAGCGACGGGGAGCGGCCGCCCGAAGAATACGGCTACGGTGCGCTTAAATTCACTGTACTTTTTTAAAGGTACGTCCGACGTCACAGTATCGCTTAGCGGGGCGCGGGGGTTTGGACTATCTGCCATACCAGAACTCCTTAATCATATCTTATCCTGGGGTCAAGCCAACCGTAGGAAATATCCACTGCAATGTTGGCGAATGTTATCAGTACCACCATCAGCAAAGTGCTGGCCTGAACAATCATGTAATCCTGCCCGAGAATAGCTGTTGTCAATAATCTCCCGACACCGGGAATGTTAAATAAAGTCTCGATAATCACCGAACCGCCGAACAGGCCGGCGACCAGGAAACCCATATTGGCAATTAAGGGTATTAAGCCATTCTTAATGGTATGCCTGAGGACGATAACCCGCTCTTTCAGGCCTTTAGCCCAGGCTGTGCGAATATAATCCTGAGCGACGACCTCAAGCATACAGGAACGCGTCAGGCGCGTGTTTGATGCCAGGCCGAAGAGCGACATGCAGAAAACCGGCAATACTATCTGGCGGGTGTTCAACCAGAAGTCCTCGAACGGTGATGTGTAACCCCCGATCGGCACCCAGCCCAGCTTGAGGCCGAACAGATATATGAGCAGAATAGCTGCCCAGAAGCTGGGCATAGTTATACCTATGTTTGCCAGGAAAGTAAGCACGGTATCCAGCCACGTGCCTCGCCTTAAAGCGCAGATTATGCCGAAACCTATACCGAAAACTGTAGCGAATATGGCGCCAATGATACTCAGGTGTAGGGTCACCGGTAAGCGTTCTCCAATCAGCTTCGACACCGGCTCCTTAAGATTAATTGATTCTCCGAAATCGCCGTGGAACATATCCGCTATCCAGGATATATACTGTATGGGCAGTGGTTTGTCCAGGCCATACTGTGCCTGCAATTGTGCCAGCTGGGCAGGGTCGTAAGCCGTATCCCTGTATTGCTGCTGGGTTAGATACACCAAGAGCGGGTCACCCGGCAGAAGCCGTATCAGGAGAAATACCAGGATGGTCACTATTATGACGACAATAAGACCCATGAATAATCGGCGAATCACGTAGCCTGCCATTCAAGACCTCTCGCTGGCTTATTTTCGCTTACATGTTATTATTTGAAGTGTATTACAAAAGGTACCGCGCCGGCGGAGTTACTTTCGAAGTACTGGCACCCTTTGAACCATCAAAGAACTCTGTTGTTTCTATAGTTATAGGTTATATTTAAATCTGATTTCTATTTCATACATTCCAGAAGGTTCATTCAGGCAGAGAACCAGAATAAAGCTATTAAGTTCTACTCCGGTGGAGGGGTTAGAGCGTGTCCGGCCCCTCCACCGATATGTATATATTCCTTTTCTTCAGCTATCTCTATTTATTTTTGTTCTTTCCAAACGAATTCCGGCCACCAGATGTCCATGGCACCACCGGCGTGAAGTACGAAACCATGACTGGTTCCATCATTCACTCCGAAAGGAGCATCCGCCCTCCAGGTAAAGGTTAAACACTCATTATAGTCGAGTCTAACTATATCTTTCATCATTTCTATACGCTTGTTATCGTCAACCTCGGCCATCATTGCAGCCCACATGTCATCCCATCCGGCCGGCTTGTACATACTGACGAAGAAGGACGGGTCGCCCCAGCGGGAGTTAAGACCCGAGATGGTATCGGAGGTCGGGAAACCCGGATGCAACAGACCTTCCCAACCGCCCATCTCTAGAGAGGTTATCCTACCAAAATCCGCAATGTCAAGTTCGGTATCGATGCCCATCTTTTTAAGCTCGATTTGCAGGGCCTCTAAGAAGTTCGTCTCCGCAAAGGTGTCCGAAATGAGCGTTGTCTTTATCCCATCGGGGTAACCGGCGTCAGCCAGCATCTGCTTGGCTTTTGCCAGATCGTATGCGCGAATCGGCAGTTCGGGGCAATACCACGGGTCGCCTGGCTCAGCCATCTGATACAGAGCGGTAAATCCTCTCTTTGCGCCGCCGCCGATACCATTAACCAGAGTCTGCTTGTCCACACCATAGTGAACAGCTTCGCGTACTTTTTGGTTGGCAAATGGAGAAGCCGGGTCCGCGCTGTCATACACCATGGCAAAATGGAACCGCAGCGGATATGATCTAATAATGTAGCCCTGCTCTTCCAGCATATTCGACGTAGCCAGTTGGAGTCCTGTCGCCCACTCGTCCGCCTCGCCCGCCTGGAAAGCCATCAACGCGACGGTTCGGTCGGCGATGTTCCTCAAGACAACCGCATCGAGGTAGGGCTTACCTTCCTGCCAGTAGTTCGGGTTCTTCGTATATTTGACATAGTCATCCCGCTTGAAGCTATCGAAGATGAAAGGCCCGGTGCCTACCATGTGGAGCTCGGGGAGTTCTTCGTCCTCGGCGGGTATCTGTAAAGCTGTTGGCGATGCGATCATGCCGGCAAGCCCGGCCAGCGCGGTTATGTAACTGTAATTGAAGCCGTCAAGATTCGCCCGGATGGTATAGTCGTCAAGGATGTCATAAGATGTGGCAACGTTCAGGATACCAACGCCCCAAAGGCCTGATGCCGCGGTTGCTTCCAGGTTATATTTGACCGCCTCGGCATTAAAGGGGGTGCCATCATGGAACTTGATGCCCTGGCGCAGGTGGAAGGTGATGGCGGTACCGTCGGGAGAAACGTCCCAGGATTCCGCCAGATGCCCTTGGAGAACTCCACCTTCGCCTAGCCGGAGTAATGGCTCCAGGCAGGGGACAAGATGCCTGGTCGACAAAGAACCTCCATCGGCCGGGGGGTTAACATTGGTGGGAGTTGTGTCCGACATGATGGTCCACGTGCCGCCGTACTTTGGCTGATCAGGTGCCGGTGCCGGTTCTGGACTCGGTGCCGGTGCCGGTTCTGGACTCGGTGCCGGTGCCGGTTCTGGACTCGGTTTCGGTGCCGGTTCTGGACTCGGTGCCGGTGCCGGCGCTGGTGCCGGTTCTGGTTCAGGTTCGGCACAACCGCCAAGTATCAGCGAGCCGATTATTACTATCGCACAAATAATTATAAAATACTTTTTCACTATTTTTCCTCCTTTATTACAGGGGAGAGACTTTTCAGTCCATTTTGTAAACAAGTGGTCACACTATTGCGTATTATTTAAATATTGCACCTCCTTCTTCACAGATTCAGACCGTCACGCTGTTGCTTCTATGTTTGGAATTTTCATTGAGAGAAACACGAGCAACTTACAATTACTCTCAGATTATATCAACGTATTTTATACTTCAAGATACCAATAGCCTCCATCTTTTGGACAACTCAGTACGTACTTTTTGATGGGATTGAAAGTATAAGCTTTAAATATTACCCCAACAGATTGACAATAATCCCGGTATGATACAGTTATCGCGGTATCGGGGGGCGGCTGGGAAAGTGATGATAATGATATGTTTCTTATAAAGCCAATGTATGCACCCGCAAAAAAATCAACGAGATCGATTTAATTTTTAATCTAATTTCCAGAGTTTTATATTCGATTGTAACGGAAGATATATATTATTGTCCGAAAGGTGGAGTCTATTAGTATCTTGAACCGCATAATAGATTAATATACCCTAAAAGCAATATCGGCTTTTTGTGTCTTGATGCCGTAAAGATTTATATAGTTAAAATGGAACTCAAAGACAGGTTTAGAGCGAATGTCAGCAGATTTGATAATTATTAATGGCAATATAATCACAGTTGACGGGAATTTTTACATCGCCCAGGCAGTTGCAGTAAAGGGCGGGAAAATAGTAACCGTTGGCACTAACGATAATATTAAAGCATTGGGTGACAGGCAGACAAAAATCATAGACCTGGAAGGGAAAACCATGCTTCCGGGTATTAATGACGCCCATATCCATGCAGCCCTCTACTGGGGGTCGAGACCGCCTGTGGTACTTGATGCCGGTTACCCTGCTATGAAGTCGATTCGCGATATTGTGAACGCAGTTGGGAAGCAGGCTAAAAAGACCAAACCCGGTAAATGGATCCGGGGGTCAGGGTTAAATCTGGGTACACTGAAGGAATGTAAAAGTAGTCCCGCAAGGTACCCGACACGATGGGACCTGGACCTGGTATCTCCTGTCAATCCTGTTTGTCTTGGTGTGATTCCTTTTACTATCGGAGAGAGTGTTACCTGGCTTAATACCCGGGCCCTGGAACTGGTTGGAATCACCGGGGATACACCGGCGCTTCCGGGGTGTGAGATAGTCAAAGACCCGGTAAACGGAGAGCCTACCGGTTTGCTGAGGGGGGCGCAACTGGGAGAGATGGTCGCCAGCGTTATTCCCGATTTGACACGAGAACAAAAGCGAAAAGCACTTCTTACCGCTGTGAAGGAACTGAATTCGCTGGGTATAACGAGCATAACCGAGGGGGCTCTTGGCCCGGGCGGCACCGGATATCAGGGCGGGTTGTGGAATGAAGAGTGTATCGAAGTTTACAAAGAGCTTGATAATGCGGGCAGGCTTTCTCTAAGGGTAGGCATCATGATGCTATTTACACCGTACGGCTCATACGACCCCCAAGCATTATATGATGGACTATCTCAATTAGGGACGAATTCCGATTTTAACACTGAGCGGGTGAGAATGGCCGGAGTCAAACTCTTTGCCGATGGTATACCCCTGAACAAGACCGCCTGGATGTACAAAGATTACGAAGATGGTGGCAACGGTAAAATGATTTTCACCGGTGAAACCGACGAAGAACGCTGCACTGAACTGATGAAAATCGTGGCCCATTGTCATAAACTTGGTTTCCGGGTAGGCGTTCACGTTACGGGAGATAGAGCTATCGACGCGTGTATTGACAGTTTTGTAAAAGCCGAACGCGAAGAGCCGAAGAAGCTCAGGCATTACCTTATTCACGGAGATTATGTATCACCCGAGGGAGCGAAGCTTATGAATATGTATAACATTGGCGTTTCGGTGCAGCCGGCTCTAGCTGATATCGTTATGAATTTGCTGCCGTATTCCGTGGGTACGCAAAGAGCGGCACAATACGGGTGTTTAAGAACATTGCTTGATGCCGGCGTTCATATTGCCGGTGGTTCCGACGCTCCGGTTACGTATCCTGATTGGAAGGCGACAATACAGTCCATCGTTTTACGAAATTATGCGACGGAGGGTGAGCCAGCCCGGCACGTAACTGTGGAAGAAGCCATCCGCATGTTTACGGTGGGAGGCGCCTGGCAGGACCACGCAGAAGACATCAAAGGTTCTATCGAAGAAGGAAAGCTGGCGGATTTCTGCGTTTTAGACGAAGATATTCTAACCGTCGAACCGCAAAGAATAAAAGATATACGTACCTTGATGACGATAGTTGGCGGCGAGATTGTATATAGTGCCGGATTGGGTAAATAATCCCTGTTAATATTAAAAACACTAAAGGAGGTTACAAATGGATAATTATCATCGCACGTATTTTGAAGGAATGCAGATGGACATCTGCAAAACGCTGACGGTCGGCAAGCTGGTTTTCCTTTCCGGAACAGAGGCAATGGATTTTGACAAGGGTGGAGCGGTCCCTGAGGACATAAATGCACAGATAGAGGTGGTTGTGAAGAAGATGAACGCCGCGCTGGAGGAAATCGGCCTTTCCATAGGAAACATGATAAAACACACTCTTTATATGAAGAAGGGCGCCGCGGACCCCGTCGAGGTAATACAGAAATTCCATCAAGAGTGCTACCGTCTGGCGCCGGATTTGAAAGAAAAACCAAGTACCGGGACGCTCGCAGTTGTGGATGGGCTGGCTGTGGACACCTTTAAGGTAGAGGTGGATGCAATAGCCGCTTATCCGGATTAAAAATACAGGTTATTCATAAGAATTTTAGCTTTATCCTTAAATTCAGCGGGAGTGCATATCTGGCCTGTATGCCTGACTGTATTGCGGTGTACATTGAGAGTGATTATGCGTATTATTACTGGATGACGGGAAAAAGGAGCAGTAGGTGAAGGAAAGGAAAGAGTACAAATTAATCGAATGTAGCGGTAGTTTTTACGAAATCGGCAGGCAGTATGGCGAGTACTGCCGGGACAGCCTTATCGGTTCTATCGATTCGCTTTTCAGTGATATCAGCATGTTTCAGAAAACCGGCAAGGAAGACATTATTGCCAATGCCAGGAAGTATCTCCCGCTGGTAGAGAGTTTCGACCCGGAGTTAATTGAAACGCTGAAGGGACAGGCAGATGGAGCGGGGGTGAGTTTTGATGAGGTTTTCGCGTTGAGGTGCAGGCTTGAGGTAGGCATGTATTACCAGCGTATAGCGGCGCTCTGTACGTCTTTCATAGCCACGGGGAATGCGACCAGGGGAGGCAAGACTATCATCGGGCAGACGTACGACCTCAATCCCGGAATCAGCATAGACCTGGTGAAAACGAAATTCCCGGATGGCCTGGAGCAGTTATCCCTGGTGTTCGCAGGCGGAGGAGTCGGGGAGCTATCCCTGACCACGGCGGGTCTGGGGATGGTTTTAAATGTCATGTTGAGTCCTGCCGAACAGCAGACACTCAACGTACCCTGTGCTTGTGTAATACCGAAGGCGATGAGGCAGAAGAGGATTGGTGATGCCCTGGGGGTCGTATGTGGGGCCGGGCGCAGTATACTCTACTACGGTTTTGCCAGCGCCGAGGGGGATATAATCGGAATTGAGACCAGGCCGGGCGACTATAACGTGATACAGCCGGAAAGAGACATGCTGGTCCACACGAACCATTACATCACGGAGAGATTTAAGAAGGGCGATAAAATGTTCGGTTTCATGGAGGGAGACAGTTACGTTCGTATCCAACGGTTAAAGAGGCTCATGGAAGAACACTACGGCGAACTGACTGTCGAGTTAATGGAAGAGTTCCTGACCGACCATACCGATTACCCGCGTTCTATCTGTAAACACACCGACATGGAAGTGCAGCTTGGCGAGACGCTCGCCGCGGAAATCATGGTGCCGGAAGACGGAGTGCTGTATGCTACCTGGGGACAACCCTGTAAATATGAATACTTAGAGTATAAGTTGAATTAATGTATTAGCCGTGATGGATTTAATTAGTATACGGTCTACTCTCTGAATTCAACCGAAACAGTTGTACCTTTACCCGACTTGGAAGAAATTTGTAAATTACTTTTAAGCAATCTGGCTCTTTCCTGCATTCCTATTATCCCTATTCTTTCCTGATGTGGGAAATTGTCAATATCTTTAAATACAAAACCTTTGCCATTGTCTTGAACTAATAATTTTACGGTCTCTTTAGAAAATACAAGTTTAACGTTCACTTCAGTTGCTTTTGCGTGTCGCCTTATATTGTTCAAGGCTTCCTGGACAATACGGAATAAATGATTGTTAATCTCCTGGTTTAGCGAACGTTGGCGGCCCTCCACAGATACCTTTGCCTGGACAGAATCGTCTCTATTTAGTTGGTCGACCAGCCACCTCATCGCCGGGACGAGACCAAGGTCATCCAGTATACCAGGCCTTAGGGCAAGACTTAACCTTTTCGTATCCTCAGCTATATTTAACACGGTGTCCTTAATCGCTTCGAGATCGTCCCCTGTTTGGGAATCAATACTGCGGATTTTATCAACTGCCAGCCTCCGCACGTCATTTGCTACTATCCATAACCTCTGTGTTGTATCATCGTGAATCTCTCTTGAAATCCTTTTTCTCTCTTCTTCTTGAGAGATAAAGATACGAGCCATGTAAGCCTGACGTTCTTTTTCGCGTTCTATTGATGCCTTCTTTTCGGCCTCCCTCCACTTTATCTGTAAGGCCAGGATAGCCACAATCAGTAGTGGCACTAATAACAAGAATATATTGGTGATTAACGAGTTAATGTCAGGCGCGTAGTAGTAAATTCTGGGTATCATTACGACCATGGTAAATAGCCACGTAAGTAGAATACCGCGCCACCAGAATATTACCGCTGCGTATACAAACGGGATGACAAAAAGGCTGCCGTGTATATCATTGTTAAATTCAAAAATTACCAGGTGCCACAACCAGCTCCATCTCTGGTTAAAAAGATTGATAAATAAAATATCAGAGTAATACATGAAAGTTAGGCCAAGCATAATAATTACTATGGCCCAGAAGTGAAAATTACGGAATATGCTAATTCCGTCTGCGAATTTTATGTCTGCAAGCCGCTTCATACCAGTGCCTTATCAGCCGATATTATTAATATTAATGAAGCCGATTCTTAGTGAAGTAATAACTGCCTCTGTCCTGGAGGACACGTCTAACTTACGAAATATATCAACCATGTGACTCTTTACAGTGCGTGAACTTATATTCAACTCATTCGCTATTTCTTTGTTGCTGATACCCCTTGCGATTAATTGAAGAATTTCCAGTTCACGCGCGGTAAGCTTCACTCCGGTATCTAAACGTATAGGTTTAATACTGTGTCTAAGAGCGTATTTTAATACTTGTTGAAAAACCTGAGGAGATAGTACCGTTTCGCCGGCTACAACGGAACGTATGGATTTAATGATGTCTTCGACCAGTATATTCTTTGTCAGGTACCCGTCAGCCCCGGATTCAAGTATACCGAGTATATGTTCGACGTCATCATAGACGGTAAGAACCAGTACGATGATGTCAGGGTGGGTTGATTTTATTTGTCGAGTTGCTTCTATGCCGTTTATCCTAGGCATTCCGATATCCATAATCACTACATCTGGGATTAGCTCGGAAACAAGTGTCACGGCCTCTTCACCATCGCCGGCCTCTGCCAGAACAATAAAATCAACTTCTTTTTCGAGGTCGTTCCTGAGAGCTTTGCGCACGATTGGGTGGTCGTCTGCCAGAATAATTGAAGTCTTTTTCGGTTCTTCATTATTTTGTTCTGCTGCTGGGACAATGTCGTTCATAATCTGTATTTTAACAAAAAGCGGTTAAAATTGATACTTGACACGTCTTCGTTTCAGCCAAAAGATATACTTTGTAGTCCAAAAGATAGAGACTAATAGTATCTTGAAGTACATGGCTGTATGATATACTCTGAAAGCAATATCTGGTTGCTAAAAATCTTTTATTATTATTTGACAATCTTATATATTATTTCACCTTACGCCTTATCAAGGAATAATGGAATATGAAAAAAAATATAACAATATTTCTAACGTTACTGCTTACAGGTCTGGCGGTCCTTGGAGGATGCGCTGAAAATGCTCCGCAGCCAACGGTAGAAAAGCCGCTAGAGCTAAAGGTTTCTACCTGGGGTCCGTCCCAGCTACCCATCTCCAAGGTCAATGAAGAATGGGCGGAAATTATCGAGGAACAGAGCGGCGGCAGGGTAAAATTTACCTTTTACTGGGGCCAGTCTCTGGTAAAAGCGAGCGATACCTGGAAGGCCATCCAAACGGGTATGACTGATATCGGTTATTTCGTAATCGGTTTCGGTGAAGACCCTGCGCTGCACGCTCTTAACGGCTTCACCGGCTTGCCGTTCATGGGGTGGGAAGATATGCAAATGGCAACTGATATATACCATGAAATATTTCCCAAATTCCCGGAGTTAGAAGCGGAATTTGAAGGTACCAGGTTGTTATGGATATGCAGTATGCCGCCCAATCAGATACATATGGTTAACCGTGAAGTACGTATCCCCGCGGATTACAAAGGTATAAAAGTTATTACGTCCGGTCGCCTGGCTGAAATTGCAACTAACGCAGGTGCCACCCCGATTACCAGCGTGGGGCCACCTGATTGGGAAACATCCCTGGAAACAGGCCTTGCCGACAGTATCATGGTACACTGGTCGGCCGTCAGTGGCTACGGTCTCATTCCCCTTTTCCATTATCATACGGATTTCGGCGATGCCGGTATCAGCATGGGCATGCATGGCATGTGGGCAAACGAGGTAGTCTGGAATAAGCTTCCTGAGGATATCCGGGAAATTATTTTAGGCAATTCTTCCTGGATTGAGGAAAAGTATATTTCAATAGATGAAGCTGAGATTGTAAAGGCAATCAATGAAGCTAAGAAGCTGGGTAATACTTTCTCGACTCTTAATGATGAAGAAATAGAAGAGTGGAGGAAAACCGCTGAATCGGTTACGTTAGCGTGGATGGAAGAAGTTGAAGATATGGGATTACCGGCTCGTGCAGTTTATGACGAGGTAAAGAGGTTAATCAGCGATTATAAGAAATCAGGAGATAAGTGATTCTTAAGGAATACAGTCTTCAAGGCAAGGTAGCTATCGTAACAGGGGCGGGAAGGGGCATCGGCAGGGGGATTGCCCAGACTCTCGCTGAGGCCGGCGCGAACGTTACCCTGGCGGCTCGCACCGAGGAGCAGCTAGAAAACGCGGCTAAAGAGATACGCAAGTTGGGGCGTAGCGTACTGGTTGTTCCGACCGACGTGCTCAAGAAAGAGCACGTGGAAAATGCAGTTACCAAAACCGTTTCAGAATTCGGTAAAATAGATATCCTCGTAAATAATGCCGGCATACCCATTCTCAAACCCATTGCTTTCGTAGCCGGGATGAAGCTCGAGGGCTGGCAGACCGCAGATAGCTGGGATACACCGCTAACCGAAGAAGAATGGCACCTTGTTTTAAATACCAATTTGACCAGTGCCTTTCTCTTCGCGCAGGCTGTGGGTCCGCATATGATGGGGCGGCAAAAGGGGAAAGTCATTAACATCAGTTCGAACAGTGCCGAGCTGGCTCCTCCTTATTTTTCGGCATATTGTGTCAGTAAAGCCGGCCTGAGTATGTTTACCCGCTGCCTGGCCACGGAGTGGGCCCCTTATAACATCTGCGTTAATGCCGTCGGTCCCGGGAGCGTTCATACCGAATTAAGCGCGCCCGTGCTCGATGACCCGGAGAGAAAGAAGGCAATACTGGAGAGGGTTCCTCTGGGGCGATTAGGTGAAATACGTGAAATCGGACTGCTGGTGGTATATCTTGCATCAGAGGCATCCGACTGGGTTACGGGACAGACTATCTATATAGACGGCGGTCAATTATCTCGCGGTAACGGCTTTTAATCAGGTATTTATACCTGTGATTATAGAATAGTCGTACGATATAAATTTACATAATACATCCTTAACAAGGAGGGTAAAATTGTGATATCAGAAGCAGAACTCGCTAAATTATCCTACCCCGGAGCTCCGGAAATAATAACCGCTATTCCCGGCCCCAAGAGTCTCAAGGTGTTGAAAGACGTACCCAAATACGAGTCTTTAACCCGACCCGGCAGCGCGGCTCCTCCGGTTTTTGACGAGGGTATGGGCGCCGCGGTGAAAGACCCCGACGGAAACATTTTCATCGATATGTCCGCCGGGGTAGCGGTAAATTCTGTGGGACGCAGACACCCCAGAGTAGTCCAGGCCATGGAGGGGCAGTTGGGTAAAATTATGCACGCCGCTGAAGCGGTTAATACCCGTCGTACGGAATTAGCTAGGAAAATATCCGATATCATGCCTGAAGGTTTGCGTGGCAATTGTGTCAGTTACTTTACCCAGAGCGGCAGCGGAGCTGTGGAAACAGCCATAAAGTTCGCTCGTCATTTGACCGGGAGGGCGCAGATTGTCGCTTTTCACGGCGCCTATCACGGGGTGTGGTGCGGTTCCGGGGCGCTGACCACCGGGGACCAGTACCATCATGGTTACGGTCCTCTCATGCCCTATGTAATCCACGTGCCTTATGCCTATTGTTACCGCTGCTGCTTTGGCCTGGAGTACCCGAGCTGTGACCTCCAATGTGCTAAATACGTCGATTATGTGCTCAATACCCCTTACACTGCGGCTGATGACGTCGCCGCACTCATCGTGGAGCCGCTGCAGGGGGAGGGAGGCTACCTGGTACCGCCGCCGGGTTATATGGAGACATTGAAGAAAGCCTGCGAAAAATGCGGTGCCTTGTTTATCGCCGATGAAGTCCAGGCAGGGGCGGGACG
Organism: uncultured Dehalococcoidaceae bacterium; assembly: GCA_964500415.1. Lineage (GTDB taxonomy): Bacteria > Chloroflexota > Dehalococcoidia > Dehalococcoidales > RBG-16-60-22 > JAFGPF01. Next base: position 39,320 of record CAZCOB010000001.1, on the reverse strand, counting down.
CAGCGGTAAAATGTGGTCTATCGAGTTTAGTGATGTCGTCCCGGACATGCTTATATGGGGCAAGGGACTGGGTGGCGACCTCCCGATGGCCGGTCTTACGTTTAAAGCCGATTTTGCCGATAAACTGGTAGAGGCTTCCCAGCCGGGTACATTTGCCGGGAACGCTCTCTCCGCCGCTGTCTGCATGACCAATATCGATATACTGACCGATAAGAATTACGACCTGATGGGCAGGGCCGCCAAGCTGGGTGAAGAAATAGAAGCCAGGCTTAAAGAAGAATCAAAGAAAATTAATATTGTTGGGGATGTCCGAGGTCGGGGTTTGTTCATCGGGGTGGAGCTGGTGAAGAACAAGGAAACCAGGGAACCCCTCCCCGCCGATGACATGGGCAAAATATTGTCCGGGCTGCTTGACCGGGGCGTAATCGCCGTCCCCTGCGGTCGCTACCATAATGTGATACGTTTCATGCCCCCCTTGACCATCACTAAAGAATATCTGGAAAAGGCGGTTGATATTGTTCTGGATGTCTGTAGAAAACACTGAAATATGAATCCTGACCGGAGAATTTTTATCGATATTTGTTATTATAAGCCGATATCTGGAAGAAAGGTGTGATACAAAATGGGGGAAAGCAAATACGGTAAATACTTCATCACCGAACCCAGGGTGGAAAGTGTTGCTTACCACCCGGTTAAGAACGTCAAAGGAGTAACCTTCCCCGACGAGATTTATCTCGACGGCGACATCATTGCAGGCTCACCGGCGGTGGTAGATATCGGATGGTGTTTTCAGATACCAGAGCCGGATCCCGTGGAATGGACGCATACCCATGATTTTGACGAAGTCCTCTGTTTTATCGGGACTGACCCGGAGCGCCCGCGGGAGTTGGGCGGCGAGATTGAATTTCACATCGGCGATGAAAAACACACTTTTAGTAAGACGACTACGATTTTCGTACCGAAAGGCGTGCCACACTGCCCCTTCATGCATAAACGTGTCGATAAGCCGTTCCTGCTGGTGGTATTTGCTTTGACCGATAAATATCCCACGGCTGAAGATGATGCCATAAAGAATCCGGGGCAATACAAATAATAAATCGGGATGGAGGAATTCTGTGAGCGTAGAAAATAATAAGAAGGTAGCTACTGCCGATGTCCTCAGTATCGGCCCGGAGACCCTGGAGAAAAAACTGGCCTGTTATACCGACAGCGCCGTGGTATGGGACCCGGTTATGAAGGTCGCCGGCTACAAGGACACTAACACTGCTTCCGGTCTTGACGAGGTAAAGGATTTTTTTACATGGCTGGCAAACCTGCCGCCGGTGAAAGCCAGGGTGCAGGGCGTTTTCGGTGAGGGTAATCGGGTTGCCGTTGAGTGGCTGCTTGTGGGAGGCGGGGATGCGCAAACGTTCGAGATACCCTGCGCCAATATCTATGAATTCAGGGACGACAAAATCAAGAGCGTCCGGATGCATTTTGATTCTGCCTATTTTGCAGAAATTATTAGCGGAAAGCAGGCGATGTAATGGCTAACTTAGTTTTTATCAACGGAAAGGTGATTACAGTTGACGGTAGTTTCTCTATCGCTCAAGCGGTGGCAGTTGAAGGAGACAAAATTCTTGCCGTTGGGTCGGATGAGGGTATTAAAACATGTATCGACGCTAAAAGCGAGGTTATCGACCTTAAGGGCAGGACGATGCTGCCGGGTATTAATGACGCTCATATTCATGCCGCCCTCTACGGCGGCACGCGGCCTCCCCTGACCCTTGATGTCGGCTATCCGACGGTAAAATCAATCAGTGATATCGTGAAGGCTGTCGCCGAGAAGGCGAAAGAAGCCAGACCCGGTGAGTGGATACGGGGTATGGGCTGGGACGAAGGCTATCTGGAGGAATGCTTAAAAGACCCGGCGCGTTACCCGAGCCGCCGGGACCTGGATGCAGTGTCTCCGGATAACCCTGTAATACTCGGTCATTACACCCAGCACGAGGTGTGGGTGAACAGCCGGGCAATGGAGGCAGCCGGGATTACCAGAGACACACCGACCCCGGAGGGCGGGGTAATCGCTAAAGACCCGGCCACCGGAGAGCTTACGGGTATCTTCAGCGAGTTTCCGGCGCAGGCTCTCGTGATGAAGGCGGTACCTCCCTGGACGAAAGAAGAGAAACGGCAGGGAATCCAGGCCATGATAAGAGACCTGAATTCGCTAGGTATAACCAGCATCACGGAGGGCGCGCTTGGTTCCGGAGGCGACGAATTCCAGGGGGGTCTGTTCGGGTCCGATTGTATCGGGATTTACAGCGACCTGCTCAATGAAGGCAGGCTGACACTGAGGGCGGGCTGGCTATACCTCTTCGGGGAATACGGCGCCTGTACCTTCGAGGATTTCCGGGAGGTTATTCCCCAGCTGGGCATTCATACCGGTTTCGGTAACGAATGGCTGCGGGTGGCGGGGGTCAAGATATTCGCCGACGGTACCCCTATGACCAAGACTGCCTGGATGCACGATGACTATCCCGATGGCAGTGGTCGTGGCAGTCTGGTTATTCCCGGCAGCAGCGACGAAGAACGCCGCAGTGAGTTGATAAAGATGATTTACTTTGCCCATAAGTACGGATTTCAGGTGGGGGTCCACGCCATTGGCGGCAGAGCGATTGAAGCCACCATCGACGGGTTCCTCCAGGCTGAGAAGGAAGCCCCGAAAGGCCTCCGTCATTATGTTCTCCATGCCGACTTCATCTCGGATGAGTATATCGAATTCGCTGCCCGGCACGGCTTCGGGCTAGGCGTACAGCCAATCTTAAAATGGACTTTCTCCGATGCGATGGATAAGCTGGTGGGGATTGAGCTTTCCACCCGGCAGTTCCCGCTGCGTAAAATGCTTGACGCCGGAGCGCACCTGGCGGCCGGGTCTGATGCCCCGGTAGTCTACCCCAGCTGGCAGGCTGGAATCCAGGCGGCGGTGCTCCGGGAGTCCAAGGCCACCGGCACAGTCAGGGGGCCGGACCAGCGTATTACCGTTGAAGAAGCCATCCGGATGTACACCATCGAAGGTGCCTGGCAGGACCACTCGGAAAAAATCAAAGGCTCTCTCGAGGCAGGCAAGCTGGCCGACCTCTGTATCCTGGACCAGGACATTCTGAGTATCGAACCCCATGAAATACAGAATATAAAAACCGTAATGACGGTAGTCGGCGGTAATATCGTTTATAACGCCGGAGTAATTAAATAAGTAAAAAGAGTACGATGTGGAAAGGACGCGACCATTAAAAAATCTCGACTTCGCTCGATTTTTCAGGGATTTCTTCCCGTTTATGTGCTGGCGCATTTCGTTCATCACATACTAATCGCATTGCCGGCTCCGTTGCTGCCGCTTATCCGCGACGAATTCAACCTGAGCTATACCAGAGCAGCGCTAATTCAATCATCGTTCTCCTGGACATACGGAACTGCCCAAATCCCGGCCGGTTTTCTCGCCGACAGAATCGGGCCGCGTATCCTGTTGATTATCGGCATATGTGGTGTAGCTGCCGGGGGGATACTTATAGGGCTGTCCCGGACCTATGTCATGATGCTGTCTTTTCTGGTGGTGATGGGTATTCTGGGAGGCGGCTACCATCCGTCTGCGGCGCCGATGGTCTCGGCGGCGGCGGGGAAGAATCGCGGTCGGGCCCTGGGTTTTCACGAGATGGGAGCCAGCGCCAGCTTTCTGGTGACCCCACTTATCGCCACGGCAATAGCTTCTGTCGGCGGATGGCGCAGTGCTTTTATTATCCTCGCCATACCCACAATGATATGTGGACTATTCATGATAAAACTCACCCGCCGACCCAAGAAAACAAGCGAAACTCGCCGCGAACTCGATCACAGCCCGGAAGCCAAACCAATGCCCAAGGGCAAGGGGCGGCACCTGGTGGCATTTCTTCTGCTAAGCGTCTTAACGGGTGGAATTGTCAGTTCCGTATTCGCATTTATCACTCTTTACGCCGTCGATAATTTTGGCGCCAGTATAACAGGGGCTGCGTCCTTCCTCGTCATAATGAATGCGGCCGGTATCTGGATAAGTCCGCTGGGCGGTTACCTTTCCGACCGCCTGGGAAGAGTCCCGCTGGTGGTAACATCTTGCCTGGCAAGTGCCGCCGCCGTTTATATGCTCAACTGGGCCCCTTATTACTGGGGAATAGCGGTGGTGTCTTTTGTATACGGCATGGCAATGTATACTCGTATGCCGGTGTCCGAAGCATACATTATCGGGCAGACGACCGAGCGCAACCGTTCCCTGGTCTACGGGATTTATTATTTTTCCATGACCGAGAGCAGCGCCCTGCTCGCTCCATTGATGGGCTACCTGATGGATAATTACGGTTTCTCTAACTGCTTTACCTGGGCCAGTATAGCGGTAGTCGTGGTAACATTGATACTTGCGCCCTTGGTGAAAGAAGGCAAAAACTGAGGGAATCTGGGGTAATCATTAATAACAATATGTGCTAGAATAAAAAAATATTATAATTGGAGGTGGAATTATGACCAAGTTTAATAGCGCAGAGATACATCCGCTAAGCATCGATTTGTCGATTCTCAACAAGCTGGAACTGGAGAGACAACCTGTCGGCATCAAATTTCTCTTTAATAAACCGGAAGGTGTAAGGAGACTGGATAAAAACCTCGCTTTCTGCCTGATGCCGGAAGAAGCCCAGAATTCAGGAGCTTTTTATGTTGATGAGACACATTTTGAATGTGCCGGGCCGCTTTGTCTGGGTATAGCCAATGACGACCCGTTCAGCGTGTCCGGACAAATTGGCACCAAGTACGGACTGGATATTTTTCAGGAGGCACGCGCCAACCGGCGTATTTACGAGGTGCTTCCCACTTTAAGAAAAGGTAGCTGCAACTATATCATCTTCGCGCCGTTGAGTGAGATGGATTTCGACCCTGATGTACTGATTATCACGGGCACCGCCAGGCAGGCTGAAATTGTACTGCGATCTTATTCTTATTCAACCGGTGAAATGTATGTCAGTAGAACCACACCGGTTATCGGCTGTGCGTGGACATTCGTATATCCATACATTTCAGGCCAACTGAACTATGTCGTTGAAGGAGTATGTTTCGGCCATATCGCACGCCAGGTGGCAACGATGGGATACGTTACCGTATCCATACCGTTTAATTTATTAAGAAACATGATAGAAAACCTGAAAGAGATGACCTGGGTAATCGCTGCCTATACAGATGGTCGGGAGGGGTATAACAAACGCTTTAAGGAAGTTACCAGCGGCAGGTTGCTCTCGGGGAGAGACGAATAAGTAATACCGGCGGGTTATCGAAGACTGCCCTGTATAAATCGTCAGTATCAACGGACAAACGGTTTAAGGAGGGGAAAGATGAAAGAAAAAAAGCAGCGGACGATTGGAGGTTGTATGGAAAAGACTGTGTATCAACCACCAGGCGGATGTACGGGAGCACTCGTAACGGGCTTAACATCGGCAGGCGGGGGGAATATGGTGGGGCAGTCCATGGACCTTTTTGTGCCCTTCTGGCAGAACGTTAAAATAGAGCTGGTTATCCCCAAAGACGGGTACCGATGCCTGTCTGTAGCCGGCATGTTCGAGCGTCCGATGAGCGCATTGAATGAAAAGGGCGTTTGCAATACCGAATTTTTCCGTTCGGCCGGAATAGTCCCGTATCCCGGCCCGGATAAGCCGCAACCTCTCAGCAGCAAGGAACTGATGCAGCGGTCCGATAGCGCCAGGAAATTCGTCGAGTTATGGTCGGAGAACGTGACCAAATACGGAATCGAATTTCCCAGCGGGGCAGGTGCGCATACGATTGCTGACCCCAGGGAAGGCTACCTCCTGGAAGCCGCAAACTGGGTTTATAACAATCCGGAAAATCATGCCGTCCACGGCCCCATGACCGACCAGGTCTTTGCCCACGCCAATTTCTTTGTTGCGCAAAGGCTCAAGGCGGTTGAAGCCGGAATCGGACTGGGTTACATCAGGGCCAAGAGGATGTGGCAACTGCTGATAGACCAGCAATACGACTCCTGCATGACGTTCGCCAGGGGCATATCGCTGTCCTACCTGATGAGCTGCTTCAGAGACCATGGAAACACCTCTCCCGAGGACCACCGGTTCAGCGTATTAGGTGTATCGGAGGAGAGAGACCATTATACCATATGCACGCACGGACTGAAGGGATATACGACCTATGCCTACATCTGCGTTGCCAGGCCGGACCATACCGATTTGCTTAGCTGCCTGTGGACGACCTTCGGACAGCCCTGTATTTCCCCCTATCTGCCATTCTATATCGGTATTAATGCCGTGCCCGAGTCGATGGGGACAAATGCGGCGGCTAAAATATTCGAAGAGCTGCGGTTAGCGGTAGAATACCACCCGGAGTACCGGGATAAAATTACCCGTTACTGGAAGATATTCGAAATACACACCATGGAGGAAAGCACCGGGCTGGAGGCAAAGGTTGCGATTCTGGCTGACGATGGTAAGCCGGATGAAGCCAGAAAGATACTAACAGAGTTTGTGGAAAATAAATGTAACGAAGCCCTGACGATGGCCTCACAGATACTTGATGAAATTAAGGATTTGCCCCGTTTTACCCGGCCGGAAGGACCCTCGGGATAACTGAACGTAAATTAATAAAAAACTATTTATGACTTCGACGGCTGAGTCTCTGACATACTGCTTCGATGCGTGTCAGCGCTTTGTCAATGTCTGAGGATGAAATCATCCGGTGAGTAACCGCACGAAATAAATTCCCACCGCGCGAACCCACCTTTACCCCTTCCTTTTCAAGACCCTCAACGAACTCTCCAAAAGATAACTCCGGTGAGAGGTCGAACATAACGATGTTGGTGGGTACATCGTCCCGGGCCAGCGTGATTCCTTCGATACCTGCCAATCCCCGGGCCAGACGTCTCGCATTGTCGTGGTCTTGCTTTAAGCGGTCTATCATTGTTCGGAGTGCCACAATGCCTGCGGCTGCGATAATCCCCGCCTGCCTCATACCGCCGCCCAGCATCTTACGGAACTTGCGGGCTGGCTCGATAAAATCGCTGTTTCCGCATAACAGCGACCCGACCGGTGCGCTGAGTCCCTTAGAAAGGCAGAACGAAACCGAGTCGACGTTTTTCACAAGTACGCGTGCCGGTACGCCGAGAGCAACTGCGGCATTGAAAATACGGGCACCGTCAAGATGCACCTTCAGGTCGTGTGCATGGGCCAGATTACAGACTTCGTCTGTATAGTCCGCGGAAAGAACCGCCCCGCCGCAGCGATTATGCGTATTCTCAAGACAGAGGAGCGTGCTCTCCGGGTAGTGTATATATTTACCCCGGATGGCCTGCTCGATGTCATCGGGGTCGAGACGGCCGTTACTGTCATTGGGCAGGGTGCGCATAACCACACCGCCCAGGGCGGCAGCACCACCCACTTCGTACCACAACATGTGGGCATCTTCGCCCAATATTATCTCGTTGCCATGACCGGTATGGGTAAGTACGGCGATAAGATTACTCTGGGTGCCGGAGGTGGTTAAGAGGGCGGCTTCTTTACCCATTCTTTCAGCGGCCATTGTCTCAAGCTGATTGACGGTGGGGTCCTCGCGGTAAACATCGTCACCGACTTCCGCCTTAAAGATTGCCTTCCGCATTTCAGCGGTGGGGTGGGTAACGGTGTCGCTGCGCAAATCAATTACTTTCATCTGACGCTACCTCGTTCATATTGAACAATGGCGAGAGAGCTACCTCCCCCCCCCCCAAAACTTTGTAAAAGGCTGGCGGAGAGGGTGGGATTCGAACCCACGGTAGCCTTACGGCTACACACGCTCTCCAGGCGTGCCTGATAGGCCACTCCAGCACCTCTCCGCGCTCTTTATTTTAGCAGATTTTCACAACGGGTTGATAGCATTATGGCGGAGAGGGTGGGATTCGAACCCACGCTACGCTTGCACGTAGACCGCTTTTCGAGAGCGGCACCATAAACCACTCGGACACCTCTCCGTGGCTATTGAATTGTAACGGAAAAGTGGGCAAAGGGGCAAGGGGTGGAAGATTATTAAGAGCATTGATAACTTTTTGCAATTTGGAGCACTGCTTGATAAACTTAAATATCTCTTTTTGGAGGACCAGTCTATGGAAGTTAGAATCGACACACACGGGCCGGATTTACCGGCCACGAAAGTCTTTTTCAGCGACGAAAGCGGTTTCGAAGTTGCTTCCGTAATCGTGACCGGGGAGACCGATACCGTCCTTATCGATGCGCAGTGGACTCTATCCAATGCCCATCGAGTTGTCGCGGAAATACTGGAAACAGGCAAATACCTGAAAACGATTTACGTGACTCACGCGCATCCCGACCATTACTTTGGCCTCGGACCGATTGCCGAGGCTTTCCCCGAAGCCCGGGTCATCGCGCTCCCTTCGGTAGCCCGCACGATAAATAATCAGTTTTTTGGGAAAATCGAACACTGGGAAGCAACCATAGGAGTTATCAACACACCCAGAAAAGCGGTAAATATCGAACCTCTTGCCGAGAACCACTTCGAGCTGGAAGGACACCGTATCGAGATAATACCGGAAGTAATGGGAGACCTGAAATACAACACGGTGGTGTGGATACCTTCCATAAAAACCCTGTACGGAAGCGATGTTCTTTTTAACCAAGCGCACCTGTTTACCTGCGAGGTTACGGCCGAAGAACGCCAGCAATGGCTAAAGGATATAGAGCGCCTGGAGAAAATGGGCGCCGAGGTAGTCATTCCCGGACACCAGAAACCGGGGATGCCCTTCGACTCCAGTTCGTTCAGTTTTACCAGGGAATACCTGGTCGCTACCGACGAGGAACTTCCAAAAACGAATGACGTTGCCGGATTTTATTACGCCATGGTAAAACGTTTCCCCGATGCCAACCTCTTTATCAGCAACGAGATGAACTCGCAAGTTTTCAAAGGCGGAATGGACTGGAACTGGAGGGAAGATTAAGGCCGATTATACGTGCTACGTTTTCAAATATAAGCGGTGCAGGTAAACCTGAAAGCCGTGCTTCTTCCAGAAAGGGTGGCCTACCTGATTCGCAGCGGCTACATCTAATTCAATCATATCTATATTCTGCGACCCGAACCACTCGAGTATTTTCTCCAGCAGCTGCGTCCCAACGCCGCAGCGGCGGTACTCCGCCTTTACGGCCATTTCGTCGATGAATCCAAACCTTTCCCGCTTAAACGCCGGAGAGGACTTCCTGACCTGTGCGATAGAATGGCCGACCACTTTCCCTTTATCGAGGGCGACGAGGACAAGGGTGTCGGCATCCGCCATCAAGTCTTTTAAGTGCTCTTCAAAGCCGGAACGGACGTTATCCACCATGGGATAGCGGGGGTCCATATCTTCGTGGAAGATGGCAAACTCCTCCCAGACATCTACAATGCCGGGTACATGGGAATCCTGCGCTGATAGTATCTCCATGATAATCCAACTTCTCAGGTCGGCCGCCCGGAGATAAAACAGCCTCAAGCAGCCGGCCGGTCACATTCAATTAACAAACAGCAACCCTGACGAGCCACGGGTTACCGGCGTGATAAATCCTCGAATTCCATCACATCCTGGGGATTAAAACCCTTATCTTTTTCGAAGAAAGGTTCCCTTGTCGGGGGCGAACCGTCCGGGGGAGCGAGCATCATTTCTATCTGAATAATCGGGCGGTCAATCCTAGTTATCTCCAGGGGGCAATGGACAAGCCCCGGCGGCAGGGAGACAACCGTCGGCCGGGTAAAGACGTGTTTTTCCAGTTCTTCACCCATGTAGAATACCACTTCACCCCCGAAATCGTCGGGGTCGTCAGGGTTGCCGCCGTACCAGGCCAAAAACTCCTGGAAATTGTGGGTATGAGCGGGATTATCTCCTTTAAACGGTTTTCTGACAAACTGATGGCCGAAAGTAAAATCATAATTTATAAGCTGTTTGCCCACCCACAGCCCATCGAAAATAATGCTCTTGTCCGCCTTCATGCTCATCCGGACATGGGGCGGATGATGAATGTACTCATCGTATTTTCCCGCCATGCTTTACCTCCTGAAAATTGAAATTTTAGAACGTGAGTTATTAAAAAAATTCTAGTTTATTTACGTTTACCTTGTCAAAGCAAACCGTTACATTTTATACGAAAACCGCATTTGTGATGATTTTGTGACGTTCGTAACGTATTTTGTGATATCTCTGTGATACCGCTTCTTTACAATACCAACGATTAAAGCGAATGAAACGATTGCAGAGAACGTTAAACACGCAACTATTACAAACTGCTGTATAAAAAAGAACGGAGGTTAAAACAGCGGTCTCCAAGGAGGGGAAGGGTAATGCTAAATATAGTCAAATTCAAAGGGTGTAAACGTTGCGGCGGCGACCTGTTCCTGGAACGCGATGACGAAGGAGTTTACATAACCTGTCTGCAGTGCAGCGCGGTCTATTACAGGCACCTCGCCCCGGTAACGAAAACACCGAAGGCTAAAAGAAAAAAGGTGTATGCCCACTAGGAGAAGAGGCTAATTACTTCCGTTCGGCTTCCCGGTCTGTCTTATTTTCATTTTCCCTGAGCCAGCGTTTAATCTCGTCCAGGGCTGGTGGGGCGACATAAAACACCTGTATGTCAGACGGGAATTGTACCTGATGATTTTCCCTCATGAGTAATATCCCGATTTCATTCTCTTTAAGCGTTTCGTCGATTTTCCAGGCAATATACTCGTTTCTCTTTTTACCGATTTCCGTATAAGATTCGTAGACCTTTGATACTACCTTCGGGTTTTGCAGGCCGATTATCAGGCAACGGCTCCAGTCCATGAATTCCGTCAGGATATCACCATCCTCGACGGCTTCCAGCTGCGCCTTCTTATCCATACAGGCCCGAACGATTTTATGACTCGGTTCACTCAACTCCTTAACGTTCTTACAGCCTTCATCGCCGGGCAGCGTAATCAGCTCGTGGTATATCCTGTTTACCTCGCCGAGTTTCGAGGCCAGTTCCTCAATCTGCTTTTCCACCTGTTCCCAGTATTTATTTAATTTCTCAATATAATTTTCCGGCATGTCCACGCCGCCGTAAATAAGCGGAACGAAGTACAGCTTTCTGCCTTTTTTAAAATCTTCTACCGGAAGTTTCTCTATTTTCCCGAGTTCCTCAGCCATCAAACACCCCCCCTATAATCTCAGAGCAATATCATGATACCTAACGTATCTCTTTGGCACAATCCCGGCATACTACCAGCACCGGCCGGAACCGGGTGAGGCTCACCATTTCTTCAAGCGCCCTCTGTTTTTCACAGCGCTGACATTTGAACGTAATTTTCCTTGGTTCCTGCCTCTTCCCTTTAGCCTCTCCCTTTATTGCTTCTGCTGCCATAGGTGCTCCTTTATAGTAAATTCACCCGTTTATTAAAGCCGGAAACAGCGTCGCCGTTTGCGAAGGGGTTAAAACACGATTCGTAATATCCTGATTTGCCCTAACACTCATATCACTGCTAACAACTGACCGACTGAGTCTGGCCCCGGCCCCGATATCAATATTATCCCATAACAAGACGTTTTCTATACCGGCGTCCTGTTCCAGGCGGCACTCCCGCCCGATAACCACCGGGCCTCTGATGTTTACTCCCTGTCCTATGCGGCTGCCGCTACCAATCAATACGGGCGGTGATATTTCCGCCGAAGGATGGATGATAACATCACGGTTATAATATATACCATTTTGCCCCGACAAAGAAACCAGCGGGCTGGCTACTTTCGATGACAGGAGGTCAACATTCAGGGAAAAGTATTTATCCGGCGTGCCCATGTCCAGCCAGTAGCCGCGGTACGGATAGCCATACACCGGCTCTCCCGTATCCAGAAGGAGAGGGAAAAGGCCTTTTTCGAACATGTAGTGGGTATTCGATGGTATAAGCTCCAGGACTTCCGGCTCCAGGACGTAAATCCCGGCATTTATCCAGTTGGTGGCGGCCTCGGTGAGGGGAGGCTTTTCGATAAAGCGCTTCACCTTTTTTTCATCATCGGTTTCAACGACTCCAAAGGCGCTGGGGTCGTCAACCCAGGCTAACGATATGGTAGCCTTTGCCTTTTTATCGCGGTGAAAAGCGAGCATGTCGGCCAGATTCATATCGGTGAAAATATCGCCGTTGAGGACAAGAAAGGTACCGTCCAGGTAACTCGCGGCATTTTCGACGGCGCCGGCAGTACCCAGCGGCTCTTCTTCCAGGCAATAGGTCAGGCGGACGCCGCAGCGGCTGCCATCCCCCAGATATCCGCGAATGACATCCGGCAGGTAGTTCAGAGTCAGGACGATATCCTCGATGCCGAACTGCTTGAGATAGGCAATGGTATGCTCAATAAAGGGCCGGTTAAGCACCGGCAAAACGGACTTGGGCCTATCATCGGTAAGCGGGCGGAGCCGCAAACCCGGACCGCCCACCAGGATTACCGCCGTTAATTTTTGCATCCTTACAGTTCTCCTCTTCAGGACACGACGAAATTAAAATACGCGCCAGCAATGAACAACACAATTATACCGATGTTAAACCAGCTCAGGCGGAAATACCTCCCCGGTTTAAAACGCAGCCCGGCAACAAAGAGCAGCGACATTAAAAGAACAGCCCCGGCGGTAACCAGATGGCTCTCCGAGACCTGAGCCAGGACAGGCTCTTTAGCATAAATAAGGTCGATTACGGGGATGATGGTCAGGTTGAACAGATTGCTGCCGACCATGTTAGCTACCGCCATATCGACAGCACCGATTCGCAAAGCGGTGAAGGAAACCGTTATCTCGGGGAGGGTGGTGGTAAAGGCCAGGAAAAGGCTGCCCACAAAGCTCTGTCCCCAGCCGGTGACCTGTGCAATCTCGTCGCCGATAGTAGCCAGCCAGATACCGGCGCCTATAATAAAAACCGCCGCGATACCGAAGTAAATATAGATTCGTTTTAAGGACATCTCAGCCGGGAAAGGGCTGGCTTCTTTCATCGCCAGGTGTGTTTTCTCGTAATGAAATATCTGCCGCACCGAGAACAGATAGAAAAGGATAATGACGGGAGTGTACCAGCCAATCCAGCCGAGCGACATGGCGGAGAAGCGGCAGCTGATGAAGATAAAGACAGCCACGATTACCACAAGACTGAGGCTGAACCAGCCGGTGAGGAGGTGCGCCCGGCTGGCTATCGCCAGGATGGAACCGTTCTTGTGGAAAATATCGAGCAGGGCGAGATTTAACAGGTTGAAGGCATTGGCACCGATGAGGTCGCCGATGGTTAAATCGGGGGCGTTCACCAGGGTTACGGCGCTGATGCCGGTAAAAAGCTCGGGCAGCGAAGTTATCAGCGCTATGGCGATGACACCCATCCACACCTGACCGATACCGGTTCTCTCCGAGATGACATCACCGTATTTGGCTACTTTCTGCCCGGAAAAGAAAATAACCAGTATGCAAATAACAAGCTTAAGCCAGACCAAGATATACCTCTACTGAATCTTGCTGTAGTTACTTTAATCGGCATGAGGCTAAAAAGTCAATATTAGCAGAATGATAGAGTAGGAGAATAATTTCGAGAGGGGGCTGGCGCCCCCCCCGAGGGTGTGAACACGATGCCAGGGTCTAAAGAGCCCGTCACTTCTACGTTTTCACCGTCCAGCCATACCGCGATACCGAGTATGTTGAGTGCCAGTTTAATACCTTCATCGTCCAGCTATGTCTTCTTAAATTGGACTATAGATTCGCCGCTTGTGGTATAATAGGTTAACACCAAGAGCGATAATGATGAGGCAACATCCTCTTATCAGCCGACGCTTAAACGATACAATACCCGTGTTACGCTTGATGAACGTTAATGGAAATTATCCATTAACTTCGGATAGTGATTGGTCAAAGTGAAGGAAAAACGCTTCGTATATGTGCCGGATAAGCTCAACAAGCAAGGTTATCCGACCTTGTTTAAAGAGATGTTCAGCGAAATCTTCAGTAATTACTGGCTGACTTTCCAACTTTTTAAGAGGAACTTCACGGCTAACTACAAGCAGTCGGTATTGGGTATATTCTGGGCTCTCATGGTCCCCCTGGCCAGTGTGGTTATCTTCGTCTTCCTGAATAACGGTGGAATACTTAACGTTGGGGATATCTCCGTACCGTATCCGCTGTTCGCCCTGGCCGGAACGTCGATATGGCAGCTTTTTTCGGTGGGGCTTACGCTGGGCACAAACTCACTGGTTACCGCCGGGACTATCATTACCAAGATTAATTTCCCCAAGAAGACCCTCGTTATCTCCGGCGTACTCCAGGGATTTATTACCTTCCTTATCCCGATTGTAATCCTGCTCATCCTCTTCGGCGCTTACACGACCCCACCCCCTCTAACGATATTACTGGTGCCATTCGCCGTTATACCTTTACTAATACTCACACTCGGCCTGGGGTTTTTCCTCTCGCTGATTAACTGCGTTGCCCGGGATGCAGGCAACAGTATTGTAGTAGCCATCACCTTCCTGCTCTTCGCCACGCCGATACTTTACGCCAAACCGGCCGGCGGTATTGTAGGCATTGTCAGTACCTACAATCCCCTGTACTATCTGGTTTCAGTTCCCAGGGACCTGCTCGTTCTGGGTAGTGCCGATAATCTCAAAGGGTTCGCCTATGCGAGTATTATCTCTCTCGTAGTGTTCGTGGTCGGCCTGATTGTTTTCCATCTGAGCGAGACCAGGATTACCGAGAGGGTATAAGGCTGTAAAAGACGATGAACGATAACACTATAGTAAAAGTCGAGCATGTATCCAAGAAGTTCTGCCGATACCTGCGGACATCGATGCGTTACGGCATGCTAGACATCGCCAAGAGCCTGCTCCGGATGAGCACGAAACCGGATAGACTCAGAAAAAACGAGTTCTGGGCAGTAGACGATGTTTCCTTCGAGCTGAAAAAGGGCGAGTGCCTGGGGATTATCGGGGCCAATGGCTCGGGGAAGAGCACACTGCTGAAGATGCTCAACGGAATCTACATGCCGGATAAGGGTAAAATAGAGATAGCCGGTCGGGTGGGGCCTCTCATCGAGCTGGGCGCCGGGTTCCATCCCATGCTGACCGGGCGCGAGAACATCTACATCAATGGCGCCATCCTGGGCATGAACAAGGAGGAGATAGACCGCAAATTCGATGAGATAGTGAGTTTTGCGAATATCGGCGACTTTCTGAACACGCCGGTGAAGAACTACAGCTCCGGCATGCTCGTCAGGCTGGGGTTCGCCGTAGCGGCCCATTGCGACCAGGATATCCTGCTGGTGGACGAGGTCCTGGCGGTGGGCGATGAGAGCTTCAGGGGCAAATGCGTCGCCAAGATGAAAGAATTCATGAATGCCGGCGGTTCAACTATCTTCATATCCCACAGCATGCCAACCGTACAGTCAATAACAGAACGGGTGATATGGCTTCAGGACGCTACTGTCAAACAGGAAGGCACTCCGGAATCCGTCATATCAGCCTATATCCGCGATACCATATCCGGCGCCGCGCCCGGAGCCGTTACACTGCCCGCATCAGAGGAAATTGTCATCCGTAATGTCAACATAAGCAACCAGAGAAAAGACTCCTCCGAGTTCAGGCACGGCGACACGGTAACGATGGAGATAGGCTATGATTGCTTCCAACGCCTGGAAACCCCCTCGTTCGATATACTCTTCCAGCGGAGAGATAACAAGGAGTTGGCGATACGCCTAAACACCGCCCACGACGATGTACGTGCCACTATCGAGGTCGGCAAGGGAATAATCTCCTGCACCTTGCACGACCTGTTACTTCTACCCGGCACGTATGATATTTTACTATCGGTGCTGCTGCTACCGACATCGACTCTCGGCAAGAAAGCGGCTTTTACCAGACAGACAATCGGTTTCATGGAGATATCTTCATCCCAAGCAAGCTGGGAGCGCATAGCCCCGGTAGTACAAAACTACCCGCCCTATTTACCGCATCACGAATGGCGCATCAATCAGCCATATCCATAAGCGTCAGGGGAAAAGGCAGGATGATGAATAAATCAACCGTAAAAGTCAAATTTTATAAAATAACAGCTCCAAATGCCGGCGGGGCCATGGTGCACATCAAAGGGCGAGACCTTATCAGGGAAATCATACCCCATGCAGAGATAATGAATTTGTCCACACCGATTACCGAGGAGAATATCGGCTTGTTAGGCAAACCAGATATAATCGTCGTCGGCGGCATAATCAGCGTCTCCTTTTTATTAAATCTTCCAGCGAATATCGATATACCTGTCTATGCGTTAGGCATAACCACACCGGACTATTCAAGCACTATTGGTGTTGACCTTACGTCTAAATTTGAGCAATTTATCAAGAGTCTTAAAAGCCTAAGGCTTTTTTCAGCCAGGGATAATGTCACCCAAAACAGGCTGGAAAAACTGGGAGTTAAAGCCAGGGTAATCGGTGACCCCGTGATGCATCTTTCCAGAGAAGACCAGTGGGCCAGGAAACCACTCAGCGAGCGAGATAGAGAGACGCTGATAATCAACTATCGGGACATGTTTATACCGGATGATTTGTTACTCGACGAGTCGAAGGCGCAGCATATGGCCGAGAGAATAGGCCTCCGCAAGGCGCTTATCGTGGCCCAGGAATACGAGAGGCCTCTACTTCAGGACTGGCGGGTAGGAATGGATAAACCGATAACCGGCACACAGAGGTTTACCTGGAGAATGTTCGAAAGGGCAAGGACCCTTTCAGAAGCGTTAATAAGGCGCTCGCCGCTGAAAAACTGGGTCCACCCGCTGATTACCAGCGCCCTGAAATACTCGCCGAGAGCAGTTGTGGTCAAAAGGTACGGAATGAAATTTTATGACCCCTACGCCTACCCCCTCCTTTTCCAGAATGCCCCTCTGGTAATAACCTATCAGTTACATTCTTCGATATTAGCGGGTGCGGTGGGAACGCCCTTCCTCCACGTATTTACCGAGGAATCTACGAGAACGAGGGACATGATAGATACCTACGACCCGGATATGGAATTGCACCTCCCCGCAAAATCCGCGAACCTAGATACTGTCATCTCCAAGGCGCGCTCGATTCTGGAAAATCCGGACCCGCTGGCAAACTATAACAAAAGAGTCGAGCAGGCCTTTAAAGAGTGGGAGATATTTAAAAAAGAGATGAGAGACGACCTGGTTAAGCTGGGGCTGCCGGGTAAATAATTCGGATTAACCCCCATGAAAAAAGAGGGAACGATTGATGACGTGGTAAGAAGCGGCCTTTGCCTGGGCTGCGGCACGTGCGTGAGTCTCTGTCCCTCCTCGGCAATAAAAATACTCAAAAACGACCAGCTTTACATTCCGCATGTGGAAAAGGAAAAATGTACCGCGTGTGGAACCTGCCTTCAGGTCTGCCCGGGGCACGAGGTCGATTTCAAACATCTTAACCTGGATATCTTTAATGCGGAACCCGAGGACAAAATACTCGGCAATTACTTGAATTGCTACACCGGCCATGCTACTGATGACAAAATAAGATATGAGTCCAGCTCCGGCGGTCTGATACCATCGTTGCTGATTTCATTGCTGGAAGATAATATCATCGATGGGGCCCTCGTAGCTACGATGAATCAAGATAGGCCTTTAGAACCGGAACCCGTGATTGCCAGAAACAAAGAGGATATAATATCCTCAGCGGGGTCCAAGTACTGCGCCGTTCCCGCCAATCTGGCCCTGGACGAGATACTGGCGACGCCGGGTAAATACGCCGTGGTGGGGCTGCCGTGTCACCTTCATGGTGTGAGAAAAGCCGAGGAAGTTAATACCGAACTCAAGGAAAGGATAATTTTACACCTCGGGCTGTTCTGCGGCACCACCAAAACCCTCCTTGCCACCGAATATCTTCTCTCCAGATACGGAATTGAGAAAGATAACGTAACCAAACTGAGCTACCGCAGGGAAGGTTGGCCCGGCAAAATGGTAATTCATCTCAAGGGCGGGGGTATCAAGGAAATCAATCAGCTCAGGTATTACGATATTCCCTTTTGCTCGTTCACTCCCTGGCGCTGCACACTCTGCAGAGACGGCGCGGCGGAGCTAGCCGATATCTCCTTCGGGGACGCATCGCTGCCCGAAATAAGGAATATCGACAAAATCGGTAGCTCCATCTTCGTGTCCAGAACCAGCTATGGCGAGGAGATTATTCAGAGGCTTGTTAACAAAGGAAGGATAACCGCGGAGCCGATTAGCGCCGACCGCGTCAAGATATCTGGAAAACAATTTTTCAGGCAAAAGAGAAGGCTGAAGGGGCAATTTCAATATGCCAGACTCCTGGGGAGAAAGGTGCCCCGCTATGATGAAAAGCCATCGATACCGACTTTAGCCACCGATTACCTGAATATTTTCCTCCTTCATTCCAGACGGTTTCTCGCTTCGCACCGCAAGTTATGGAGATTGCTGGACAGGTATTGCCGGTTTTTGATGAATTTGCGCAGACGTTACCCGTCTTTGGATATCAGGAATTAATAATAAAGAATGTCAGCCGCAACTCACCGGTGAGATATAAAACATGAAGACATTAAGGCGACTTTATAAAATAATAAAATCTAAAACACTGTTACGACTGCTGGAAGACAAGGTAAAAGAAAACCTCGATAGCTCAAAACTGGTGCATAGAGAATGTCCCTTATGTTCCGGTGATAATGGCAGACCGATAACACACCCCTTAAGGCCGCTGGATTTCGTAAAGTGCCGTCGTTGCAGGCTGGTGTACCTGCGTAAAGTAACATCGCCTGAAGCGCTGGTGGAACTACGCCTGGCCCTGCAATATAAAGGGATTGACCACGCCGTCCCTCACATGGGGTTCAAATCCGATGAAGCCGCACTGCAGTCCAAGGTCAAACGTTTTAACCAGTTAAAGGATATAGCAGGTATCGAAAAGGGAAGGCTTTTGGATGTCGGCACCAGTTACGGCTACCTGGTAAAAGCAGCCCTCGACCAGGGTTGGGAGGCTACGGGGATTGAATTCGATAATACCAGGGTGGAAGAAGCCCGCCGGCGCTTTGGATTAGAACTTGTTCAGACGAAGGTGGAGGATTTTGAGAGTAGCGAGAAGTTTGACCTGATTATACTTGAGGAGGTACTGGAGCATATAATTGACCCCGTAGCATTATTATCACATTGTAAACGCTTGCTTCGGGACGAACGCTCGCGCATCTTTGTTTCCGTCCCGAATTATGAATCATTATCTCGAAAAATATTTAACGGATTACAACGCACATGGTCGCCGGTCCACGTGCAGTTCTTCACGGCCAGGACAGTACAACGGGCAGCTAAGGCCGCAGGCCTCAGTGTAAAAAATCTCTGGTCGGAATCAATATCCATGAGGGATATCCTGGAAAATCCACTAAAACTCACTATCGTTGATAATTACAACCTGTATGATGAGATAAAGGAACCGGGGTTTCAAGACATGAAAAGCCGTGGTAACGGCTTTATCGACAGGGGCGTTGTGTACTTACTGTTGGAATTGCTAATAGCAGCCCGAAAGGTCATAAAATATCCCGGTGATAACCTGTGTATTCTCATGAGCAAGCAAAACCTTTCAAATGAAAAGAACAGCCATACCAAACGGTAACCTTTCTCATTGCTCAGGAGGAATAATCATAAAAATAAAAATACCCGGCTGCCAATAATATGACTATTATCAAATGGTTCTATCATAAACTGAAAGCGTTGTTGTTTTTAGTATACATTTACGCTGAGCGTCTGATATTTCTTGCAGTCTTCCATGCATACAAATCCAACAAGATAAAAAGGCTATGGCGACTATCCACCATCGAGCAAACAAATAATAGCGGGGTAATCTTACCTTGTTACTATTGCGGGTCCAATAACTCTCAGCTGTTCTATAAATACACGCTGGAGGGAAATTTTACAGGCCTCTACGATAAAGATTCCAGGCGATTAGACTATATTTACGGCATGAATATCAAGAGCTTAAAAAAACGCAACCGCTATTTCAACAAGGCAAAAAGAATCCTGGAGAAAAACACTTCCATCAATTACATGAAATGCAATGATTGCGGCCTGATTTACCAGAATTACCCTCACGACGAGCAGGCTGTCAACAACTATTACAGCAACCTGTACCGGTCCATGTTGGCTGACACGGAATCAAGTTTTGGGCGTGGAGCAGACGTAAAGTTCATAGAACGCAAGAACTTCATCGCACAGTACTTTCTTAATCGTACCGGCCTGCCACCTTCCTCAAAAATACTGGACATAGGTTGCGCCGAAGGAATCTTATGCAATTGCTTTAAAGAAGCCGGCATGATTCCGTACGGAATCGACCCGAGCTTGCCGGAGGTCAAATACGCAAGGGAACACTATAACCTCGAAAATATTGCGCTCGGTAATTACGGGCTGAAGAGTTTCCCGGAGGCCAGCTTCGACGGCATTATTTCACACCACGCTCTGGAACATGTTTTTAACGTTAAGGAAGTCTTCGACGCTATGTATTACCAACTTAAATCGAAGGGGTATTTACTGATTCAATGCCCTAATATCAATGATGAAATTGAGTATCAGCAAAGGGGCCTTCGACGCCTCCATCTGGTGGGTTACACCAGAGAATTTCTTATCAGGAATTTAAGTGATAGATTTGAAATAATAGAAATACTGGAGACGCCTGCCGAATCGTCACCGGGCTTTACGTGGGTGCAACTGGACAGGGTCGTCAGTGAGTGGGGAGGTCTCCCTTGCAGCCTGAGCATACTCGCCAGGTGTAAATAACCATGTGACAGGGTAATATTGCCAGTAACGGATAACACCTGTTAAAATTGAGTTGTCACATCCGATTCTTAGACTGCGTCCAATTCAATGATATCACTAAGCCAAATTCTATCCATAGCCATCTTCGTTATCATGCTGGCCGTAATTGTCAGCGATAAGGCACCCCGTTATATCCCCGCCCTTATCGGCGCGGCCCTCGTGATACTGGTCGTCTTCCTGGGAGTCATGCAGAGTCCGGGGTCGGCCTGGAATGTGCTGAACCTGGAGCAACTGGGGCAGTGGAGCTTCTGGGTACCGGGCGGGGAGCATGTAGAATCCTACGGCGTGAACTGGCAGACCATAATCTTCATCGGCGGGATGATGGTAATGGTGGCCGGCATGGAGAGGGTGGGATTTTTCCGCTGGATTTGTCTTTACGCGGCGCGCCTGGTAGGATGCCGGGTAATTCCTTTACTGCTCTTGTTTATGGTTATTTCCGGGTTCTTATCAATGTTCATCGACAGCATTACCGTATTGCTGTTCCTGAGCCTGATAACCGTCGAACTGGCCCGACTTTTCAAGTTCGACCCCGTGCCGGTGATAGTGGCGGAAATTTTCGCCGCCAACACCGGCGGCAGCGCCACTATGAGCGGCGACCCGCCCAATATCATCATCGGCACCGCCCTGGGTTATAATTTCTTCGACTTCGCCATGAATACCGGCATCATCGCCTGGACCTGCATGATTTTTACGCTGGTCTATTTCTACTTTATTTTCCGTAAAAGCCTGAAGCAGAAGACCAGCCCCGATGAAATAATGAAGGTATGCCCCCTGCCCGGCTCCGCCATCAAGGACCGCCGCCTGTTCATGATAGATACGGGCATATTCATATTTGCGGTAATACTTATCGTGACGCACGCCGAGACCGGACTGTCAATGGGTATTATCGGCGTGATTGCCGCCATACTGACATTGCTGACCGACGTGAAAGACATCAAGCACGTTTTAAGGGGGGTCAACTGGCAGACCCTGCTCTTTTTCATCGGCCTGTTTGTCTGCGTCGGCGGGCTGGAAGAGACCGGCGTGCTGGAGATAATCGCCAAATTCATCGGGGATGCATCCGGGGGTAAATTAACTATCGCGATACCTTTCATCTTATGGATTTCTGCTTTCGCCTCGGCAATCGTCGATAACATTCCCTTCGCCGCCACCATGGTGCCCGTTATCAAGGAGCTTTCGGTAGTGGGAGCGATGAGCCTGCCGACGCTCGCCTGGACGCTGGCGCTGGGTACCGACCTCGGTGGGAACGCCACACCCATCGGCGCTTCGGCTAATGTGGTGGGCACGGCAGTGGCCAACAAAGAGGGCTACCCCATCAGCTGGGGCAGATTCCTGAAATACGCCCTGCCGCCCATGATTATCGTGGTAGGCATCAGCCACCTGATGCTTATCTGGCGCTACGCCTGAACGATGCGTACAGGTTGCGCAAACTTTACATTTTATAGTATCATTTTAGTAATTGGCCCCTGTAGCTCAGGTGGATAGAGCACCGGCCTCCGGAGCCGGGTGCGAGCGTTCAAGTCGCTCCAGGGGCGTTTTTAGTACATGGAGCATAAAATGACGAAAGAAAAGAGCCTCACGGAAATCAGGTGGCATGGCCGCGGCGGACAGGGCGCGGTTACCTCTACCGAGCTACTGGCACAGGCGGCCATAAGCGAAGGCAAGTACGCACAGGCCTTCCCCAGCTTCGGTCCGGAGCGACGGGGAGCGCCGGTCCAGGCTTTTAACCGGATAGACACCAGAGAGCCGGTTAGAATCAGGGCGGATATCAACGAACCGGATGTCGTCGTGGTGCTTGACCCCAACCTGCTGGATAAAGTCAACGTGACCTCCGGCCTGAAAAAGGGCGGATGGGTTATCGTCAATACCAGAAAAACGGTCAAGGAGATAAAGAAAGAGTTCGGCATAAAATATCCGGTGGCCACGGTAAATGCCAACAAGATTGCGCGCGAGACACTGGGGGTGCCCATCGTCAACACCACCGTGCTCGGCGCGGTTATCAGAGTTACGGGAATCGTCAAGAAAGAGTCAGTCCACGCACCGCTGGAGAAGCGTTTCGGGAGGCTGGGGGAGCGCAACATCAAAGCGATGGAAACAGCCTACGAAGAAGTAGTAATCGAGGAGCAATAAATGGCTAAATCCGAGGGTGAATATACCTGGAAAGACCTGGAAATCGGCGCGATAGTGGCCGCCCCGGGCAGCGCCCGGCAGTACGAGAGCGGTACCTGGCGTTCGCAACGCCCGACCTATGACTTTAAGAAATGCATCAAGTGCGGCCTCTGCGCGCTGTACTGCCCGGAGGGGTGCATCGGGGAGAACGAGGAAGGGTATTTCGAAGCCGACCTTTTCTACTGTAAGGGATGCGGCATCTGCGCCAGGGAGTGCTGGACCAGGGTGATAACGATGGTAGAGGAGGTGGAATAATGGCTACAAGAGTAGGTATCGAGGTATCCATCGCCATTGCGGACGCGGTCAAACTGGCCAACCCGGATGTCATCGCGGCCTACCCGATTACCCCGCAGACCCACATCGTCGAGCACCTGGCCGAACTGGTAGCCAACGGGGAACTGGATGCCGAATACATACCGGTGGAGTCGGAGCACTCCGCCATGAGCGCCTGTCTCGGCTCGGCGGCCAGCGGCGCCCGCACGTTTACAGCCACAGCCAGCCAGGGTCTGGCACTGATGAACGAAGTGGTATATGTGGCGGCTCCGATGAGGCTGCCCATCGTCATGACGGTGGCCAACCGGGCTTTGTCCGCGCCGCTGAGCATCTGGTGCGACCATTCCGACCTGATGTCCGTCAGGGACACGGGCTGGATACAGATAATCGCGGAGAACGGGCAGCAGTGTGTGGATAACGTCATCTGCGCCTTCCGCATCGGCGAGGACAAACGGGTGTTGCTGCCGGTGATGGTACACCTGGACGGCTTTAACCTTACACATGTCATCGAGCCGATAGAATTTCCGGAACAGAGCGAAGTCGATAAGTTCCTGCCTCCTTACAGGTTTCCGCTGCCGTTGAACCCGGATAATCCGGTAGCAATGGGAGACTTCGCCCCGCCGGGCATCTTCACGGAGACGAAGTGGGCACACGAAGTGACTATACGGAACTCCAAGAAGGTCATCGTGGAGGTCTGGGACAAATACAATAAAGCCTTCGGGCGAAAATATACACCCGTCGAGAAACACAAAACAGACAGCGCCAGGGTCGTCCTGATGACGATGGGCGCCATCGGCGAGACGGCGTCGGTAGCCATCGACGAAATGGTGGCCGAGGGGCAGAGCGTGGGACAGATAAGGCTACGCCTGTGGCGGCCCTTCCCCTTCGAGGAGTTACGAGAAGCCCTCGAAAATGCCGAGGTGGTTATCGTGTTGGACAGGGCTATATCATTCGGCGGGCCGGGCGGGCCGCTCGCTTCCGAGGTCAAGGCGGCCTTTTATAACCAGGCAAAGAGGCCAAAAATCGTCAGTTTCGTGGGGGGACTCGGCGGCCGGGATATCACCGTGGCGGGTTTCAAAGACATGGTGAAGAAAGGCATGGAGATTGCCCGGACGGGAAGCAAGAAAGAATACGAGATATACGGGGTGAGGGAATAATGGAAAAATACGCGGTTTACGTACCCAGACTTATTAAGAAAAGGGAGAATTTTGCACCGGGGCACCGCGCCTGCATCGGATGCGGCGAAGCCCTGTCGATGCGGCAGGCGTTCAAAGCCCTCGATAATAACGTTATCGTCGCCAACGCCACCGGCTGCATGGAAATTTTCGCCTCACAGCTACCGCTTACCTCCTGGCACCTACCCTGGATACATACGCTGTTCGAGAACCCAGCGGCGGTGGCTTCCGGCATCGAGGCGGGTTATAAAGCCATGAAGAGGAAGGGCGTGCCGCTACCGGAGAACACCAAAGTGGTCGCCATCGGCGGCGACGGGGCCACCAGCGATATCGGCCTGCAGGCAATTTCCGGGGCCCTGGAGAGGGGGCACGATTTCACCTATATCTGCTTCGATAACGAGGCCTACATGAATACCGGCATCCAGAGGTCTTCGGCCACGCCTTTCGGGGCTGCCACCACCACCTCGCCGGCCGGTAAGCAAAGCTTCGGGCAGTTCAGTTGGAAGAAGAACATGCCGGAGATTGCCGCGGCCCATAATATCCCCTACGTGGCGACCGCCACGCACGGGTACCCTTTCGACCTGATGGCGAAGGTCCGCAAGGCCGTGAACACACCGGGGCCGGCTTACGTCCACATCCTCGCGGTATGCCCCACCGGATGGCGTAGCGCCACGGACACGGTTAATCGCCAGTCGCGGCTGGCCGTGCAGACAGGGATATTTCCTCTCTACGAGGTAGAAAACGGCGAGTATAAAATAAGCATCAACCTGCCCAAGCTCAGACCGGTGAGGGACTACCTGAAAATACAGGGCAGGTTCCGCCACCTGAGCGACGATCTAATTGAGCAGATACAGGAAAGAGTGGCACTGGAATATCAAAAGTTACTGGAGAAGGCTAATGTCACCAAAACAGCTAAAAGCAAAGGCAAAAGAGGTACTGCAAAAGCATCAGCACGATAAATCGCTGCTGGTGGACATCCTGCAGGATATCCAGGCGGAAGTAGGGTACCTGCCCAAAGAGGCGCTACAGGAGACGAGCCGGGGTCTCGGCGTTCCGCTGAGTCGGGTCTACAGCGTCGCCACCTTTTTCAAGGCGTTCAGCCTGACACCGCGGGGGCGCCACCTGATTAACGTCTGCATGGGCACCGCCTGCCATGTCCGGGGGGCCGTAAAGGTCCTGGAGAAGATAGAGCAGGAACTGAGAGTTAAAAGAGGGCAAACCACCAAAGACCTTAAATTCACTCTGGAAACGGTCAACTGCGTGGGCGCCTGCGCCCTAGGTCCCATGGTAATAATAAGGGAAGACTATCACGGAGAGATGACGCCTGAGAAAGTCGGTTCCGTGCTGGAGAACTACAACTAATTAGCGGAGGATATCACCAGTGGTAAAACTAAAATCCTTGGGCGAACTTGAGTCTCTAAGAAAATCAATCATCGGAAAGAGAGACCCGAAAAAGGCCGTTATTACTATATGTAACGGGACAGGATGCCAGGCCCATGGCTGCAAAGCCGTTACGGCCGCCTTCCATGAGGAGGTTAAGAAGCAGAACCTAGCCGGGAAAGTGGAGATAAAAAGTATCGGCTGCCCCGGGTTCTGCGAAAGGGGTACCCTGGTGGTTATCAAACCTAGGGACATCTTTTACCAGAGGGTAAGGGATAAAGATGTCCCTGAGATAATTGCCGAGACTATAGGCAAGGGTAATGTTGTTAATAGACTATTATTTACTGACCGCAAAACGGACGAGAAAGTAACCTATGAGCACGAAGTGCCTTTCTATAAGCGGCAGATGCGCCTGATTATTGGCAACAACGGCTTAATTGACCCAACCTCAATTGATGATTATCTGGCTATTGGCGGCTACGCCGCCTTGGCGAAGGCACTTAAAATGACGCCGGAAGCAATAATTGAGGAGATTCAAATATCCTGTTTGAGGGGTCGTGGTGGAGGTGGTTTCCCAACCGCAAACAAGTGGGAGAGCACCCGCAAGGCGCACGGCGACACCAAGTACGTTATCGCCAATGCTGATGAGGGCGACCCCGGCGCCTTCATGGACAGGGCACTGGTAGAAGGCAATCCTCACAGCGTTCTGGAGGGGATGATAATCGGAGCTTACGCTATCGGTAGTAATCATGGTTATGTATATATTCGCAACGAATATCCGATGGCAGTGAGGCACGTCAGGGCAGCCATTGAGCAGGCGGAGGAATACGGTATTCTCGGTGAGAATATACTCGGCTCTGGGTTTGACTTTGCCATCAGGGTAAGCAGGGGCGGCGGGGCCTTTGTCTGCGGCGAATCCACTGCTTTAATGGCCTCGCTGGAAGGCAAGGTAGGGGAACCGAGAGCCAAGTACGTACATACCTCTGAGCAGGGACTCTGGGGACAGCCAACCAATCTTAATAACGTCGAGACGTGGGCCAACGTGCCCCTGATAATCAACAACGGCGCCGACTGGTACCGCAAGATAGGCACCGAAAACAGCAAAGGCACCAAGATATTCTCGCTGGTGGGTAACATCACCAACACCGGACTGGTCGAGGTGCCGATGGGCATTACGCTGCGGGAGATTATCTACGACATCGGCGGAGGTATCCCCAACGGGAGGAAATTCAAGGCCGTCCAGACCGGCGGTCCGTCCGGGGGCGTTATCCCGGAGAGCCTCCTCGATTTGCCGGTAGATTTCGACGAACTGGATAAGGTCGGCTCCATGATGGGCTCCGGCGGCATGATTGTCATGGACGATAAGACGTGCATGGTCAATATCGCCAACTACTTCGTCACCTTCCTGGAGGGAGAGTCCTGCGGCAAGTGCGTTCCCTGTCGCGAGGGACTGCAACAGATGAAACACATCCTGACCAGGATTACCGAGGGTCAGGGTAAAAAGGGAGATATCGAGCTGCTGGAAGAGCTTTCGGAAACGCTGGTCGACGCCGCGCTCTGCGCCCTGGGAAGAACGGCGCCCAACCCGGTCCTGAGCACGATTAAGTACTTCCGCGACGAATACGAAGCTCATATCAAAGACAAGAAATGCCCCGCCGGCGTCTGCAACCTCGAGGCGGTAAAAGTAAAGTAAGGATACGATGAAAATGGTGAATTTAACGGTAAACGGACGTAAAATCACGGCAGAAGAAGGCACCACG
The DNA here is from genome assembly GCA_964500415.1 of uncultured Dehalococcoidaceae bacterium. Classification (GTDB taxonomy): domain Bacteria; phylum Chloroflexota; class Dehalococcoidia; order Dehalococcoidales; family RBG-16-60-22; genus JAFGPF01. The sequence continues at coordinate 11,708 of CAZCOB010000001.1, read as the reverse complement.
ATACTGCATGCCGCCCGCGATAACAATATATATATACCGACCCTTTGCGAGAACGAGGCCGTCGCTCCTTACGGCGCCTGCCGTTTGTGCATGGTAGAGATAAAGACCGCCAGGGGCCGGGAGCGGCTGGTGACATCGTGCATCTACCAGGTGGAAGAGGGTCTTACCGTAAAGACAGACACCGAGCGAATCCAGAAAATCCGCAAGATGCTGCTGGAACTGCTGTTGGCGAGGTGCCCGGACTCCGAGGTAATCCAGGAAATGGCAGAGAAGGTCGGCGTTACGAAGACGCGTTTCGTCAAACAAAAGGGCAACAACAAGTGCATCCTCTGCGCCAACTGCGCCCGCACCTGCGAGGAGGTCGTGGGGGTGGCGGCCATCAGCCTGGCGAGGCGTGGAGTGGACAGGGAGATGACGACGCCGTTTAACGAGGATTTCTCCGAGGTGTGCATCGGCTGCGGCTCCTGCGCTTACAGCTGTCCCACGGGGGCTATTACCATGGAGGACAGGAGAGGCACCCGGGTCATCAAGTGGCCCCACAACAGGATGGAGTTCAAGCTGAAGAAGTGCTCCGTCTGCGGGCAGTACTGGGCGCCGGAAAAACAGATAGAGTACATCGCCAAGACATCCGGGACACCGCTCTCCGATTACGATGCCTGCCCCGACTGCCGTGAATAAAGTAAATTTATAATTAGAGTCCAGGAGTCCCGACTTATCGGGACTCTTTTTTTGTATTGGGAGAGATTGAAAACCCCCCTTAATCCCCCTTTCCCCAATGGGGAGACCGGGCGGGGAATATTTTACGGGATAAGCAGTTGATGACGCTGGGCGGCCAGGGTGGGAATAGATAATAAACGAGGGGTGGGTGGCTGGATTCCCGCTTCCGCGGGAATGATAATACAGAAAAGACCATTTAAAAATATTGCGTACCTCATCAGTGCTCGGCTATACTGTAAGCGTCGGGGTGTGGCGCAGTCTGGTTTAGCGCGCAGCGTTTGGGACGCTGAGGTCGGAGGTTCAAATCCTCTCACCCCGACCATTTTAACGGGGGATAGTTGGCATGAAGCAGGGAACCCTGCTATCCCTTAGCACCGATACTCCTCATCAGCATCCGCAAGCCTTTAACGTTCAGCTTTATCTCACCGAATGATGTGCAATGGCGTAGCCGCTGCCAGATATAATCCGGGCGCAGGTAGAAATCGCGATAGGCCTGCCGCACCCAGTATTTAAGGTCGTCCCGGGTGATTTCATCGCTCTCGAAAACAGGTGTAGCCGGATTGTCCGTCCCGGCATAGACGAAGTTCTCCCAGGGGATGATTTCCATCCTGTCCTTCATGTAAATATCGTATAGCTCGGTGCCGGGGTAGGGCATAGTTACGGAAAACTGGGCGAAGTCCACCTTCAGCTTTTTCGCCAGTGCGATTGTCTTCCTTATCGTCTCCAGGGTCTCGCCGGGGGAGCCGAGCATGAAATATCCGATAACCTGAAGGCCGACCTCTCGGCTGATACGGACGGCCTCTTCCACCTGCTCCAGAGTGGTATCCTTGTGCAGGGTCCTGATGATATCCGGTGAGGCCGATTCTATACCGTAGGCGACGGCATAACAGCCGGCCCGCTTCATGTTACGCAGCAGCCCTTTATCCACCAGATCAACCCTCGTCTCACAGGTCCAGGCAATCTTTATCCGCGAGCCGATTAGTTTCTCGGTGATACCCTGGACACGCTCCTTGTCCAGCGTAAAGGAGTCATCGTAGAAAGCAATCTCTTTCACGCCGAACCTGTCCTTGAGATAGACGATTTCATCGGTGACACGCGCCGGACTCTGCGCCCGGAATTTACTGCCGAACACGGGCTTGGAGCAGTAGGCGCAGCGATAGGGACAACCGCGGCTGGTCACCATAGCGGCAAATGGCGTGGCCAGGACGTGTGGGGGGTGGGGCCGGTATTTCCTTAAAGGCAGAAGATGGTAAGCCGGGTAAGGCAGCTTATCCATATCCACACTCGACGCTCTGTCCCCGGTATGTATAATATCGCCGTTAGAACGGTAGCTGATGCCTTTTACGTCATTTAAAGACCCCTTACCTTCGATAGCCCGTAAAAGCTCGACGACCGTTTCGTCGCCCTCACCCCTGATGATGATATCGACATCGGGAGACGATGCCATCGTTTCCCCGGTAAGCAGGGTGGTGTGAGCGCCTCCCATTATCACAGTCGTTCCGGGATTCGCCTGCTTGAGATGGCGGGCGATACTCAGGGCAACGCTGACTGTCGGCGTCATGGCGGTAAGCCCAATGATATCGGCGTCCCTGACTACATACGGTACGTCTTCGGGTCGAATTCCCAGGGCATTGACATCCAGAATATTTACCTGATGCCCTTCTTTTTCCAGAATAGCCGCGACCAAAGCAATGCCGACAGGCGGCTGGGGATACATGGTGAACTGCGGAGGATTAATAAGCGTTATATTAAGCATGCTTCCTGCCCGGGACAATACACAGACTAATATTCGAGTAACTACGTTACGACCGAGCTTCAACCCTTTCTGCGAGACAAGGCACGGAGTATCAAACCGGTAAATATGCTGAACACGCCGATGACAAGGAGGAGCACGGCTATCATGGTCGTACCTATGGGCAACACGCCACCCGCGGAGAAAAGCTGAAGTACCCTGATACCGGCAATGATTCCAAGTATTATTATCAGAGTTCCGGCCATACCGAAAAAGAAGAGGGGCTTACTCTCCGAAATCATGACAAGTATCCGGGTAAATACTCCCAGGCCGTGACTTACCGGATTATAAGTGGAACTATCTTTGCCGTAGGTAACCGAAACGGGGACTTCAACCACCTTAAGGTCACTCCTGGCCGCTTCGGCTACAGTCTCGGCGGATATGGCCATTCCGTTTTCTCTCAACTGTAACTTCGAGATAGCCTTACGCGAAAAAGCCCTGAAGCCACATTCGGAGTCGGAAAGATGCTTTCGGGAAATAACATTTACAGAACGTAAAATTACCTTCTGGCCAAGTCGGCGATGAAAAGGAATTTTGTTACTCTGCTTCGTGCGTGAGCCGACGACTAAATCACTGCCTTCCCGAATAGGTTTGATGAGATTAGGGATTTCCTGCGGATTATGCTGAGTATCGGCATCCAGTATTACTAAAATATCGGGGTCTCTCTTCCGGGCTTCGGCGATGATTTTTTTGATAGCCGCGCCGTAGCCCTGATTTTGCGGGTGCCTCACTACTTCGGCGCCGGCCAGTCTGGCTATTTCCGAGGTATTATCAGTACTACCGTCATCGATAACGATGACTTCATCGACATACTGCCTGGTATTGAGCACCATAGTGCCGATATACTTACCTTCATTATATGCCGGCATTCCAGCAATAATCTTCGGTTTTAAAGATTCAGCCATTCACCCGTCCTTCAATCACTAATTTCAATTCCAGCCTCTGTAAAGAGTTTCTTAAGCTCTCTCCGTGCCAATCGGGTAGGTTTGCCGCCTTTGTTCTCCCATCGCTGTACTGTCGAGAGACTGACACCTATCTCCCTGGCCAGGTCCTCCTGTGCCCACCCTTTTCTTTTACGCAACTGTTTTACTCTTTCCCTTAGCTCTTTCATTATAACCTCCACAAGCTGTTGCAAGCAAGGACTCATTTTTAACGTTACATACAATTATGCATTATAAAATTAATATGGACTATTGTCAAATATATGCCATCTATAGTGCCTAAAACATACCATAATCGTGACAACTGTCACTTCAATAATACGCCGTACCAGCCCTTGACAAATGAGCCGGTTAATTATAAAATATGTAATAATACGGTAAACGGTTTCCTATTTCCTTATTATTTTAATATCATGTCTTTTGAAGCGCAGAGCGTCGAACGAAAAGAACTCACCATACTAAAGATACTGAATGAATCCACGGAGTCACTCGGTGCGAGAGTCATTGCACACCGCATGAAGGATTATGGCTTCGAGCTGGGTGAAAGGGCGGTAAGATACCACCTCAGGCTCATGGATGAACGCGGACTGACCTACCTGGTGGGACAGCGCGATGGACGCGTCCTTACCGATAAAGGTATGGAAGAAGTACGGTCGGCGATGGTCAATGACAAGGTAGGTTTTGCCATATCCAGAATCGGCACGTTATCCTTCCGCACCACTTATAATGCGGAAAAACGTTCCGGCCTAGTGCCGGTAAATGTCTCGCTCTTCAACAGGGAGAAATTCAAAAACGCTTTGAAAGCAATGAAACCGGCTTTTGATGCCGGCATCTGTACGAGCACTCTTGTAGCTATGGCAACCGAGGGAAAGCAACTCGGGGAGGTAACCGTACCCCCGGGGAAAATAGGGCTGGCCACGGTCTGCAGTATCATTTTCAATGGCGCTTTACTCAAGGCCGGCCTGCCCATGGACTCGCGGTTCGGCGGAATACTGCAGATGAGAAACCGGCAGGCATTACGCTTTGTCGAGCTTATAGATTACTCCGGATGCTCCCTGGACCCGTCTAACATCTTCATCAAAGCCGGCATGACATCGGTCAGTAATGCCGCCTGTAACGGCGACGGCGAGGTGCTGGCTAATTTCAGGGAAATTCCGGCAATAAGCCGCGACGCAACCATGAAAGTCATCGCGGAATTAAAAGAAGCGGGGTTCCACGGCCTCATTGCTATTGGAAGTACCAGCGAACCGGTCTGCGAGATACCGGCGGGGCTTAATAAAATAGGATTAATTTTACTCGGCGGATTGAACCCGGTAGCCGCCGCCGAGGAAGCCGGCATCGAAGCCGATAACCTCGCCATGAGCACCGTCGTGGAGTATGAAAGCCTGGTGAAATTTGACGATTTCGTTAACGATTACCGGGACCTGGAAAAATTCTGGGAAGTTTCCGTCTGAATACCAAGGGGGTTGACATAAAAATATTGATAATTTCTGAAAGGAGTCAGTAAAAGTATGAACTTACAACGTCCCAATGCCAATGATGCTACCCGCACCGCCAATCGTTCCCGGAACGTGTCGCCGATGAGCGGACTCTGTACCCGCTGCATCGACGGCTGTACTGGCAACTGCGAAGTATTCAAGGCTACCTTCCGCGGCAGGGAACTGATTTACCCCGGACCTTTCGGAGAGATTACCGCCGGAGGCGACAAAGACTACCCGGTGGACTACTCACACCTGAATATCCAGGGGTACGCCCTGGGCGCCAGAGGACTGCCGGAAGGGGTCGAGGGTAACCCGGACACGGCTACCTTTCCATCGGTGGACACCGAGACGGAATACGGCTGGGATATCAAGGTAAAAATGAAGACGCCTATATTTACCGGCGCCCTGGGTTCGACCGAGATAGCACTCAAGAACTGGGAGCACTTCGCCATCGGGGCGGCCATAAGCGGCGTGACACTGGTCTGCGGAGAGAACGTCTGCGGCATAGACCCACAGCTGGTGCGAGATAAAAACGGCAAGGTCGTGTCCGCGCCGGACATGGACCGCCGTATCGAGACATACCGGCGCTATCACCAGGGCTACGGCGAAATCCTGGTGCAGATGAATGTCGAGGATACGCGACTGGGCGTAGCCGAATACGTCCACAAGAAGCACAGCCTGGAAACAATCGAGCTGAAGTGGGGACAGGGAGCCAAGTGTATCGGCGGGGAAATCAAGGTCAACAGCCTGGAAAGGGCGCTGGAACTCCAGAAGCGCGGCTATATCGTCACGCCCGACCCGTCGAACCCGGTCAATCAGTCAGCCTTTAAGGACGGCGCCATCAAAGAGTTCGAGCGGCACAGTCGGCTGGGCTTTATCGAGGAAGAGGAATTTTATAAAGAGGTCGAGCGACTGCGCAGTATCGGCTTCAAGCGTATCACCCTGAAGACAGGGGCCTACGGACTGCGCGAGCTGGCCATGGCTATCAAGTGGGGCGCGCGGGCGAAAGTTGACCTGCTGACCATCGACGGGGCACCGGGCGGCACGGGGATGAGTCCCTGGCGGATGATGGAGGAGTGGGGTATGCCGAGCCTCTACCTGCACGCGGCGGCGGCCGAGTTCTGCAAGATGCTGTCGGACAAGGGTGTGAGGGTGCCGGATATCGCCTTCGCGGGGGCGTTCAGCAGCGAGGACGGCGTTTTCAAGGCTCTGGCCCTGGGGGCACCCTTCACGAGAGCAATCTGCATGGGACGCGCCCTCATGATACCCGGCATGGTAGGCAAGAACATCGCCCTCTGGCTGAAAGAGGGGAGGCTGCCCAACACCGTCAGCCATTACGGCTCGACGGTGGAGGAGATATTCATCAACTACGAGGACGTGAAGAATATGGTGGGGACGAAGGAAATAGATAATATCCCGCTGGGGGCCATCGGCATTTACAGTTACAGCGAGAAGATAAGGGTGGGACTCCAGCAGCTCATGGCGGGGGCGCGGTGCTTCAGCGTGCCGGCGATTACGCGGAACGAACTCATGTCCCTCACCGAGGAATGCGCCAAAGTGACGGGCATACCGTACCTGATGGAAGCCTACCGCGACGAGGCGATGGAGATACTGAATAGTTAATTCATTGGGGCATTAAGGCAAGATAAAGAGGGGGCTGGCCGAAAGGCGGGCCTTCTTTTTGGGGTTTATAGCACATATACCCTATTCGACTTGAATACCCAACATTTGCCAGAATACAGGTTCCGCTATGATTCGCACTCCATATCTACGTGCCTTTTTCGCTTTTGTTGACATCGAGTCAGGGTCTCCTGCAACCAGGAAGTCCAGTGTCTTTGTAACATCACTCTTTATTACCATTCCCTTTTCGGCGGCAATCATCTCTGCAAGAAGGTGACTAAAAATCTCACCTTTAGATAGAAATTTTAATTTTAGTTTCTTTGTGACATCACTCTTTATAACCATGTCTTTTTCGCTGGTAATCATCTCTGCAAGCAAGCGACTGGCAATCTCATCTTTAATTTGGCAGTTAAGCTCGCCAGTGAAGCACACAGACTTGCTTTTGACATCCGGCGGTTTCACAACATTAACAGGCTTCCATTCACCACGAGCATGAGTTCTTTTCACATCTTTGAAGATTATTTTATACTCAGCGTCGGAGATTGAAAGGAGCCTTCGCACTTCTTCTAAGTCTTTGCTCTCTGATTCAGTAATTACAGCATCTGCAAGCGCAAGTTGTATCAGGTTACGCATATACAAATGGTGAGCGCCAATCGCTTGGGTGCGGGATATGCCACAGTCCTGCGCGAGAATATATAACGACTCGCTTTCTTCTGCGCTAACTCTGCGGTCTTCTAGTACACCATCTAATGCTAGCAGGTAGTCTTCGATTTCAGGCTGCGAGCAGGTGGTTGCAGGGAGCTTGGAAACAAGTTCTCCAATATATGAGGGCTCCGAAATAATGTCTTGAGCAGCTTGGCTTCGAGGGTATGTTTTTTTAGTTATAGGAAGCGTTGGCCATTGGTGTCTTGCAATAGGTTGTCCAGTTATTCCAATATTAGAAAAAGATTGTTTGGACTCGGTTGCCAACTTAGAAAGACACTTATTTAAAAGCATAGCGGTTGCTCTGGCGTCCTCAAGTGCCATGTGAGGTTGACTGAGTTTGATGCCAAAGTACTTGCATAGCTCGCCTAACTGGCGACTGGGAATGTCAGGGTCAGCCTTGCGCGCGAGCTGCATAGTACAGAGATATGGGAACTCAGGTAAGCTACATCCAATGCGTTTAAATTCAGAATGAAGAAAACGTATGTCGAAGTGAACATTGTGAGCAACAAAGACAGTACCAGCTAACATGGAGAGTAAATCTCCAGCAATTTCGCTAAAAAGCGGAGCATTCTTAACATCATGTGCAGAAATCCCATGTATTTGTGTCATTGAAACATCACGTTTAGGATTAATTAGCGTACAATACTCACTAAGGATTTTACCTCTTGAATCCACATTAACAACTGCTATCTCAATGACTCTGTCATTCACATTTGGAAATAGCCCAGTTGTCTCAAGATCAACAACAGCAAAATTAGTTACTGTTTCCACCCGTATTATTACTCCCAATACTTGATGAATACATATTAAAACGAGTAAATCATAAGTAGATTCTATCCCCCACAATCATACCTGTCAATACTAAAATGGTATACTTTGACACCACACTCTTTTCAGGATAAAATTATACTGATTCGTGCGGGAGTAACTCAGTTGGCAGAGTCCCTGCCTTCCAAGCAGGTTGTCGCGGGTTCGAGTCCCGTCTCCCGCTCCAGACCCTCTAAAGCTCTACCAGGGCTGCTCTCTTTCTTTCAGGGTCGCAATCAGGTCGTCAATGCTTATGGCGGCCAGGGTCAGCGTCTGGGTGGTGCCCTTGGCGCTCAAACGGATAGCCAGCTTAGCCATGGCCTCGTTATTGGGAGCTTCGACGATATTGACGAAATCATACTGGCCGAGGAGCGCGTACTGGGTCAGCATCTTCACGCCCATAAACTCGACTTCCTTGTTGATTTCCTTGAGAATCTCCGGGTCGTCCTGAAGGGCTTTCCGCCCCGAATCGGTAAGCGTCGTCAGCATCAGATAAACAGACATCGAAACCTCCTTCGGGCATATTATCTCGGCCTTATTATGAAGGCATATACACCCTGTTTGTCAACAGGCTATAATTTCAACGAGTAATCAGTTATGCTATAATGTAGCGAAATTACGACCGGAAGGGGAGAGGCAGGATGTCAGCAACAGGAAACGAGCCGTCCGATAACGTGGCGGAACTGAAAGCTAAAGAGGCCGGGGAACCCATAGCGTCATTACTGGGCATGCGTCTGGTGGAACTAACCCCCGGCTACGCTAAAGTGGCAATGAAGCTAACGCCCGACTGCATGAACTTCAACGGGCTGGTCTTCGGAGGTATCGTGATGTCTATAACCGACCAGGCCTTCGCCTATGCCACGAACTCGCTGGTAAGTCCCAGCATCGCCACCCAGTTCAATATCCACCTGATTTCCGGCGCCAGCGTGGGCGACGAGTTGATCGCCGAATGCCGCGTCGTCAAAAGCGGACGGCGTATCGGCGTCTCCGAGATGACGGTGACCAACCAGGACGGCAAGCTGATTGCCAAGGCTACCGGCACCACCGTTACCACGGCGTAAATACGGAACCGGGCCCGGTTCAGCTTCGACTAAATTGACAGCTTAATCTCGCGTATGGTAAGCTAGGCCGTTGTTGAATCTAATCTGAAGCGATATGAAAATGGCTACAAACAGCAGTGAACTGGAGAAGCAGAAATTCATCTTTACCAGGCGCACCGAGGTGCGCGGGGAGGTTATAATTTTCTTATAGATTTACAGTCGGTTACCGGCTATAATCAACAGGTTACAGATTACCTCCCACTTGGGGGGTAATTCAGTTTTTAAAGAGCAAAGCAGGCTTTCAGCCGATATGGAAAAAAGAGAGACGATTCCGCAAATTATAAAAAGCAACCGCGACAGGTGGGGTCCCCGGACCGCCATGTCTATGAAGATGTTCGGCGTGTGGCACCGGTACAGCTGGCAGGACTACTACGATAGTGTAAAATATTTCTCGCTGGGGATGATAAGTCTCGGGCTGGAACGCGGCGACGTGGCCTGTATCATCGGGGACAACGAACCGCAGTGGTTCTGGGCGGAATTCGCCGTCCAGGCGGCGGGGGGCATCGCCACTGGAATTTTCGTCGATTCCATTCCATCGGAAGTTAAATACATCGCCGAGCACTCCGACGCCAAATTCGCCATCGTCAACGACCAGGAGCAGACGGACAAGTTCCTGGAAATCAAGGGCGAACTGCCGCTGCTGAAAAAGGTAATCTACTGGGACCCGAAGGGACTACGCAACTACGACGACTCTATACTAATCAGCTTTGAAGAGGTGCTGGAACTGGGCAGGGAATACGAGAAAGCACACCCCGGCCTCTTCGAGAAAAACGTGGAGGAAGGCAGCGGGGAGGATATCGCCTTTATCTATTACACATCGGGGACGACCGGCCTGCCCAAGGGGGCCATGCTCAACCACCGCGCCCTGATAACCACGGCCCAGGGATTCGTCGACCGCTACCCAATGGATGAGAACGACGACCTGATTTCCAACTTCCCGGCGGCATGGGTCGGCGACAGCTATTTCGCGACCATTCCGCATTTGCTGACGGGGGCCAAGCTCAACTTCCCGGAGGAACCGGAAACCATCGCCGAAGACACGCGGGAGGTCGGGCCGAACTTCGTCATCTACGGGCCGCGGCAGTGGGAGGGACTGGTCAGCGAAATACAGGTAAAGATGGTGGACGCCAACCCCCTGAAACGTTTCACCTACAACCTGTTCCTGCCGGTAGGGCATAAAATCGCCGACATACAGTTCGAAGGCAAGACGCCGAACCTGTTCTGGCGTATCCTTCACTTCTTTGCTTATCTGGCCTTATTCCGGCCGCTCAAAGACAGGCTGGGACTGAGCAAGGTCAGGTTCGCCGTGACGGGAAGCTCGGTGCTGAGCCTGGACACCTTCCGCCTCATCCACGCCATCGGCGTGGAGCTCAGGCAGTGCTACGCCAGCACCGAGGCCGGGCTGATATCATCTCATGGCAAAGGGGAGATAAAATTCGAAAGCGTCGGGCGGCCGGCGCTCGGCACTTCAATCAAAATAACCGGCGAAGGCGAGCTCCTGGTTACCAGCGACTGCATGTTCACGGGTTATCACAAGGACCCGGAGAAAACGGCGGTTACGCTCATCAACGGCTGGTGCCATACCGGGGACGCCGTCAATATCAACGAGCAGGGGCACCTGATATTCATGGACCGGCTGGAACACATGGGCCAACTAAAGACGGGAGCCAAGTACGCCCCACAGTACATCGAGGGCAGGCTGAGGTTCAGTCCGTATATCAAGGACGCCATGGTCATCGGGGGGAAGGACAAAGACTATGTCTCGGCCATTGTGAACATAGATTTCGCCATGGTGGGAAAGTGGGCGGAACGCAACCGCATTCCTTACACCACGTTCGTCGACCTTTCCCAGAAGAAGGAGGTGGCCGACCTCGTCAGGCAGGACCTGGAGCGAGTCAACGGCTACCTGCCGGAGCAGTCCCGCGTGCAGAAATTCGTGCTGCTGCATAAGGAGTTCGACCCCGACGAAGCCGAGTTGACGCGCACCCGGAAGCTCAGAAGAGAGTTCATGGAAGAAAGATATAAGGACTTAATCGGTGCCTTATACGGCAATAAGGATAAAGTGGACGTACAGGCGCCCGTGACCTATAGAGACGGCCGGAAAGGCGTGGTCACCACCAGCATACAGGTGAGGAGTATCTAGGAAAGGGATTAACCGAGACATGGACATGTTTCTCCAGTTTGTCATTACCGGCATATCGGTGGGTATGGTCTATACACTTATCGCGCTGGGCTTCGTCCTGGTCTGGAAATCCAGCAGCGTGGCCAACCTGGCCCTGGGGCAGATAGTGCTGATTTCATCGTGGTTCACCTACTCGATGCTGGCGCAGGCCGAACTACCTGTCTATATAGCGTTTCCAATAGTGATTATCTTTGCCCTGTTCCTGGGGTGGGTAATCGAACGTTTCGCCCTGCGTCCGCTCATCGCCCAGCCGATATTATCGCTAATCACGGTAACGCTGGGGATAGGCTACTTCATCGAAGGCGTGATAACGTTCATCTGGCCGTGGAGCGTCGACGCTCTGCCCCGCCTTTTCCCCCGGGA